>NZ_RYZH01000031.1 GCF_003977685.1 Tautonia sociabilis | reverse complement strand
GAGATCGCGCGGCGACTGGGGATCGGCCGGACGTCGGTCCGCCGCATCCTGGCCGCCGGCTGACGGCCAGGGCCGCCCTGCGCTCGGGCCGCGCGGGCGTCAAGGATGGTCTTCACCGGACGGATACGCACCTCCCGCTCGGCCAGGTTGTTCGTCGCCTCCACCCCGTCATGGTCCAAAAACCCCAGCACGCTGCCCCGGTGCTTGCGCAGCAGCTTCGCCAGCCGGGCGTTGTTCGGGTCGGTGTACGTCCCGGCCAGCAGCCGGTCCAACTCCGCATGGACCTTGCCCCGCTGCACCGCATAGCCGTGCGGGCTCATCGCCCCCCGGCGCCGCTTCAACGCCATCGCCCGGCGCAGCAACGCCGCCATCCGGCGGCTGAACCGCACCGCCCCACGGCTCTTGGACCGCTCCACCTCCGAGCACCGCTTCAGCAGGTGGGCCGTGCACTTGCTCTTGGCGAAGTCCAGCGGGTCGTCGGCCAGGAAGCAATCGCTGACCAGCACCCCCTCATACTCCTCCCCCAGCACCTCGACGACCACCTCGTGGCCCCGGCTCGGGCGGATGCGAGACAGCGTGGCGTGCTCGTCGGCGAAGACCCACAGCCAGGCCGAGCGACCACCGATCTTCCAGCCGGTCTCATCGACGTGCTGCACCTCGCTGCGGCGGGCGGCCTCGACCAGGGCGTCATAGCTGGGCCGGGCCAGCCGCCGCAGGCGGTGGCCGCTGCGGACCAGGGCCGCCGAGGCGACCACCAGCCCGGTGAGGGTCAGCAGCGCCGCCGAGCACTTGCGGTAGGAGACGCCGAGGCGGTGCTTCAGGTCGGCGGCCAGCCCGAGCAGGCGGGGGCCGTACTGCACGGCGGCGGCGCCCAGGGCGTCGGAGGTCTGCTCGGGGTGGCGGCCCTGGACCCGGCGGCAGCAGGCCGGGCAGCGGGCCACCGGGACCCGGAAGCGGGTGATGACCGGCTTCGGCTCGGGCAGGTCGATCTGGTCCTGGTCGTGGATCGTCGTCGGTGCGTCATCCAGCGGGGCGTGACACTCGGGGCAGTTCGTCGGGAGTGGGACCTCGACGGTGCGACCGACCTGCTCGGGCGGCGGCGGGGGTCGGTGGCGGGGCGGGTGCCCGGCCTTGCGTCCCGGTCGCCTGGGGACGCCCTTGGGCGGCCCCTTGGAGAAGGGTGCGGCCTGACGCTTGCCCGCCCTCCTGGCCTGCTCCAATTCGGCCTTGAGACGTTCGACCTCGGAGCGCAGCTCGTCGATCTGCCGGGCCTGCCGCCGGGTCAGTTCGAGGAGTTCGTCGTAGGTGGGTGCCCTGCCAGCCATGAGGACGGTTCTACACAGGAGGGGGCCTCGGAGCTACAGGTCAGCAGGCGAGGCCCCGGTAACCAAGTACCCGCTGGTCTTCCTCGCAGGTCGTCAGCTCCCAGCCCGGCGGGCCGGCCATCCAGCGCCGGAGCAGCTCGGGCCGGGACATCGCGTCCCAGACCAGCTCCTGAGACGCATCGAAGGATCGGGAGATGATAATTTCACGGTCTCCGGCGGTCGTGACCTTGAGCGTGTCCGTCATCGGTCCCTCCTTCGGGGATTCTTCCCAACCTTCATCTCGTCCAGCAGGGCGTCGAGCCGATCGAAATTGGCCTCCCAGATCGCCCGGTAGCGCTCCAGCCAGGCGTTCGCCTCAGCCAGCGGCCCGGCCTCGAGCCGGCACGGCCGCCGCTGGGCGTCCCGGCCCCGAGAGATCAGGCCCGCGTTCTCCAGGACCTTCAGATGCTTGGAGATCGTCGGCTGGCTCAGCTTGAACGGGGCCACCAGTTCGTTCACAGTGGCCTCCCCCTCCGCCAGCCGGGCGAGGATCGCCCGCCGGGTCGGGTCGGACAGGGCCGCGAACGTCGTGTCGAGGCTGCCGGTCATCATCGGTTGATTGCCCTTTGGTTCTATAGCCGATCGGAAATATACGAGCCAGTCGACGATTCGTCAACGGCCGAGGAATGATGAGCGGCCGTCGCCGAAGGCCGACAGGGGGCCCTGATCCTGGTCATCCGGAGGAAGAAACCCGGGCGGAGGTGAGGTGCCTCATCGCGGCTCGTTGGAGCCTGGCACAAGACTACCCCTCCCGCTCGTCCTTGATGCCGCAGGCTGGGGAACCGGGGTCGGTTGTCGTACCGGCGGGAGGCCCATTGGTCGATGATCGTCCGCGAGGGGGCCTCCTCGAAGAACGGCCTTCTCACCCGGCAGCCGATCCGAGCCCGGAGCCCCGGTTCTCCCTGCGGTGGCCTTGCCTCCCCGACCGGGAGGAGGCCGCGACCGGGACCGACGGCATCAATCCAGCAGCACCTGGTCGGCGAGCGGGAGCCGCGACAGGGCGGATCGAGGCGAGGGCCGGCGGGATTCCCGGTGGATGATCCGCCGCCTCGGAGGGGCGCAAAGAGAAGCCCGAGGCGGGTATAGACGCCTCGGGCCGGGTTGATTCGGCAGTGGGCAGAGCCGGGATCGAACCGGCGACACCAGGATTTTCAGTCCTGTGCTCTACCAGCTGAGCTATCTGCCCGAGATGGTGCTGAGACAGGGGATCATAGCGGTTTGGCTCGGCGTCGTCAATCGAAGGGAACACGAAGGGGGCCTCTTTGGGCCCCTTTCGTCATGGAAGACCTGCGGGAGTGACGGCGAAGCCGATGTGGTCGAGGCCTCAGGGGGGGCCAGGCCTTCGCTCGCGATCGAACTCCTCCGCTCGCGCGATCGCCTGCCCATCGCGAGCCGGGCCTGGTGGTGGGTTGCGGACCGGGGGAGGGCGATCCGGGAGGCCGAGGTCCCGAGCGGCACGGTTTGGGCCGCCTGAGTGGAGGAGGCCGTTGAGCGGGGTGGGTGGTCGGCCTCTGGTTGGGAGGCCGAGCCCGCGGCGCACGGGTCCTCGGCGTTGTTGGCAGGCTATCGTGGGGCCTGGATCGGGTCGGGAGGGGAGCGGCGTCCGGGAAGGGACGGCGGGGGGATCGGTGACTGATGGGGGATCAGTCCTCGTCCTCCTCCTCGTCGAGGTCCTCGTCCTCCTCCTCGGCCTCTTCCTCCTCCTCCTCGGCCTCGAGTTCGGCCTCGGGGACGACCTTGGGGGGAGGAGGGGTCGCTCGGGTGATGGTGGCGCCCAGGCCGGGGGCGTCGTCGGGCATGGGTTCCTTGGACTTCTGGACGAAGAAGGTCCCCTTGCCCTTGGCGTTGAGCTCCTCGGCCTTCGCCTCGGCCTCGGCCTTCTGGGCGTACTCGAAGGTCGCCACCGTTTTGAAGGCGTCGTTGACGACGTTCCAGACGATCCGCATCCGGGCGGCCGGCTTGGCGGTCTTGGTGGACTTGGCCTTGCTCTTGGGCGCCGGCTTCTTCTTCTTCGGCTTGCGTTCGCCCTCGTCCTCGTCGTCGACGTCGTCGAGGACGACGCCGGCGTCGTCCTCGACCGGGTCGAGGTCCTCGGCGGCCTCGTACTGGCGGCGCAACTCCAGGCGATTCTGCGGCTTGCCGGCCATGGGCGTGATCCTTCGTCCGGGGCGATGGCGGGGCGGCGGTCGGCGAGGGCCGGGGGGCATCCGGGCGCCGCCGGCCGTTGCGATGCGACGATCGGGGAGCTATTCTATCCGAGCGCCCGGCCGATTGCCTAGCCGCGCGGCGCCTCGACGCCTCAGAGCCTCAGACCGGGTCGTTCGGTTCGTCGATCGGGATACCCCGGGCGGTGGACCTGTCGCCAGGGGCTCCCGAGGCCGAGAGGCGACCCGACTCGGATCAGGGAACCGATCACCCGGGGCGGCTCAGGCCGCGGTCGAGAGCCGCTGGGCCACCAGGGCCAGCAGGGTTTCGGGGTGGTAGGGCTTGGTCAGGTAGTGGTCGATGCCCAGTTGCCGCAGTGCGGTTTCGTGCTCGGAGAGGATGGCGGCGCTGCAGATGATCACCGGGTGTGTCGGCCATCGGCCGAGCAGGCGTCGGCAGACGTCGACCCCGGAGAGGTGGGGCAGGTTCAGGTCCACCAGGGCCAGGTCGAACGGGCCGTCCCGGTCGATTCGGTCGAGGGCCTCGAGGCCGTCGGCGGCCTCGACCACCCGGAAGCCCGACCCGCGCAGGAATTGCGAGACGAGGCCGCGCAGGAGCTCCTCGTCCTCGACGAGCAGCAGCGTGCCGTCGCGATCCGTCGGCATCGGGGGTCCCTCCTCGGGGCGTCCCTGCCCCGGGTCGGTACTGTAGCGGCCGGGCCGATCGGCGCCCACTCGGGATTCTCGGGCTGGGGGGAGGCTCAGCCCTTCGCCCGGGAGGCTCCGTCGGCGAAGGGGGCCGGGACGGGGCCGTTCGGGGGGGCGGCCTCGGGGCGGCGGTCGACCCCCATCGTCTGGCAGAGCCAGGCGATGGCGAGGTGCTTGGTCAGGCTCAGGCCGAGGAGGCCGGCCAGCGGCCCGAAGCGGAAGAGCCAGACGTTGAGGGCCACGCCCGCCACCGCGATGAGCAGGGCCGAAACGCTCAGCTGGATGGGCAGCCGTTGCATGGCGGTATTATGGGGCGAGGGCTCTCGGGCGGGAAGGGATCGACTGGCGGGCCGCCGGCGCGGCGACTACAATTCGCGCGGGTTCCGCCGCCGATCCCGAGCCCCGCCTCCCCTGGGCCGAGCCGAACGCCCGGGGCCGTCCCCGTGTCCGTCCCCTGGGCCGCCCGTCCGCTTGCCTGGCGGCCCCGGGCCCCGCCGTCGCCCCTCTTGCCCCTCGCCACAGCCAGGGCCAGACCGATGCCGACCCCGCCGACCACCCGCCCCGAGTGGACGATCCCCATCGACCCGGCCCTGCAGGCCGAGCTGGAGAAGCACGTCCTGGTCACGAGCTGGGACGAGCTGCTCGGCGTGGTCGACACCATTTACAACTGGGGGCGCCGCTCGGCCCTCTGGCCGCTGGGGTTCGGCCTGGCCTGCTGCGGCATCGAGATGATCTGCACGGCCAGCAGCCGGTTTGACATCGCCCGATTCGGCGCCGAGGTCTTCCGCGGCAGCCCCCGACAGGCCGACGTGATGATCGTCTCCGGCACGGTCACGAAGACGATGATGCCGATGATCGCCCGGCTCTACGACCAGATGCCCGAGCCGAAGTACGTCATCAGCATGGGAGCCTGCGCCTCGGGGGGGGGGCCGTTCAAGGAGGGGTACAACGTCGTCTCCGGCATCGACAAGTTCCTGCCGGTCGACGTTTACGTCCCTGGCTGCCCTCCCACGCCGCAGGCGCTCTTGAACGGGCTGATCGCGCTTCAGCGGAAGATCGACGGCGAGCGGCTGGACATCCCCGCGCTTGGCCGCAAGGGGAACACCCCCTGGTACGACCCGGAGGTCGACCGCGACATCCCCGTTCCGGTGTTCGGCCCCGACCTGATCGACGTTCGCACCCTGGAGCTGACCGCCGAGCGGGCCGCCGCCGGCCTGCTCGACGCCCGGGAGGCCGCCCTGCCCCGCCCGGCTCTCATCCCCGCTCCCCGGCCCGAGGCCCCCGGGCCGGCTCCCGACGCCGCTGCCGAGCCCTCCCCCGCCCCCGCCGCCGAACAGCGGGCGATGAGCAAGATCGAGTTGATCCGGGCCCGGTCCCGGGGAGAGGCCGTCCCCGGCGCCTCGGCCCCGACGTCGGCGGGCAAGCCGGCCGCCCGGCCCTCGAAGAAGCTGAAGGTCGCCCCCGCCCGGCCGAGCCTGGTCTGGCTCGGCGACGAGGGCCTGGCCGAACTGGCCTCCCGCCTCGACGCCGAACTCGGCTCGGGAACCGCCACCATCGTCCGCGCCGCCCTGCTCGTCCCCGCCGAGAAGCTCCTCGACGTGGCCTTCTTCCTCCGGGACCGCAACCCGATCCGCTACGATTACCTCGCCAGCCTCCAGTCCGTGCACTACGAGGACTGCATCGAGGTGAATTACCACCTCGACAGCACGGCGAGGCCCGGCTCCCTGATCGAGCTGCGCGTCCGAACGGCGGAGGCCGAGGGGGCCGGCGAGGTCCCCTCGGTCATCTCCGTTTGGCCGGGGGCCGACTTCCAGGAGCGCGAGGTGTTCGACATGATGGGCGTCCGCTTCGCCGGGCACCCAAATCTGACTCGCATCCTCATGTGGGAGGGCTTTGCCTACCATCCCCTCCGCAAGGACTACCTGGAGCCCTACTACGAGGCCCCGGCCAAGGTCTTCCCCAGCCGAATTGACGACGGCCAGGGGCAGCACCGCCGCGCCGAGGAGCTGAACCCCTTCGGCTCGAATGTCAAGATCCCCCGCTCCTTCTCCGGCTGGGATCGGCTCGACCCCGCCGCCGACGTCAAGGGGGCCGGCCGGATGCCCGAGGGGACCGGCGTCGACGTGCAGGAGTTGGACACCGACCAGTTCGTGTTGAGCATCGGGCCGCAGCACCCGTCGACGCACGGCGTCTTCCGCATGAACCTGCGCGTCGACGGCGAGACGGTCGTCGGTCTGAAGCCCGTGATGGGCTACATGCACCGCAACCACGAGAAGATCGGCGAGCGGAACACGTTCCTGATGAACTTCCCGTTCACCGACCGGCTCGACTACTTCACCTCGATGCTCAACAACTTCGGCTACGCCCTGGCCGTCGAGCAGCTCATGGGGGACGACGCCAAGGTTCCCGAGCGCGCCGAGTACATCCGGGTGATCATGGCCGAGCTGAACCGGATCGCCAGCCACATGTGGTCGATCGGCTTCCTGCTGAACGACCTGGGCGCCTTCTTCACGCCGGCGCTCTACGCGATCGAGGAGCGCGAGCTGATCCTCGACCTCTTCGAGTGGGCCGCTGGCAGCCGGATGATGTGCAACTACTTCCGCTTCGGCGGCGTCGCCTTCGACCTCCCCCCCGGCTGGCTCGACCGCTGCCGAGCCATCGTCTCCGACCGGCTCGACCGCAAGATCGACGAGCTCGACCGCCTGCTCTCCGAGAACGAGATCTTCAAGGACCGCTCCCGGGGAGTCGGCCTCCTCTCCCGGGAGCAGGCCATCGCCTACTCGGCCGCCGGTCCGGTCCTCCGCGCCTCGAACGTGCCCTACGACATCCGCCGAGCCGCCCCCTACTCCATCTACGACCGCTTCGACTTCGAGGTCGTCACCGGCACCGGCTGCGACGTCTACGACCGTTACTACGTCCGCCTGCTGGAGATGCGCGAGAGCGTCCGCATCCTCAAGCAGGCCCTCCGCGACCTGCCCGAGGGACCGATCCTCCCCGGCAAGAAGAGCTACCAGATCAAGGTCCCCGCCGGAGAGGCGTACTCCCGGGTCGAGAACGCCAAGGGGGAGCTCGGCTTCTACGTTGTCGCCGACGGCGGCCCGACCGCCTACCGCTACCACGTCCGCAGCCCGAGCTTCATCAATCTCACGGCTCTGGAAACCATGTGCCTCGGCCACACGGTCGCCGACGTGGTGGGCATCCTCGGCAGCCTGGACATCGTCCTCGGAGAGGTGGATCGGTGAGGAGGGCCGAGCGATCATGGGAGGCCGCCATGCGAGCCGCGCTCCGAGGGACGGCCGGGCTTGGGCCCCGGGCCCCGAGCCTCCGCTCGGGCCGGCCCTGAGGCCCCTCTTCGAGGGGATCGCCCCCGGGCACTCCCCGGGCGATCTTGCCCACTCGCATCGCAGGAAAGGTTGGTGGGGACGATGAACGACGGGACGAGGCGCGACGGCCAAGGGGTGTTCGGGCCGGTCGGATCGGCGATCTGGGCGGTGCTCGGCCTCTGGCCGTTCGGCCGAGGGATGATCGCCGGGCACCTGATCACGATGCGGCGGTTCCTCCGCACCTTCACCGTCGGCCACGGCGCGACGACCAGGAGGAGAGGGGGCGGGGATCTCCCCGTCGACCTCTGGTGGCGGCGTCCCGAGCACCACCGCGGGTCGATCGTCGACCAGGACGCCGGCACCGAGGGCCTCTTCACCGTCGAATACCCCGACGAACGCCTCCCCACCCGGGAACGCTTCCGGGTCCTCCCGATGCTCCTCTACGACGAGGAGGACGGTTCCGTCCGCTGCACCTCCTGCAACATCTGCGCGAAGGTCTGCCCTCCCCAGTGCATCTGGATGGTCCAGGCCAAGGACGCCCGGGGGAAGGTCGTCCCCCTCCCCGAGGAGTTCTACATCGACATGGATGTCTGCATGAACTGCGGCCTCTGCGCCGAGTACTGCCCGTTCGACGCGATCAAGATGGACCAGAACTTCGAGCTGTCCAACTACGAGCGGCACCAGTCTCACGTCTACTCGCTGCAAGACCTGCTCGTCTCCAGCGCCTACTACGCCCGGACGCACCCCGAGGCGTGGGCCAGCGCCGAGGAGCAGGCCGAGCGGGACAAGGTCGCCCGGAAGAAGGAGCAACGGCTCCGCAAGGCCCGGGAGGCGGCCTCCCTGGCCCCCGAGCCCGAGCCGGCGGGCGCCTGACCGCGACAAACCAGGTACCGGGCGGCTACAATGGCCCCGAGCCGGGCCCTTGTCCGCGCCGGGCGGCCCGTTTTATGATTGCCTCGCCATCCCGGAGGTCGGTCCGTCGATGTTCCTGAACCAGCCGCAGCCGAAGTACGTGCCCGGGACCCGGGTGCGGGTCGTCCAGTACTGCCGGGTCGGCCACCGCCGGTGGATGACCGAGACGATCGGCACCGTCGAGGGGGAGGGCCTCCGCCCCGTCGGCGGCATGGAGATGGGCGGCAAGGCCCTGTACTGCCACCAGCCCACCCTCCGGCTCCGCCTGGAAGACGGCTCGATCACCGAGGTCGCCATCGACGGCAACACCCAGGTCGAGGCGATCGACGCGGCCGAACCGGCCGGGGCCGTCACCGGCGGTTCGACGCCCCGCCCGGTCTGATCGAGTCCGCTCCGGCCGGGGAGACCGCCACCGCCGTCCCCGACCCCGGCCGGTTCGGCCGCTTCCCCCGCACCGCCCGGCTCGCCCGCCGCGACGCCCCGGAAGGACCGCCCGCAATGCTGCCCAACTACGGCTTCATCGGCCTGCTCCTGCTGGCCGCCGTCGCCTTCGCCGTGGCCCCCCTGGTCGTCGTGGCTCTGGTGGCGCCGAGGAAGTGGTCGGTCGAGAAGGGGGAAGCCTATGAGTGCGGCGTGCGGACCACGGGAGAAACCTGGGTCCGCTTCCGCATTCAGTATTACGTCTACGCCCTGCTCTTCCTGGTCTTCGACATCGAGACGATCTTCCTCTACCCCTGGGCGGTCAGCTACCTCGGCCTGGCCGAGGCGGGCTTCGGGCTGTTCGTGCTCGTCGAGATGGTCGTGTTCCTGGTCCTGCTTGCCGTGGCCCTGGTCTTTGCCTGGGCCGCCGGCGACCTCCGCTGGGTCTGATCCGATCCGATCCGATCCCGTCCCGACCGTCCTCGATGAGACGAGACGCCGGTCGAGGGAGACAGCTTCCGTGAACGTGCCGATCGCCCCGGTCCGGCCCGAGCTGGCCGGGCCGACCTGGATCCCCTGGCTCCTCTGGCTGGTCGTCTTCTTCGGCCTCCTGCCGCTGGCGGTCGCCTACATCGTGCTCGCCGAGCGGAAGGTCGCCGGCCGGTTCCAGGACCGCATCGGCCCAAACCGGGTCGGCCCCTTCGGGCTGCTCCAGCCGATCGCCGACTTGCTGAAGCTGATCACCAAAGAGAACATCGTCCCCCGAGCCGCCGACGCGGTGACACACCTGCTTGGCCCGGTCCTGTTGATCGTCTCGGCCTTCCTCGTGCTCGCGGTGATTCCCTTCGGCGTTTCGGGAAGCCGGGCCGAGGTCGCCCCCTTCGGCGCGGTTTCTCCGGCCGAGGGGAGCCGGCTGGGCTATCCCGGCCTGGCGGCGGTCGACACGGCCTCGGGCCTGCTCTATCTCGTCGCGGCGGCCAGCCTGTCGGTGCTGGGGGTCTTCCTGGCGGGGTGGTCGAGTCGGAACAAGTTCGCGCTGCTGGGCTCGATGCGAGGGGTGGCACAGCTCGTCTCTTACGAGATCCCTCAGGTGCTCTCGCTGGTGCCGGCGATCCTCTGGGCCAGCAGCCTGAGCCTGGTGGGCATCTTCAACGCCCAGGTGGACCAGGGCTGGTTCCTGGGGTCGCCGCCGGGGATCGTCGCGTTCGTCGTCTTGATGATCGCCAGCATCGCCGAGACCAACCGCGCCCCGTTCGACCTGCCCGAGGCCGAATCGGAGCTGATCGCCGGCTACCACACCGAGTATTCCGGCATGCGCTGGGGCCTGTTCTTCCTGGCCGAGTACCTGGCGATCATCGGCGTTTCCTGCCTGGCGACGACCCTCTTCCTCGGCGGCGGGATGCTGCCGTTCACCTCCTGGCCGCTCGGGGCGATCGACTCGGTGGTGCTGGTGAATCTCGTCCTGGTTGGGGGGTTCGTCGCGAAGGTGGCCCTGATCATCTTCGTGATCTTCTGGATCCGGGCCACGCTGCCCCGGATGCGGGTCGACCGGCTGATGGGGTTCGCCTGGAAGATCCTGATCCCGCTCTGCCTGGTGAACATCGTGGCGGCGGCGGTCTGGCTGGAGCTGGCGGTGCGGCGGGATCGGCCGCTGCTGGGCTGGCTGGTCACCCTGCCGCCGCTGGTGCTGGCCCTGGCGGCCCTGGTCCGGCTCTCCCGCCGGGAGGGGCCGGCGCCGGTGGTGGGGAGGGATCGGCTGGTGCGGACCCCGGCGGCAATCCCGGGAGTCGGCGGAAGGGACCCGTCGTGAGCGCGATGCAGTTGATCTTCCTGATCGTCTCGGCTGTTGGCCTGCTGTCGGCCCTGGGCACGGTGCTGGCGAGGAACCTCGTCCACGCGGCGCTGTTCCTGGTGGCGTTCTTCTTCGCCGTCGCCTGCCAGTTCGTGCTGCTGGAGGCCGAATTCCTGGCGGCCATCCAGGTGCTCGTCTACATCGGGGCGGTGTCGATCCTGCTGCTGTTCGGCGTCATGCTGACAAGGAACATCCAGGGGGACGAGACGACCAGCGGCCACTGGGCCTGGAAGCTCCCGGCGGCGATCGTGGCGCTGGGGGTCTTCGGGGTGCTCGGCTCCAGCATCACCGCCGAGCGAGGACGGCCGGGCCAGTCGTCGTGGACCGGCACCGCGACGCGCCCCGGCGGTGTGAACCCGAGGGTCGGCGGCCCGGCCTCCGTCGCCCTGGCCGCCAGCCCGACGGGCCGATCCCTCGCCTCGGCCGACCTCGACGGCCGAGTCCGCCTCTGGCTCCCCTCCGGCCGGCAGGATTCGGCCTTCCCGACCGCCGGGTCGACCGCCTCGGCCGTTGGCTTCAGCCCCGATGGCGACCTCGTCGCCGCCGCCGACGACCTGGGCCGCGTCCTCGTCTGGGACGTCCTCGCCCGCCGGCCGGCGTTCGAGTGCCTCGGCGGCCTGGCCGGCCGCATCGCCTCGGTGGCCGTTGGGCCAAGGCGATCGGCCGAGGACCCGGCCGACCGCCTGGCCGCCGCCGCCGGCCTCGACGGCAAGGTCCGGCTCTGGGACGGGCCCGGTTCCGAGCCCCGGGTCATCCCCGCCCACGATGGGCCGATCCTCGCGATGAGCTTCACCCCCGACGGCCTGCTCGTCACCGCCGGGGCCGATCGCGTCGTCAAGGTCTGGGACCCCTCCCCGGGCCGACCCGACCCCGGCGACGCTCTCGCCGTCACCATCGCCACCGAGCCCGGCCGGCCGGTCGCCGCCCTGGCCGTCAGCCCGGTCCCCCCGAGGCCGAAGCCCGAGCAGGGGGATCTCGACCTCCGACCAGGCGCCCCGGCCGCCGGGGCCCCGGCTCTCGACCCCGATCCCGACCCCGCTGAGGACAACCCCGGCGGCCCGATCGTGGCCGTCGCCTCGCTCGTCTCCGGGGAGCCTGGCCGCTGGGGCCTCCGCGTCCTCGACGCGACCGACGGCGCCGAGGTCGCCTCCTTCGAGGGGCTCGACGGCGTGCCGATCGCCCTGGCCCTCGCTCCCGACTCCTCCCGGGTCGCCGCCCTGGTCGGCCCGGCCTCGCTGGCCTCCGCCTCGCCCGGCGACGAGGCCCCGGCCGCTCCCTCGGTGCTCTCCTGGGAGATCGGCCCGGACGTCGAGGATCCCGGGCCGGTCGAGCTCCCGGTCGATCGGTCGGCGGGGGTCGGCTCCCGGCTCGCCGTCGGGGCGGGCGGCCCGCTCCTGGCCATCGCCCCGCCTGGGGCGCCAATCGCCTTCTCGGTCGGGGAGTCCGGCCCGTGGTTGTCCCCCCGGAGCCCGGCGGCGACCGCCTCGGCGGTGGTGGCCGACATGCCCCGGGCCGTCGGCGACGAGCTGATGACCCGATACGTCGTCCCCTTCGAGGTCGCCGGCCTGATGCTGACCGCCGCCATCGTCGGCGCCATCGTCCTCGCCCGCCAGGACTCCCGGCCGGCCTCCGCCGCCGGCACCGCCGCCGACCCGACCGCCCTTCCCGCGGTCCCCCCCGTCTCCCCAAGGGGGGGCGATGGCGAGTTCACCACCGTTTCCGTCTCCGAGACCCCCGGCGCGAGGCCCGAGCGATGACCGGCGGCGACATCCCCCTGAGCTGGTTCCTCCTGTTCGCCTCGGCCGCGTTCGCCATCGGCCTGTTCGGCGTGCTGGCGCGCCGCAACGCGATCGCCGTGCTGATGGCGATCGAGCTGATGCTCAACGCCGCCAACATCAACCTCGTCGCCTTCTGGCGATACTCCGACTCCCCCGGCCCCGAGGCCGGGCCGATCGCCGGCGTGATGCTGGCGATCTTCGTCATCACCGTCGCCGCGGCCGAGGTCGCCGTCGGCATCGCCCTGATCCTGCTCTGCTACCGCCGCTGGCACGCCGCCGACGTCGACCGCTACGACAGCCTGGCCGGCTGAGCCGGCCCCGCGATGTTCCGAAAGAGGACCTTATGCCCGAGGGCTGATGCGAGATGGCCGGTGGCGATCGGCCGGCGACCGACGGCCGTTCCGAACCCCGCCGCCGCGACGCCTCAATCCCCTCCCGCTTCGTCTCCCCGGGTCCTCCCGTCCGGGATCCGCCTCGGCCCTTGTTCCTCAGCGATCCGGCATCCGGCCGCCGCCAGCCGCTCTCGATCGGATTCCTTCCCATGCCCCCCTCCTCGCCCCCACCGATCGACTTCTCCCAGCTCTGGGCCCTCTCCCCGGAGATCCTGCTGACGCTCTGGGGCCTGGTCCTCCTGCTGGTCGATGTCGGCCCGCTCCGGGGCCGGCCGGGCTCGTCCCGGAGGAAGACGGTCGGCTCGCTCGCGCTGATCGGGCCGATCGGGGTGTTCGCCCTGCTGCTCGCACCGCTGGTCGCCGGCCCGGGGGCGGGGGGAGGAGACCCGGACCCGACGCTCGTTTACGGCACGATCGCGGGCGATCCGCTGGCGACATCATTCAACGGAGTGATCGCGCTCTTGCTCGCCATGGTCATCGGCATGTCGATGGCCTGGGACTTCACCGAGCACTGGGGCGCCTACTTCGCCCTGCTGCTCTGGGCCGCCGTGGGAATGATGGTGCTGGTCGCGGCGGAGGAGCTGCTGATCCTCTTCCTCGCGCTGGAGCTGATGACCATCTGCCTCTATCTCGCCGCCGCCTTCGAGAAGGACAAACGCCGGTCGGCCGAGGCGGGGATGAAGTACTTCGTCTACGGCTCGGTTGCCTCGGCTCTCTTCCTGTTCGGCCTGAGCCTGCTCTACGGTCTGACCGGCACCACCTTCCTCGACGGCATCCGGCGCGTGCTGGTCGAGTCGGCCGCCGCGACCGGGGAGGCCGGCGGGCTGTCGGGCGATCTGGTCGGCGCGACGGCCGTGCTGCTGATCCTCGTCGGCTTCGGGTTCAAGCTCGCCGCCGTGCCGTTCCACCAGTGGGCCCCCGACACCTACGAGGGGGCCCCCGCTCCCGTCTCGGCCTGGATCGCCTCGGGGTCGAAACTCGCCAGCCTCGTCGCCCTGATGAAGGTCCTGCTGCACGCGCTGGCCCCCTGGGCCGGCGCCGTGGGAGGGGAGGCGGGGGGGGGCTGGGTGTTGATCGTGGCCGCGATCGCCGCGGCGACGATGACCTATGGCAACCTCGCCGCGCTGGCCCAGCGGAACCTCAAGCGGATGCTCGCCTATTCCTCCATCGCCCACGCCGGCTACATGCTGGTCGGCGTGCTCGCGGCGATGGTCACGGTCCGCTCCGGCTCCTCGGCCGCCGAGGCCGCCGGCGCCGTGCTGTTCTACCTGGTCATCTACAGCCTCACGACCGTCGGCGC
Organism: Tautonia sociabilis; assembly: GCF_003977685.1. GTDB lineage: Bacteria > Planctomycetota > Planctomycetia > Isosphaerales > Isosphaeraceae > Tautonia > Tautonia sociabilis. Next base: position 73,216 of record NZ_RYZH01000031.1, on the reverse strand, counting down.
CTTCGCCGCCGCGGCCTGGCTTGCCCGGGGCCTCGGCCGGGACGACATCGACGACCTCGACGGGCTCGGCGTCCGGTCCCCCGGCCTGGCCGTCTGTCTGGCGATCCTGATGCTCTCGCTCATCGGCCTGCCGCCGACGGCCGGCTTTGTGTCCAAGCTCGCCATGTTCCTGGAGGTGCTCAACGCCGACGCCTCCGCCCGCTCCACCCTGCTGCTCCTGGTGGCTCTGGCTCTGGTGAACTCGGTGATCTCGGCCTTCTACTACGCCCGGGTGCTCCGCGCCCTGTTCCTCCGCCGCTCCGACCGATCCCCCGGCCCCGCCCCCCGAGGCGTCTCCTGGCCGATCGTTCTGGCCGCCCTGGCGGCGGTCGGCTTCGGCCTCGAGCCCGCCCCGCTGGTCGACTCGATGCGATCGGCCGCCAGCGCCATGCTCACCATCACCCTGCCCCCCTCCCCCCCCGATCTCCCCGCTCCGGCTCCGGTCGCCGCGATCCCTGTCTCGGGGGGCATGGCAATGCAGAAATGATCATAAGGCGGAGGGAGGGGCGGGATCGTCCTGATGGCGGACGCCGGACAGCGGATCGCGGGAGGCGGCCGGCGGAGGGGAGATGACCGATGGCCGAAGACGGATCATCGCGACCGATTGCCTCCCCTCGGATCTCCGGGAGGCACCGACTCCCGCACCCGCTCCTGACCAGCCCGCGTCCTGATCGCTCCCCGGCCCTCGACCCCGACACCCGCCCCTCCGTCATCCACCGTCGGGCGGAGCGGATCAGCCCTCTCTTGTGATTCCCTTCGCCCGCCGCCGGGCCCCCTGCCCCCCGGATCGTCGCCAAGGACCCGATTGTGTACGACGACACCGAGCCCGACGTCGACGCCTGGGAGATCTTCGCGTTGGCCGCGTGCCAGCCGCTGGCGGGGCATCCCGGCTGCCATGTCGCGCCCCGGCTGCCGGCCGAGGCGGTCGTCCGGGCCCTGGAGACCTACCTCCGGCCCCGGCCCGGTGAGCTGCTGCTCGCCATCATCGAGCGTCCGGGGCCCGACGGCCCGGTCCCGGCCTGCACGCTGACCTCCCGACGGGTCTGCTGGCCGTCGCCGACGCCCTCCCGGGCGCCGTCGGGCTCGGGCCTCGGGCCGAGGCCGGGGGCCTCCCGGTCGTTCGACGACCTGCCCCAGACCGTCTCCGTCACCGGGGATCTCGCCCCGGCACTCGATCTCGGGCGGGGCCAGATTCTGCCGATGCCCGGCCTGGGCCAGCTCGACGCGGTGGCCGCCCTCTCTGGCGTGCTCGCCACGCTCGGCCAGGCCCGGCGCTCGGGAGACCTGGCCGGCTCGACCACCTCCGAGGCCCTGGCCCGCTCCCGGGCCGAGATCGGCCACGTCGTCCGCCAGGCTCAGGCCCTGCACCGCGCCGACGGCGGTGTCCGCTCCTTCCAGGCCGACGTGATGACCGCCACCCCGATGGTGGTGGTCACCTACCTGATCGTCGCCTCCTGCGTGCTTGTCTTCCTGGCGATGGCTCTGGCCGGCGTCTCGCCGATCAACCCGACGGTCCCCGACCTGATCGCCTGGGGGGGCAATGTTGGCGTCGCCGTCGCCTTCGACGGCGAGGCCTGGCGGCTGCTCTCGTCGGTCTTCCTCCACGGCGGGCTGATCCACCTGGCTTTGAACATGTATGTGCTCTACCGGGCGGGCCCGCTCCTCGAGCGCCTCTACGGAAACCTCGGTTTCGCCCTGCTCTACCTGGCCGCCGGCCTGGGGGGGGCCCTGGCGAGTGCCTGGTGGCATCCGCTGGCGGTCAGCGTCGGCGCCTCGGGGGCGATTTTCGGCCTCTTCGGCGGCCTGGGCGCGTTTCTGCTCTCGCACCGGGCGTCGATCCCGGCGGCCGTCCTGAAGCGGGTCCGAGGCGGAGTGATCGCTCTGGTCCTCTACAACACCCTCTTCGGTCTGGTGATTCCCGGGATCGACAACGCGGCGCATCTCGGCGGCCTCGTCTCCGGCTTCGTCGCCGGCCTCTTCCTCCGCCGGGACTACTTCGACACGCATGGTCTGGTCGAGGCCCCTCCCGCCGCTTCGGACCGGGGGGAGCCTCCCCGCTGATCGTCTCTCCGACCCTTGACCGTTCCCCGAGCCCCGGTGAACCCGATGGCCATCGTCAACACCTTCGAGAAGTGCCTGGAGGGACCGTATCTGTCCCGGGACGATTCGGCTGCCGAGGCGGTCGGCGAGCTGCTCCGCCGGGCCTCCGACCGCCTGGAGGCCGCCGCCGGCCTGCGGGCCTCCCCGAAGGGGGATCCGGCCGACCTCTGCCTGCTGGCCTACGAGGCGATGTTCTGCTGCCTCCGCGCGTTGGTCTACCGCCTGGGCTACCGCGAGGCCGGGCTCCGCTGCCTGCTGCTGGCCTGCGAGGCCCTCTACGTCCGCCCCGGCCGGCTTGACGCCCGCCACCTGCTCGACTTCGAGCGTGCCCAGGCCCTGAAGCTCCCCCCCGACGAGGCCCTCGACGCCGCCGCCGCCCTCGTCAAGCGAACCCTGGAGCTGCTTCAGCCCTCCGGACCGGCCGGCCTTGACCGTCCCGGCCGAATCTGACAGAACACCATCCTGCCCCGAACGGATTCGGGCCGGGCCTTCGCGCCCGGATCGGGGCCGGGCGGGATCGCGATCGACCCGCGGGGTCCTCAGGGATGGGGAGTGCGGCATGGGAAGCGAACAGCCGAGGCCGACAACCTCGAGGGGATACCTTCCGCCGCACCGCTGGCAGCGCATCGGGCCCCCCGAAGGGGAGGCGGCCATCGTCGAGGCCTTCGACGCCGTCGTCGCCGGCGGCGGCCCCGCCGGGCTGACCGCCGCCTACGAGCTGACCCGGCACGGCCGCCGCTGCGTCGTCCTCGAGGCCGACCCCGTCCGAGTCGGCGGCATCAGCCGCACCGACGAGTACAAGGGCTACCGCTTCGACATCGGCGGCCACCGCTTCTTCTCCAAGAGCCCCGAGGTCAACGCCTTCTGGGACGAGATCCTCGGCGACCAGCTCCTCCGCCGACCCCGCCTGAGCCGCATCTACTACGACCGCCGGTTCTTCCACTACCCGCTCCGCCCGGTCGACGCCCTACGCAAGCTCGGCCCGATCCGCTCCGCCCGCATCCTCGCCAGCTACCTGAAGGCCCGCCTGCGGCCGATCACCCCCGAGCGCAGCTTCGAGGACTGGATCGTCAACCGCTTCGGCCGCACCCTCTTCGAGATCTTCTTCAAGACCTACACCGAGAAGGTCTGGGGAATGCCCACCTCGGAGATCTCGGCCGACTGGGCCGCCCAGCGCATCAAGGGCCTGAGCCTCATCGGCGCCGCCCTGAACGCCCTGGGCGTGGGCCGCCTCGGCAAGGGAGAAGTGGTCAAGACGCTGATCGAGGAGTTCAAGTACCCCCGCCTCGGCCCCGGCCAGATGTGGGAGGCGGTGCAGGCCCGCGTCGAGTCCGGCGGCGGCTCCGTCCAGCTCGGCCGCCGGGTTGATCGCGTTGAGCACGACGGCCGCTCCGTCTCCGCCTTCGTCGCCGTCGAACCCGACGGCCGGCCAACCCGATACCGAGGCCGGCACTTCCTCTCGACCATGCCGATCCGACACCTGATCGCCGCCATGAGCCCGGCCGCCCCCGACGAGGTCCTCGCCGCCGCCTCCGGCCTCCGCTACCGCGACTTCCTCACCGTCGTCCTCATCGTCGACCGCCCCGAGACCTTTCCCGATACGTGGATTTACGTGCACGATCCGGGCGTCCGCCTCGGCCGGGTGCAGAACTTCAAGAACTGGTCCCCCGACCTCGTCCCCGACCCGGCCACCAGCAGCCTCGGCCTGGAGTACTTCTGCTTCGAGGGGGACGAACTCTGGACCATGCCGGATGCCGACCTGATCGAGCTTGGCCGCCGAGAGATCGACGCCATCGGCCTGGTCCCCGGCTCGTCGGTCGTCGACGGCTGCGTCGTCCGCATGCCCAAGGCGTATCCGGTCTACGACGAGGACTACCGGGACCGCGTCGCCGTCGTCCGACGCTGGCTGGACCGCTTCGACAACCTCCAGCTCGCCGGCCGCAACGGGATGCACAAGTACAACAATCAAGATCACTCCATGATGACCGCCCTCCTGGCGGCCCGCAACATGCTCGGCCTCGGCCCCTACGACACCTGGCGCGTCAACACCGACGCCGAGTACCACGAGGACGGTCCCGACGACCCCTCCGCCGATACCGCCGGCCGGGCCGTCCCCCGCCGCGTCGAGGCCGCCTGACGGCAGGACGGCTGCTGGCTCTGGCGGGACGGCCGAGGGCGGAGGCCCGGCCATCCCGGCGGCTCGAACCGTCCTGCCGGCATCGGCTCGGCCGGTCCTTCCCTCGCCATCGATCCGCCTTCACCCCTCGTTCAGCCCTTCTCCCCGGCTCTGGCCACCCTCCCTCCCGGAGCCGCTAGTTCGGGGGCCTTCTCCGCCCCGGGGATGCCGAGGATGTCGTCGAACGGGTCGGGCAGGCGGAGCGAGGCCGCGGATCGGACGGCACGGTCGAGCCGGCGCTGCACGACGTCGAGCAGGAAGTGGAACAGGAAGGCGAACGTCAGCGCCGAGCCGACCGCCGCCAGCCGGGCCGGGCCGGGATCGGCGTTGAAGGCGGGACCGGGATCCTGGACGGCGCCGGAGGAGATGACGATGCCGGCCAGCGGGCTCAGCGCCGTCACCGTCAGCGCCGCCTGGGGCGCGAACTGGCTGGCGGCCAGCCCGCCGCCGACGACCAGCGGCACGAGCCAGGCGAAGAACAGGAACAGCACGAACAGCGTCTGCCCGTGCTTTCTCATGAACAGCTGCGCCGCCTGGAGCCCGAGCCCGACATACGCCACCGTCAGCACCCCGATGGCGATCGTCTGCGAATAGGCCGAGTTCCCCGCCACCTGCCGGCCCTCGATCGCCTCCCAGGCGATCGTGGTGCCGATGAGCACGATCGCGCAGAGCACGAACAGCGGGATCCGGTTGGCCCCGGCGTCCGACCAGGGGCTCGGCCGCTTCCGACCTTCCCGCTCGGCCCGCCGCAGGCCCTTGATGTACTCGCTGCGGTCGGGAGTGATCGTCACCGCCAGCAGGATCGCCACCAGCGTGAGGGCGTACAGCAAGACGACGACCAGGGAGTCGTACCCCCTCAGGGTCCAGATCACTCCCAGGACCAGGGTCGTGATCGTCGCCAGGAACGCGATCGCCTGAGGCTTGGTGTAGAGGTGCGCCCGATCCGACCGCATCCGACGCACCGAAGGGATGAACAGGAAGCCGATCAGGATCGCCTCGTAGGCGACCACCAGCAGCATCCACGGCACCGGGGCCCCGAAGAACCGGATCTTGGCCATCGTTCCGGCCAGGTCGAAGAGCATGTACTGGATGCCGAAGAACAGCCCCTGGCCCAGGAAGAGGCCGAGGAAGACCAGGCCGATCATTCCCCGGTTGCCGGCCTTTGGCTTCTTGCTGATCATCGCTCCCAGCAGCGTCAGCGTGTGCACCAGCCAGGCTGCCAGCAGCAGCGGCGCCTCGAACACCAGCAAGCCCTGCCATCCCGCCGGCCCGACCGCGGCCAGGAAGACCGCGAACGGGATCGTCAGCAAGGTCAGCCAGTATTGCAGCAGCGGAGCCCCGAAGAAGAAGCCCACCGCCAGCCAGATCGGAGGCACCGGCGAGACGCGGTGGAAGTCGAGGATGCCGCTTTCCCTCGCCCCTCCCACGGCGCCGCCGATCTCCCCGGCGCCGGCGAAGACGAGCGTCACCACCTGGAGCGTCACCACCAGGGTCAGCGGGGCCGTCCCGAGCAGTCCGTTCCGCTGGTAGAAGACCCAGCAGATGATCCCGCAGAGCGTCACCACCACGATCGACCAGGGGAGTACCCGGTTGCGTCGCAGCCGGGAGCGGGCGTGCTTGGTCAGGATCGGGTTGTCGAGGAAGATATCCAGCGCGCCGGCCATCACGAAAGCTCCCTGGCACCGACCTTCAGGAACAGCTCCTCGAGCCCTTCCTTCCGCCTGCTGAACGACGCCACGCGTACCCCCGCCCCCACCAGCTCGGCCAGCAGCCCGGCCGCCTGCTCGGCGTCCCCCTGGTAGGGGATCTCGAAGGTGGAGCCGTTGACGCGCTCGACCGCCGAGGCCCCCGGGTCCGCCTCGGCCACCCGCCGCAGCGCCGCCTCCGCCTCCGCCTCCTCGGCGCCGATCACCTCGACCACCAGCACCCCTGCCCCCATCACCCGGGCTCGGACCTCGTCCACCGTGCCGCTGACGACCATCCGGCCGCGCTCCATGATGGCGACCGCCGTGCAGAACTCGGTCATCTCGGCCAGGATGTGCGAGGAGATCAGCACCGTCTTCCCCTCGATCGCCAGCCGCTTCAGCACGTTCTTCAGGTCGATCCGCCCCCTCGGATCCACGCCGCTGGCCGGCTCGTCCAGCAGCAAGACCTTGGGGTCGGGGATCAGCGTCTTGGCCAGCATCACCCGCTGCCGCATGCCTCGTGAGAGCGTGGCGACGAACTCGTGCTTCTTCTCCATCAGGCCGACCAGCTCCAGCGATCGGTCGATCAGCCCCGGCCGCTGCTTCCGGGGGATGAAGTAGCTGGTGGCGAACAGGTCGAGGAACTCCCAGACCTTCAGGTCGTCGTACATCGGCGGGAAGTCGGGCATGAAGGCGACCACCCGGCAGGCGTCTCTCGGGCGCTCGCGCATGTCGACCCCGGCCAGGTGGATCTGACCGTACGTCGGCTCGATCAGGCCGAGCATGGCGCGCATCGTCGTCGTCTTGCCGGCGCCGTTGGGCCCGATCAGGCCGCAAACCTCGCCCGGCCCGACCTCCAGCGACAGGTCGTGCACGGCGCAGACCGTGTCGTAATCGACCCGAAGGTCCTTCACCTCGATCATGCGACCGCTCCGAACCGAGTTCCCCCGACCGCTGCCGACGCCACGGTATGGCTTTCGAGGGGGTGTTGTCCATAGGATGACAGGCATCCTCGACTGTATGATCGCCCGACGGAGCCCCCGCGATGAAGCTCGGCTTCAACACGGCCATCCTGCCCGATCTGTCGCTCGAACAGGTGCTCGACGTGGCCGCCGAGCAGGGCTTCTCCTGCATCGAATGCTGCTGCTGGCCCCCCGGCAAGGCCGAGCGCCGCTATGCCGGCGTCACCCATATCGACGTGACGAGCCTCGACGGCGACGGCGTGAAGCGGATCCACGAGCTCTGCGCCTCGAAGGGGGTTTCGCTCTCCTCGCTCGGTTATTACCCGAACGTGCTCCAGGCCGACCGCGTCCAGGCCGACCGGGAAATCGAGCACACCCGCCGGGTCATCGACGCCTCGGCCGCGCTGGGGGTGAACGTCGTCACCACCTTCGTCGGAAGGGATCCCTCCCGCTCGGTCGACGAGAACTGGCCCCGCTTCCTCGAGGTCTGGAAGCCGATGGTTTCCTACGCCGAGGACAAGGGGGTGAAGATCGGCATCGAGAACTGCCCGATGATCTTCACCCGGGACGAGTGGCCCGGCGGCAAGAACCTCGCCAGCACGCCGGCCATCTGGCGTCGGATGTTCGCCGACATCCCCAGCCCCGCCTTCGGCCTGAACTACGACCCGTCGCACTTCATCTGGCAGATGGTCGACTACATCGCCCCGATCTACGAGTTCAAGGACCGCCTGCACCACGTCCACGCCAAGGACGCCCGGATCGACCGCGACCGGCTGGACGAGCACGGCATCATGGGCTACCCGAACCTCTGGCACACGCCGAAGATCCCCGGCCTCGGCGAGGTCGACTGGGGCCGCTACTTCGGCGCCCTGTCCGACGCCGGCTACGACGGCCCGGTGGCCATCGAGGTCGAGGACCGCGCCTTCGAAGGGTCGCTGGAGAAGCGCAAGGAGTCGCTCATCATTGCCCGCCGCCATCTCATCCAGTTCCTCGCCGGCTGACGCGCCGTCGGTCGACCTGTCCGTCCTGATCCCCGTGAAGGACGAGGCCGAGAACATCGGGCCGCTGCTGGCGGAGATCGCCTCGGCGCTCGGGCCGATGGGGCTGCGCTATGAGGTCATCGTCGTCGACGACGGCTCGACCGACGGCACCGCCGCTCGCCTCCGGCAGCTCCAGGAAGGCGACCCGGAGCACGTCCGGATCGCCTTCCTGAGGACCAACTGCGGCCAGACCGCGGCGCTGTCGGCCGCGATGGACCTGGCCCGGGGCGCCGTGCTCGTGCCGATCGACGGCGACGGCCAGAACGACCCGAGCGACATCCCCCGGCTCCTGGCGAAGCTGGACGAGGGGTTCGACGTCGTCTCCGGCTGGCGGAAGGACCGGAAGGACACGCTGCTGACGAGGAAGGTCCCGTCCCGGATCGCCAACCGGCTGGTCGCCCGGCTCTCCCGGGTGCCGCTGCACGACTTCGGCTGCACGCTCAAGGCGTACCGGAGGGAGGTGCTCCGCGGGGTGCGGCTCTACGGGGAGATGCACCGGTTCATCCCCGTCTTCGCCTCCTGGCAGGGGGCGAGGGTGGCGGAGCTGGTCGTCAACCACCGCCCGAGGCGCGCCGGCCGGACGAAGTACGGCCTGGGCCGGACCTTCAACGTGGTGCTCGACCTGATCCTGATCCGCTTCTACCAGAGCTACGCCCAGCGGCCGATCCACTTCTTCGGCCGGGTTGGGCTGTACGCGATCGGATTGAGCGTGTTCTCGTTTGTCTTGATGCTGTTCTATAAATTCCAGTTTCCCTCGATCGGCCAGGGCCAGAAGGACTTCGTCGAAACCCCCCTGCCCCAGGTGGCGATCACCTTCTTCCTGGCCGGCGTGCAGTTGATCGTCACCGGCGTGGTGGCCGAGATGGTGATGAGGACCTACTACGAGTCGCAGGGGAAGCCGACGTACCTGCTCGGCGAGGTGCTGGAGTCCTCTCCCGGATCATCCGATCAGTGACCGGCCGGCGTCGTTTCTCCGAGCCGGTTGGTGTGGTGCGGGCCGCCGGCGGTCGGGGCGGCCTCGTCTGAGGCCCGCGGGGCCTCCTCGGTCAGCGAGCGGACCTGCCGGGCGTTGGCCAGGTAGACGAACAGCGCGATCAGCGAGCCGAGGTACTGGGCCACGTGGAAGGCCATCATCGTCAGGGCGCCGCCGTCGTAGTCGGCCAGGCGGAAGAGCACGTCGCTGATCTGCTCCGACACGCCCAGCGCCCCGAACGGCAGCGGGATCGCCGTGCTGAAGAGCACCAGCGGCACGATCAGGAAGTGCTGCGCCAGCCCCGGCACCACGGGGAAGATCGACCGGCCGATGATCATGAACGCCAGCACGTTGAGCACGTGCGTCAGGCTCGACATCACCACGGTGGCCAGCACCACGTCCATCCGCCTTCGGTAGGCCGAGCCCATCACGGCCAGCTCATGCAGGGCGTGGGAGATCCTTCTCCGGTGCGCCAGCCGGGTCGCCAGCGGCCGGTACAGCGGAGGAGCGAAGGCGACGGCCATCACGCCGGTCACGGCCAGGGTCATGAACATGGCGGCGCCGATCAGCCGGCGGACCGGGGGCTCGACCCCTCCCCAGGCGAACGCCCCCACGGCCACGGCCAGGATGAACATGCCGAGCAGGCCGATCAGCCGGTCGATCGCCACCGAGGCGGCGGCCTGGGTCTTGCGCGACTGCTCCCGCATCAGGTAGGCCGCCTTGACGAAGTCTCCCCCGACGGCGCCGGGCACCACCATGTTGAAGAGCAGGCCGATGAACCCCAGCCGCATCGCGTCCCTCATGCGGAACGGCAGCCCCAGGGCTCGGACGAGGAAGTACCAGCGGACGAAGGCGAGGATCACCCCGGCGAAGTACAGTGCGAAGCCGACGCCGAACAGGGCGAAGTCGGGCCGACGTTCCAGGACCTGGCCGATCTGTTCCCGATTGGCCCAGATCGCCAGCCCGAGCAGCCCGAGGCCGATCGCCAGGCGGACCACGTAACCCAGCAGGGGACGGGAGTTGCGCGAGGGGGGCGTCATTCGGCTCCTCGGGGGCGACGGAGGGGCGAGGGCCGGGGGGCGACGGCCGCCGGCCCGGAGAACGTAGTCGAGGGACGCAGGGGTGTCAACCAGAGCCGCGTTCCGGACCAGGACGGGGCCGATCGGGCCCGGGTGACGAGCCGGTCGGCGGCTCCGTCCGGCCCGGCCGGGCCGCTGGCCGGGGCGACGGCCCGGTCGGTATGATGGTCGGCCCGGTCGGGACCGCCGGCGGAGAGGCCGAAGGCCGCAGCGGCGACCGAGACGATCCGGGAGGAGGGGCCGTGTCCCGAGCCGATCGCGCCTGGCTGGCCCTGCTGATGGCGGCCTTCCTCGCCTGGCACGTGCCGCTGATGTACCGCATCCGGGCCGGGCAGGACGAGGACTTCTACGCCGTGCCGGGCATGGCGATCCTGCGGGGAGGCCTGCCGACCATCCCGTACATCCCGTCCCGAGACCCGGAGTCGATCTACTACTTCGCCGACCAGGCGCTCTACACGCTGCCCCCCCTGGGGTTCTACCTGGCGGCCGGGGTGCATTGGGTGCTGGGAGACGGCCTCGGGCCGGCGAGGATCGCCTCGGCGATCTCGGGGATGGCGGCCGTGCTGCTGGTCGGGGGGCTGGCCGGGCGCTGGTCGGGGTCGGGCCGGGCGGGGATGCTCGCGGCCTCGGCGTACCTCTTCTGCCGGGCCTTCCTCTTCCCGGCGACGACCGCCCGGCCCGACATGGCCGCGATCGCCTTTGGCCTGGGGGCGGTCTGGTGGGTGGCCCGGGACGATCGGAGGCGGCGGGACGTCGTGCTCGGCGGCGTGTGCTCGGGGTTGAGCCTGCTCTGCCACCCGGTCGGCCTGGTGCCGACGGCCCAGGTGGGCCTGGCGCTGCTGGCCGGGCCGGGGACGGGGAGGGCTCGGCTGGGGAGGGCGTCGGCGTTCGCCGCGGCGAGCCTGGCGGGGTTCGGGCTGTGGCTGCCGATGATCGCCTTGCATCCGGATCTGTTCCGCATCCAGTTCGGCGGCAACGTGCTCGGCCGGGCCGGGCCGGGATTGGGGCGGACGCTCCGGGAGCTGCCGGCCGTCCTCGCCTACCAGTCGGGGCAGTTCCTCGACCACGTGGGGCCGATCCAGGCGGCGTTGTACGCGGTCGGCCTGCTTGGCGTGACGGCGCTGGCCGCCCGGGGGGAGGCTCGGATGCGCCGGGTGGTCTTCCACGCCGCGGCGGGGGCGATGCTGCTGGCGCTGTTCATGGGGAGGCACCACATCCGGAACTACTACGGGTATCCGGCGGCGATGCTGAGCATCCCGGTCGGCGTGCTGGCCGACCTCGTGGCGGACCGGATCGGCCGATGGGCCGGCCGGCGGTTGGCGACGGCCGTTGTCGTCTCGGCCCTGCTGCTGGCGCTGGTGCCGGGGTCGGGGCTTCGGGTGCTGTCGGCTCACCTGGGGCACTGGGACGATCCGGTCTACCGGGTGGAGGCGTTTGCCGATGCCGTCGTGGCCGACATCCCGCCGGGGGCCCTGGTGGCCGCCGACGGGTCCCTGGTGCTGGAGGTCTTCGAGCGGGGCCGTCCGGTGGTCGAGGCGCTGGTTGATCCGTTCTTCTACGACGTCCGGGCCGAGCCGTTCTCGTTCGCGGTCTTCGGGCCGATCGGGCTGGAGCAGGTGCGTCCGGAGATTGAGGGGCTGGAGTTCGTCCGGTCTTACGGCGACCGGGGGGATCCGTTCGGGCATTACGCGGAGCTGTATCGGCGTTCGCCGGAGGCGGCTAGCGGTCGGTCTCAGACGGACAGGGCCTCGCCAGGACGGTGATCGGAGGGGGCCAGGGGCCGGGAGGGACTCGGTCGGCTTCCTTCCGATGGGGGTGTTTCGGGGGTCGAAGGTCTCGATCTCGGGTCAGTCGGCGGTCAGGAGGGGCTGAGGTCGGGTTGCTTCCAGGCGGGGGAGGCCCTGGATGCGGGGTCCGCCCCGCCTCCAGATCGCCGGCCTCGGCCGCTCTCGGCGCTCTGCCAATAACATCGCCCCCGACGGCGGGGCGACTCCTGCCTAGGTCCCCGAATCCTCGGCGGGGGAGTGCTGGAGGTGCCGGAGCAGGGCTTCGGCGTCGAAGCGGGAGATGCCGAGGGAGGCGGCGAGGGAGCTGTCGTCGAGGCCGGAGTCGGCGGCCCGGGTGGCGTGGGGGAGGAGGCGGCGGAGGCGATCGGGGAGCGGAGGGGCGGGGGAGCGGCGGCGGTGCTCTCCCCAGGGGTCGCCGAGGCCGACGAAGTCGGGGTCGAGCCAGTAGGCGCGGCCCTCCTGGCGGAGCAGGCGGGCGAACCAGGCGTCGAAGCTGGGGGCGATGATCCGGGGGGGCAGGCCGGTCAGGTCGTCTCCGGAGGCGAAGATGGGGGCGTCGCCGGCGGGGAGCCAGCGGTAGGCCAGGTCGATGCAGATCGTCTCGGCCTCGTTCGGGTTGCCCAGCTCGAACCAGCTCTCGGGCTGCACGAGCAGGCCCGGCACCCGGGCGAAGGGGACCATCGGGCCGATCGCGGCGATGGGGTGGACGGCGGGCCCGGACTCGGTGTAGAAGCCGTCGGAGATGAGCAGCCAGGCCCGGAGGCCGCAGGGCAGGCGGAAGCCGTGCCGGCGCTCCCAGTCGTCCAGGGCGGCCGGGTCGGCCGGCGGGCGGAGGGCTCCCGAGGCGGGGCCGATCGCCGAGAGGGCCTCCGGCGAGGGGAGCCAGGAGGGGGGCACCCCCGCCGATCGGGCCCAGCTCCCGATGGCTTCGTCCAGACGGTCGGCGGTCGCGGCGATCGGGCTCATCGGAGGGCGGCCTCCGGGCTGGGGGCCGGGGCGGGGGCGGGGTGGGAGTCGGTGGTGACGACCCGCCCGAAGAGGGTGACGGCGCTGACCTGCTCGATGACGACCGGCAGCAGGTGGCCGGCCTGGCGGCGGTGGCCGTCGAAGACCACGATGCGGTCGCAGGAGGTGCGGCCGGTCATCTGACTGACGCCGGAGGCGGAGGAGGAGGCGTCGGGGTCGGCCTCGTTCCGTTTGCCGGCGGTCTTGCTCGGCCCCTCGACGAGCACCTCGACGGTGCGGCCGACGAAGGGGCGGTTGTCCTCGAGGCTGATGGCCGTCTGGACGGCGAGCAGCTCGGTGTTGCGCCGCTTCTTGTCGGCCTCGGGCACGTCGTCGGCGAAGCGCTCGTCGGCCTTGGTGCCGGCTCGGGGGCTGTACTTGAAGATGAAGCTGTTCTTGAACCGAGAGCGCTCGACGAGCTCGACCGTCTTGCGGAAGCTCTCCTCGGTTTCGCCGCAGAAGCCGACGATGAAGTCGCTGGAGACGGCCACGCCGGGGATGGTTTCCCGGATGCGGGCCATCATCTCGTCATACTGGGTCACGGTATAGAGCCGCTTCATGCGCTTGAGGACCGCGTCGCACCCGCTCTGTGCGGGCACGTGCAGGTAGCGGCTTGCCTTGGGCAAATCCCGGACCGCCTGGAGCAGATCGTCGGTCATGTCGAGCGGGAAGTTGGTGACGAACTTCAGGCGGAGCAGTCCGTCGAGGTCGTGCAGGGCCAGCAGCACGTCGGAGAGTCGGGAGATGCGGCCGTCGCCGTGCTTGTATTTGTAAGAATTGACGGTCTGGCCGAGCAGGGTGAGCTCCTTGACACCCTGGCCGACGAGGCGGCGGGCTTCCTCGACGATCAGGTCGGGGGGCCGGCCCTGCTCGGGCCCCCGGACGGAGGGGACGATGCAGTAGGTGCAGAACTTGTCGCAGCCCATCTGGATGCGGACGAACGCCTGGTGCGGCGAGGAGCCCTGGGGGGTGGGCTCGGGGGAGGCGACGCGGTCGGGGTCGAAGGTGGGGAAGCTGTCGAGGACCTCCAGGGTCTTGCCGGCGTTGCGTGCCAGCGAGACGGCCAACTGGGGGCGGCCCTCGTCTTGCGAGGCCTGGAGCAGTTCCGAGACGCGGCCGAGCTGGCCGGGGCCGACGACGAGATCGACGTGCGGCGCCCGGCGGAGGATCCGCTCCTGGTCCTTCTGGGCCATGCAGCCGAGCACCCCGATGCGGACCTCGGGCTTGCGGTCCTTCAGGCGCTTGATGCGGCCGAGGGCGCTGTAGACCTTGTCCTCGGCGTGCTGGCGGACGGAGCAGGTGTTGTAGAGGATCGTGTCGGCCTGGCGGAGGTCGTCGGTCAACTCGTACCCCTCGCGGCGGAGCTGCGCGACGACCAACTCGCTGTCCAGAACGTTCATCTGGCAGCCGACGGTCTCGATGTACAGCTTCTTCGGGGGATCGGAGGGAGGGGCCGGGTCCGACATCGTCAGGCTCCGGTCCGGCGGGACGATCTGCCGCCGGTCAAGCGATGGGCGAAGGCGAAGGGACGATCCGGCGGGGCCGCACGGGTGCCGGCAACCATCCCAGTTTATCGCGGCATTTCGGGGTTGGGAACGCGCCTCCGCGGGTCTCGGGGCATCCGGCCGGGCGGGAGGCGGGGGGCTTCAGGCGGGCTCTTCCCTGGGTGCGATGCGATTCGAGAGGACTCCACTGTACGACGGGCTTGCGCCTAAGACAACCGCACTATCCGATCGATTCCGGTCCGAAGAGGTCTCCCGGCTGCACGGCGTGGCCCCGGAGGAACTCGGCGGCGGGCATCGCCTTCTTGCCGGGGACCTGGAGGGTGACCAGCCGCACCGCCCCCGTCCCCGCCGCCACGACGAGCCCCCCGGGGCCGGCGGCGAGCACCCGGCCGGGGGAGCCGGAGCCCTCCACCGGCGTCGTCCGGTGGACGATCAGCCGGGTCGGCGGCTTGCCGGGGGCGGTGGAGTGCCAGTGGGTCGACGCGGTCGGCCACGGCTGCATGGCTCGGACGAGGTCGTGGACCTGCTGCGCGGTCCTGGTCCAGTCGATCACGCCGTCCTCCTTGCGGAGCTTCGGCGCCTTGGTGGCGAGGGAGGGGTCCTGGGGGATGACCTTGGCCGAGCCGTCGGCCAGGGCGGCGATGGCGTCGACGACCAGCGGGGCGCCGAGCCGGGCCAGCCGCTCCTCCAGCTCTCCGGCGGTCTCGTCCAGACCGATCGGCGTCCGAGCGACGGCGATCATCCCGCCGGCGTCGACCCTCGGTGACATTTGAATGACCGTGACGCCGGTCTCCGCCTCGCCGGCCTGGATCGCCCGGGCCACCGGGGCCGCCCCTCGGTACTTTGGCAGGACCGAGCCGTGCAGGTTGATCCCCCCCAGCCGAGGCACCCCGAGCAGCTCGGCCGAGAGGATCTGGCCGTAGGCGGCGGTGACCAGCAGGTCGGGGCGCAGCGATCGGATCAGGGCGATCCCCTCGGGGGCGTTGACGTCCTCCGGCTGCTCGACCCGGACCCCCAGGCGGAGGGCCTCCTGCTTGATCCGGCTGGGGATCAGCTCCTGCTTACGGCCCTGGGGGCGGTCGGGCTGGGTGACCAGTGCGACGACCTCGGCCCCGGACTTCACCAGGGCGAGGAAGGTGGGCAGGGCGAAGTCCTTCGTGCCGAGCATGACCAATCGGAGCGGAGGGGGCATGGGAGCGGTCCAGGATCGAGGAGCCAGGAGCGATCGTCCCGGGGCCGGGGCGAGGGGGACGAGTCGGCGATCAACGTTCGGGCACGTCGGCCGGCTCGGGGGGGGAGGAGCCCGGGGAGGGGCAGAGGGAGGCGTCCGGGGCGGGGGGAGATTCGAGCTCCGCTCGAGGGACGCCGCCAAGCTGGGCGATCTCGGAGAGTCGCCGCTGGATGGCGTCGTCGTCGGGCCAGAGCCCGGAGGACTGCTCCTTGCGGAAGGCCTGCTCGATCTCCCGGAGCTTGCCGGCGGTGGCGGCCTTGACCGGAGGGTCGAAGCGGTCGGTGATCAGGGTGCCGTCGAGGTGGTCGGACTCGTGCTGGATGGCCCGGCTGAGCAGGCCGTCGACGTCCCGCTCGACCTGCCTTCCCTGAAGGTCGAAGGCTCGGACCCGGATCTTCTTCGAGCGCCGGACCTTGCCGTAGAGCGCCGGCAGGCTGAGGCAGCCTTCCTCCTCCTCGACGACGGACTCTCGCTTGAGGATCTCGGGATTGATGAAGACCTGCTCCTGGTCGGGCTGGTCGGGGTCGGCGGTCAGGTTCAGGACGAAGAAGCGCAGCGGCAGGGCGACCTGGTTGGCCGCCAGGCCGATCCCCTTGGCTTCATACATGAGTGCGAACATCTGGCGGACGGCCGTCCGGAGGTCGTCGTCGATCCGGCGGACCGGCACGCTCTGGAAGCGGAGGGCGGGGTGCGGGAAGGTCACGATCCGAAGCACGACAGACGCTCCCGGGGCTGGGGACGGCCCGGTCCGGGCCCGTCCGGGTCGAATCGGTCGATTATAGGCCCGCACCGCCTCCGGATGCCACGCCGGTACGACCCGGGACGCGGATCGGTGCGCCGGGGGCCGTTGGGCGATTTCCTCGATCCCGCAACACGTTGCGCCGGAGAAATGGGTTCCCGCCTCGAGGAGCGGAGCGGGACCGCCGCCGGACACCCCCGCCCGATCCGGAAGGGACGCCGGGCGGAACGCTCGGGCACGATCGCGGATCTTCCTTCTTCTCCTTGGGATGCGGAACGCCAATGGCTTCGCTCCGCGCACGGTGCGCCGAGGAGTTGGCCATCGGATCGAACGCACGTCCGGCGCTCGTCGGCTCGCCGCCGAACTCGGGCCGGTGCGCTGAGGTCGGATCGGGGTTTTCTCTTCGAGGACAAGGAGTTGCGTCCGCCCATTGGCTTCGCTCCGCGCGGTCGGCACGCGACGGACCGGCTGGAGGGTTGGGCGTTGAGAACCGTCTGGGAGGAACCGCCTGGGATGATCTGTGGTGCATGATTGGGTCCATGCGTTCTTTCCGCCATCCGCCATCCGCCATCCGCCATCCGCCATCCGCCATCCGCCATCCGCCATCCGCCATCCGCCATCTGCTCTCCGCCATCTGCTATCTGCCCTCTGTTTTGTGTTTCTGTGCCTGGCGCTCGCCGCTCGTGGAGTCCGGGCGGGGTGTGAGTTGGCCGGAACGCGGGGGACGCTCTGCCTCCCTATAGGATCGGGAGAGGGAGCCGGGCTGGTCAGGGAGGGGTGGGGGACGTTGGTGGGGTGGCGGGGTGTCAACCTTGAGGAGACGGGGGGGGCGGGGAATAATAAGGCGGCGGCGATCGGCCGCAGACACTTCTCGGGGCATCGCGTCGGGGATGCTCGCCACTCGGTCCCGGGTCGAGGCATGATCGAAGTCGAGCACCTGTCGAAGCGCTACGGCGCGGTGAGGGCGGTCGAGGGGGTGAGCTTCTCGGTCGGCCGGGGGGAGATCGTGGGCTTGCTCGGGCCGAACGGCGCGGGGAAGTCGACGACGATGAAGATCCTGACGACGTACCTGATGCCCACCAGCGGCCGGGCTCGGCTGGCGGGGCACGATGTGCTGGACGAGCCGCTGGCGGTGCGCCGGAAGGTCGGCTACTTGCCGGAGAGCGTGCCGCTGTACCCGGAGATGCGGGTGCGGGAGTTCCTCCGGTTCCGATCTCGGCTGAAGGACGTGCCGGGATCGAGGAGGCGGGCGGCGATCGACGACGCGATCCAGATGACCGGCCTGGAGGACGTGGCGCACCGGGTGGTGGGGAACCTGTCGAAGGGGTACAAGCAGCGCGTTGGGCTGGCCGACGCGCTGCTGAGCGACCCGGACATCCTCATCCTGGACGAGCCGACGGCGGGGCTGGACCCGATCCAGATTGGCGAGGTCCGGGAGCTGATCCGGGAGCTGGGCAAGCGGCATACGATCCTGCTGAGCACGCACATCCTGCCCGAGGTGGAGATAGTCTGCGGCCGGGTGGTGATCATTGCCCGGGGGAGGATCGCGCTGGATGAGTCGCTGGAGAAGCTGAAGGCGGGGCAGGCGGTCGAGGTGGAGGTCCGGGGCCCATCGGATGCGGTTCGAGGAGTGCTGGAGACGAGCCCGGGGGCGGGGGGCATCCGGAAGCTCGCCGTGGAGGGGGCCGCCGCGGGAGATCCGGGGGTGTGCGCCTTCGAGGTGCGGGCGAGGGATGAGCAGGCGGTCGAGGAGCTTCGGGAACTGATCGCCCGTCGGGTCGTCCAAAACGGTTGGGCGCTGCGGCGGCTGGACCTGTCTCGGTCGAGTCTGGAGGAGCGCTTCGTCAGGGCGGTGCGCGACGCGGTGGTGGTCGATCACGAGGGGGAAGCGGCGTAGGGCGGGAGCCGATCAGCCAGACGCCTCAGGCGAGATGAGTGGGGGCGGGGGCTCGGCCAGGGGCGGTGCGGAAGCAGAAGCAGAAGCGGAAGCAGAAGCGGAAGCGGAAGCGGAAGCGGGAGCGGGAGCGGGCGGGATGAGCGTCAGGACAGAACCGAAGGCGAACGGACAGGCGACCCGATGAGACACGTTCCCGCCCTGGTGCAGCGTGAGGTTTCGGCGTACTTCCTGAGGCCGATGGCGTACTTCGTGCTGCTGGGCTTCCAGGTGATCGCGATGCTGGACTTCTTCCAGCTGGTGGAGCTGCTGAGCGACCCGCGTGCGGTGCTGTCGTTCTCGGGGGCGATGAACCCGATGAACTACTACGTGGCCGGGAGCTGGATGTTCTGGGTGGCGCTCTTGATCGCGGTGCCGGCCCTGACGATGCGGCTGATCGCCGAGGAGCGGAGAACGGGGACGATCGAGGGGCTGATGACCGTCCCGGTGTCGGAGACGGAGGTGGTGCTGGGGAAGTGGATCGGCGGCGTGGTCATGTACCTGGCGCTGTTGCTCCCGTTCGCGATCTACCTGCCGTTCCTGCGGCAGTTCGGGGGATACCGGCTGGAGCCGGAGCCGTTGATCTCGCTGGGGATCGGCCTGACGACGATGGGGATGATGTTCGTCGCCATCGGGGTGGCCTTCAGCGCCGCGACGAGGAACCAGGTCGAAGCGGCGGTGGGGACGTTCGTGACGTTGCTGTCCCTGCTGCTGATCACGGTGGTCAACCAGGTGGTCGGGCCGAGGGCGGGATGGGCCGAGGCGGTGTCGTTCCTGTCGGTGTACGTGCAGCTCTCGGAGTTCGCCTCGGGGCGGCTGGACCTGCGCGTGGTGGCGCTGCACCTGTCGGTGACGGTGTTCGCGCTGTTCCTGGCGGTCAAGGTGCTCGAAGGGCGCAGGGAGAGCTGACGCGATGGGGGGCCGGGTGCTCGAACTGCTGAGCGGCGAGGCGGCGGCCGTCGTCGGGCTGCTGATCGCCGGGGCGCTGGCGCTGTACTGGTTCCTCCGGGGCGCGCCGGCGGGCCGGGCGGCCGAGTCGGAGCCGGGGTCCGAGGCGCCGCCGCCGGGATACCGCGACCGCATGGCGATCGCCACGACGGCCGGGATGCTCGGGATCGGACTGGGGGCATACGTGGCGTTGCGGTTCGGGGTGCCGCATTCGATCGCCGTGTTCGCGGCCGCCTTCGCGGTCCTGATCCTGACGATCCGGTCGAACCGGCGCTACCGGCACGCCAGCCCGAGCCTGAGGCGGATGGCCCGGTTCGCCGACGCCTCGATGACCGGGGCCCTGTTGGCGGGGATCCTGATCGTGGGGAACGTGCTGGCCTTCTCCTACGGGGCGAGGCCGATCGACCTGTCGCTCGATCGCTCGTACAGCCTGGAGCGGACGACCATCCAGCAGCTCCAGACGCTGGAGGAGCCGGTGGCGTTCACCGTCTTCTTCGGCAGCGGAGAGCGGGAGCTGGGCCAGGTGGACCGGGTCCGGCAACTGTTGCGGCTGTACCAGGCCGAGGCGCCGGATCGGATCTCGATCGACTACCTCAACCCGTATGACGACCCCGACCGCGCCCGGGAGCTGGCCGAGCAGGTGCCGGGGCTGGCGCTGACCGAGGGGGGCGGCGTGATCGTCTCCTACGGCGAGGGGGACAACGTCAGCCGGATCATCGTCCGCAACGCGGACATGTTCGCGGCCGAGATGGGGGACGATCCGGCCTCGAGCGTGGTGGCGGAAACCTCGTTCCTGGGAGAGGCCGCGCTGACGACCGCCCTGATCCGCCTGAAACAGGGGGAGCAGCCGATCGTGGCCGTGACGACCGGGCACGGCGAGCCGTCGATCGACGCGATGGACCCGAGGCGGCCGGGGCTGGGGCAACTGCGGGCCCGGCTGGAGTCGATGGGGATGAAGGTGGTCGCCTTCAACCCGGCCGGGCAGGTGCCGGAGGGGGCGTCGGTGGTGATCGTGGCGGCGCCGGAGGAGACGATCGGCCCGGAGGCGGCCGCCCGGCTCCAGGGGTTCTCCGACACGGGAGGCCGGCTGCTGGTGATCCAGGGGAACCGGTCGCCGAGCGGGCTGGAGGAGTGGCTTGCCGGGCTGGGCGTGGGAATCGGGGCCGGCCGGGTGGTGGATCCGACGCTCGCGCTGGGGGGGCGGCCCGACCTGCCGATGGTGGAGATCCCCCCGGGGGGGAACAACCCCCCGATCGTCGCTCCGCTGGAGCGGAGGCAGGTGCTGATGCCCTTCCCGGCGCCGATCGACGCGAAGCTCGGGGCGGTTTCGTCCGGGGCGTTCCTGGTGATGCCGCTGCTGCGGACCAGCCGATCGTCGTTCGTCGAGTCGACCCCCGAGGCCGGCCCTCCGCAGCGGGACAGCGAGGCGGACCGGCCGGGGCCGATCGTCGTCGCCGCCGCGGTGGCCGACCGCCCCGACCCCGGCGACCAGGACGCCGAGCCCACCCCCCGGCTCGTCTTGATCGCCAGCCCGGACGCGGCCGACAACCAGACGGTGGCCCAGGTGGGCTTCGCGAACCTGGACCTGCTGGTCAACGCCGTCGGCTGGCTCCAGGATCGGCCGGATCTGGTCGGCATCGCCCCGAGGACCTACACCGCTCGGATGCTCAAGGCCGGGCCGAACCTGAGGGCGAAGCTGGTGCTGCTGCCGACGATGATGGCGGTGTCGATCCTGGTGGGGCTAGGCCTCGCGACGTACTTGGCTCGGAGAGAGTGAACCAGCGGACTCGGGTCGTTCGGGAGGACCCGAGCGACGAGGAGACTTCACCGGCCGGGGCACGGCGATGATGGGGAAGCGGAGCACCCTCTTCTTACTGGTCTTGTTCTTCGGCGGCCTGGGCGCACTGTGGTGGGCCCGATGGGCGAACGTGCCCACGGCGGCCGAGCGCGCCGAGATGGCCGTCCGGGTGCTGCCAGCGCTGATGGCGGTCGAGACCAGCGAGATCGCCCGCGTCGAGGTCGAGCAGCCGGGCGAGCACGGCGGCCGGGTCGTCCTGGAGCGGACCGGGCCGGATCGGTGGCAGGTGGCGGAGCCGATCGAGGCGAGGGCCGACGCCAGGAGGATCGAAACCCTGCTGAACAACCTGAAGGCGCTGCGGCGGGCCCCCGAGGCCGGCGACGTGGCCGGCGACCCGGATCGCTTCGGGCTCGATCCCCCGGCCCGGGTGGTGCGGCTGTACCGCGAGGGGGAGTCGGAGCCGGTCGCGGCGCTGGAGCTGGGGGACGAGCTGGAGCGCCTGCGATACGTCCGGCCCGAAGGCGGCTCGGTGACGCTGGCCGACGCGCTCCGGCTGGAGCCGGACGACGTGGACCCGGGAGCGTGGCGGGACCGCGCACTGTTCAACATCTATTCGTATGACGTGAAGTCACTGGATGTCGCGGGGCCCGGACGACGCCTGGCGGTGGAGCTGGATCGCGGGCGATGGCGGGTGGTGGCGCCCTTCCGGGCGCCGGCGAACGCGGAGGCGATCAACGGCCTGCTGGCCGACCTGGCGGAGCTGGAGGCGGTGGCCGGGCCGGAGGGGTTCGCGGCGGAGGACGTGGAGGACCTCTCACCCTTCGGGCTGGATCCGCCGAGGGCGACCATCACCCTGGTGCCCGCCGGCCTGACCGGGCCGGACGCGCCGCAGGTGGCCCACCTGGGGGCCGCTCCCGAGGGCAAGGCGGATCTGCTCTACGCCCGCCGAGACGGGGAGGACGACGTGCTGCTGGTCCGAGCCCGGGGGGTGGCCGACGTGGGGCTCGACCCTCAGGCGATGCGGAGCCGCAAGGTCGTCGACTTCCGCCCGGCGGAGGTGGCGGCGCTGGAGATCGAGGCCGACGGCCGAACCTACCGCCTGCTCCGGGGGGACGAGGGCTGGCGGGTCGTCTCGCCGGAGGAGGGGCCGGCCGACGCGATCGACGTGGCGACCCTGCTGGAGACGCTGACCGGCCTCGAATCGGCCGCCTTCTTCCCGATCGAAGAGGTCGAGGATGCCGAGATCGACGCGCCGCGGGCGGCCTTCGCCGCCTGGCTGGACGACGGCGAGCAGGACGCGGGATCGGCCGACGGCGTGTTCGATCGCCCGGCCGACGTCCGCCTGGCGGTCGGCCGGTACGACGCGGGCAAGAAGCTGGTGTACGGGCAGCTTGAAGGGGACGAGGGGACGGTGCTCGCCTTGCCGGAGACGGTGCGCGACGTGGTCCCCGACGGGGCCCTGGCCTACCGGGACCGGACGATGGTCCGGCAGGATCCCAGGGCGGTGCGCCGGGTGGAGCTGAGCCGGATCGGGAGGTCGATCGCGCTGGAGCGGATGGAGCCAGCGCCGGGGCTCCCCTCGTCGGCGTCGTCCTCGGCATGGCGGGTGGTCGAGCCGACACGAGCGCCGGCCGATCGGCTGGCGGTGACGATGCTGGTCGACGCCCTGACCCGGCTGCGGGCCGAGCGGAGGATCGAGGCCGAGGGGGACGCTAGTGCGGCCTTCGGCATGGATCGGCCGGCGGTCCGCGTGTCGTGGCTCTCGGGGCAGGGCGAGCGGGAATCGAGAACGACGCTGCTGGTGGGCGACCCGGTACCGGGCCGGGACGGGGAGCGGTACGCGACCCTGGAGGGGGAGCCGGGCCTGTTCACCATCGGGCCGAAGCTGCTGGCGATCATGGCGGCGGAGTTCCGAGAGCGTCGCCTGCTGGCGTTCCCGGCCGACCGGGCCGATCGCGTGGCGGTGCGGGGCCCGGAGGGGGAGGTGGCGTTCGTCCGGGGAGACTCGGGCGGATGGGAGCCGGAAGGGGACGGCGCCTCGTGGCCGCCGGGCTTCGGGGCGGATCGGGTCGAGGCGATGGTGACGGCGCTGTCGACGCTGGTGGCCGATCGGATCGCTCAGGACGACGGCCCGATGCCCGAGGGCTCGGGCCTGGAGCCTCCGATCCGGGCGGTCGAGGTGCGGATCCGGGGGCTGGAGGGGGAGGAGGAGCAGTCGGCCACGGTGCGGCTGGGCGCGGTCGTCGACGGCGTGCGGTACGCCGCGATGGGAGCCGAGGGGCCCGGGGCGGTGTTCCTCCTCAAGGCGGATGCGGTCCCGCTGCCTCCGATCGGAGGGGGAGCGGGGGAGCGGCCGTCGGCCTCGGGGGAACTGCCGGAGGATCCGTTCCAGCGTTGAGGAGGGCCCGAATCGGCCTTCCGCGAGCTCGATCCCCCCGCGAGGTGGATCCGGCGCACGGTTCGGATAAGATGGGTCGCGACGCGGGGCGGACGGAGCGCCCCGGGGGTGGGGTCGTGCGGCACCAATGGGCCCGCGGCCCCGTCGAGTCGCGTTGCGTTGCGTTGTGCCGAGAGGGAGGAGACGCACCCGATCATGGAGTGCCTGGGACCGAAGTGCGCCGAGCTGCTGCTGCAATGGCTGCGGGACCGGGCCGCCGAGGGATCGGGAGGGCCGTCTCCCGGCGGGGAAGGGGACCGGGATCGGGGCCGGACCGTGCAGGGGATGCTCTGGTCGAGCGTGCCGTACAACGACGAGGCGCCGGCGATCCGGTCGGAGGCGGAGCTGGAGGGGGCGTTCGAGCATCTGGAATACGCCGTCTTCCGGCGGTTCGAGAACCAGCTGACGAGGGCGGAGCGGGCGAGGCTGGACAACACGATCCGCAACGTGCTGTACAAGATCGAGCGCTACGCGGCTCGGCTCCCGGGGCCGGAGGGCCCCGAGGTGGAGCGGCGCCGGAGGCTGATCCAGGAGGCGGTGGCCGAGGCGAGGGAGAAGGCCGAGCGTCTTCGGCTGCAGGCCAGGAGGGCGGACCTGAAGCTGGCGCAACTGGACAGCCTGTCGCCGGAGGGGTTCGAGGAGTTCGTGGCCGAGCTGTTCGAGGCGATCGGCTACGAGGTCGACCGCGTGGGGGGCACCGGGGACGAGGGAGCGGACCTGAGAGTGACCCGCAACGGGCTTCGCGGCGTCGTCCAGTGCAAGTACCACAAGAAGGGGGTGGTGGGCTCTCCGGAACTGCAGAAGTTCCTGGGGACGATCCACCACACGGGGTGCCATAAGGGGTTCTTTGTGACGACGAGGACGTTCTCGCTGGCGGCGGAGCGGTTCGCCTCGGACCACCCGATCGAGCTGGTGGACGGGCCGAGGCTGGTGGAGCTGGTCCGCGAGGCGATGGGCCCTGGCGCGACGAAGGAGCCGGAGCCCGCGTGGTTTTGAGGCCACTGGCGTCACGATCTGCCCTTGACCCCGTTGCTACAATGAGCCCTGAACAACCCGGACGACGCGACGAGTCGTGCCGGGGCTTCCCACCCCGGCCGAGCTCCCGGAGGCGCCCGCCCAGGGACCGGCCGACCCGACACCCGAGCCGCCGCGACGAAGCCCGTCGCGATCGTCTCCGAAGATGCACATGTAGATGATTGAGGCCGGGCAGATCGTCGCCCGGCACATGTCTTGCAACGCTTGGCCCCGTGACCACGACCGGGAACCAAGCGCCATTCGAGACTTGACTGGCGACCGCCTCGCGGCTAATCGTGTCCAAGAGCACGGGGAGTCCGTGCCACCGCGGAGGTCCCAGCCAAGGAGGGTCCGAGATGTCTTGCCCCAGCGACACGTCCGCTGCCCCCGCGACCGCGTTGAACCTCCCGCCCGAGTTCGAGGAGCTGACCGGGATGGTCGAGGCCGACCTGAAGGCCGTGGCCGCCCTGCTCACCCGCCGCGCCCACGAACGCTTGCTGCTGACCCGTCGCGAGTATCGGCAGCTGCACCGCGACCTGCTGAGCCGCCTGAGCGAGGCCGTCAACGAGACGATGGCCCCCCTGACCGCCGAGTGCCGCTGAGCGGACCGGCCGGCGCCGGATCGATCGGATCGATCGGCGGCCGGCCCCGTGTCGCATCGCGTCGCATCGCGTCGCGTCGCCTCGGCTCAACTCCGGGCCGGTCGCGGGCAGGTAAGGGAGGCCCCCGCTCATGGCCCGGATCCTTCTGGGAGTCACCGGTTCGGTCGCCGCGATCCGGACGCCTGCTCTGCGCGCGGCGCTGAGGGCCGGCGGCCACGCCGTGCGCGTGGTCGTTACCGAGCCAGCGCTGAAATTCTTCGACCCGGGAGAGCTTGGCCCTCCCGACCCCGACGACGCCCTCCGCCTGGGCGGCTCGCTGTACCGGGACGCCGACGAGTGGGCGTTCGACCGCTGGCGTCGGGACGACCCGGTGCTGCACATCGAGCTGCGCCGCTGGGCGGAGTTGCTGGTCGTCGCTCCGCTGGATGCCAACACGCTGGGCAAGTTCGCCCTGGGATTGAGCGACAACTGCCTGACCTGCCTGTTCCGCTGCTGGGATTTCTCCCGGCCGGTGGTGCTGGCGCCGGCGATGAACACCCTGATGTGGGACAGCCCCGTCACCCGTCGTCACCTTCGGCTCTTGCTGGAAGACCGGGGAGACGGGGGGCCGTCGGCACCCTGGGCGCTCGAGGAGGCGGCCGGGGTGTTCGAGCGTCATGCGCCGGGGCTGACCCTGGTGACGCCGATCGCCAAGCGGCTGGCGTGCGGGGATGTGGGCACCGGCGGCATGGCGGAGATCCCCGAGGTCGTCCAGGCGGTTCAATCGGCCCTGGAGCGGGCCGGGGCCGGGCCCGGTTAACTCAAGCGGCCCGGGGGATCGGTCGATCAAAGGCTCCGGACGGCCCCCCGGCGGACCGAACCGGGGTGGGGGGAGGGGATTTCGAGTCGGTCGGAATCGGCGAGGTTCGACCATGCGCGAATGGCGAGGCCCGATCGCGGCCGCGGTCCTGCTGATCGGGGCCGTTCCGGCGGGTGCGCAATATCGAGCGCTCGTCAATATCGACTGGGTGAACCACCGCCTGGCGGGCCACGTGGATGACTACTCGCACAACCACGGGGCTGACCGCCGGCTCGACTCCCCGGTGCTGGGCCGGAAGCGGGACCTGTACGTCTACACGCCCCCCGGCTATGACCCGAGGCGGCAGTACCCGCTGATCCTCTGGCTCCACATGGCTTATGTGGATGAGCATGCCTTCATCGGAGGCCATCCGCTGCAACAGCTCGACGCCATGATCCTCCGGGGGGAGATCCCCCCGGTGGTCGTGGCCTGCCCGGACGGGACCTACGAGGGGGAGAATCACATCCGCTCGACCCACTCCTTGTTCATCAATGGGAAGGGAGGGCGGTTCGAGGATCACCTCGTGGGGGAGGTGATGCCGTTCGTGATGTCGCATTATTCCATCCGTCCCGAGGCGAAGGCTCACGGCGTGCTGGGCCTTTCCGGGGGCGGGTTCGGGGGGATGAGCATCGCGTTGCGGCGCCGGGACCTCTTCGGGGCGGTGGCGACCCTGGCCTCTCCGGTCAACGTGCGGTACGACGACATCCGACCGGGAGGACCCCGAGAGGACTTCCACCCGTCGACCTACCGCTGGAAAGCGGCCTACGACCCCGAGGAGGTCTACGCCGTCTTCTCCTTCGGCCTGCGGCAGACCCGGGCCCGGAAGTACATCGACCCGGTCCTGGGCAGCGGGCCGGAGGTCTCCGACATCCTCCAGTACCTCAACCCGGCCGACCTGCTGTTCACCACCGATCTCCAGCCCGGTGAGATGGCCCTCTTCTGCCACTTCGGCGGCCGGGACAACTGGAACTTCGACGCGCAGGCGATGTCGTTTGCCTGGCTGGCTGCCTCGAAGGGGGTGCACGTGGAGCTGGCGACGGCGCCGCTGGCGACGCACTCGCTCTCGTACTTCAACCGCCACCAGGCCGAGGCGTACCGCTTCCTCGGCCGTCACCTGCTGCCGCCGACGGGCCCCTGGATGCTTGCCTTGAGGCCGTGATTGGGGCCGAAGGCCAA
The DNA here is from genome assembly GCF_003977685.1 of Tautonia sociabilis. GTDB lineage: Bacteria > Planctomycetota > Planctomycetia > Isosphaerales > Isosphaeraceae > Tautonia > Tautonia sociabilis. The sequence goes on along the minus strand of NZ_RYZH01000031.1, from coordinate 46,149 downwards.
CCGGCGGCCGGCGCCGGCCCGCCGATGGAACGGCCGGCGGGCTTGATGGCGGTCGGGTGGACGGGAAGCAGGGGCAGCCTGCTTCGATGAGGTTTCGCCGTTGCGATTGGGTCGGAGACGAGCTGGTCGCGTCGGATCGGAGGGGGGCGGTGCCTGACCTGTTCGTTCCCAGGACGAGGTTCCAGAGGGTTCGGAACCGGCTCGGGCGAGCCCGCGCAAACCGACCCCGGCGCGACTCGTCGGCTGCGATGCGATCAGGGGGAGCTGCTCCCCGCCTGGACGATCCCGAACACGCAAGGCACCAGTCCGAGGGCCGCGGCGGCCGTGCCGGGGTCGAAGCGGCCGACCAGCATCCGGCCGGTGACGGCGGAGGAGAAGACGCCGAACAGGACGCCGAAGCCGGCAATCAGGGCGACGGCGGCGGTCCTTCGGTCGGGCCACGAGGCGGCCAGGAGCAGCCAGGAGGAGCCGATCAGGTCGGCCGCGAGGAATGGGTGGACGAACCGGTCGGCGGCGGCGTTGCCGAGCTGCCAGAAGAGCACGACGGCGGCCAGCGCGACGGCGGTGATCCGGGCACGGAGGAGCGGCGGGGGCATGGCGGGGGGGCGTTCCGGGCGATTCTCCTCGGAGCGGAGGGTCAGCTTCGCTTGGTGTTGTAGCCGATTTCGGCGAGCAGGGAGGAGACGCGGTCGGCGTGGTCGCCCTGGAGCTCGATCGTGCCGTCGTCCTTGACGGTGCCTCCTCCTCCGATGGTGGACTTCAGTTGAGCGGCCAGGGCGGGGAGGTCGTTGCCGTCGGGGGGAAGGCCGCGGATGGCGGTCACGAGCTTCCCCTTCGGGCGCTTCTCGACGCGGATGCGGGCGGTTTGCCGGGCGGGGTCGAGTCGACGGGGGGGCTCGGGGGCCGGGGGAGGGCAGGAGCATTCGGCTTCGAGCTGGCCGCAGCGCTCGCAGCGAGGGGGGCGGTCCCATTGCGTCCCGGCGAAGAGGCGGCCCATGAGCAGGCTCCAGACGGATGGCGGATGATGGATGCGAGCAGCAGGAGGACGGAGCCGGCGGGGAGCGGACGTCATTCCAGGGCGTAGCTGTAGCGGGGGTAGACGGCCATGCCGAGGTTGCCTCGCTTGGCGTAGAGGAAGGTGAGGTGGTGGTCGAGGTGGCCGACGTAGCCGAGGACCAGCTCGGCGAGGGTGAGGCGGCCCTTCTCGGTGTGGTTGCCGGCTCGGGCGAAGTCGGACTCGGGCAGGGTGCGGAGGATCCGGGCGATCCAGCGGCGGTTGGCGACGAACATGGAGACGGCCTCCTCGATCGGCAGGTCCTGGTAGCCGAGCCGGGAGAGCCAGGCGTTCTCATCGTAGGCGAGCAGGGTGGGGTTCTCCTCGGCGATGACGCGCTTGATGCGGTCGCCGCCGACGAGGTCGCTGTCGAGCAGGTGGACGACCAGCTCGGCGATGCTCCAGGAGCCGGGGCCGGGGCGGGCGGCCTCGTGCGCTCGGGAGAGGTTGGTGATGGAGTAGGCCAGCAGCGGCCCGCCGTTCTCGAAGCGGTCGATCAGGACGTCGATGGTCAACGGTCGGCCTCCGGTGCGGGATCAAGGGGCAGGGGGTCGTCGACCTTGCGCCAGATGGCCAGGCGGGGCTCGGTGTATTCGAGGAACCAGATCTCCTCCTCGACGCCCAGCTCCTCGGCGAAGCGGTGGGCGACGAGGAAGTTGACGATCTCCAGCGAGGCGGCGAGCAGGTCGGTGCGAACGGCGGCGTTGGGCGGGGCGGTCGGGTTGTGGAAGATGAAGCGGAAGACGAGCACGCGCTCGTCGATCGGCCCGTCGGCCGAGAGGTAGCGGCCGTCCATCTCGTAGATGGAATACCCCCGAGACGCCTCGCACAAGGTCCGGACCCAGGCGTGCTCGTCGAAGTTCGGATCTCGGGAGCGGGCCGCGGCGATCACCTGGCGAACGTAGGGGACGGAGCGGATGGCGTCCTCGTCGAAGAGGTCTTCGAGCACCTCCTCGATCTTCCCGAAGTAGCCAAGCTTCTTCGGCAGAATCACCTCGTACATCCGGGCCGGCTTGGGCCCTTCGAGCCGGTAGGAGCCCATGACGGCGACCCTCTGTCTCCTGCCCTGCCCTGCCCTGTCCTGTCCTGTCCGGCCCTGCCGAATCGAGCGAGGAAGCCCTCCAGGGGTTCGAGTGTAACGGGAGGGGGCGGTGCGTCACAGAGGAGGGGAACTCACGCGGAAGCGCAGAGGGCAGAGGGCAGAGGGAAGAGGGCAGAGGGAAGAGGGCAGAGGGAAGAAAGCAGAGAACCGGAAAGACGCCGAAGAGGTAATTCGATCCCACCCCGTGTTCTTCTCCGCGTCTCTGCGTCTCCGCGTCTCTGCGTCTCCGCGTCTCTGCGTCTCTGCGTCTCTGCGTCTCTGCGTCTCTGCGTCTCTGCGTCTCTGCGTCTCTGCGTCTCTGCGTCTCTGCGTCTCTGCGTCTCTGTGTCTCTGTGTCTCTGCGTCTCCGCGTCTCTGCGTCTCTGCGTCTCCGCGTCTCCGCCTCTCCACCTGAGAGATCCAATCGCTTCGTCTCACCGTGCCCCGTGCCGTGCCGATCGCGATTGATCCCCGGGAGGGTTGCGGCTAGAATGGGCCATAGTTCACGAAGTTCGTGATGGAACTGATGATTGGCGTCGCGAGGCGACGGAGGGGCCCGTGAGCACCGGCGGCAACGGCGAAACGAAGGGCAAGGGCAACGGCAAGCTGAGCAAGGTCGAGGCGCTGAAGCGGGAGAGCCAGTACCTGAAGCTTCCGCTGCTGGACGAGCTCAACGCCGGGGGCGCCTCGATCAGCGACGACGCGATGCAGATCCTCAAGTTCCACGGCTCGTACCAGCAGGACGACCGGGACGTGCGGGTGCAGCGGCGGCGGGAGGGGCAGGAGCCGGCCTACTCGTTCATGGTCCGCGTGCGGATTCCGGGCGGGAGGATCGACGCGAGGCAGTATCTGGCGTGCGACGAGCTGGCGCGCTCCGTCGGCAACGGGACGCTGCGGATCACCACTCGGCAGGAGTTCCAACTGCACGGGGTGCTGAAGCAGGACCTCAAGGCCACCGTTCGCAGGATCAACGAGACGCTGCTCGACACGCTGGCCGCCTGCGGCGACGTGGAGCGGAACATCCTCTGCTGCCCGGCGCCGATTCACGACCGGGTGCGGGCCCGGATGCAGGAGGACTGCGCGGCCCTGGCGGCGCACCTGTCTCCCCGGGCGTCGAGCTACTGGGACATCTGGCTCGACGGCGAAAAAATCGACAATCCCGACGCCCCGAAGCCCGGCCCCGCCCTGGTCCCCACGCCGGGGGACGACGCGGTCGAGCCGATCTACGGCAAGACCTACATGCCGCGCAAGTTCAAGACAGCCTTCGCGCTGCCGGACGATAATTGCACGGATGCGTACGCCAACGACCTCGGCTTCCTCGCGGTGGTCGAGGGCGGGGAGCTGGTCGGCTACAACGTGGTCGTCGGCGGCGGCATGGGGACGACCCCCAGCGCCCGGAAGACCTTCCCGGCGGTGGCCGTGGAGCTGTGCTACGTGCCTCGCTCCGAGGTGCTGCGGATCGCCGAGGCGGTGGTGAAGGTCCAGCGCGACTTCGGCGACCGGGGAGACCGCAAGCGAGCCCGCCTGAAGTACGTGATCTTCGACTGGGGGATCGACGCCTTCCGCTCGAAGGTCGAGGAGTACCTTGGCGGGCCGCTGACGCCGCCGAAGGACCTACCCGTGACGGAGGTGGACGACCACCTCGGCTGGCACGAGCAGGGGGACGGCTCGTGGTTCCTTGGCATCCCGGTCGAGAACGGGAGGATCAAGGACGAGGGGAGCCTGAGGCTAGCGAGCGGGCTCCGGGCGTACTTCGAGCGGTACGGCGCGCCGGCCCGACTGACGTGCTTGCAGTCGATCCTCCTGGCGGACATCCCGGCCGATCGCAAGGACGAGGTGAACGCCTGGCTGGAAGAGTACGGGATCGCGTCGGTGGAGCGGACGTCGACCGTCCGGCGGTGGGCGATGGCCTGCCCGGCCTTGCCGACGTGCGGCCTGGCGGTGACGGAGTCGGAGCGGGTCCTGCCCTCGGTGTTGGACCGCTTCGAGGAGGCGATGGCGGCGCTCGGCCTGGAGGGGGAGCGGTACAGCGTGCACATGACCGGCTGCCCGAACGGCTGCGCCCGGCCGTACAACTGCGACATCGGCCTGGTGGGCCGGGGAGCCTCGAAGAACCCGGACGGCTCGCCAGGGCCGGGCACCTACACGATCTTCCTGGGAGGCCGGATCCAGGGGGATCGGTTGAACGTCCTGTTCAAGGATTACGTGCCGATCGACCGCATCGTGGACGAGCTGATCCCCGTTTTCTCCAGGTTCAAGGCGGAGCGGGAGGAGGGCGAGTCGTTCGGGGACTTCTGCCACCGGGTCGGCGTGGAGGCGCTGGCGGCGGAGGCGGCAGCGTCGTCGTCGGCATCGGAGCCAGCGAAGGCGTGAGCCGGAGGGGGACGGCCGCCCTCGCCGAGTCGAGAAGCCGAGTAGGGGAGGAGGATCTCCTCCCTCCTCTGCTCTCCCCTCCCCTCGCCGAAGCTCCTCCTGGGCTCCTGGGCTCCGTACCGGCCTGTGTCTCTCCCTTGAGCGGCCCGACCTGGTACGATCGGGGTCCCGGCCGGTCGGCCGGCGAAGGGGCTCCGGCATGGCGGTCGCGGTCGATGACGAGATGATCGGCAGGCTGATCGACGCCGCCCGCCGGGCGAGCGCGTCGGCCTATTGCCCGTACAGCCGGTTCCCGGTGGGAGCGGCGGTGCTGGGGGAGGGCGGGGAGATCGTTGCCGGGTGCAACGTGGAGAACGCGTCGTACGGCTTGACGATCTGCGGCGAGCGGAATGCGATCTTCTCGGCCGTGGCCCGGGGCGAGCGGTCGATCCGAGCGGTCGTCGTCTTCACGCCGACGCCCCGGCCGACGCCCCCGTGCGGGGCGTGCCGGCAGGTGATCCACGAGTTCGGCCCGGGGGCGGAGATCATCTCGGCCTGCGAGGGGCCGGAGGTGCTCCGCCATCGCCTGGCCGACCTGCTGCCCGGGGCGTTCGGGCCGCACGACCTGGCGGAGTGAGCGACGGGGCGGGCGCGGATGGATGACTTCGACCCCTCGGAATTCGACACGGCGCCCGGTGAGCCGGCCGAGACGGGAGCCGCGACGCCCGTTGTCGACTCGGACCTCGCTCCCGGGCCGGTGCTGAGGCGCTGGGAGCGATGGTGGGTGCTCGACAACGCCATCCTGCTCGGCGTGACGGTGCTGACCGCGCTCCTGGACCTTGGACGCACGCTGGGCGACCCGGAGTTCTATGGGTTCGCGATCGTGGGAGCGGTCCTGGCGAATGTCTGTTTCACCGCGGGGCCGATCGCGGAGGCGTACCTCTACTGGATCGGCATCCGGGGCCGGGCGGTCGGCCTGGTGCTGATGGCGGTGGGCACGCTCGCGTCGATGCTCCTGACCTTCGGATGCGTCATCGCGTACCTCGAACCGACCTTTGGGCCGAATTGACGACGCGGTCCCGACCCGGTATTGCCTCCCCATCCCCTGCCGCCCGAGGGCGACCGAACGATGTCTGTCCCCTCCGCCGTGATCGCCGAGCGGCTCGACGCCGACCGCCGCGCACTGCTCGACCTGAGCTTGCGCAACCCGCTGTTGAACTATCGCCCGAGGAGGAGAGGCCTGACGATTGTCGGCGAGTCGCCGGTCGAAGTGGTCCGGCTGCTCGTCCGAGAAGGGCGCCGCATGGCTTTCGCCCCGGCCCCCGACCGGCCGGAGGAGGGGGCGTCGGGCGATCGGGCGGAGGGGGAGGCTCCGGGCGTCGGCCTCGAGCTGCCGCCGGCGGACCCGACCGATCTGATCCTCCAGACCGACCTGCCGGCCGAGCCGTTGCAGGAGCGGCTGCTGGCGATCGACGCGGCGGCCCGGGGATCGGTGGAGGAACTGGGGGTCAACACGCTGTTCCTGGCCCTGGGGATGCTCTCGTGGTCGGAGGAGCGGAACGGCCGGAGGGTGCGGGCGCCGCTGATCCTGGTGCCGGTGGCGCTGGGCCGATCGGGCGCGAGGGACCGCTTCCGAGTGCGGTACTCGGGGGAGGACCTGGAGACGAACCTGTCGCTCTCGGAGCGGCTGCGGGCGGGGTTCGGGATCGAGCTGCCGGAGATCCCGGGGGCGGACGATCTGGATCCGTCGGCGTACTTCGACGCGGTGGGCGCGGCCGTCTCGGGCGAGGAGGGTTGGGAGGTCGACCGCGAGGCGGCGGCGCTGGGGTTCTTCTCGTTCAGCCGATTGCTCATGTACCGTGACCTGGACCCGTCGCGGTGGCCGGAGGGTGCGCGGCCGTCGGCGCACCCGGTGCTGTCGGGGCTGCTGGGGGAGGGGCTGGACGAGGGGGAGCCGGCGATCGGCGAGGAGGAGCACCTGGACGACCGCCTCGGGCCGATCGACGTGAGGCCGGTGCTCGACGCGGACGCCTCGCAGACGCTCGCGCTGGTCGACGCGATGCGGGGGAGGACGCTGGTCATCCAGGGGCCTCCGGGGACGGGCAAGAGCCAGACGATCGCCAACCTGATCGCCGAGGCGGTCGGCCGGGGGAAGTCGGTCCTGTTCGTGGCCGAGAAGGCGGCGGCGCTGGAGGTGGTGCACCGCCGCCTGGACGCCGTCGGCCTGGGGGCGGCGTGCCTGGAATTGCACAGCAACCGGACGCGGAAGCGAGACGTGCTGGACGAGCTGCGCCGGACGCTCCAGCTCGGCCGGCCTCGCGTGGGGGCGGCCGAGGACGACGCGAAGGTGCTGGGCGACCTGCGCGGCCGGCTCAACGCCTTCGCCGAGGCGGTGACAACCCCCATCGGCTCCAGCGGCGTCACCCCGCACGAGGCGGCGGGCATCCTGCTGCGCGAGCGGGCCGCGCTGGGAGGAGCGGTGCCGCCGCCGATGGATGTGCCGGGCCTGGCCGAGTGGTCGGCGCCGGAGTTCCGAGAGCGGGAGCTGATGGTCGAGCAGCTCCAGGCGAGGATGGCGGATCTGACCCTGCCGGCCGATCACCCAATGCGGCGGTCGGGCCGGTCGCTCTGGACGCCGTCGGATCGCTCCGAACTGTTCCGCCGCGCCAACGAGGCTCGGGCCGCGACCGAGGCGGTGCGCTCGGCGGCCGAGGAGCTGGCCGAGGCGCTCGGGATCCCCTGCCCCGCCGACCTTCCCGGCTCGGAGGCGATGGCCGAGGCCGTCCGCCCGCTGCCGAAGGGCGGATTGCCGGTGGGGCTGACCCTGGCCGACGACTCGTGGGAGGAGCGGGGGAGGGACCTGGACGAGCTGCTGGACTCGGGAGCGACGCTCGCTCGATTGCACCGGGAGCTTGACGCCGTCCTGCTGCCCGAGGCGTGGGATCGGGACCTGGTCGAGACTCGGGAGGCGTTCAACACGGTGGGCCGGCGCTGGTGGCGATGGACCTCGGGCCGATACCGGCGGGCGGCCTTCCGGCTGGCGACGCTCTGCCGGGGGGAGCCGCCGAGGACGAACGCCGGGCGGCTGGCGCTGGTCGACTCGGTGCTGGAGGCGCAGCGGAGGAGGGAGGCGATCGGCCGGTTCTCGTGCTCGGCCGCCCTCCTCTTCGGGAGCCGATGGCGGGGCGATCGCTCCGACTTCGCCGAGCTGGCCGAGGTGGCCCGGTTCGCCCGGCGGGTGCGGGAGGAGGCGAGGACCGGCCGGCTGCCGGCCGGGGTGATCGAGGCGCTCGGCGATGACGACGCGATCCGTCGGGCCCTGCCGCTGGCCGACCGGCTGCTCGGGGCGCTGGCCCGGCAGCGGGAGGCGATCGAGGAGCTGGCCGCGTTCGCCGGGATTGGGGGGCCGGGGGGCCTGGTGGGAGCCCATGTCGGGGGGAGCGCCGACCGGGGAGATCCGGTCGACCGGAGCGCCGGCGGGCCAGTCGCGCACGATGGCCGATCCGAAGCGGTCCGGGACGACGTGGACATTCGGGGGGCCACGGGCGGCTCGCCCGCCCGTGATCCGTCGCCATGGGACGGAAGGGATCGCGTTCGATCAGGGATGGGAATGAGGATCGATCCGGCGGTGGTGCCGGACTGGTTCGCGCTGCCGTTCGAGGAGCTGCTGGAGCGGATCGAGGCGGTGGCGGAGCATTCGGAACACCTGCACGCGGTCGCGCTGGTGAACCAGCGGGCGGCGAGTTGTCGGGAGGCCGGCCTCGGGGCGGTGGTGGAGGCAAGCCGGTCGTGGCCGGAGGCGGCGAGGCTGCTGGCGACCGCCTTCCGGGCTCGGTGGGCCGAGGCGCTGCTCGACCGAGCGGCCCGGGAGCGGCCGGCGCTGGGGGGCTTCTCGGGGGGGGACCACGAGGCGATGGCGGGGAGGTTCGCTCGGCTGGATGTGGCGGTGCTCGGGCACAACCGGGCGTGGGCGGCCCGGGAGCACTGGTCGCGATTGCCGAGACACCAGGCGATGGCGGGGGACCTGGCGGTGCTCCGCCGAGAGCTGGAGAAGAAGACCCGGCACCTGCCCCTCCGCGTGCTCTTCTCCCAGGCGGGACGGGCGGTGCAGGCGGTGAAGCCGGTCTTTCTGATGAGCCCGCTGTCGGTGGCGGCGTACCTGGAGCCGGGGCAACTGGCGTTCGACCTGGTCGTCTTCGACGAGGCCAGCCAGGTGCGGCCGGTCGACGCGCTCGGGGCCCTGCTGCGAGGAAGGCAGGCGGTGGTGGTGGGAGATGATCGCCAGTTGCCCCCCACCACCTTCTTCGACCGCCTGACCGCCGGCGATGAGACGGTCGAGGACGACGACGAGGCGGCGGGGATCGCCTCTGATGCGCTGGAGAGCATCCTCGGCCTGTTCCTGGCCCAGGGGGCGCCGAGGCGGATGCTGCGCTGGCACTACCGGAGCCGGCACGAGTCGCTGATCGCCGTGTCGAACCGAGCGTTCTACGACGGCCGCCTGATCGTCTTCCCGGGGCCCGAGCGGGACCGCTCGGAGCGGGGCCTGGTGCTGCGCCTCCTGCCGGAGACGGTCTACGACCGGGGCCGCTCTCGGACGAACCCCGAGGAGGCCCGAGCGGTGGCCGAGGCGGCGATGGCCTTCGCCCGAGCGCAGCTCTCGAGGCCGGAAGGGAGCCGCTTGACCCTCGGCGTGGCCGCCTTCAGCGCGGCGCAGGCGGAGGCGATCAGCCGAGTCCTGGAGCGGCTGCGGCGGGACGACCCCTCGTGCGAGCCGTTCTTCGCCGACGACGGGCCGGAGCCGTTCTTCGTCAAGAACCTGGAGAGCGTGCAGGGGGACGAGCGCGACGCCATGTTCATCAGCGTCGGCTACGGCCGGGACGCCGGGGGGCGGGTGTCGATGAACTTCGGGCCGCTCAACGGCGAGGGGGGAGAGCGCCGGCTCAACGTGCTGATCACTCGGGCTCGGCTGCGCTGCGAGGTGTTCACGAATCTAAGAAGCTCGGATCTCGATTCCAGCAGGGCGACGGCCCGGGGCGTTCGGGCGCTGAAGACCTTCCTGCGGTTCGCCGAACTGGGGACGCTGGAGGACGAGGGAGAGCGTTCCGGGGCTCCTGCCGGGGAAGGGTCGCCGTTCGAGGAGCAGGTGGCCGAGGCGATGCGGGCGGAGGGGTACGAGGTGGTGCGGGGATTGGGGTCGTCGGAATCTCGGGTGGACCTGGCGGTGGTCGACCCGGAGCATCCAGGGCGATATCGCCTGGGGGTGCTCTGCGACGGCCCGTCGTATTCGGCGCCGAGGTCGGCGAGGGACCGCGAGCGCATCCGGCCGGCGGTGTTGCGCGGCCTGGGCTGGCGGTTGGCCCGGGCGTGGTCGCCGGACTGGTGGCACGACCCGGAGGGGCGTCTGCGGGCGCTGGTGGCGGAGATCGAGCGGGAGGACGACCCGCCGGGAGCCGAGCCGATCACCCCGAAGGCGGGGGGGATCGCTCGGGACGCCCGGCCCTCGGCGGGAGGGCCCGAGCTGCCGGCGCTGCCGCCCTACGAGGCGGCTCGGCTGGAGGTCGGCCCCGACGAGTCGGACCCGGCCGCGCTGCCGGCCGAGACGCTGGCGGCCTGGGTCGCCGAGGTCGTCCGGGTGGAAGGCCCGGTGCACGAGACGGAGGTGGTGCGTCGGATCGCCGAGGCGGTGGGCCTGAAGCGGCTGGCCGGCCGGCCGAAGGAGGCGATCGAGCGGGCCGCGACGGCCCCCTTCCGGGACGGCGGCCCGGTGCGACGCCGAGGGGCCTTCCTCTGGCCGAGCGACCTGGAACGGCCCCGACCGAGGGACCGATCGGCCCTGCCGGCCTCGTCTCGACGGCTGGAGTACGTCTGCCCCGAGGAGCTGGCCTCGGCGGTCGAGCGGGTGGTCGCCGACGCCTTCCGCGTCGACCCGGACGACCTGCCGGCGGCGGTCTGCCGGCTGCTCGGCTTCCCCAGAACGACGGACGAGATGCGGGCTCGGGTGGCCTCGGTCGTCGACGGCCTGCTCTCCTCCGGCAGGCTCGAGCGGCAGGGGCATCGGCTGGCGATCGCGACGCCGGCGGACTCTCCCGAGGACGGCGGGTCGGGGCCGAATCGGGTCCGGGCGCCGTCACCGGAGGGAGGGCCGGCGCCCTCGGCCCGGGACTGACCGGAGGTCGAGCGAGGCCTTCCGAAGGGCGCGACCGCGACGATGAAACGTTTCGGGAAAAGCTTCCCATCCTGCCTGTCTTGCTGGCTATGATGGGAAGAGCAGAGACACGGCCGGCGTCGTCCGCTCCTCTCTCCGCGACGTCCGGCCGCGAGACGACATCGTTGCGCCGACTGAAAGACGATGCCGATGCTGACGTTGCGCCGCTCGATCGGGCTGATTGTTCTGTCGTTGCTCGTTGCCGAGCCGCCGGGGGCGGCCGGAGACGGGCCCGAGGACGCCGGGGTCAGGGCGCTGGTGGGCGCCCGGATCCTGTCGCAGTCCGACTCGGGGACGATCGATGGGGGGACGGTGTTGATCCGAGGGGATCGGATCGAGGCGGTGGGCCTGGAGGTCGAGGTCCCCGAGGAGGCCGATCGGATCGACGTCTCGGGCCTGACGCTGACGCCGGGGCTGATCGACGCCAGGAGCGTGCTCTGGCTCCCCCCCGAGTCTCGCCGAGACAGCGGGAACGACGGGGGGCTGAACATCCTGGACGGCGTCGACCCGTTTGCCGAGGACTGGCGGGACGTGGCCCGGTCGGGAGTGACCGCCGTGGCCGTGCAGCCGGGCAACACCGGCCTCTTCGGAGGTCGGGGGGCGGTCCTCCGCGTCGGCCCGGGGGGAGCGGTGGCGAGGCTGACGATCAGGCCGGACGCCTTCGTGCAGGCCGCGCTCGGGGTGAACGACTCCTCGACGAACTCCATCCTCCGCTACCAGCAATACGAGCAGCTCAAGCGATCGATTGAAGGCCTGAAAAAATACAAGGAAGAGTGGGAGAAGTACGCCGAGGCCAAGAAGAAATACGACGAGGAGCAGGCCAGGCCCGACAAGGAGGAGGCCGACAAGACAGAAGAGAAGGAGCAGGGCAAGGAGAAGGAAGACGTCGAGGAGCAGGGCCAGGAGGACGACGAGAAGGAGGACTCGGACGGCTCGAAGGACGACGAGGGCTCCGAGGACGAACCGGCCGGGGACGAGGCCGGCTCGATCTCCCTCCCCCAAGATGAGGAGGACGACGGCGACGAGCCCGAGGAGGGGGACGACGACGAGGACCAGAAGGACGGCGAGGACGACACGGACGGGGGATCGAAGAAACCGGCGGAGCCCCCCAAGGAGCCGGATCGGGACGAGGCGAAGGAGTTCCTGGTCAAGCTGCTCGGGGGGGAGGTGCCGCTCCGGATCGAGGTGCACCGGGAGGACGACCTCCGCAACGCGCTGGCGCTGGCCGAGGAATTCGACCTGAGGCTGATCGTCGAGGGGCTGAGCGACCCGAAGTCGGCCCGGGAGGAGCTGGTCCGGCGGCGGACGCCGATGGTGCTCGGGCCGATCCTGGAGCTGGGGAGCCGCCCGCCCTATCGCCGGAGCCGAGCCGACTCGTGGCCGAGCGGGCTGCTGGCCGAGGACAGCCGCTGGGCGATCGGCACTTACGGCGACCGTCCGGCCGACTCGGCCCTGCTCCGGGCGCACGCGGCGGCGGCCGTCTCCCGAGGGGTGCCGGCCGATCGCGTCCTCCGGGCGCTGACCGCCGGGGCGGCGGAGGTGCTGGGGCTGGGGGACGAGCTGGGGGCGGTCGCCCCGGGGAGGAGGGCCGACCTGGTCGCCTTCGCCGGGGATCCGCTCGACCCGTCGGCGCCGGTGGCGCTGGTCGTCTCGGGCGGGGAGGTCGTCTATCGGGATCCGGACGTCCAGGCCCCCGAAGAGGTCGAGCCGGTGGCCGTCGTGGACGCGGATCTGCCCGACCGGCTGCCGAGCCGCTTCGTCATCCAGTCGAGGCGCCTGCTCCGGCCCGACGGCTCGATCGGGCCGGGAGCGCTGTCGGTGGCGGAGGGGACGATCGTCGCCAGTGGCGAGGAGATCGCCGGGGCCGACGACCTGCCGACCTATGACGTGGGGGATGCGGTCATCGCTCCCGGCCTGCTGACGGCGGTCAGCACGCTGGGGCAGTCTCGAGCGGCGGCCGAGTCGGCCGGGGCGGACGCGGGCTTTCTTCGGGCGGTCGACGCGTTCGACCCGACCGGGAAGACCGTCCGGCGGCTCGTCCGAGGCGGGGTGCTGAAGGCGGGCTTCTCGCCCGGCTCGGTGAACGTGGTGGCCGGAGCGGCGGGGGCGGTGCGGCTGGGGGCGATCGAGCCGGTGGTCGACCCGGTGATCGGGGTGGGCCTGGTGCTGTCGGAGTCGTCCCGGAACATCGAGCGGTATCCGGCGAGCCTGCCGGGCCAGGTGGCGCTGGTCCGAGCGTTCCTCGGCCTGGAGGGGGGCGAGGACCCCAGCGCCCGGAGGAGGCTCGATTATTACCTGTCCAGCCCGGTGATCGACCGGCTCGACGCGATCCGGCGCGATCGGGCGGAGGAGATCCGGTCGGGGTCGGCGGCGGCGCTGTTCGAGGCCGAGTCGCCCGCGGAGGTGGAGGCCGCGCTCGACCTGGCCGAGACGCTCGGCGTGCGGGCCGTGCTCGTCGGGCCGGGGGCGATCGAGGAGCATCCGGCTCGAGTCTCCCGGCTGGCGGGAGCGGGCGCGCTGACGCTGGTGCTGCGGCCCATCCCGCCGGGGCCGGTGGCGTGGCGGAGGCTGGAGGCCGTGGCCGCCGCGGCCGAGGCCGGCGCGAGGGTCCTCTTCGCCGCGGAGGACCCGGAAGAATTGCGGCTGCTGGCGGCGTCGAGCGTGGCGGTCGGGCTGCCGGCGTCGTCGGCTCTGCGCGGGCTGGCGGGCGGGTTCGCCGCGATCGGGTTGCCGGTCGAGGGGAGCCCGGCGAGCCCCTGGGAGCCCGGGGCGCCGGCCGATTTCACGGTCTGGGACGGCTCTCCGCTCGACCTGGCCAGCCGGCCGCTGGCGGTCGTGGTCGACGGCCGGCTGGCCCCGTGACCGGGAGCCCGGGGGTCTCGGGGAGGGCCGGGGCCCATCGCCATCGAGAGGATTCCTCAATCGCCTTCGAGTGCCGCACCATGAGCCGACGCCGACCCGATCGCCGATGCCTCCTCGCGACGCTCGCCCTGATCGCGATCTCTCCGACGGCGAGGGCCGCCGAGGGGGACGTCCTCGTCCGGGCCGGGACGGTGGAGACGGTCGAGAGCGGCCCGCTCCGGCCGGGGGCCGTGCTGATCTCGGGAGGGACGATCGCCCAGGTTTCGGCCGAGATCGAGCCTCCCGAAGGGGCCGAGGTGATCGACCTGGGAGAGGACGCGACGCTCATGCCCGGCCTCGTCGACGCCGACTTGCCCGGGGGCGTGACGGGCCCGGCGGTGGAGGAGACGAGGGAGATCACCCCGACCTTTTCCCCGCTGCCGGCGGTCGACTGGTCGAGCCGGGCATTTCTCGAGGCGCTGGCCGGCGGGACGACGACCGGGGCGATCGTGCCCTCGAGCGAGAATGTCATTCCCGGACTGGCCGTGGTGGTGAAGACGGCCGGGGAGGAGCAGTCGGATCGGGTCGTCTCCCGGGACGCCGGCCTGGTGATCACCGTGGCGTCGGACCCGGCCTCCCGGAACCGGTCTCGGACGCGGCCGGACTCGATCTACGTCCGACAGCCGACCAACCGCATGGGAGTCGTCGGCCTGCTCCGCGAGTCGTTCGCCAGGGCCGCCCGAGGCGCCGACCCGGACCCGGACACGACCTCTCCGGCGGCGGGAGACCCGTACGAGCCGCTCCGAGAGGCGATGGCTGGGCGTCGTTCGGTGCTGGCGATCAGCCGGACGGATTTCGATATGCTCACGGTGCTCCGCCTGGCCGGCGAGTTCGGCTACGCGCCGGTGGTGTATGGCGGGCACGAGGCGTACAAGGTGGCCGAGCCCCTGGCCTCGAGCCGGGTGCCGGTGGTGCTGGGGGCCTTGCGGGTCGACCGGCCGTTCGGGCCGGAAGGGACGGAGCTGATCTGGAACGTGGCCGGGATCCTGCACGAGGCCGGCGTCTCGGTGTCGCTCTCAGGAGGCGACCTGCTGGACCAGGCCCGGTTCGCCTCGAGGTTCGGCCTGCCGAGGGAGGCCGCGCTGCGGGCGATCACGATCGAGCCGGCTCGGGTGCTGGGCGTCGATGGCCGGGTCGGTTCGATCTCCCCGGGCAAGGACGCGGACCTCGTCGCCCTGGACGGCGACCCGCTGGAATTCACGACCGCCGTGCGCTGGACGATGGTCGACGGCGCCATCCGGTTCCCGAAGCCCGACCCGTCGCAGCAGGAGGACTGAACCCGACATGGCGACGAATCATCCGATCATGAGGCTGGCGAGCGTGGCCGCCCTCGCGCTGCTGCCCGCCGTGGCGGCGACGGGACAGGACCAGTTGGCGATCACGGGGGGCCGGGTGGTGCCGGTCGTCGGCGATCCGATCGAGAACGGCATCGTCCTGATCCGGGGAGGCACGATCCAGGCCGTGGGCACGGACCTGGAGATCCCGATCGAGGCGAAGGTGATCGACGCCAGCGGCAAGGTCGTGCTGCCCGGGTTCGTCGAGCCACACAGCCCCGAGCCGCTGGTGCAGCCGAACGAGGTGAACCCGAACGTGCCGTTCGTGACCGTGGTCGACGCGATCGACCCGAACGCCACCTACTTCGAGGACGCCCGCCGCAACGGCGTGACCACCGTGCACGCCATCCCCGGCAACAACACCATGTTCGGCGGCAAGTCGGCCGTGGTGAAGACCTCCGGCACCTTCGCCGAGGACATGATCCTCAAGCGGGACGCCGCCCTGAAGCTCTCGCTGCGCCCCTCGGGCTCCTCCAGCCGGATGAGCCACCTCTCCCGGCTCCGCCGCGAGCTGGACGAGACGAAGCGGTACATGAAGACGCTCGAGGAGAAGCGGAAGGAGGACCAGGACGCCCAGGCCCAGGCCGACGACGACCGCGAGGAGCCCGACGACGAGTCGGCCCCCCGCCAGGAGGAGGACGAGGACGAGGAGCCCGACCGAGACTCGGACTCCTCAACGCCCGACCCCGCCGAGCCCGACCCCCAGCGGGAGGCGATGGTCCGCCTGCTGAAAGGGGAGCTGACCGCCTTCATCTACTGCGAGCTGGCGATGGACGTCCCCCAGGCGCTGAGGCTCATCGACGACTACGGGCTCGACGCCGTGCTGATTCTCGGCCGGGACTGCCACAAGGCCGTCGGCCTGCTGGCCGGCCGCGAGATCCCGGTGATCCTCGACCCCTCCCTCGTCTTCTGGGAAACCGATCCGAGGACCGACAAGGACGAGCTGGTCGTCTTGCCCCGCATTTACCGCGAGGCCGGTGTGCCGATCACCTTCCAGACCGCCGGCGGCTCCTCCGTCTCGGCCGCCACGATCGGCCCGAACTACCTCTGGTTCCAGGCCGCCACCGCCGTGAAGTACGGCATGCCGATCGAGGAGGCGATCGAGGCCCTGACCCTCCGCCCCGCCCGATTGCTCAAGATCGACGAGTTCGTCGGCTCGATCGAGGAGGGGAAGGATGCCGACCTGATCATCCTCACCGGCGATCCGCTCCGGCTCGGCACTTGGGTCGACACGACGATCATCGACGGCCGGGTGGTCTACCGCCGCGACGAGGATTCCCGGCTCAAGGAGCTGCTCCGCCCGTCGATCAGCGAGCGAGGGGAACCGTGAGGGCGAGGGCTGCTGGCGGCCGCGAGGCTCGGATCGACCGGCGCTCGGCCATCGGATCGGCCGCCATCGCACCTCCAGGATTCCGATCGGAGTTCCGCTGATGGGGGCTTCAGGTGGGGATGGAGCGGCTGGGATCGGGTCGTCCCCCGCGTCGGCAGCCTGCCGGGACGGGGGTCGACCCGCCCCCAGCCTTCCCAGCCGCCACCCCGAATCCGTCCGAACGCTGCCATCCGTCCATTCGCATCCGCTCTCTGCCCGCTCGCAACGGCCCCCTGCTCGCTCGCAACCGCCCTCTGCTTTCTTGCAACCGCCCACTGCTCGCTCGCAACTGCCCTCTGCTTTCTTGCAACTGCCCTCTGCTCTCTCGCATCCGTCCTCTGCTTTCTTGCAACGGCCCTCTGCTCGCTCGCAACCGCCCTCTGCTTTCTTGCAACGGCCCTCTGCTTTCTCGCAACCGCCCTCTGCTCTCTCGCATCCGTCATTGCCTCCCCCGGGCCACCGCACCATGAGACGCTTCCCGATCCCGACGGCCCTCCTGGCACTCCTGTTCGCTGTCGCTCCGGCGTCGGCCGGCCCGCCGGCGGAGGAGGTCGCCTATGTGGCGTCCCGGCTCTGGCCCGGGGACGGGGGGCCGATCGAGGACGCGGTGATTCTGGTCGAAGACGGCCGAATCGTCGCCTCCGGGGCCCGGGGCGCGTTCGAGATCCCGGAGACGGCCAAGGTCGTCGACCTGGGGCCGTCGGCGGTGGTCATTCCAGGGTTGGTGGCGGCGGAAACCGGCCTGGGGGCGGTCTCCCAGGACGACGAGCGGGCGCTGACGCCCGCAGTGCGGGCGATCGACGGGTTCGACCCGTTCGAGGAGTTCGACGGGCCGCTCTCCGGAGGTGTGACCTCGGCGCAGCTCAGCCCGGGGAGGTCCCGGCTGATGCCGGGTCGGGGGGCCGTCGTCAAGCTCGGCGGGCCGGACCCGGCCTCCCGGACGCTCGACCCGGAGGGGGACCTCCGCGTGCTCCTCTCGGCCGAGGCGCTGAACCCTCCCCGGATCTACGAGCCTCCCCCCCGGCTCGCCTCTCGGGATCGGCCGGTCGACCCGACGCAGCCGCAGCTAGCCTCCAGCCTCGCCGGCGCCGTGGCGGGGCTTCGGACGCTGATCGGGGCCGCCCTCGCCCTCGGGCCCGAGGCCGCGGCCGAGGGGACCGATCCCCTGCTCGACCCGCTGGCCGAGGCGCTCGACGACTCGGGCCGGTTGCGCGTCACCGCCCGAGGAGCGGCCGAGATCCGGGCGGCGCTGGCGATCGCCCAGGAGTTCAACCTGAGGCTCGTGCTCGTCGATCCGGTCGAGCTGCGGCCGTTCCTCGGGAGGCTCGACACCTGGAAGGGCGTGGTCGACGGCGTGGTGCTCGGCTCCCGCTCCCGGCCTGGCCAGATCGTCGACCTCCCCGTGCCCGACCCGGACGATCCCGAGCCCCGGGAGCCCTGGGAGGACGCCGCCGAGCTGCTGGAGGCGGGCATCCCCGTGGCGATCGTCCCGAGCGTGGATGAGGACCTCAACGAGCTCCTCTTCCTCGCCGGAGCGTTCACCGCCGGCGGCCTGGACGAGGAGCAGGTGCTCCGCATGATCACCTCCGCCCCGGCCGAGCTGCTCGGCGTGGGGGACCGCGTGGGCGCGATCGCCCCGGGCAAGGACGCGGATTTCGTCGTCCTCTCCGGCGACCCGTTCGACCTGCATTCCCGGGTCCGCGAGGTGTACGTCTCCGGCTCGAAGGCCTGGTCGGCCGAGGACGAGTCGGGGGCGGTGGTCATCCGGGCCAGCGCCGTCCAGACCGGGGACGGGACGACGATCCCCGGGGCGACGATCGTCGTCCAGGGGGGCAAGATCCGAGGGGTTGGCGCGGACGCCTCGGCGCCGGTCGACGCGGAGGTCTTCGCCTTCGAGGGGGCGGTCGTCACCCCCGGCCTGCTCGACCTGGCGACGGACCTCGGCCTCGGCGGTCCGCTCTCGGCCCAGCCGAGTCCGAGCGGATCCTTCTCGGCGAGCGACTTCCCCGTCATCCTCCAGGACGACGACGAGGAGGAGGACGAGCCGAGCGGCCCGACGCGCACCCGGGTTTCGCTGGAAACGAAGCTCGGCGATCGGCTCGTGGCGTGGGATCCGGCCTCGGCCGTCGCCCGGCGAGGAGGGATCACCACGGTCCTGGCCGGCCCCCGGGAGAACTTGCCGGCCCCGGTCGTCGCCTTCAAGCTCGGCGACGAGCCCACCGTCCTCCGCGACCCGGCCGCCATCCGCTTCGAGCTGAGCGGCAACCTCACCACCGCCGTCCCCGGCCTGGAAGCGACCCTTCGGCGCGCCAAGGCCTATCACGACTCCTGGGAGAACTACGCGAAGGACCTTGCCGAATACGAGCGGAAGAAGAAAGAATATGAGGAGGCCAAGGCCCGCCTCGAAGCCAAGAAGAAGGCCGAGGAGGAGGCCAGGAAGAAGGCCGAGGACGCGAAGAAGTCGGACGAGGAGGCGAAGTCCGACGCCGAGAACAAGAAGGAGGGCGAGTCCGACGAGCCAGAGGACGAGCCCTCGGGCGACCAGCCGAAGCCCGGCAGCGAAGACGACGAAGACAAAGACGACGAGGACGACGGGGAGGATCCGGAGGAGCGGGGCGATGCCGGGGACGGCGGCGATCAGGGCGGCGAGGGCAAGTCGGGCGAGGATCCGCTCCCCGAGGAGCCGAAGCCTCCGAAGGAGCCGAACAAGTCCGACGCGCTGGAACCATACCGCGACCTGTTCTCGTCGAAGATCCCGGCGCTGGTCGAGGTCGACCGCCTGGACGAGATCCGGGCGGCCCTCTCGCTGTTCCGGGACGATTACGAGCTGGACACGGTCTTGGTCGGCGCCGGGGACGCCTTCCGGGATCTCGACCTGCTGGCGGAAGCGGAGGTGGCCGTGGTCGTCGGCCCGATCCTGGTCCGGGAGGTCGACCGGGAGACGGTCAACCTCCCCCAGGTGCTGGCGACCCGAGGGGTGCTCTTCGGGTTCCAGTCCCGGGCCGGCACCGGGTCGGCCACCCTTCCCCGGGCGATCCGGTACGCGGTGCGGCTGGGGCTGGGAGCGGGGGACGCGCTGGCCGGGCTGTCTTCGGTGCCGGCCGGGTTCCTCGGGCTGGGCGACCGCGTGGGCACGATCTCCCCGGGCAAGGACGCGGACCTGGTCGTCTGGAGCGGCCCTCCCTTCGAGCCGTCCAGCCGGGTGCTCGCGGTGATGATCGACGGGACCTGGGCCTTTCTCGATCAGGAGGACGAACCTTGATGACACCAAACCGGATCTCCCCGACCGCCCTCGTCCTGCTGCTCGGCCTGCTCTCCCCGATGGCGGCGGCGCAGGAGGCCTCCTCCGCCGAAGGGCAGGAGAATCGTCCCCTCGCCGTGCTCGCCGGTAAGGTGATCACCTGCGCCGGCGAGCCGATCGTCGACGGCGTGGTCCTGGTCCGCGGGGGGAAGATCGAGGCGGTCGGCCCCCAGACGGAGGTGGAGATCCCCGAGGGGTACGAGGTCATCGACTGCGGCGACAAGTTCCTGATGCCGGGGCTGGTCGAGGTGCATTGCCACGTCGGCGGCTCGGGCGACCTGAACGAGATGGTCTACCAGACCAACCCGGATCTCCGGGTGCTCGACCAGGTGATCCCGCACAACGACGCGCTTCAGGTGGCCGTGGCCGGCGGCGTGACCACCGTCTGCTACATCCCCGGCAGCGGCACGAACATGGGGGGCTTCGGCGCGATCCTGAAGACCGGCCCCGGCGAGCTGGAGGACGTGCTCGTCCGCTTCCCCGGCGTCCTGAAGATCGCCCAGTGGGGCAACCCCGAGCGCCGGGACGGCACCCTCGGCTCCGGCCGGATGGGGATGAACTGGATCATCCGAGACCAGCTCGAAGAGGGACGCGCCTACGTCCGGGCATGGGACGACTACGAGTCGGGCAAGTCGAGCGAGCGGCCCGAGATCGACCTGCGCCTGGAGATGTTCAAGCCCCTCTTCCGCCGAGAGATCCCGGTGCTCGTGCACACGCAGGGATACCAGGGCATCCAGGCGACGCTGGAGATGCTCCACGACGCGATGGACCTGCGAATCGTCATCGGTCACGGCACGTTCGAGGGGTATCTGATCTCCGACGAGGTGATCCGGCGCAACGTTCCGGTGATCGCCGGGCCGCGCGGGTTCCGCTTCGACCCGGACGACGGGCAGATCCACGGCATCGTCGCCGAGTATGACCGGCGGGGCGTCGAGTGGCTCGGCGTGAACACCGACTCCCCCGTCATCCCTCAGGAGGAACTCTCGTTCCAGGCGACGATGGCCGTCCGCTACGGCTGGAACGAGGAGGAGGCGATCCGGGGCATCACGATCGAGCCGGCCAGGGCCCTGATGATCGAGGACCGGGTCGGCTCCATCGAGGTGGGCAAGGACGCGGATCTTGTCATCTGCACTGGATCGATTATCGACCCGCGCAATTACGTCACCCAGGTGATCATCGACGGGAAGGTCGTCTACGACATCGCCAAGGACCGCCGCCGCTTCTGAGTTCAGTTCAGCCCTCGCCGCCGATCGCCCCTCCCTCGCCGCCCGGAGCCCCGAGCCGTGACCCAACCCCGAATCGCCCCGCTGCCGCTGCTCGCGACGCTCGCGATCGCCGCCGCCCCGCCGGCCTCCTGGGGCCAGGACCGGCCGCTCGCGCTGAAGGGGGCGACGATCGAGACGGTCGGCCCGGCCGGCCGGATCGAAACCGGCGTCATCGTCCTGCGGGACGGAACGATCGAGGCGGTCGGCCCGGTCGACCAGGTCGAGATCCCCGAGGACGCCCGAGTGGTGGACGCCAGCGGGCGGACGATCATGCCCGGCATCGTGGAGCCGGCCTATCCGTATGGAGGGGACGTCGGGTCGTCGTCCTCCGGGAGGAGGACGGTCGTTATCAACGGCCGGGTGATCGTCCTGGGAGGGTCGAGCCCCACCCGGTCGCCGAGCTTCACCCGGGTGGCCGACGGCCTCGACCCCTTCCGAACCGACTTCGCCCCCCTGCTCCGCTCCGGCCTGACCCTCCTCAACCTCATCCCCGCCGACTACGGCCAGGCGGCCGTCGTGCGGATTACGCCCGAGGACCCCGAGGCGATGGTGGTGGAGGAGGACGGCCGCCTCTATGTCGCCGTCTCCAACAGCACCGCCAGCCTCGACGTCGTCCGCAAGGGCCTGGAGGCCGCGAATCGCCCCGGAGGGGGGAACCGATCCGGTGCCGGATCCGGATCCGGATCGGGCCGGTCGGGGCGAGGCCCGTCGTCGTCCTCCTCGAACTCGGGCGCGTCCGGCTCCGCTCGCGAACTCTGGAAGGCCGTGGCGGAGGGGAAGGTGCCGCTGATCGCCGACGCCGCCAACGCGGCGGCAATCCTCTACCTGCTGGAGGCGCTGGAGGAGGCGAAGGACGTTCGGCTTGCCCTGATCGCCTCGGGGCCGGACGTGTGCCGCACGCTCGACCGCCTGGCCGATCGGCCGAAGCTGACCCTGCTGCTGCGGCCGGCCATCGACACCGAGCCCGATAACCGCAATCTTGTCAACGTGCCGCGCCTGGTCCACGAGGAGGGCATCGAGTTCGCGTTCGTCCAGGGGAGCGACCGGTTCGGCCTGCTCTCGACGCAGGACTCCCCGCTGTTCCACGTCGCCTACCTCGTCGCCACCGGCCTGCCCCGCGAGAAGGCCCTGGCCGCCCTCACCGCCCGTCCGGCGGAGCTGATCGGCCAGGGAGACGCCCTCGGCTCGCTGGAGGAGGGCAAGTCCGCGTCGCTGCTCGTCTTCGACGGCGACCCGCTCGACCCGTACAGCCGCCTCCGCACCGTTATCATCGCAGGGAGGACCGTCTATGAAACCGAATGACTTGCTCCGGCTGCTGGCCCTGCTGGCGGCCCTGGCCGCCGCCATGTTCCCCTCCCCGGCCCCGGCCCAGGAGGATTCGGGGGGAGAGGCCTCCTCGGAGCCGAAGCCCGACGAGGCCAGGCCCGATGGCGAGGAGTCGGATGAGAAGACCCCCGGGCCGATCCTGGCGATCGTCGGGGCCGACATCGAGACGGTCACCCAGGGGACGATCCGACGGGGGACGATCCTCGTCCGGGACGGCACGATCCTCGAGGTCGGCCAGTCGATCGAGGTGCCCGAGGGAGCCGAGGTGATCGACGCCTCCGGCAAGGTCGTCACCCCCGGGTTCGTGGCCGTGGACATGAACGGCGTGGGGGTGGGCGCGGCGGCCAGGTCCCGGGGAGGGGGAGGCTCGTCGAACTCGGTGGCCGACGCCCTTGATCCGTTCGATCGGAATATGAAGCTTTGCCTTGGCGTCGGCATCACGTCCGGAGCGGTGCGGATCGGCGGCGCCTCGGGCGCTCGCTTCCTCTTCCAGCCCGGGCCGGGGTCGGAGGACGAGGGCCCGGTCTCCCTGACCGTCGACGACCTGATCGGCCTGCTCGCCGACGGCCAGCTCGACGACGAGACGTTCGACCACCTGCTCGCTCACGCCGAGGGCCGGGAGGACGACGGCCACGGCCCCCTCGGCCTCTTCGCCGGCGACGGCTCCGGCCTGGTCTCCCCTTTCGACTCCCGGTTCTTCGGGGAACAGGACCGCCAGGGGACCTGCGCCCACTGCGCCGCTACCGTCATGGAGATCCTGCCCGAGCCGCTCGCCCCCCCCTCCCCCACTCGGCCGAGGCCGGACGATTATTGCGTCATCAAGCTGACCTGGGGCGATCTCGACGGCATGCTCGCCGCCGAGCAGCCCTTCTACAGCCTCTCCTCCTCCTCACTCACCGGCCCGTTCAACGTCTTTAGCTGGCGGGAGAATCTCAAGAAGGCGAGGGACTACCTCGAGGAGCTGGAACAGTACGAGGCCGACAAGGAGGCCGGCAAGAAGGACATCAAGGAGCCCCGCAAGCCTGTCGACGACGGGCTGATCAAGCTGGTGAAGAAGGAGATCCCATTGCGGACGCAGGCCTCCTCGGCCGAGCAGATCCGGAGCATGATCGCCCTGGCCCGGGAGCTGGACTACCGGCTCGTGCTCGATGGCGCCATCGAGGCCTGGGTCGTCGCTGAGGAGCTGGGCAAGGCCGGTGTGCCGGTGGTCATCACCCCTCGGGACCGCCGCCGGTCGGACCCGGGCCGGGAGGACTCGACCGGGTCGTCGATCGAGACGCCGGGCATCCTCCAGCAGGCGGCCGTGCCCTTCGCCATCGCGCCGCTGGGCAGCTCCGTCAGCCTCGTCGGCCTGGCCGGTCGCGACCTGACGAGCCTGCCGCTGGAGGCCGCCTTCGCCGTCCGGGGAGGCGCCGACGAGGCAACCGCGCTGGCCGCGCTGACCATCGTCCCGGCCCGGATCCTCGGCCTGGAGGACCGGATCGGCAGCATCGAAAAGGGTAAGGATGCCGACCTGCTCATCCTCGACGGCCCTCCGCTCGACTACCGCACGTACGTCGAGACGGCCATCGTGAACGGCAAGGTCCGCTACCGACGGGCCGAGGACCGCGTCTACCCGGTCTTCGACCGCGACGCCCGCTGACCCGGCCCGGCCGCGCCCCTCTCTCGGGGGGCGCCGGACGTCATGCCGCCGAGGGGAAGGGCTCGGCGGCCGGTGTCCTTGCGGCGGGGGCGACGCAAGGCTAACCTCGGGGCGATCGATCCCGGTCCCCGCCGATCGCCCGAGGCCGAGCCATGCCGACCCGAGCCCTCCCCCTCCGACGGATCTTCCTGGCTTCGCTGGCCCTGCTGCTCCTCCCGGCGATCGCGACGGCCCAGGATCCGAGGGACATCCGGAACGGCTGGGTGATCCCCGACGAGGGCTACTGCGACCAGCCGTATGTCGTCGTCACCGACCAGGGGCACTGGCTCTGCACGATGACCACCGGAGCGGGGGTCGAGGGCCAGCCGGGCCAGCACATCGTGGCGACGATCAGCACCGACCACGGCCGGACCTGGTCGGAGCACATCCCCATCGAGCCGGCCGGCGGTCCGGAGGCCTCCTGGGTGATGCCGCTGAAGGTGCCGGGCGGTCGCATCTACGCATTTTACACTTACAACGCCGAGAACATTCGGGAGTTCCCGGCGGTACCGCCCGGAGCGGGCAAGCGGGTGGACACGCTCGGCGAGTATGCCTTCCGCTATTCCGACGACGGCGGCCGGTCGTGGTCGGCCGAGCGGTTCGAGATCCCGATGCGCCGCATGAACATCGACCTTGGGAACAACACCGGCGGCAAAACGCTGTTCTTCTGGGGAGTGGGTAAGCCGATCCTTGCTCGCGACGCGGCGATCTTCGGCTTCGCCAAGGTCGGCAAGTGGGGGACGCCGGGCACGATGGTCGAATCGCAGGGCGTCTTCCTGCGCAGCGACACCATCCTGACCGAGCGGGATCCGTCGAAGATCCGCTGGGAGCTGCTCCCCGAGGGGGACGACGGCCTCCGGGCCCCCAAGGGGCCGGTCTCGGACGAGGCGAACCTGGTCGAGCTGTCCGACGGCTCGCTCTTCGCCACCTACCGCACCATCGACGGCTACCCCTGCCACGCCTACAGCCGGGATGGCGGCCGGACCTGGACGCCCCCTGCCTACATGACCTACGGACCTGGCCGCCGCCGGGTGAAGCACCCGAGAGCGGCCAACTTCGTGAAGAAGCTCGGCGACGGCACGTTCCTCTACTGGTTCCACAACCACGGCGGCGAGCCCGTCCATCGCGAGGGCTGGGGGCCTTACAACGACCGCAACCCCGCCTGGATCCTGGCGGGGGTCGAGCGCGACGGGCAGATCCTCTGGTCCGAGCCGGAGATCCTGCTCTACGACGAGAACCCGAGCGTCCGCATCAGCTACCCCGACTTCATCGAGGACGGCGGCCTCCTCTACGTCACCGAGACGCAGAAGGAGATCGCCCGCGTCCACGAGGTCGACCCGGACCTGCTCGCCGACCTCAAGGGGCAGTTCGACCGCCGGGAGGTCGAACGCGACGGGCTGCTTCTGGAGGTGACCGGCGACCCGATTGAGCCGGGCGCCGAGGTCGCCATGCCCCCCCTGCCCGACCTGGCCGATCGCGGCGGCTTCACCCTCGACTTCCGGGTCCGATTCCGGGAACTGACCGGTGGCCAGACGTTGCTCGATACGAGGGACGAGACGGGCCGAGGCCTGCTCGTCGCCACCACCGGTCGGTCGACCCTGGGCCTCTCGCTGAACGACGGCGCCACCGAAGCCTTCTGGGACAGCGACCCCGGCACCGGACCCGGCACGCTGCGGGTCGGCGACTGGCAGCACGTGACGATCATCATCGACGCCGGGCCGAGGATCATCAGCGTCGTCGTCGATGGCGTCTTCAACGACGGCGGTGCCCTCCGCCAGTTCGGCTGGGGCCGGTTCCCCGCCGGGCTGGGAGACGTGAACGGCCGGGGACAGGCCACCCTGGCGCCCAACGTGTTCGGACAGCTTGGAACGGTTCGCGTGTACGGCCGGCCGCTGCGGACCTCCGAGGCGGTCGGCAACCACCGAGCCGGCCGGAAGCCCCGCTGAGGCTGCCGCCCCGACCTTCACCTCTGGGATGATGCCGATGTGTTGCCTTCTGCTCGCGATGATCGCCCTTCCGGCCGCCGCCGACGAGACGATCGCCGGCCCGCCGACGATCGCCGAGGCGACCGAGGGGCTGGCGAGGATCGACGGCTTCATCCCCCTCTACTGGGACGAGGTCGGCGGGAGGCTGCTGGCCGAACTCGCTCGGTTCGACGAGGAGATCCTGTACCAGGTGTCCCTCTCCTCCGGCGTGGGCTCGAACCCGATCGGCCTGGACCGCGGGCAACTGGGCGAGTCTCGGGTGGTCGTCTTCCGCCGGATTGGGCCGAAGGTGCTGATGATCGAGCGGAACACAAGGTTCCGGGCCCTCACCGGCCGGGAGGCGGAGCGGAGGGCGGTGGAGGACTCGTTCGCCTCCTCCGTGCTCGCCGGCTTCGAGGTGGAGGCGGCCGAGGGGGATCGCGTGCTGGTGGAGTTCTCGCCGTTCGCTCTGAGAGACGCGCACGGGATCGCCGCCACCCTGAGGAGGTCGGATCAGGGGAGCTACTGGCTGGACGTCGCCCGCAGCGCGATTGACCTGCCCCGCACCCGGGGATTCCCGAAGAACACCGAGATCGAGGCCCTGCTCACCTTCGCCACCGAGGGCGACCCCGGCCGGCTCCTCCGGGAGACGACGCCGAGCCCCGAGGCGGTCAGCCTCCGCCAGCGGCTGTCGTTCATCGAGCTGCCGCCGATCGACGGCGAGGGCTCCTACTCCCCGAGGCGGCTCGATCCTCGCGTCGGCGTTTTCGGCATCGAATTCTATGATTATGCGAAGCCGATCGACGAGCCGATCGAGACACGATGGATCGCTCGCCACCGGCTGGAGAAGGCGGATCCGGCGGCTGATCGCTCGGAGCCGGTCGAGCCGATCGTCTACTACGTCGACCCCGGAGCCCCAGAGCCGATCCGGTCGGCGCTGGTCGAGGGGGCCTCCTGGTGGAACGAGGCGTTCGAGGCGGCCGGGTTCATCAATGCGTTCCGCGTCGAGGTCCTGCCCGAAGACGCCGACCCGATGGACGTCCGCTACAACGTCATCAACTGGGTCCACCGATCAACGCGAGGGTGGTCCTACGGGTCGAGCGTGATCGACCCGAGAACCGGGGAGATCCTCAAGGGACACGTGACGCTCGGCTCGCTCCGGGTACGGCAGGACTACCTGATCGGGACGGGATTGGTGCCGGTCTTGGGAGCAGACGCCTCCGCGATGGGATGCGAGTGCGCCCTGATGCCGTCGACCGAGTACCTGGACGACCTGGACCCGGCCGTCGACGCGGAGGCGATGGCGCTGGCGAGACTCCGGCAGCTCTCGGCACACGAGGTCGGACACACGATCGGACTGGCGCACAACTTCGCGGCCAGCACCTACGGCCGGGAGTCGGTGATGGACTACCCGGCCCCTCTGGTGAGGCTGACCCAATCGGGCGGGATCGACCTGTCCGACGCCTACGCCGAAGGCATCGGCGCCTACGACACGTTCGCGATCCGATACGCCTACACCCCGTTCCCTCCCGAAGCCGACGAGGAGGAGGAGCTGGATCGGATCATCCGCGAGGGGGTCGCCGCCGGCATGCTCTTCCTCTCCGACGCCGACGCCCGCCCCGCCGGGGCGGCGCACCCGCTGGCGAACCTCTGGGACAACGGCGACGATCCGGTCGCCATGCTCCGCCACGAGCTGGAAGTCCGTCGGATCGGGCTGGAGCGGTTCGGCCCGGCCAACATCGACAACGGCTCGCCGATGGCCATGCTGGAGGCGAAGCTCCTGCCGCTGTATCTGCACCACCGCTTTCAGCTCCAGGCGGCCGTCAAGAGTGTCGGCGGCGCGTCCTACACCTATGCCGTCAAGGACGGGGACGGGACCGTCCCGGAGCCGGTCGTCGCGATCGTCCCCGCGAGGAGACAGCGCGAGGCGCTCGACGCGGTGCTCGCGACGATCGACCCGGAAACGCTCGTCCTGCCGGATCGCCTCCTCGCCCTGATCCCTCCCCGGCCGTTCGGCTACCAGGGCGGCACGGCCGAGTCGTTCTCCGGCCACACGGGACCAACCTTCGACCCGGTCGCCGCGGCCTCGATCGCCGCCGACCTGGCGGTGTCGGGCCTGCTGCGGCGCGAGCGGGCGGCCCGGCTCATCGACTACCACTCCCGCGACGAGTCGTATCCCGACTTCAACGAGGTGGTCGGCGCGCTGGTCGACCGGGCGTGGCGAGACGGAGCGCCCGCCTCCGGAAGCGTCGGGGCGATCCGAAGGGCCGTGCAATCTCTGGTCGTGACCCGGCTGATGGAGCTGGCCGACGACGACGAGGCCGCCCCCGAGGTGCGGGCGACCGCGACCGAGGCCCTCCGCGGCATCCTCGATCGTGTCGATCCCGACGATGGCCCGGACCCGGCCCCCCGCCGGGCGATCCGGGACGACATCACCCGGTTCCTGGAGCGGCCGGCGCCCGTCCGGTCCCGGGCCGAGCCGCCGCCGGCTCCTCCCGGCGACCCCATCGGCAGCGGCCGGGGATGATCGGCCATGCCCCTCGCCCTCACCCTGCCGGCGCACTACTACACCGACCCGGATCAGTTCCGCCGGGAGATCGAACACTTCTTCATGCGGAATTGGGTCTGCGCCGGCCGGTCCGGAGAGCTGCCCGGCCGGGGGGACTTCGTCGTCCGAGAGGTTGGCGAGGAGTCGATCATCCTGGTGCGTGACGACGCCGGGGCGATCCGGGCGTTCTTCAACGTCTGCCGGCACCGGGGGACTCGGCTCTGTGCCGAACCGGTCGGGAAGACCGGCGGCACGATCCGGTGCCCGTATCATGCCTGGACGTACGACCTGGCCGGAAGGCTGATCGGGGCCCCGCACATGGATGAGGCCCCCGGGTTCCGGCCCGAGGACTGGCCGCTGGCCGGAGTCTCGACGGCGGAGTGGGATGGACATGTCTTCATCAATCTTGGTGACGATCCGAAGCCGATCGCCGACCAGCTCGGCGCGCTCCCCGATCGGTTCCGGCCGTGGGGGATGGCCGAGCTGGTGGAGGCGAGACGAATCAGTTACGACGTGGCGGCGAACTGGAAATTGATCATCCAGAACTATTCCGAATGCCTGCACTGTCCGGTGATCCACCCGGCGTTGACCCGGCTGTCGCACTACCTCAGCGGCGAGAATGAGCCGGCGGCGCCGGGGTACCTCGGCGGGGCGATGACCTTGCGCGAGGGCGTGGCCTCGATGACTCCCGAGGGGACGACTCGGCGGCCGACGCTCCCGGGGCTTGGCCCGGCCGAGTGCCGCTCGGTGCAGTATTACGCGATCCTGCCGAACCTGCTCCTGAGCCTGCACCCCGATTTCATGATGACGCACCTGCTCTGGCCCCGGGCCGAGGACCGGACGGAGGTCGTCTGCTCCTGGCACTTCCACCCCGGGGCGATGGCTCGGGCCGACTTCGACCCGTCCGACGCGGTCGCCTTCTGGGACGAGACGAACCGGCAGGACTGGCGCGTCTGCGAGCTTTCGCAGCAGGGGATCGCCTCCCGGGCGTACCGGCCGGGGCCCTACTCCGGGAGGGAAGACCTGCTGCGAGCGTTCGACGCGCTGATCCTGAGGGAACTGGGCGACCTGCCGCCGCAGTCATGAGCGGCGGAGCAATTCCTCGATCTTCGACTTGTACATTGGCTCCGACATCGTGCTCACCCAGGAGACGGAGGGCTCATAGCCCCCCTCGCGGTAGGAGCGTTCCAGGGGGATGTACCAGGGGCCGCCGTCGCCGTAGGCGGCCACGGCGAGGGGGACGTTGCCGGCCAGGGAGCGGGCGTAAAGCTGGTACTCGACGAACGTCTCGGCCGGCAGGTGGAGGATGCTGCCGGCGTTGGTGTCGAGCCGCCCGAGGAGGATGGGGCGCTTCGATTCCAGCCGCATCAGCCAGGAACAGGTCATGGCGTTGCGGTTGCGGTCGACGACCGAGGCGTCCGGGTCGGCCACGATGGCGCGGAGGCGGTCGAGGTCGAGGTCTTCCCGGGCGTCGAAGTGGATGGGAAGGGTGGCCCAGGAGAGGTGGTCGAAGGGGTGGTCCTCGGCCGAGGCGTCGGCGGCGGTCATGGCGCGGTAGACGCGGTCGGCGAGCACGGGGCGATTTTCGGGAGAGCCGTCGTTGTACTTGCCGGCGGTCACGTTGCCGGCGGCGCCGGTGAAGTAGACGTGCAGGGTGCCGGCCTCGTCGGCGTCTCGCCGGGAGCGGGCGAGGCCGACGAAGTCGGCCGAGACGCGGCCGTCGCCGTAGTAGCTCATCGGGTGGGTCGTGTAGTAGTACAGGCGGGCGACGGGAGCGCCGTTGCGGAAGAAGGAGATCGACTGGAGGGTCGGGTCGATCGTCCCGTCGGGCTCGGCGCGGGCGGCGGGGTCGCGGGTGGCGCTGGTGCGGGTGTACTTGATGCGGCCGTCGGGCCCTATGACGCGGCGGTTGCAGGCGACCTGTTCCACGTCGGCCGAGCCGATGCCGAGCAGGTCGACCGGGGAGGCGGAGCGGACCGCCTCGGCCACGGCGGCGGCGGAGCGGACCATCAGGTCGTCGACGAAGCGCTCGTCGAACAGCAGCGGGTCGGCGCCGGCGTCCCGGAGGAGGCGGTTGCCGACGAGATCGATGAACGGGGCGTTGTGCTGGTGGACGCAGTGCAGCGCCACTCGGTCGGGAGAGGTGCCGGCGGCCTCGGCGAGCCGCTCGGTCCAGATGCGGTGCGACTCGTTGAGCACGCCGGTCCAGTCCAGCGAGGCGAGGACGATCGGCGCGTCGGATCCCAGCAGCACGACGCCCCGGAACCGTTGCGGGTCGTCCTGGCCGACGACCGGCTTGATCCAGCCCCCACAGAGGGGGTGCCCCATGGGGGGGGAGGCGTCGACGTCGAAGGTGCCGAGGCGGAGGTCGGGCTGCATGGCGGGATCCAGGGCCGATGGTGGGTGAAGATGAGGGAGGTCGGAGGACGGGCCGATTAGCGCAGGATCATCAGCATTCGAGGAGTGCGCAATTCCATGATTGTCTTTTCGTCGATCAATGCGGGGCGGCTGGCGGAGGCGGCGGAGAAGCTGAACAGGGAGCCGAGGCTGAACGGGCGGTTGTAGCGGACGACGCGGGGGGATTCCAGGTCGGCCAGGCGGATGGCCTCGGCGATCGCGTCCTCCTGGTAGCCGAGGCGATCGACCAGGCCGACGGAGAGAGCCTCGGCCGCGGTGTAGATTTTGCCGTCGGCAACCTCCCGGGCTCGGGCCATCGTCAGCTTTCTCCCCTGGGCGACGACGCGGAGGAAGCGGTCGTAGGTGTCGTCGACCATCTCCTGGAAGCGGGCCAGCTCGCGATCGGTGAAGGGCTCGAAGGGGGAGCCCATGTTCTTCCACTCGCCGGCGGTGACGGCGCGGAAGTCGACGCCAACCTTGTCGAGCAGGTCGGAGGCGTTGGGCAGCTCGATGATGACACCAATGGAGCCCGTGGTCGTGGTCGGTTCGGCGATGATCAGATCCGCCGGGGCCGAGACGTAGTAGCCTCCCGAGGCGGCCAGGCCGCCCATGGAGACGACCACGGGCTTGCCGGCTCGCTTGAGCAGCTCGACCTCTCGCCAGATCTGGTCGGAGCCGGTCACGGTCCCGCCGGGGGAGTCAACTCGGAGAACAACGGCCTTGACCTTCTCGTCGGTGCGGGCCTGGCGGATCTGGCTCACCGCGTGGTCGACCGTGTCCAGCGCGATCAGGCCCTCGATCCGGACGACCGCCACCTTGTCGGCCGCCGGGTTGATGGAGCCGAGGACGTACTGCTCCTCCAGGCGATCGGGCGTCAGGCCCGAGGTTTCCCTCGACAGGTAGCTGGCGTTCAGCAGCAGGGAAACCAGGAGCACCGGCCAGAGCAGCCGGCGGAGGCAGCCTGGCTTCGCGTTGCGCTCCACGAAGATCGTCTGGCCGGGGGGAGGCGAGGGATGCGTGCTCATCGGCGCTCGGGTTGGCGAGGGCGGGGAGGTCGTCGGGCGGCTCGAACCGATCAGGTCCGTCCTCATCTTACTGCGGCTGGACCCTGGGCCGGAAGTGGCCCGAGGGGGCCGAGGCCGTCCGGGACGATCGGTTGCTGGCGTCGGAGCTTACCGGAGTCGAGCCCGCCAGCGGCCCCCGGCCCTCGGAATCGCGAGGATGGGGGCCCGACCTCGAGGAGAACCGAGAGGAACCAGGGGGAATTGGCCGAGAGCCTCCTGCGAGCGCGCCCGCTCCTTCGCTCGAGACCGGCGGCTCTGCCTCCGGTATCCGTCTCAAGCGTCCGGCATGGGCGGTCCGGCATCCTCCTCGCTTCCGCCGGTCCTCGGTTCCGCCCCGCTCGTCGAGAACTCGACCCGGGGGGCCTCGTGGACCTCGACCGGGGCCCGGAAGAACGAGGC
This sequence comes from Tautonia sociabilis, assembly GCF_003977685.1. Classification (GTDB taxonomy): domain Bacteria; phylum Planctomycetota; class Planctomycetia; order Isosphaerales; family Isosphaeraceae; genus Tautonia; species Tautonia sociabilis. The sequence continues at coordinate 13,908 of NZ_RYZH01000031.1, read as the reverse complement.
CTCGGTGAAGCCGAACGGCACGGCGAGCAGCACCTCGGGGATGTGGGCGATCCGGGTGTTGTAGCGTTCGACGGCGTCGTTGTAGCCCTGGCGCATCAGGGCCACCTCGTTCTCCAGCAGGGTGAGCCGGCGCATGAGGTCGGCGGTCAGGCAGTCCCCCTTGAGCTCGGGGAGGGCCTCGCGGAGGCCGATGATGTGATCAAGCAGCGATCGCTCGGCGGTGAGCGCCTCGGCGGCATGGGTCGGATCCAAGACGGCGCCGCCGCCGTAGGATCGGCGCAGCAGGGCGAGGTCCTCCCGCACTCCGCGCTCGTGGGAGAGGTACGACTGGACGACGCGCTGGAGGTTGGGTAGCAGGTCGGCGCGCTTCTTCAGGGAAACGTCGATGTTGTGCCAGGCTCGCCGGACTCGGTTGCGGAGGAAGACCAGGTCGTTGAACAGGAGGATCGCCACGGCGAGGGCGAAATAGCCGACCGCCACGCTGGTGGCGGCGAGGAAGTCGGTTGGCTGGAACGAGCCGGCGACGCCGAAGGCGAGCAGGGCGGGGAGAATCAGCGCGTCGATCGCCAGCGTCACCCAGAACTGGCCGACTCGTGCCTTGCGGTGCATCAACGCCGACTCGGAGTAATTGCTGAGGATATAGGGAAGCGATCGCTCATTCCCGCGTTCCAGGCGAAGCGAGGTCATCTCCTCCGGCTCGATCGTCACGCTGCCCAGGGCGTAAAGCGGGTCGCCCAGCTCCAGGCGGGTTTCGCTGTAGCGGAGGCTCCCCTCGCGGCGGCTGGAGCGGTGGCGGGTGAGGATCTCGGCCCCCTCGGGAAGCACCAGCAGGCGGCCCTCGTCGTCTCGGCAATAAAAGGGGACGTGCTCGGTGCGGTCCTCGATCGTCACCCACTTGGCGTTCTTTCCCGAGCCCCGGCGCTCCTGCACGGTGTAATGGAAGTGGGCGCAGGGGCGGTCGGAGAGCGGCCCGGAGAGCGACCGCTCACCGTCGGCGGGCTCGATGGTGCCGATGACCTCGGCGAAGCCGACGGCCACGCCGGTCGTGGGGCTGGTGGGCACGTTCTCGATGTAGCGTTTCTCCTTCACGCGCCTCAGGCCGAACCACGAGCCGAGGAGCGTCACGATGACGGCTCCTCCTCCCATCGAGGCGGCCAGCCCACCGCCGAGCCGGGCGACGCGGAACTCGCCGTCGAGCCGGGCGAGGGCCTCGGTGTCGGCCTCGGGCAGTGGGATCGGCTCGAAGGCAGAGACTCCCCAGAGGGGGGCGAGCAGGCGCTCGGGGAAGCGATCCCGGATGGCGTTGGCCCGGAGGACGGCACGCGCCAGGTCGATCCGGAGCCGGGTCAGGCGGCGGCGCTCTCGGTCGTCGAGCGGGGCGAAGGCGGCCCGGTCGTCGAAGCGCCCGAGGGCGGCCCAGTCGCCGTTCCAGGAGATCCCCTTGCGGCGGAGCAGCTCGGCCACGGCCTCCCGGGCCGAGGCCCGGGCACGCTCCAGCCGGTCTCGCGACCCGAGCAGGTCGGCGTGCATCATCCGAAGGCCGCAAAAGGACAGGCCGACGACCATCACCAGCGCCAGCGTGGCCAGGTAGGCCGGCGACTGGTGGATCCGGGAGAGCCAGCAGCCGAAGTAGACGGCGAACGAGAGGCTCGCGAGCCCCGCCCAGATGAGCACGATCGCGACGGTCGCCATCCCCCGGCGCTGCCCCAGCTCGTCCCCCTCGGCGACAATCGGCGAGTAGTGCCCGGGGGATTCAAACTCGACGGCGCCCCTCCCCTCGGCGTCCACCTGGGCGAAGCCGAAGACGAAGACGGATTGGCCGGGCTCGATGCGATGCTCGGTGTAGCGGCGGTCGCCGACGGTTTCGGACAGGTCCGAGCCCTCGGTGCGGAAGATGCCGCCGTTGGAGGGGAGGACCCGGATCGCCCCGGAGTCGTCGAGGAGCTGGAAGGAGCGGGCCCAGTCCTCTCGGCTCTCGACCGTCTCCCATCGGGTGTCGCCGTCGGAGTCGGTGGTCTTGCGCTCCTCGGTGTAGGAGAAGTACAGGCAGGGCACGCCCGATCGGGGGGCGGCGACGAGCGGGGAGCCGTCGTCGGGCTGGGCGACGCCGGAGAGGTTGATCTCTCCGGTCATGGCGGCGGCCACCTCGGTGCGGGGGACGCGCTCCAGGTCTCGCTGGCGTCTCAGGCGATCGAAGCCGGCGTCGCCGAGCGCCGCCGAGCCCACCAGGGCGCCGATTGTGGCGGCCCCCAGCACCAGGGTCGGAAGGAGGCCGAGCCGACCGCTGCCGTCCGGGCCTTCGGCCGGGTGCCATCCCCGACTCCGGCGCAGCAGGCCGGCGAGCACGACCCCGATCAACCCGATCAGCAAGATGGCCTGGGACATCCTGAGCATGACACGCTCCCACCCCGATCGCCGGTCGCGACTCATCACCGCGGCGCTGGGGCGATCGGCCCCGGCGCCGATCGCCCTCCCGATGCATTCGGCCCCCGGGGCGGTTCATTGTGGCGAGCCGGCGGGGAGGCCGAGCGATCAATCGGCTCCGATCGATGGGTCGATCCGCCCGCTCTCCCGTCGTTGACGCCCCGGGGCGGCCCCCCGACAATACCATACGGGGCGAGTCGACGCGGGCGATCCGATCCCCCGATCCGAAGGAGGTCCGGACATGGGGCCGTTCGCCGTCATCTTCCCGGCCGCCGGCCGATCGCGGCGGTTCGGCGACGCGAAGCAGAAAAAAATCTACCACGAGATCGACGGCCGGGCCGTCTGGCTGCGGGCCGTCGAGCCGTTCGTCAACCGGGAGGACGTGGCTCAGCTCATCCTGGCCATCGCCCCCGAGGACCGCGAGCTGTTCGACCGCCGCTACCGCGCCAACGCCGCGTTCCTGGGGCTGACGGTCGTCGAGGGCGGGGCCGAGCGGTTCGACACCGTGGCGTCCTGCCTGGACCGGGTCGACCCGTCTTGCGCGTTCGTCGCCGTGCACGACGCCGCCCGGCCGTTCCCTTCGACCGAGCTGATCGACGCCGTCTTCGACGCCGCCCGGTCGCACGGCGCCGCCCTGCCCGGCGTGCCGGTGGCCGACACGCTGAAGCGAGTCGGCCCCGACGGGCTGGTCGTCGAGACCGTCTCCCGGGAGGGGCTGTACGGCGTCCAGACCCCTCAGGCGTTCGCGATCGACCTCCTACGCCGGGCTCACGCCAACCGCCCCAACCTCGCGGTCCCGGTGACCGACGACTCCCAGCTCGTCGAGGCGATCGGCCACCCTTGCCGGATCGTCGCCGGCTCGCCGTTCAACCTGAAGATCACCACCCGAGACGATCTCCGGATGGCCGAGGCGATTGCCCGCGTCCTCTCCCGATCCCGCCCCCGGGGAGGGCCGGCCCACCCCTTCGCGGACGAGCGAGCGATGTGGGGAGAAGGGCCGGGCTGAGGACGGGTCGCCGAGGCGAGACGGCGGGGGGCTCCCGGGGCGATCGGCCGGATCGGAGCGGGAATCGGCGGCGATCGTCCCCCGCCGAGGCCCTCGGTTTCTCCTCGTCCCTCCGGTCTCTTCTCGTGCTCCCTCCTCCGAGGCCGATGGCCTGCTCTGCCGGCCGTCCTCCGGCCCCTCGCCGTCTCGTGTTGCTCCTCCGTCGTCGGCCGATGGATCCGGGGCTCCGGCCGGAGTCGGCGGCGCCCCGAGGAAGATCCTCAGGTGAGGCTCGATCGCCTCGGCCCAGCGGCGGTAGCCGGGGCGGGAGAGGTGGAGATAGTCGGGGAAGGTGGAGCGGGGCAGGAGGCCGTCGGCGTCGAGCAGGAGGGAGCCGAAGTCGACGACGAGCACCCGGGGGAGCCGGCCGAGGGGAGCGATGAGGCGGTTGACCTCGGCGACGTCGGGATGCGGGCGGTCCCGGTCCGGCGGCGGGGCATGCTGCGGCGAGATCCCTCGGGGAGGCAGGGCCATCAGCAGGAGGACCGACCGGGGGAGCCGGCGCCGGACCTCGGCGACGACGGCGGCGATCCCCGCGGCGATCTCCTCCGGCGGATCGAGGCCGATGTTGTTCGAGCCGATCAGAATCACCACCACCGCCGGCTCGATCCCGGCCAGTTCTCCGTGCCGGATCCGCCAGAGCAGGTGCTCGATCCGGTCGCTGCCGATGCCGAAGTTCGCCGCGCCTCGGGGTTCGAGCCGAGTCCGCCACAGTTCCCTCCCCTCGCCGTCGAACGGAGCCCGGCCGGCGCCGAGCCAGCCCCGGGTGATCGAGTCGCCGAGGAACAGCAGGTCGATCCGAGAGCCGGACGACGCCGAGGCGACCATCGCGGTGTGCTCTCGCAGCCAGCCGGGCAGGTCCGGCCTGGGGATCGCCCTCGTCGGTGATCGTTGCTCCGGCCTCGAGGAGGCCAGCACGGCGACATAGGCCGCCGCCATCGCCGCCAGCGGCGCGGCGAGCAGGGCGGCTGCCGAGAGGACCCGGAGCGATCGGCGGGAGGGGAGACGTCGGCTCATGAGGATCCGAGGGGCGGAATCGCGTCGGTCGATGGCGGTCGGCGCTTCGGGAAGGCTGGGGGCGGAGGCCGGGAGCGGCGGATGATCGTCCCGAACCGCTCCCCCGTGCAACGGTCAATCATCGAACATCGAAGAACTCCGGCATGAGCGATCGTCTGGGGGAGGAGGCGTCAGTCCTCCGGCCGTTGGTCCTCGGCCAGGTCGGGTTCTCCGAGCGTCCAGGGGCGGCCGAAGTGCTCCTCGAAGCAAAGTTCGGCCAGGGGGAGGCGGCCGAGGGAGGGGACCTCGTCGGGGAGCGCGGGATGGCCGAGGGCGATGAGGGCGCAGAGGGCGTGGTCGGCGGGGATGCCGAAGTCGTCCCGGATGGGGCCGGGGTCGAAGCGGTCGATCGGGCAGGAGGCCAGGCCGAGCCCCTCGGCGGCGATCATCAGGGTGGCGGCGGCGAGCATGGCGTTCTTGCAGGCCCAGCAGCCGAGATCCGGCTCGGCGGCCAGGTCGCGACGGACCTCGGCGTCCCGGCGAAAGACGGCCTCTGAGTCAATGTAAGCTTGCATTCTCATCTGTTTGAGGATCGCGTCCCAGTGGCTTCGGTGCGGATAAAGGTAGCCGAGCAGCAGCAGGGCGACGGGGGCGTCGGCGAGCGCGGGGTGGCCGAAGGCCCAGCGGCGGAGTCGGTCGCGGTTGGCCCGGTCTCGCACGACGAGGAAGCGCCAGGGCTGCAAGTTGTGTTGCGACGGCGAGTGGCGGGCGAGGCCCAGCAGGCGGACGAGTTCCTCGCCGGTGACGGGGAGATCGGGGTCGAATCGGGGGGAGGATCGGCGTCGGAGGATGGCCTCGGCGGCGGTCATGATCGGGGGTTCCTCCAGGGGCAAGGGCGGGCGAGGCGGGTGCTGGCGTCGGGGAGCGGGCTGTCGTAAGATGCGGCATCTCGGCCGTTTGGCCCGGGTTGGCCGGGCGGCCCGAGGATCGTTGTCGCCGAATCGCGAGGTATGAACACCATGCTCCGGAACATTTGGGCGCCGGCCCTACTGGCGCTGTTCGTCCCACAGGCGGCCCCCGCGGCCGAGCCGACGGCCGAGGAGTGGGTCTCCCTGTTCGACGGCGAAACCCTCAGCGGCTGGGAGATGATTCCCCTGCGCGAGGGTTCGAACTGCAAGTGGACCGTCGAGGATGGCATGCTCGTCGGCACTGGCGAAGCGTCGATGCTCTTCAGCCCGAAGGGAGATTACAAGAACTTCCGCTTCCGGGCCGAGATCAGCATCAACGACGGCGGCAACTCCGGCATGTACTTTCGCTCCGAGAAGGGCCCCACCTTCACCGGCGGCTACGAGTGCCAGATCAACAGCACCCACCGCGACCCGATCAAGACCGGCTCCATCTACACCCGGGTGCACGTCTACGAGCAGCTCGTTCCGCCCGACACCTGGTTCACCCAGGAGGTCGAGGTCAAGGACGTGGTGTATCGCGGCTCTCCCGTCACGTCGATCATCGTGAAGGTCAACGGCAAGGTCCTCTATGAGCTGCTCGACTACGACCGCCAGTACGAGAGCGGGCACTTCGCCTTCCAGGGCCACGACCCGGGCAGTACGGTGAAGATCCGGAAGGTCGAGGTGATGGAGCTGCCCTCCAACTGACCCCGGCCCCCGCCGATCGGCGGGCCTCCCCGATCGATCCCCCGGCCGGCGTCCCCCTCCTGGGAGCCGGCCGGCCCCCCTCCTCTCCCAGCGATCGAGCCGGCCGGAGCCGCCGAGGCCGACGCCGACCCCCGCCTCGCCCTCACCTCCCCTCTCCTCTCCTCTCTTCTCCTCGCGCCCGCGTCCCGTCCTCTGGCCCGGAGCCATCGATGGATACGTATAATCAGGTCATGAACGACGTGATCGGGGCCCTCTGGAGCACGCCCACTTTCTTCGCGCTGCTGGGCACGGGCATCCTGTTCACGATCTGGAGCAAGTTCATCCAGTTTCGCGCCCTGACCCACGGCGTGAAGGTGCTTCGCGGCACCTACGACGACAAGAGCGATCCCGGGGCCATCAACCACTTCCAGGCGCTCTCGGCGGCGCTGTCGGGCACGGTCGGCCTGGGGAACATCGGCGGCGTGGCGCTGGCCATCGGCATCGGAGGGCCGGGGGCACTGTTCTGGATGTGGGTGACGGGCTTCCTCGGCATGGCGATCAAGGCCGTCGAGGTCACGCTGGCGATGATCTATCGCGACACCAGCGACCCGGAGAACCCCCACGGCGGCGCCATGTACGTGATCAAGCGCGGCTTCGGCGACCGCGTCGGCGGCTGGGCCAGGCCGGTCGCCTGGGCCATCGGCGCCATCTTCTGCGTCACGCTGCTGATCTCGACCATGACCGGCGGCAACATGTTCCAGGCCTGGAACGTCGCCTCGATCACCAACACCTACTTCGGCGTGCCGACGATTGTCACCGGCATCGTGCTGGCGATGATCACCGGCACGGTGATCATCGGCGGCATCAAGCGGATCGGCGACGTGGCCGGCCGGCTCGTGCCGTTCATGTGCGGGCTGTACCTGCTGGCGGGCGTGGCGGTGCTGATCCTCAAGGCGGCCGACGTGCCCGCCCTGCTGGCGATGGTCGTCCGAGAGGCCTTCAACCCCACCGAGGCCGGCGGCGCCTTTCTCGGCGCCACCGCCTGGTTCGGTCTGACCACCGGCCTCCGCCGCGCTCTGTTCTCCAACGAGGCCGGCCAGGGCACCTCCCCCATCGCCCACTCCGCCGCCAAGACCAACGAGCCGGTTCGAGAGGGTGTGGTCGCCGGGCTCGAGCCGTTCATCGACACCTGCCTCGTCTGCACACTGACCGCCCTGGTCATCCTCGTCACCGGCACCTGGAACCGCGAGGCCGCCGGTCCGTTCGAGGGGCAGATCGCCCTGGTTGAAGGCGCCGATGGCTCGCTCGAGGTCCTCGCCGACACCTCCATCGAGAGCCTTCCCGACTTGCCCGCTCCCGACCGCTGGACCGAAGGGAACAGCTTCTTCCTCGTCGCCGAGGTCGCCGAGACCTCGGGAGACACCGGCAGCAATCTTGTCCGGGTCCCCGGCACCGTGGTTTCCGATGGGAACGGAGGCCTCCGGATTTCCTGGGGCGACTTGCCCGCCGAGGCGAGCGACGGCGCCACCCTCGTCGACACTGGCGTCTACCGCGACCTTGTGGGGGCCGCCCTGACCGGCCTGGCCTTCGACCGGGCCGTCCCCGGCCTGGGCAAGTGGCTGGTGACGGCCGCCTGCTGGCTGTTCGCCATCTCGACCCTGATCTCCTGGGCCTACTACGGCGAGCAGGGGATCGTCTATCTGTTCAGCGAGAAGGCCGTTCCGGCCTACAAGGTTGTCTTCTGCCTGGCCACGGTCGTCGTCACGCTGCCCAACTTCATCCGCACCGACACTCAGCTTGGCAACCTCGCCGACCTGGGCACCGGCGTGATGCTCGTGGCCAACGTGCCGATCATCCTCGCGATGAGCTACCAGGCGATGAACGCCTTCAACGACTACTTCCGCCGCATGCGGCTCGGCGAGATGGAAGGCCCCCATGAGGCTCCTCCGATTATCGACGTCGTCGAGGGCCGAGACGTCGAGTGATCCCGGAGTTCTCGAATCGCGGAGCACTCGCATCGAGGGGAGGTGGGGTCGTGGCGACCCCACCGTGGACGGTCCGGGGTCGACACGGCCCCGGCTTCCCGGCCGCTCCCCGCAGGCGGGGAGCGGGGCCGGGGAAGCAATCGGGAGCGATCAGGGGCCGGCGGGTCTTGTCCCTTCGGGCCGGGCCCCGCTCTCCCCAGGTGGCCCGAGGAGCCCGCTCAGCCCAGGTCGTCCTCCTCGACCTTGAACGGCGGGGTGTGGTCCTGGTCGGTGTCGGGCTCGGTGAATTGCTTCGAGGTCAGCAGCTTGGCGAAGCAGTAGGCGGTCATCAGCAGGACGACCGACCAGACGATCCCCATGAAGAGCCAGGCCGAGGTGGTCATGCCGTCGGTGTTCATGCGCCGGTCCCCTTCGGTTGGGTGTTCTTGCGCGACCAGGCGATGGCCACCAGCACCGAGAAGAACAGGAAGAGCCCGGCCAGCGCCAGCCGGTCGAACGTGCGGATCATCCGGAGCCATTGGTAGTAGGTGGCGACCTCGGGAGAGGCTCCGTGGGGGGCCTGCAGGTCCTTGTGCAGGAGCTTGCCGATCACGCTGTCGCCGGCCCATTCCCAGGAGGGGATGCCCTCCCCCGCGCCGATCGACCTGAAGAAGCCGTCCCAGCCGACGCTTGGCTTGAAGACCGCCGCCAGCAGGATCACGATGATGAAGACCGGGGTGACGTACTTCGTGATGTAGTAGAACGCCCGGGGCACCTTCAATTCGGCCCCTCGCATCAGCTCCTCCCAGCCCCGGTCCATGCCGAAGACCCAGGCGAAGAGGATCACCTCCAGCAGCGCGAAGACGACCAGGGCGAAGGTGCCGACCCAGAAGTCGAAGTCGTCGAAGACGCCAGCCTGTGTGATCGTTGCCACCGGCACGGCCAGCAGCAAGATCATCCCCATCAGGGCCCACGACGCCTTGACGCGGCTGAGCTTGAACTCGTCCTCCAGGAACGCCATCACCGGCTGCCCCATCGCCAGCGAGCTGGTGATCGCCGCCAGGAACAGCAGGCCGAACCAGAGGAAGCCGGCCAGCGGGGCGAATTGTCCCCAGTTGTTGAACAGCGTTGGCAGGGTCATGAACGCCAGGCCGAAGCCCGACTGCTCCTGGACCGCCTCCAGCCCCAGGTAGCTGACGGCGATCGGCAGCAGCAGGGCGCTGCCGAGCACCACCTCGCACAGCTCGTTGGTCCAGGCCGTGGTGGCGCCGGTCAGGGCCACGTCGTCCTTCCTGCGGAGGTACGACGCATAGCAGTGGATCGACCCCATGCCGATCGACAGCGTGAAGAAGATCTGCCCGGCCGCCGCCAGCCAGACCGCTGGATTACCCAGTTGAGTGAGGTCTGGCTCCCAGACATAGTTCAGCCCGATCCACGGGCTGTACTTCACCGCCTCCTCAGCCACTGGGTCGTTCATCAGCCCCTTGACCGCCAGCACCACGCCGAAGAGCAGCAGCAGCGGCATGGCCACCTTGGCCACCACCTCGATCCCCCCGGCCACTCCCCGGGAGAGAATGAAGATGTTGATGCCAATGCAGATGGCGAACATCACCAGCCCTGGCATGCTGATGGCGAAGATCTGATTTTCCTGCTGTCCCGTGATCCGGTTGAAGAAGGCCGACGGCGCCCCGCTGGCGAAGGCGGCGGCATCCTCAGGCGAGACGCCCTCCGGCGGCTGGAACCCGCCGAGCAGCGAGTAGATGGAATACGACAGGCACCACGACTCGATGTACAGGTAGTACGACGCGATCCCCAGGCACGTCAGCAGCCCGAGCACGCCGGCGTACTTCCAGAGCCGGCTCTTGCCCATCGACTGAAAGATGCCCGGCGTCGAGTGGTGCCCCTGGCCGCCGCCAAAGCGACCCATGGTCCACTCGATCCACATCAACGGGATCCCCATCACGACGAGCGAGACGAGGTACGGGATCATGAACGCCCCGCCGCCGTTCTGTGCCGCCTGGGCTGGGAACCTCAGGAAATTCCCCAGCCCCACCGCGTTGCCGGCCATCGCCAGCACCAGCCCGACGCGCGAGGCCCACCGCTCGTTCTTCGCCATTCAACCCCCCGTCGGGTCCGGTCCCTCGACTCATCGGATGGAATCCCTGGCCAGCTCAGCCCCTGTAGCAGATCCGGCCCGGCCTTGCCAGGGGGGAGGAAGCCTCCCGGGAGGGCGATCAGGCCCCCGCCCCGCTGCCGACCGCCGAGGCCGCCCCCTGCGGGGCGAAGGTCACCGGCTCCGGAGCGACCAACGGTTCCAGTACCCCTGCGATCCGGGGCCAGAGCAGCAGCGCCTCGACCACCAGCCACGCCTCCAGCACCGTCGTCGCCAAGCCGATCCCGAGCAGGACCCACTGCCGGTCGGCCAGCCAGGAGCCGCCAGGGCCGGGGGCGTCGATGAAGATCTGCCAGAGCATCGCCCAGGCGGGCAAGAGCAGCATGAAGATCAGCGGGGCGATCAGGAACCAGTTCGGCAGGCCCCGGCGGCGGAGGTAGAAGGCGATCACCAGGAAGGAGAGCCCGCCGAGCAGCTGGTTCGTCGCGCCGAAGAGTGGCCAGAGGATCAGCCCCCCCTGCCCCGCGTTGGCCCAGGACCACTGCTGCCCGGCCTTCGGGAAGGCGGCCAGGGCGCCGGCGAGCACCACGGCGAAGATCGTCGCCCCGTGCTTGTTCGCCAGCCACGAGAGCGGGTGGGCCGACAACGGCACCGGCTCGCGCCGGAACAGCGGGGCGTCGGGCGATTCGGCCTCGGCGCGACCGCCGCCGATCAGCGCCCTCGCCAGCTCCTGCACCACGTACCGCTGGAGCCGGCACGCCGTGTCCAGCGTCGTCCCCGCGAACGAGGCCACCAGCACGCCCATCAAGGCGACCGACACCCCCTCCGGAAGCCCCATCGCCTTCAGGAAGTTCGCCGAGCCGTCGACGAAGGCGCCCACCGTCGCCGCCAGTCCTCCCGAGGTGTTCCACGATCCGTACCGCTCGGCGAACGCCGCGCCGCCGAGCAGCGGCGCCCCGTTTTCTCCCGGGATCCCCAGCCCCAGCCCCGCCACGCAGGCCAGGATCACCAGCGTCGCCAGGAACCCTTCGGTGAGCATCCCGCCGTAGCCGACGAACCGGGCGTCGGGCTCGCGGTCGATCTGCTTGCTCGAGGTGCCGCTGCTGACCAGGCAGTGGAAGCCGCTGATGGCCCCGCAGGCGATCGTCACGAACAGGAACGGGAAGATCAGCGGCGCGTCGGTCGGGCTGAAGTCCACGGCCGGCGCGGCGATCGCCAGGGGAGGCCTCGCCCCCTCCTCCCCGACCGGGGCGCCCCCGGCGAAGGCGGCGACGGCCAGGCCGACGACGATCAGGCCCAGCGCGCTGATGAGCTGGAGCGAGTTGATGTAGTCCCTCGGCTGCAACAGGATCCAGACCGGGATCACCGAGGCGATATACGAGTAGATCAGCAGAAGTCCCACCCAGGTGATCGTGCTCCACCCGGCCATCGTCGCGTTCCAGCCGTGCAAGGTCGCCTCGACCGCCTCGATCCCCGAGGCGAGCCACCCCGGCAGGAACGACAGCGAGGCGACCGGCGTGTTCTCATCGCCGAAGATGACCGTCAGGTACATCAGGGCCAGCGCGATCACGGACGGCACCGCCAGGGCCGCCCCCTTGCGGTGCAGCCAGATCCCGATGGCCACGGCGATCGGGATCTGCACCAGGCACGGGAAGATCGACGCCGGGTACTGACGGAAGACGGCGGCGATCACCAGGCCGAAGATCGCCAGCACGATCGTCAGGGCCAGGAACAGGATCAGCAGGAACAGGATCCGCGCCCGGCGGTTGATCAGCCGGCCGGCGATGTCCCCCACCGTCTGGCCGTTGTTGCGGATCGAGACGACCAGGGCGCCAAAGTCGTGCACGGCGCCGATGAAGATCGAGCCGAAGACCACCCAGAGCAGGGCCGGCACCCAGCCCCACATCACGGCAATGGCCGGGCCGACGATCGGCCCGGTGCCGGCGATCGAGGTGAAGTGGTGGCCGAAGACGACCGCTCGAGCGGTCGGCACGTAGTCGGCGTCGTCCCGCAGGCGGTGCGAGGGGCAGACGTAATCCGCCGACAACCGGAAGATCGTCCGGCCCAGCCAACGGCCGTAGGTGTGATAGGCGACGAGGAACGCCACACCCGCGCCCAGCGCGATCAGCAACGTCTGCATGGAACGGCCCCGAACTCGGAGGACGGTCGACCCTCGCCGGCAGGCAGATCGATCGGCGATCGCCCCAGTCTAAGGCTCCGGGCGCCGCCCTTCAAGCGGGACGCCTCGACCGAAGCGACGGGGCGAGAGCGGCTTGCGTCGGATCGTCCGGCCAGGCATGCTGGGCGTCGCCGTCGCCGTCGCCGTCGCCGTCGCCGTCGCCGTCGCCGGGCCGCCGCAACCATCCGGGAGTGCTCGCCATGTTCCAGCCGCCCTACCGCGCTGCCGTCATCGGCCGCACCGGCCGGGGAAACTACGGCCACGACCTCGACCGCGCCTTCGCCGAGGAGCCGAAGTTCACTCTGGTCGCCGTGGCCGACGAGGACGAGGCCGGCCGAGCCGCCGCCTCCTCCCGGCTCGGCGTCGACCGCTCCTATGCCGACTACCGCGAGATGCTCGAACGCGAGCGCCCCGAGTTTGTCGCCGTCGGCCCCCGCTGGCTGGATTGCCACCGGGAGATGGTCGTCTCCTGCGCCGAGTTCGGCGTCCGGGGGATCTTGCTGGAGAAGCCGATGGCCCCCTCCCCCGCCGATTGCGACGCCATGCTCTCGGCCTGCGACGCCAGCCACGTCAAGCTCGCCATCGCCTTCCAGACCCGGGTCAGCCCGATTTTCGAGCAGGTCAAGACGCTGGTCGCCGACGGCGTGATCGGCCCCGTCCTCGAGCTCCGGGGCCGAGGCAAGGAGGACCGCCGAGGGGGAGGCGAGGACCTGATGGTGCTCGGCACTCACATCATGGACCTGTTCCGGGCCGTGCTCGGCGACCCGTCGTGGTGCTTCGCCCGAGTCACCGACGGCGGCGTCCCGATCACCTCCGAGCACGTCCGGGACGGCGCCGAGGGGATCGGCCCCCTGGCCGGCGACCGGGTCGACGCGATGTACGGCTTCGCCGACTCCCCCGCGGTCGCCCACTTCGCCACCGCCCGCCCCACCGAGCCGGGGAGCCGGTTCGGCCTCCGCATCTTCGGCGAGCGGGGCGTCATCCTCACGGGGACCGGCTGGCTGCCCGAGGCGTACCTGCTCCGGGACCCCCGATGGTTCGACTCCCCCGGCGGAGCCGGCTGGGAGCCGATCACCAGCGCCGGCGTCGGCCTGGCCGAGCCCTTGCCGTCGGGTGGCCTGCTCGACGGCAACCGCCGGATCGTGGCCGACCTGATCGCCGCCGTCGAGGAGGACCGCCCGCCGGTCGTCTCCGGCGCCGACGGCCGGGCCTCGATCGAGATGATCCTGGCCACCTACGCCTCCCAGGTCGCCGGGGGCCCGGTCGCCCTGCCACTGGCCGACCGATCGCACCCGCTGGAGCGGCTCAAGGGGGCGAGCCGGGGATGAGGGGACCGGGGCCTGTCGGGGGCTCGAGGCCTCGGAGCAGAACCTCGTGGGCATCGCCGATCGCTTCCCGGCGGGTCTTCTCCTCTCCTCCTCTCCTGCTCTTCTCCTCTCCTGCTCTCCTGCTCTCCTGCTCTCCTGCTCTCCTGCTCTCCTGCTCTCCTGCTCTCCTGCTCTCCTGCTCTCCTGCTCTCCTGCTCTCCTGCTCTCCTGCTCTCCTGCTCTCCT
>NZ_RYZH01000030.1 GCF_003977685.1 Tautonia sociabilis | reverse complement strand
CATCGGGGGGGCCCTTCGGGGTGCTGGCGATTGTCGCTGTGACCCAGTCCACCACGAAGGTGCCTCCCCTTCCATCGAAACTGTCAACCGGGCCCACCCCCATTTCGGCTCTCTTTGCGACAGAGCCGGCACCTGTACTACGAGGGGAGGACCAAGATCGAGAGCCAGGGGACCTCCGACCCGTTCTCCTCCGAGGGGTACCTCCGCAACGCCACCGGGCCGTTCGCCCAGACCTTCCGCAACCTCGTGCCCGACGTGGACAGCCTCGACACCCTCGACCCGGCCTTCCTCGAGCAAACCTGGGACGACGAGCTGCGCCGGGTCGCCGCCCACTTCCAGTTCACCGAGCGGCAGCAGGCCGACGCCCAAACCGTGCTCGACGAGGTCAAGGCCCAGGCCGAGGCCTGGTTCGCGGACCCGGAGACCGCCGCCGAGATCACGGATTACAAGGAGTCGCTGACCGCCCTCCGCGAGGGGGAGCGCACTCCCCCCGCCCTGGCCTTCGAGCGCGAACGCCTGCAAGAGGCCCGCATCGAGGTGGAGGCCGCCCGCAGGAAGCTGGTCGCCCCGATCGAGCAGTGGACCGCCGAGCTCCGCGCCCGCTGGGCCGCCCTGGCCGAGCCCGACCAGATCGAAACGGCCGGCGCGCTCGGGCCGCCCCCCTCGCCGCTCGACCGCATCGACGCGATCACCATGTACGGCCTGACCCTCTGCGGCCTGGCGCTGATGGCCGGCTTCCTGACCCCGCTGGCCGCGCTCGGCGGAGCCGGCTTCCTGTTCCTGTTCTACATCAGCAATCCCCCCTTCCCCGGCCTGCCGCCGAACCCCAAGGCCGAGGGAACGTACTTGTTCGTGAACAAGAACCTCATCGAGATGCTCGCCCTGCTCGTCCTGGCCACCACGCCGAACGGCCTCTGGTTCGGCGTCGATCGGCTGTTCTTCGGCTGGATCGGCCGCCGAGCGGCCAACCGGGCCGAGCTGGCCGAGGCCCGGACAAGCGCCTGAGCCATCCTGAACCGAAGCCCATCCGACCCCGATCCGTCCCGACGTGGGCCCGCCTCCACGCCGCGTCGAACCGAACCGACAGGAGCTGCCAGATCATGACCAACCATCTCACCGACGAGCAGCGCGCCATCGGTCGGGCCAATGCCTTCGCCGCGATCGGCGGGCTGGAGACCGGCCCGAGGGCGGGGTACCCGACCCGTCGCGACTTCCTGGTGGCCGCCGCCGCCGCCGGCCCGGCCCTGGGCGCCCTCTATTTCGGCTACAAGCCGCTGGGGGACAAGCCCGCCGTGAAGGCCGCGATCATCGGCACCGGCAACGAGGGTTGCGACGCCATGATCCGGCAGTCCAACCGTGACTACGTCAACTACATCGGCTACTGCGACGCCCGCCCCTACAACCAGCAACGCGCCCGCGACTACTTCGCCCGACAAGACCTGGGCCAGTACACCAAGGACGACATCGCCGCCCTGAAGAACTACGGCTCGATCAAGGAGGTCCTGGATGACCCCGAGGTCGAGATGGTCGTCATCGCCCTGCCGCTGTGGCTGCACGCCCCGGTGGCCATCGACGCGATGAAGGCCGGCAAGCACGTCTTCTGCGAGAAGCTGATGGGCCACAACATCGCCGAGTGCAAGGCGATGATCAAGGCCGCCCGAGAGAACAACCGCCTGCTGGCCATCGGCCACCAGCGGCACTACTCGGCCATCTACGACAACGCCAACGCCATCGTCCGCAGCGGCATGCTCGGCGACATCCGCCACATCCGCGCCAGCTGGCACCGCAACAACGGCCAGCTCCAGTTCGAGAAGGACAGCGACGGCCACATCAAGCGCGACGAGCACGGCAACCCCATCATCAAGCGCGACGAGCACGGCAACCCCCTCTACTTCGACTCCTGGAAGCCCCCCTTCCAGGACGGCGACGACCGGGTCGACCTCGACGCCATCGCCTACAAGGCCTCCGACGGCAAGGTCTACAAGTACCGCAACCACGACGAACTCGTCCGCTGGCGGCTCTACGACAAGACCGGCGCCGGCCTGATGGCCGAGCTGGGCAGCCACCAGCTCGACGCCTGCTCCATCTTCCTCGGCAAGCAGCACCCGCTGGCCGTCACCGGCTTCGGCGGCAGCTACTACTACGACGATGGTCGCGAGGTCGACGACCACGTCTTCGTCAACTTCGAGTTCCCCACCATCGGCGCCCAGCTCGACAGCAACGGCGTGCCCGTCGACAAAGACCGCGTGATCGTCTCCTACTCCTCCATCACCACCAACGCCTTCGAGGACTACGGCGAAGTGGTGATGGGGACCTACGGCACCCTCATGGTGTCGAAGGAGTACGACATCTACCTCTACAAGGAGTTCGACCGCAACCGCCCGCAGGCCAACTGGGCCGGCCGGTCGACCTCGATCACCGTCGAGAAGGGCTCCAACGCCATGGCCACCAGCCCGAGCCTGGCCGGCCCCTCGCAGGCCCAGTCGATCGGCGCCCTGGCCGCCGGCGACGGCGAGCTCCCCTCCCGCGGATACCGCGAGGAGCTCGAACACTTCGCCTACTGCATCCGCAACGGCGACTCCTCCAACTACCACGCCGACACCGAGCACCAGCCCCGCTGCCCCGGCCCCGTCGCCCTGGCCGACGCGGTCATCGCGCTGACCAGCAACCTCGCCATGCGGCACAAGACCCGCATCGAGTTCAAGCCCGAGTGGTTCGACCCCGACTCGCCCGCCGTCCCCGAGGCCGAGTACACCGGCCGGCTGGCCCGCGGCCGGGCCTGACCGGCGTGATCCGGCGTCGGCTCCCCCGCTGATTCCCCCCGACGGCCCGGCCCGGCGGCTCCCGCCCCGGCCGGGCCGTTCGCATTCCCCGGCGACCGCTCGGTTGCGGACCCGCCTCGCCGGCCGGTACGCTCGACCAGCCTCGGACGCCGGCCCGTCCCCGCGATGACCTCTCCCCGGCGCCCGTCCCCGCCCTGCCAGGAGACACTCCCATGCGGTCGAAGACGCTGCCGCTGGCCGTCGCCATCGCCTCGATCCTCCTCGTCGCGATCCGCCCGTCTCCGGCCCAACAGGACGCGCCGATCCCCCACGGCCAAGACCGCCCGCCCAACCCGGCCCGATCCCCCGAAGAGGCGGTCGCCGCCATGACCGTCCCCGACGGCTTCACCGTCGAGGTCGTCGCCGCCGAGCCGGACCTGGTCAACCCCGTCGCCATGACCTTCGACGAGAAGGGCCGCATCTGGGTCACCGAGTCGCTCGAATACCCCCGCCGCTCCCCAGGCCCCGGCCAAGACCGCGTGAAGGTGCTCGAAGACACCGACGGCGACGGCCGCGCCGACCAGTTCACGGTCTTCGCCGACGGACTGAACATCCCCTCCGGCGTCGCCGTCGGCCACGGCGGCGTCTGGGTCGCCAACTCCCCCGACATCCTCTTCTACCCCAACGCTGACGGCGACCTCTCCCCCGACGGCCCCCCCGAGGTCGTCGTCACCGGCTTCGGCCGCGCCGACACCCACGAACTGCCCAACTCCCTCACCTGGGGACCCGACGGCTGGCTCTACGGCTGGAACGGCGTCTTCAACCCCAGCCGAGTCGAGCAAGACGGCCGCGTCTACGAATTCACCTGCGCGATCTTCCGCATCCACCCGATCACCCGCCGCTTCGAGCTGTTCTGCGAGGGGACCTCGAACCCCTGGGGCATCGCCATCGATCCCGAGGGCTCCCTGTTCGCCTCCGCCTGCGTGATCGACCACCTCTGGCACCTCGTCGAAACCGGCTCCTACCACCGCCAGGGAGGGCCCTACCCGCCCTTCACCTGGAAGATCGAGTCCATCGTCGACCACGTCCACCAGAAGCGTGCGTACTGCGGCATCACCTACTTCGACAGCGCCGCCTACCCCCCCGAGTACCGCGACCGCCTCTACATGGGGAACATCCACGGCAATTGCATCAACGTGGATTCCCTCTCCCGGGACGGCGCCTCGTACCGGGGCCACGGCGAGCCCGACTTCCTCTCCGCCAACGACGCCTGGTTCATGCCCGTCGTCCAGAAGACCGGCCCCGACGGCTGCCTCTACGTCCTCGACTGGTACGATCGCTACCACTGCTACCAGGACGCCAACCGCGATCCCGCCGGCATCGACCGCCTCAAGGGCCGCCTCTATCGCGTCCGCTACCGGGAGACTCCCCGGCGCTGCGGCTTCGACCTGGGGAAGGCGTCCGACGACGCCCTCGTTGCGCTGCTCCGCAGCCCGAACGTCTACGATCGAGAGATTGCCCAACGCGTGCTGACCGAGCGCCTGATGGCCGGCGGCCACGACCCGCTCCGGGCCAGGCTCGAGGCGATCGTCGCTTCCGACGGCTTCGGCCGCAAGGCCCGGATGCACGCCCTCTGGGTTCTTGTCTCCTCCGGCCCGCTTGATCCCAAGTTCCACCTCGCCCTGCTCTCGGACGAGGACCCGACCATCCGCGCCTGGGGGGTCCGGGCCTCGGGGAACATGGGAGCGGTCGACGACTCGATCCGGACCCGGGTGATCGCACTGGCTCGCGACCCCTCCCCCGACGTCCGCCTCCAGGTCGCCATCGCCTCGCGCAAGGTCGCCGGGCTCGACGGCATGGCCACCCTGCTCGACGTGCTCGGCTCCTCCGGCCCCGATCCGGTGCTCCCGAAAGTCGTCTGGCGGAACCTGCACCCGATGCTCGACCGCCCCGAGGCCGTCTCCCGGCTCGGCGACCTGCTCCTCGCCGCCGACCGGCGGTGGTCCCCCGAGCTGGCCGCGATCCTGCCGAGAGTGCTCGATCGGGTCTCCGCCGTCGAGGGCCTCGCCGCCGCCGCCGTCGCCGACCTCGCCCGGATCGTCATCGAGCACGGCGAAGTCGACGACTCCTCGCGCCGGGCCGCCCTGGCCTCGATCGCCGACCAGGTCCGGGAGGGCCGGCTGGGGGGCGATCGCCTCCAGGCGATCCGCTCCGCCCTCGGCCCGATCGCCGGCCGCGTCCTGGCCGATGCCGATCATCCGCTCCGCCCCTCGTTCGCCCGCCTGGCCGCCCTCTGGGGGGACCCGGCGGCCCGGGCCGCCGTCCGAGAGCGGTTCGTCGACCCCTCGGCCGCCGAGGACGAGCGCCGCGCCTCGCTCGACGCCCTGATCGCCTCGGCCGGCCCCGACGCGATCGCCGCCATCTCCGCCGTGCTCGCCGACCCCGATGCCGGCTCGGCTCCCTTCCGGGGCGAGGTGCTCGCCGCCCTGGGACGCCTGGACTCCCCCCGAGTGGCCGAGGTCGTGCTGACGGTCTACGACCGCCTCGAACCGGAGACCAAGCCCCGAGCGATCGCCCTGCTGACCCAGCGCCCCTCCTGGAGCAAGGACCTGCTCGCGGCGATCGCCCGAGGCGAGGTCCCCGGCAACGCGCTGAACGTCACCCAGGTCCGCACCCTTCTGCAAAGCCCCGACGAGGAGCTCGCCGCCCTGGTCCGCAGCGCCTGGGGGACCGTGCGCGAGGGGAGAGACCCGGCCCGAGAGCAGGTCATCGACCGCCTCCGGGACTATCTGGACGACGCCCGGGGCAACCCGGTTGCCGGCCGCGCCGTGTTCGATCGCGTCTGCGCCCAGTGCCACCAAATCTACGGCGAGGGGCAGCAGGTGGGCCCCGACCTGACAGGCAACGGCCGCGGCTCGTATGAACAACTGCTCTCAAACCTCCTCGACCCCAACCTCGTCATCGGCGCCTCGTACCAGGGGACGATCGTCGCCACCGCCGACGGCCGCATCCTCACCGGCCTGCTCGAGGAGGACAGCGACGACCGCATCGTCCTGAGGCTCCAGGGGGGGGAGCGTGAGGTCATCCCCCGCGACCAGATCGAGGAGTCCCGCGTCAGCCCCGTCTCGCTGATGCCCGAGAACCTGGAGGAGCAGGTCACTCCCGCCGAGCTGGCCGACCTGATCGCCTTCCTCTGCCTCGACCGCCCCCCCGAGGATCCCCAGGCCCGCCCCATCGCCGGCACCCCCGCCGGACTGATCGGCCCGCGCCCGCGCGAAGGATCGAACGAATGACCGATCATAAATGGATCGACCTCCGCTCCGACACCGTCACGAGGCCCACTCCCGCGATGCGCCGGGCCATGGCGGAGGCGGAGGTCGGCGACGACGTCTACGGCGAGGACCCGACCGTCAACCGCCTGGAGCGCCGCGTCGCGGAGCTGCTCGGCACCGAGGCGGCGCTGTTCGTCCCCTCGGGAACGATGGCCAACCAGATCGCCATCGGCCTGCACGCCGGCCCGGGAGACGAGCTGATCTGCGACTCCCGGGCGCACGTTTACGTCTGGGAGGCGGGCGGGATCGCCCGCCACTGGGGCGTTCAGGCACGAACGATCAACCCGCACGGCGGCCTGATCGGCCTGGACCACCTCCGAGACAAGATCCAGCCCGACAACGAGCACTACGTCCGCACCCGGCTCGTCTGCCTGGAGAACACCCACAACCGAGCCGGAGGCCGGGTCCACCCGTTCGAGTCCGTGTGCGCGATCTCCGAGTGGGCCCGCGCGCACGGCCTGGCGCTGCACCTCGACGGCGCCCGGCTGATGAACGCCGTCGTCGCCTCGGGCGTGCCGGCCGCCGAATGGGCGTCTCGGTTCGACACCGTCTCGGTCTGCTTCAGCAAGGGGCTCGGCGCGCCGGTCGGCTCGGCGATCGCGGGCCCGGCGGAGCTGATCCGGCGGGCCCACCGCCTGCGCAAGGCGCTCGGCGGCGGGATGCGGCAGGCGGGCGTCATCGCCGCGGGGGCGCTCTTCGCGATCGAGCATCACATCGACCGACTGGCGGACGACCATGCCCATGCGCAAGTGATCGCCGACGCGGTCGAGCGGGCTCCCGGCCTGTCGCTCGAATCCGGGCCGGTCGAGACGAACCTCGTCTGGATCACCGTCGATCCCGAGGCCGGCACCGCCCGGCAGGTGGCCGACCGGCTCCGGGAGTCCGGCGTGCTTGTCAGCGCCCTCGGGCCGCAAACGCTCCGAGCCGTCACCCACCTGGACGTCTCCCGGGAGCAGTGCGAGCGGGCCGCCGAGGCCATCCTCCGCGTGGCCGAGGGCCTTGCGGCCCGGGCTGGCTGAGGGGCGCCCCGCATGGCGATCCCCCCCCTGCACCGCTGGGACCTCTCCCCCGACGAGGCTCGCTCACTTCAGCGCGAGCTGGCCGATCGGGTCGACACCGGCTCCCCGCTCGGCCCCTGCCGGCTGATCGCGGCGGCCGACGTCTCGTACACCAGGGGGGACGACCGCCTGTTCGCGGCAGTGGTCGTCATCGACGCCGAGACCTCCGAGCTGGTCGAGCGCGTCGGCCTGGTCGAACGCGCCCGCTACCCGTATGTCCCCGGCCTGCTCTCCTTCCGGGAGGCCCCTCCGGTGCTGGAGGCGTTCGGCCGCCTCAAGCACCGCCCCGACGTGCTCCTCTGCGACGGCCAGGGGATCGCCCACCCCCGGAGGCTGGGGATCGCCAGCCACGTCGGGCTGTGGCTGGATTTGCCGACGGTCGGCTGCGCCAAGTCCCTGCTCTGCGGCTCCTACGACGAGCCGGGGCCCGGGCGGGGAGACCGCTCCCCGCTGATCCACCGGGGGGAGGTGGTCGGCACGGTCCTCCGCACCCGGGACCGGATCTCGCCGGTGTTCGTCTCGCCAGGGCACCGCTGCGACGCCGAAGGGGCCGTCCGGATCGTGATGGAGACGACCGGGAACTACCGGCTCTGCACCCCGGTGCGGATGGCCCACGCCTTCGTGAACGAGCTGAGGAGGGGAGCCGGGGAGTGACGGCGGGGGAGACCGCTCTCCCGGCATTGCCCGATCCCGGCACTTCGAGTATCCTCCGCCCCGACAGGTTCCCCGGAGGGACCCGGGAGGAGACGAGGCTCGGATGGAACTCGGGCGTGCTCGATCGGTGATCGTGCTGGCCTCGGCCCTGGCGGCGGGGTGCAAGTCGGGCGTGCGCGACTTCGCGGCGCTGGACGACCCGGCCGCGTTCGTCCGCGCCCGGGCCGCCGGGCTGGACGACGAGGTGCCCGACGCCCAGGCGATCCCCGAGCTGATCGAGCACCTGGAGGATCCCGACGCCGTCGTCCGCCTCTCGGCGCACGAGTCGCTGCGGCGGCGGACCGGCCAGGACTTCGGCTACCTGCCCTACGTCTCGGCGGAGGACCGCGCGGCGGCCGTCGGCCGCTGGCGGGCCTGGTGGGAGGCGCAGACGATCTCCCCTTCGGGACAATGGCTTCGGCCTCAGGTCCCGCCGCAGACTCGGCCTCGGGGCTGAAGGACGAGGATCTCCGCCGCACCACCCCCATCGGCCAGGGAGGGCCGGCCCATGCCCGACCGCATCGCCGCCCCGATCGTCCCCCCGCCGGCGCGTCAAGTCCGGAGCGCCCCGATCGTCACGGTTCTGGCCTACGTCGGCGGCCTGGCGATGACGCCAATCCGGGCGGTCGGCGCGCTCCGGGATCGGCCGGCGGGGGTGCTGTCCCTGAAGTCGGCCGTGCTGGTGCAGCTCGACTGGCTGCTCGTGGCCGGGCTGCCGCTGGTGGGCCTGGTGCACGTGGGGATGGGCTCGTTCCTGTCGATGCAAGCATACTTTGGCGCGACGTTCGAGGCCGGCGTCGGGCCGGTGGTGGGCGTCGGCCTGGTGAGGAACGGGGCTCCCCTGCTGTCGGGCTTCATCCTCGCGGGGCTGATGGCCTGCCGGGCGACGACCGAGTTGCGGACCAGGCCGAGGCCGGAGATCGACGCCGATCCGGACTGGATCCCCGACCGGGACATCCGGCTCGGCCTGGCGGCCGACGAGCGGCCGGGCCCGTCCGACGCCCGGGCGATCCTGCCCCGGATCGTCGCCGCCATGCTGGCCGGCCCGGTGCTGGCGACCTGGGGAGCGGCGGTCGGCTCGGCCGTCGGCTTTCGGATCGCCAACGCGATCCTCGGCATCCCGATGGGCACGCTGTGGGACTCGTTCGCCGAGATGCTCTGGATGCGGGACGTGCTCGGCCTGTTGGCCAAGGGCCTGGCCTTCGGGGGGATCGCGGCGGCCGTCTCCTGTTTCGAGGGGACCCGTCAGGACGATTCCCCGGCCCACGTCGCGGCGCTGCGGGCGTGCTGCCTGGCGATGCTGCTGATCCTGGCCGTCAACCTGTCCTGGTTCCTGTTCGCCTACCTGGCGGGCCCCCCGTTCGGCCCGACCGTCCTGCCGACCTGACCCCGTCCCCCGATCCCGGAGGCAGCGCCCCCCATGAGCCGCTCGACGATCCGAGACGCCCGCGTCGGCCTGGTGCTGGTGGCCGCGGCGGCCGGCCTGATCGGCCTGGTCGTCGTGGCCGGCGGCGGGCCAGGCTACCTGCTGGCCGACCGCTCGCCGATCGACGTCTACTTCCGCGACGCCCAGGGGATCCGGGTCGGCCACCCCGTCCGGATCGCCGGCCTGGAGGCCGGTCGGGTTTCGGCGGTCGACATCGTCGAGCACGAGGGGGCCCTCCGAGCCCGTGTCCGGCTGTCGATCGCCAGCGACCTGGCGGGCCGGCTGAAGCAGGACGCCGTGATCGTGATCGCCGCCGGCCTGACCGGGCAATCCAGCGTGAACATCGCCTCGGTGGGCGAATCGGGAGTGGCCTGGGTGCCGGGGCAGCCGATCGAGGGGAAGGAAAGCTCGCTGTTCGACCCCCTGCTGGAGCAGGTCGGCCTCGGCCCGGTCGAGCGCGGGCACCTGAGCCACACCATCGGCCAGGTCCGCAAGACGATCGACGAGGTTTCCCCCCGGCTGCAGAAGACCCTGGCCGCCCTGCAGCAGGCGGCCGACGACGTGCAGCAGGCGACCGAGGTCGCCGGGCCGGCCGTGGCGGGAGCCTCGGGCCAGCTGGACGAGATGACCGCGCGGGTCCAGGGGCTGCTGGTCCACGCCGAGGAGCTGGTCACCACCCTCGAAGGCACGGTGGCCGAGAACCGGGACGAGATCAAGGAGGCGATCGCCAGCCTTCGCCAGGTCTCCGCCCGCACCGACACGCTGCTCCAGCAATACGGCCCGAAGGCCGGCGAGCTGGTCGAGCAGCTCGACCAGACCCGGATGCGGGCCGACCGGGTGCTCTACCAGGCGGATCTGTCCCTCGGGAACATCTCCGGGATTCTGGTGAACAACCGGGCGAACGTCGAGCGGACGATCGCCAACGTCCGGGACCTGACCGACGCCGGCCGGATGACGATCGAGAAGATCCGGGCCAACCCCCTGCTGCTGAGCCCGCTCTACAAGCCCGGCCGCGACGCCGAGCTGGCGCTGGCGAACTTCGACACGGCCAATGTGGTGCTCAAGGCCGCGGCCGAGTACAACGACGCCGTCAAGCAGCTCCAGGCGATGCGCGGCCAGATGCAGAGCCCGCAGCAGCAGGCGGCCGTCGACGCGATGCTTCAGCGGGCCTCGGCGATCAACGCGCAGATCGAGCCGCTGATGCGGGGGCTCGTCCAGGGAATCCAGGCCCAGCCGGAGCGCTCCCGGGGGGGCGGTCTGCTGCCCCGGGAGTGATCGGGACGTCGACGCCCGTACCGGTCCCGGGATTTTCGCGACTTCGGTTAAATCCCTCCCAGCTTCCGGCCGATCTAAGAGAACGACGAGATGAGTGTGGAGCCCCATCGGGGCCTTCGGCCATCGGCCCTCGCGTGACGGGCCGGCGGCCGAGACGGAACCATGGGTCGTTGAGGGGCGAGGCCGGGCCGGATCGGGAACCCAGGAGATCGGGACGATCCGCCGGGCCTCGGAGGTGCAAACGGAGACGCAATCATGGAAATCCACGGCGCCGGCGGTCCCCAGGGCCCGCAACCGATTTATCCCCGACTCGCCTCCTTCAGCGTCGAGGCCAGCGCGGCCTCCCCGGCGGCCGCGCCCCGGGATCAGGTCGAGATCAGCCAGCTCGGTCTGGTGCTCGACGGCATCCACCGGCTGCCGGAGATCCGCCACGAGAAGGTCGAGGCCATCCGCCAGCAGATCGCCTCGGGGACGTACGAAACCCCCGAGAAGCTGGAGCGGGCCCTCGACAACCTGCTCTCCGAACTCTCGGGCTTCTGATCCTCCCGCCTCGTCCCGAGGCCCGGCCGGGCCTCGGGATCCCGCCCCGACTCCGGGGCGGCCCGATCGCCTAGGAGCCCGGATCGCGCCTGGCCCCCGCCCGCCGGGGGTCCTATAATGGCCGATGGTCCCCGACGACCCCGAGAGTTGACGTCCCTTCTGCCGAGCCCGTGGTCGTCGTCGCCCCTCAGGATCGAGCATCGTGACTCCACCTCCCGAACTGGCCCCGCTCGAAGTGTCCGAGAGCCCCGTGGACAAGTTCCGGGAGTATCTCGAGATTCGGGGTGAGAAGCTGACCGAGCAGCGGCGGAAGCTGGTCGACCACATCTTCAACTCCCACAAGCACTTCGACGCCGACGAGCTGGTTTCCGACCTCCGCCATTCCGGCAGCCGGGTGAGCCGCTCGACGGTCTACCGCACGCTTCGCCTGATGGTCGACGCCGGCCTCTTGCGGGAGCTCCGGCTGACCAACCGGACGGCCTACGAGCACAATTACGGCTATCCCTCGCACGATCACATGCATTGTACCGGATGCGGCACGATCGTCGAGTTCCGCAACGACTCCATCCGCCGGATCCGGGAGGAGATCGGTGACCAGTTCGGCTTCCGGGCCGACAACCACCGGTTCATCATCACGGGGATGTGCCCGGAGTGCCTGAGGGCCCGCAGCCGGCGGCGGAAGCTCGACCAGATCTAGCGAGCCGCTCCCTCCTTCCGGCGCCGGAGCCGGTCGATCAGGGCGTCGACGCAATACCCGGCGAGGGTGTCGACCACCTCGTCGGCTCCGGCCTCGCGGAGGGCCTCCGCCGGCCGGGTGGAGGTGACGCCGACGGCGAGCATGCCGGCGGCCTTGGCGGCCTGGATGCCGATGGGGGCGTCCTCGAAGACGACGGCTCCGGCCGGGTCGACCCCGGCCTTCTCGGCCGCGAGCAGGAAGACCTCGGGATCCGGCTTGCTCCGGGAGATGTCCTCCAGCGCCGCAATCGCGGCGAAGCGGCCGTCGAGCCCGCAGGACTCGATCGTCAGCAGCAGGTTCGCCCTCGGCCCGCTGGTGCCGATCGCCAGGGCAACCCCCCGGGCGTGCAGGGCCTCGATCAGGTCGGCGACGCCGTCCATCAGCACGACCTTGCCGCGCGCGACGTCGCGGTAGCACTCCTCCTTCAGGTCGCCAAAGCGGACGATGTCGGCCTCGGTGATCGCATCCCCCATCAACCGGCGGAAGATCGCTGGGTTGGTCATGCCGAACGTCTCGAGGATGAACTCCTCGGTCAGCGGCAGGCCAGTTCGGCGGCCCAGCTCCAGCCAGGCGAGCTGGTGGAAGACGAGAGAGTCGACAAGCACGCCGTCGTGGTCGAAGATCGCAAGCAATGGGGGAGGCTCCGAGGGTTTGGGGAGGGGGAGCTCACGCAGAGAGGTAAGAGACGCAGAGAGACAGGAGAGGCAGAGAGGCAGAGAGGCAGAGAGGCAGAGACGCAGAGAGGCAGAGAGACAGGAGACGCAGAGAGACAGGAGACGCAGAGAGGCGAGGAGAAGCGAACGGAGGAGGACTCACAAGCCGGGAAGCTGAGAGCCTGGATCCCGTTCTGTTCTCTGCGGCTCTGCGGTTCTGCGGTTCTGCGGCTCGGCGGCTCGGCGGCTCGGCGGTTCTGCGGCTCTGCGGCTCTGCGGCTCTGCGGCTCTGCGGTTCTGCGGCTCGGCGGCTCGGCGAACGATCCCCTCCCCGTCATCATCGCGCGTGCTCCAGCAGCACGATCCGGCGCGGCCGGAGGGCGGCTCGGTCGAGCTCGACGCTCGGGCCGCCGACGCGATCGACGGGCCAGTCGGGGAGGGCATCGAAGAGGCGGTCCACCGGCTGGAGCTTCAGGTTGATCTTCGGGGTGAGGAAGTGCATCGGGATGATGACGGCCGGGTCGATGGCCTCGATCAGCCCGGGGATGAGCGGGAAGTCGATCGTGGGCGGGCCGCCGGCCGGGAGAAGCAGGACATCGGCGCCGCCGAGGCGGTCGAGTTCCTCGGGGCTGAGCGCGTGGCCGAGGTCGCCGAGGAAGACGACGTGCAGCTGCTCGGCCCGGAAGTGGACGATTGTCACCTCGTCGCCGGGGAGCTTCTCGGGAGTCTCGAAGACGGGGATGGCCTGGAAGCGGAGGCCGGCGGCCTCCTCCCCTTCGGGGGGGAACTCGGTGGCGAGCAGGACGCGGAAGGGAGG
Organism: Tautonia sociabilis; assembly: GCF_003977685.1. Taxonomy (GTDB): domain Bacteria; phylum Planctomycetota; class Planctomycetia; order Isosphaerales; family Isosphaeraceae; genus Tautonia; species Tautonia sociabilis. Next base: position 76,257 of record NZ_RYZH01000030.1, on the reverse strand, counting down.
GACGAGTTCCGAGAGGCCGCTGTGGTACTTCGGGTTCTCGTGGCTGGCAACCACCACGTCGGCCGGCTCGGCGATCGGCTCGTAGGTGCCGGCGGCGGTCGAGGTGTAGGGGTCGAGGATGATCCGCTTGCCCTCGGCCTCGACGAGGAAGGCCGCGTGGCCGTACCAGGTGAATCGCATTGCTGGAACACTCTCGATCGATCGATCGCTCGCTCGGAAGCGGGGCCGGGCCTCCGGATGCCCTCCTCCCGTCGATCGTAGCCGCGACCGGCAGGCCGGGCCAGCCGTCTGCCGGGGGCCTCGGCTCGCCGCCCCCTCCAGGATCATCGCCGATGTCGGCCGATCCAGTGAGTCTCTCCCGAGGATTGCTCGCCGGGGAGCCCCAATGGTCGTGCCTCCTGGACGACCTCGGCCGGTCGCGTCGGGCCGGGATCGACGTGATCGCAGGCCGGAACGCCCGGGCACCGTGACCTCCGGAATCGGGCACAGGAGCCGGTTCGCAGGAGATCCGATCGGCTCGCCCCGGTGTCCGGGAACGGCCGGGGACTGGGACCGGCCGGGGTGATCGGAGAGAATGGGGCCGGAGGCCCCGGGATCGGTCCGGTCCCGGGAGCGATCGGGGGCGGCGGACCATCGGACGGACGGAGGACCCGATCATGGCGGACCCCTCTCCCCCCGGCCCGAACCGGCCGGAACTGCCCAGCCTGCCGATCGTCTCGCTCGAACCCTGGGAACAGCGGTCGAGGCTGGAGCGCTACGGCGGGTTCCATTACCTGGCGATCGGCGGCCTGGTGCTGCTGGTGGGCATGATCGGCTGGTTCGTCTGGGGAGTCTGGTCGCTCCGGGAGGTCTGGCGGGATGTTTACGTCCTCCACGACCCGTCTCGGCCGGCGGCCGACCGCATTCTCGCCGCCGACCGCCTCTCCCGGAACCCGGACGTGACCCAGCGGCAGCTCTATGACATCTCCCTCCGCCGCGACCTGCCCGACCCGGCCCGCTACCTCGTCGCCGAGGCACTGACCGCCGAGGCGACCAAGGACGACCCCCGGGCCTTCGCCCTGGCGGTGGCCCGGAGCGAGGGTTGGCCCGACTGGCTTCGGCTGCTCCACCTCCGTCCGCTCGCCTACGCGAGCGGGGAGGGAGGGGCGATCGAGCAGGAGCCGCTCCGGGAGCTGGCCCGGCACCCCGATCCGGTCATCCGGCTCTGGGCGACCTACACCCTCGCTCAGTCGTCCCGCTCCCACCGGGCCGAACGGGAGACGCTCCGGGCCCTCGCCCAGGACGGGCCGCATCCCGACCTGGCCGCCCTGCTGCTCCGGGCGCTGGAGGCGGAAGACGATCGGGGCCGGAACGCCGCCCTGGACGAGGCGACCTCCTGGATCCGGGAGCACCACCCCGGGGCGTCCTCGGTCTGGTCGGGCTGGGAGCAGGCCGGATCGGGAAACCGCCCGAGCTCCCCCGAGGAAGCCGCTCCCGGAACGTCGAGCGACGCCGAGGGCGCGTGACGGCTCGCCGACCGGAGCGGTCCGGAACGCGATCGGTGCGCTTCGGTGCGCTTCGGTGCGCTGGACGCAACCAACGGAACTCGTGACTGCACAAGGGAATGCGCAATCCAAATTGGCTTCGCTCCGCTCAAGACGCCCCGGGGTCGATCCGGAGGTCTTTCCCCAGGGGCAATCGGCATCGGGATCGCCGACCGGAGGCGGTCGCCGAGGCGGGGGCGGTGGGAGACGCGCGGTTGGCACGCTGAAGGGTTCCGACGCAACTTCGGATTTTCAAAGAGAATAAGCAACCGAAATGGGTTCGTTCCGTTGCCGGGGCTCCGGGCGGGCTTGCGGCGTTCGGGACGCGAACGATCTTCCCGAGTCGGAGGACGCGAGGCCGGGGCGGAACCCGATCGCCCCGGTCGGGGGGGATCGGGTCCTCGACAGGATGATCGCCGATCGGGGCGAGGGAGGTGAGGAACTCCTCGACCGGGGGAGATGGGAGGAGGGAGCCGGGCCGGTGTCTGGCCAGGATCACCCGGGGGCCGGAGGAGGGGGGCGGTGAGCCCCCGACCCCGGGGATCCTCGATCGGGGAGGGCCGGATCCCGGTGCCCCGGACTCCGAGGGCAAGCCCGCCCGCCCACCAGGCCAGGAGTCGGGCCGGACGCCGGGAGGAGGTCAGCGGAGGCGACGGCCGACGCGGAGGCCGGCGCCGGAGTCGAAGAGGGAATCGACCGCGGCGGCGGAGACGGCCGAGGCGGCCCGGGACGTCCTGGCGGGGGCTCGGAGGAGCTGGCCGCGGCGGAAGACGGCGATGAAGTTGTCGCCGGGGGAGCCGTCGGCGTTGCCGTCGAGGCGGAGGTTGCGGGCGCTGGTCAGGCCGCCGGGGGGGCGGCCGACGACGATCAGGCGGAAGGAGGCGTCGGCGGCGATCGGACGGGAGAGGAGCAGGGTGACGGCCATCGCGTCGGGGTCGTAGGAGGCCTCGGCGATCTGGATGAGGCCGCCGAGGCCCGTCTCGCCGAGGTTCAGGCGGTAGTTGGCCAGGGAGCGGACCCGGCGGGGGTCCATGTCCTCGCTGAAGCTGATCCGGATCGAGCCGATGGCGCCGGAGGGGTCGAGCAGGGGGTCGACGCCGATGACGACGGGGCCGCTGTCGCCGCCGATGACCAGGGTGTTGGTGACCCGGTTGCCCCGGATGGTGTTGGTCCGGTCGGGGGAGGAGGAGAGCCTTGTCAAGCCGGCTCCCCCGGTGATGAACAGGCCGACCGTGTTGCCGAACCGCTCGGGAGGATCGGTTTCGGTGGGGGTGCCGATGATGTTCCCCTTGATCACCGTGTCGGCCGCGGCGGGCCCGGAGAGGACCAGGCCGGTTCCGAGGTTCGCGGCGATGATGTTCCCCAGGCCGGGGGAGGCGCCGCCGACGGTGCCGGAGGGGGCGTCGTTGATGTAGATGCCGCCGTCGCCATTCGGGATCGGCCGGGAGGCGGAGCGGTCGACACCGATCCGGTTGCCGGCGATGACGTTGCCGGCGGCCAGGAGGTTGAAGACCTGGAGGCCAAGCCCGCCGTTGCCCGAGATCACGTTGCCGGCCTCGGCGGAGGGGCCGCCGATCGTGTTGGCCGGCGCGCCGACGATGAAGATGCCGCCGAGGGCATTCGGCAGCCGTTCCAGCCCGGCGGCGTCGGTGCCGACGAGGTTGCCCAGCACGAGGTTGCCCGAGGCGCCCTGGTTGGCGATCACCAGGCCGAGCTGGTTACCGGAGATCAGGTTCCCGGCCCCCGGCTCCAGGCCGCCGATCGTGTTGTTCGGCGAGCCGTCGAGGGTGATGCCGTGCTGGTTGCCGATCGAGACGGTGCCGTCCCGGTCGGTGCCGATCCGGTTGCCCAGGATGCGGTTGCCCGAGGCGGTGGGGCCGACGAGGTGGATCCCGGCGGCGTCGTGGCCGGAGATGAGGTTCGAGGCGCCGGGGTCGAAACCGCCGATGGTGTTCCCGGGCGCCCCGTCGAGAAAGATGCCCGTGCCGGCCGCCCGGGGAGAGCCGTCCCCCAGCGGCCCGGTGCCGATGAGGTTGCCGGCCACGAGGTTCCCCGAGGCGCCGGTGCCGGTGAGCTGCACATCAACCACGCCGTTGCCGGTGATCAGGTTGCCGGCGCCGGGGACAACGCCGCCGATCGTGTTGCCCGGGGCGTGCTCGATGTAGACGCCGACCAGCAGATTGCCCGCGGGGGGCTGGTCGATCCGCGCGCCGATGGCGTTGCCGGCGACGACGTTGCTGGAGGCGAGCCGGCCCAGCAGGTGGACGCCGGTCGAGGCGTTGGCGGAGATGACGTTGCCGGCGCCGGGCTCGGGACCTCCGATCGTGTTGCCTCGGGCGTTCTCGATCAGGATGCCGTCGGTGGCGTTGGGGACGGGGAGCCGGCCCGAGGCGTCGAGGCCGATGAGGTTGCCCAGCACGAGGTTGCCGGTGGCGGCGATCCCTTCGAGGAGCAGGCCAAGACCGTTGCCGGAGAGGACGTTGCCCTGCTCGGGAGCCGTGCCGCCGATGGTGTTGTCGGCGGATTCCCGGACGATCAGGCCGGCGAAGCCGTTGCCGGGCGTGCCGAGGGCGTCTCCGGCGCCGATCGTGTTGCCCACCACGAGGTTGGCCGAGGCGGTCGGGTTGAGGATCAGGCCGACGGTGTTGCCGCCGATGCGGTTGCCCCGGGCGACGTTGTGGGAGGCAGCCGTCTGGATCAGCAGGCCGACGCCATGGCCCGGGGCCAGGCCGACAGCGCCCAGGACGTTGCCGGCCACGAGGTTCCCCGAGGCCCCGGTGGCGATCAGGACGCCGGCGCCGGCGCTGGCCGAGACGACGTTGCCGGCGCCGGGGGAGTCGCCGCCGACGGTGTTGTCCCGGGCGCCGGAGGCGATCACCACGCCGTTGCCGGTGCCGCCGAGGGAACTGGAGCGGCCCCCGGGGCGGGTGCCAACGGCGTTGCCCAGCACGAGGTTGCCCGAGGAGCCGGTGCCGAACAGGGCGATGCCGTCGCCGATGCCGCCGGCGATCACGTTGCCCAGCGCGGTCGAGAGGCCGCCGATCGTGTTGCCGGGAGACTCGCTGACGAGGATGCCGGCCAGGCCGTTGGCCAGGACGCCGGAGGAGCCGGCGGAAACGCCGACCTGGTTGCCGACGACGAGGTTGCCCGACGAGACGCCGGAGGTCGGGGAGTTGGCCGCCTGGAGATTCTGGCCGGGAACCGGGCCGAGCAGGACGAGCCCGGCGATCCGGTTGCCCGAGAGCAGGTTCCCCCTGCCGGGGTCGGGCCCGCCGACGGTGTTCCCCGAAGAACCCCGGCCGATGAGGATCCCGGCCCCCGAGTTCCCGAGCAGGCCCGAGCCGTCGGCCGTTGTGCCGACGGTGTTGCCGATGACCAGGGTTCCGGTCGTGCCCGAGCCGGAGAGGGAAAGGCCGTGCCCCTGGTTGCCGGAGAGGAGGTTGCCGGCGATCGTGTTGCCGGAGGAGTCGAGGACGGTGATGCCGTCCCGGCCGTTGCCCAGGCGGATCGTGCCCGAGGTGTCGACGCCGATCACGTTGCCGAGAATGCGGTTGTCGCCGCCTCCCACGAGCACGATGCCGCTGCCGCCGAAGCGGTTGATGGCCAGGCCGGCGATCAGGGTGCCGCCGGCGAGCACGACGAGGCCATCGACGCCGGGGCCGGCGAGGGAGCCGTCCAGCTCGACCCGGTGGCCGGGCTGAGTCAGGCCGTCGATGATGACCGGGTCGGTGATGGGGGGGAGGGCCGACAGGGGCCGGATCGTCGGGATGCCGGCGCCGGGGATGGCGAAGGTGATCGTCTGGAGGCCGGGGAGCCGGTTGGTCTCGAGGATCGCCTGGCGGAGCGAGCCGGGCCCCTGATCCTCGGTGTTCACCACGACGACGGAGCCGGCCGAGACGACCACGGTGGTGGTCGAGGCGGAATCGTTGGCGGGCTCGGTGTCGGGCGTGTCGGAGGAGACGCTGGCGGTGTTGACCAGGGTGCCGGGGGCGGAGGCCGAGCCGGTGATCGTCACGGTGACGACCTCGCCGGGGGCGAGGTCGCCGACCGAGACGATGAGCTGGCCGCCGGAGGAGGAGGCGGAGCCCTTGCTAGAGGTCACTCCCGAGAGCTGGAATCCGGACGGGAGCAGGTCGCTGACGACCACTCCCGAGGCGGTGGCCTGGCCGGCGTTGGTCACGGTGACGGTGTAACCGATCGTCTCGCCGACGGCCGCCTCGGTCGGGGCCGACTTGGCGACAACCAGGTCGGTCGGCGGTCCGGTCGGGTTCGGGAGGCGGTCGAGGCCCCGAAGCCGGGAGAGGAACACGGCGGAGTCGAGGACCCCGTCGCCGGCGTCGGCGATGGTGAGCGTGAGCGTGTGGACGGCCACATTCGGATTGAGGGCGGCCTCGGTCACCAGCAGCGGGGTGAGGCCGTCGTACTGGGTCTGGAAGGCGAAGTTGACGGGGGTTGTGCCGGCGGTGTTCGGGTCGGTGGTGTTGCCGGAGTTGTTGAGCAGGAAGAAGTTGTTGTCGACCGTGAGCGGGCGGCCGAGGCGATCGGTGCTGATCTGCACGCCGTCGAGGAAGGCGGCGAAGGTGTCGTTCACGCCGCGGTTGACGTACTCGAAAAACTCCTCGGAGGCGAAGACCAGCTGGAACTGGACGGAGAGGATGCCGGGGTCGGCGGTGAACCGAATGGTCAGCGAGTTGGCGTCGTGGGTATCGAGGGAGATCAGGTCGGTGACGGCGGAATCGCCGGGACGGTTGAGGGAAGCGCCTCGGGTGGGGGAGGCGTTGGGCTCGCTGGCGAATCGAGAGGAGCCGCTGGTCAGGACGATGCCGGCGGGGATCGCGACCGAGGAGGTCCCGTCGGTGAGGGAGAAGCCGGAGGAATAGCCGGCCTGGCCGAAGCCGCCGAGGTAGGTGGAAGCGGGCAGGTCGATCGCCAGCCCGGTGCCGGGCACCGCCAGGGCACTGGCCAGGCGGGAGGCGGGCTCGAACTCGCCGACCGGGGAGATGCGGATCGGCCCCCGGGGCACCAGGGCGAGGCCCCCCGAGCCGAAGACCGGCGGGGCGCCGACGCCGGCCGGCGAGGCCTGGCCGGTGGCCAGGTCGATCGTGAAGAGGCGGAGCGGCGCGCCGTCGGCGGCGATCAGGGCGTAGCCGAAGGGATCGCCCGGCAGAAGGTCGAAGCCGAAAACGGTGTCGATCACGCGGAATCCGAGCGCGCCGACGGTCTGGAGCGTGCCCGACGGCCCGTCGAGGACGGCAAGGACGCCAGCCGAGGAGTCGATCACGAAGGCGGTCGACGAGCCCCCTCCCGGAGCGGAGGCGATGGCCAGGCCGTCGGCCCGAGGGGAGGCCGTGGCGTTGGGGTCGCCGGCCGCGTAGCGGAGCGTGCCGTCCTGGCGGTCGAGCGTGCCGTCGGGCCGGATCAGGAGGTTCTGGCCCGACTCGGAAACCACCCGGAGGCGGTCGGCCGCGGGGTCGAAGTCGATCCCGACGCGGCCGCCGGAGAGCGAGACGGGAATCGGGCCGGGGCCAACGGGAACGGCGTCTCCGGTGCGGATGTCGACCCGGAAGAGCCGGAGGGCGCCGATCGAGGAGTCTCGGGAGATGAGGTAGAGCTTCCCGTCCCGCGGCCGGATGTCTCCCCCGAGCACCTCGTCGATCGGGGCGTTGGTCGGGTCGGTCGAGTTCAGGAACGAGCTGGCGATCTCCTCGGAGGGCCGGAACGTCAGGATCGGCTGGATGGCGTTGGAGATGGCCAGGGCGTCGGGATCGGGGCGGTCGTCGTCGAGGAGGAAGACGGTCGTCGCCGCCGTCGAGGAGAGCGCGGTCCCCCCGGTCGGGCTGGATAGGGTCAGCTCGATCGTCTCGAACCCTTCGAGCAGGGCGTCGTTGGCGATCGGGATGAAGACGGAGGCGGCCCGCTGGCCGGAGGCGAAGGAGAGCGTGCCGGAGACGGGCTGGAAGTCGGCGCCCGGAGAGGCGGTGCCCCCCGTCACGGCGTAATTGACCGCAACGGCGCTGGCGAGCCTCCGGGTGCGGACCGCCGAGACGACAACCCCGCCGGTGACAACGTCTTCCTGGACCCGGTAGGTGTCGGACTCAAACCCGATCAGGCCGGGGAGTTCCAGCGGGGAGGAGAACTCGGACGTGTTCCCCGACGGGTCGGTCGCCGTGGCGGTGAGGACGTCTCCCGAAGAGGACACGTCGAAGGGGAAGGTCGCCGTGAAGGAGGCCAGACCGTTCGCGTCGGTGGTCGTGGAGACGACGCCGAGGAGGCGGTCCCCCTGCGCCCGGCCGTCGGCGCCGGTGGAGGCAAGGAAGATCTCAATATGATTGGGGAGATTCGGCAGGGAGGAAAGCGTGCCGTCGACCCGGACCTGGAGGCCGGCCGAGACGCCGGTCACGAACGCAACGGACGTGAGGACGGGGGCATTCTGGAGGGCATTCGGGCCGAGGTCGGCGTCGCCGGGGTCGTTCGGGGTGGGACCGTCGCCGCCGAGGTCGATCCCGAGGCCCACGTTCTGGAGAATGGCGTTACCGAGGATGGCATTGCCGGTGCTCGAGGCGCCGAGCACCTCGACCCCGGCGCCGCCGTTGCCCCGGATCGAGTTGCCGTCGGCCGACGAGACGCCGCCCACCGTGTTGCCCGACGCCCCCGCCCGGAGGGAGACGCCAGCGGAGAGGTTGGCTGGGCTCGTCGGCAAGAAGTCATACGCCGTCCCGATGCGGTTGCTCGCCAGCAGGTTGCCGATGGCCGACGCCCCGGTCACCACGACGCCGGCCCCCGAGTTCCCCGAGATGAGGTTGCCACCTGAGCCAAAGGCGCCGCCAACGGTGTTGCCCGGCGCGTTGTCGATGGTGATGCCGTGTTGGTTGGGCAGCGCGACGAATTCGTTGAGATCGAGGCCGATGGTGTTGCCGGAGATCAGGTGGCCGGAGGTGGTCGGGTCGGCGAGGGTGATGCCCGAGAGCGCGTTGCCCGAGATGACGTTCCTCGCGTCCCGGTTGGTGCCGCCGACGGTGGCGCCGGAGGCGCCGGATCGGATCCAGAGGCCGTGGGAGCCGTTGCCCAGGGCGGTCGAGCCCCCGGCATCGGTGCCGATCCGATTGCCCTGGACCAAGGAACGGACCGTCGCCAGGCCGGACAGCTCGATGCCGGCCTGACCGTTGCCCGAGATCACGTTGCCGGCCCCGGCGGCGATCCCGCCGATCGTCGCGTCGGGGGAGTCGACGACCCGGATGCCGTTCTGGCCGTTGCCGAGGCTGAGCGTTCCGGTCAGATCGGTGCCGACAAGGTTGCCGGCGACGAGCGTCGCGGACGAGCGGGCCCCCAGGACAATCCCATCGGAGAAGTTGGCGGAGATGACGTTGCGGTCGCCGGGATTGGTGCCGCCGATCGTGTTCGACGGGGCGTCGACGACGATCCCCCGCGCGTTGCCTCCCCGGGCGCCGTCCGGGGAGAGGCCGATGAGGTTGCCCGAGATGACATTGCCCGAGGCCGCCGATCCCACGACATCGATGCCGGTGCTGAACCCGTTGAGCGCCAGGCCGGAGATCGTGTTGCCGGCGCTCCTCAGGGCGAGGCCCGGGGCGGTCCCATTGGTGCCGACCACCTCGATGAGCACGACCGCGTTGGAACCGGTGGCCAAGGTGTTGCGGCTGGCCCCCGGCTGCGCCGAGTAACCGTCGATCACGACGGGGTCGGTGATCGCCGGCAACGGGCCGTTATTCGGGTCGAGCTGGATGCGGTAAGGCCCGTTGGGCGGATCGGTGATGGTGAAGAGGATGGTGTCGAGGCCAGGGTCGCCGGCCGGGAGGTCGGCGTTGGGGGACGAGTTGGTGACGGCGGCGATCAGGGCCTCTCGGAGGGTGACGCGGCCGTCCTGCTGGACCGCATCGAGCGCGGAATCCACGACAAACGTCTGGGCCAGCAGCACACGAGGTTCGAGCGCCTCTAGCGGAGGGGCCTGGACCCGTCGTGAGGGGCCGGTTTTCGCATGCCGCCCCGAGCGTCCCCTGCGTCTCATCCCCATAACCAGAACTCCGGCGGTCAAACGCCAGCCCGAGAAGATTGCTGCCCGATGGCCTTCGATCCGCCGGCTTGGCTCCCTGCCGTGGAAGGCCGCGAAACGAGGGGGTCTAGGACGAATCTAGGGGTGAGTCTACCACCAATTCAAGGGAGATCGGACGAATGGGGAGAAATCGGGACGTGCCGGGGTTCCGGATGGAACAAAGGGATCGACGTTCGAGCCTCGGGAGCGGCCGAGCAGACCGACCGGCTCGGAACCGGGAGGGGAGAAACGAAAACACCCGCCGAGAAGGCGGGTGAACGAGGGGTCGCGGCCGGGCGACGGAGTGAAAGCTCCCCGACTTGGACTCGAACCAAGAACCTAGCGGTTAACAGCCGCTCGCTCTACCGATTGAGCTATCGGGGAATCGCGATGACCAAACGATACCGAATCTCGGGCTCCGGATCAAGGGGCCCGGCGTGAGAACGGCCCGGGATCTCCGGCGTGGGCCTCGCGCCCACCCGCCCCCGACGATCGAGGGGACGGGCAGGGGCACGATGGCGACCCGGGGGGTCAGCTCGACAGGGAGCGTTCCTTCGAGCCGGACTTGTCGTGCTGCTCGACGGCCTTCTCCAGCAGGCCGACGATCAGGGCGTTCAGCGACGCCTTGTCTTCCTTCGCCCAGCTGGCCAGTTGTTCGTGCAGTGATGGAGGCATCCGAATCTGGAAATGGACGACGGTTTCAGGCATCGGGGTAGGGCCTCCTGAGACGAAAGGTGGAGGGGGCAGAACCGCAGCGCGGGCACCGGGGGGAATGATGAGGCCCGACCGGATACCGCGACAAGCCCGAATGGGAGGATGTGCTCTATTCTATCCTGCGATTTGCGGACTCGCCTAGTATCTTCTAACCTCGGATTCGCCGGACCGATCGGCCGAGGTGGAGCGGCCTTGCGTCCATGGTTGGCCGCATCGGGCGTCGGGAGCGGCGACCCGCCCCGGGGGCCGGACCCCGGGGCGGTGATCGCCTCCAGGTCGAGGACCAGGAGCTGTCATGTCGCAGCCCGACGAGCCAGGCCGATCGGATGTCGCTCCCCCGGCGCCGGGCCCCTCCCCCGAGGAGGAGATCATCCGCCAGTTCGTCGAGCACTGGGGGATGATGGCCCGCTCCTGGGGCATCAACCCGACGATGGGGGAGCTGTTCGCCCTGCTCTACATCTCCGGATCGGACTGGACGGCCGACGCGTTGCGGCACCGGCTGAAGGTCTCTCGGGGAAACGTGAGCATGAACCTGCGCGAGCTGATCGCCTGGGGGGTCGTGCATAAGGTGCACCGCCAGGGAGAGCGTCGCGAATTCTTCCGGGCTGAGACCGATATTTGGACCCTCTTCCGACGGATCCTCACCGAGCGGAAGCGACGCGAGCTGGACCCGACGCTCGCCCTGCTCGACCGGGCCTGTACCCAGATCGCCGGGGACCCCGAGTTGGCGGGCCGATACCTCGACCGCGTGGGCTCGCTGCGGCGGTTCTTCGCGCTGATCAACGCGCTGGCCGCCCGGGTCGACGCGATGGCGCCGTCGGAACTGGAGGAGCTGGCGGCGCTGCTCGGGCCCCCCGAGCCCGGGACCGACGGGACGGGGTCGGGGGAGGGGGGGCGGACGGAGGGCTGAGGGCAGAGGACGGAGGACAGAGGACGGAGGACGGAGGACGGAGGGCAGAGGACGGAGGACGGAGGACGGAGGGCAGAGGACGGAGGGCAGAGGACGGAGGACGGAGGACGGAAGGCTGAGGGAGTGGGAACCAACCGGGTCGGCGCGTGGTGGGGAGAGGCAGGTTCCGACGGAATGGAGCCGCCTCGAACGAGACGAGCGTCGGGCCCCGACCGGGCGAGACGGATCGGAGGACGGACGGTTCCCGACTGCTCGCTCGTCCTGGACGGAAGGCGAGCGCGACTGACCTCGGGATGAGGGCGATCCGGGGCCGGATTGGACGGGGGTCCGGGCGGTCGGGCCGGCGGGCCGAGGCCCCTGGGGCCGCTTCCCGGCGCGATGACCGGGCCGGGGCGTGCAACCGCCGGGCCGAAGGCCCGCTCGGTGGCCGGGATCGGCCGAGGGTCGGGGGGAACTGGAAGCCGGGGGCCTCGGAGCATAGACTAGGTGCCATAATGGCTCGACGGTCGTCGTCGCCCGTCGGCGAGGCGATCGCAGTCCTTCACGCCTCCTCGGCGACCCCGCCCCCGGCCCTTCCCCGAGGGCGGACGCGTCGATGGGTCGAGGTCCGCGTCGGGAAGGAGCCCCGCAGGCCCGGCGGGACCGGACGATCGACCGTCGCCCTCCCGGCCGTCGAGGCCCGGAGCATCCGCAGCGGAACCCACGGAGCCGAGCCGAGATGAGTAGCGCGTCGGAGGACAAGTTTTTCCCGGGCCTCGAGGGCGTAATCTCCAACGAGACCGCCATCGCCGACATGCAGGGCACCCAGGGCCAGGGCGGCCTGGCCTTCCGGGGCTACGCGATCGAGGACCTGGCCGGCTCGGTCTCCTACGAGGAGACCGCCTTCCTGCTGCTCCACGGCGATCTGCCCACCGCCGCGCAGCTCGACGAGTTCAACGGCCGGCTCCGGGCGAGCCGGGCCATCCCCGGGGCGCTGATCGACCTGCTGAAGACCGTGCCCCGGTCGATCCACCCGATGGACACGCTGCGCACCGCCGTGAGCGTGCTGGCGCACTTCGACCCGGAGGTCACCGCGCCGGTCCAGGACCACGACGCCAACGTCCGCAAGGCCGAGCGGCTGGTCGCCCAGATGGCCACCGCGGTGGCCGCCGCCGCCCGGATCGCCCGGGGCCAGGAGCCGATCGCGCCCAAGGCCGAGCTGGGGCACGCGGCGAACTTCCTGTACATGCTCAACGGCACCGACCCGACCGGCGCCCAGGCCGAGGCGTTTGACCTGTCGCTGACGCTCTACGCCGAGCACGAGCTGAATGCCTCGACCTTCGCGGCTCGGGTGACGGCCTCAACGCTGTCGGACATCCATTCGGCGATCGTCTCGGCCGTGGGCACCCTGAAGGGCTCGCTGCACGGCGGGGCGAACGAGAAGTCGTGGGAGGTGTTGGAGCAGGTTGGCGACCCGGACCGGGCCGAGCAGTGGATCCAGGACGCCCTGGCCCGCAAGGAGCGGATCATGGGCTTCGGCCACCGTGTGTACAAGACCGGCGACCCCCGCGCCGTCATCCTCAAGGAGCACTGCCGACGGGTGGCCGCCGAGATCGGCGACGACCGTTGGGAGCGGATCGCCGAGCCGATCGAGCGCGAGATGACCCGGCAGAAGGGCCTGCCGCCGAATGTCGACTGGCCGAGCGCCCGGCTGTATCACTACCTGGGCATCGAGGTGCCGATCTATACCCCGATCTTCGCCATGGCCCGCGTGGCCGGCTGGTCGGCCCACGTCATCGAGCAGCTCGACCACAACCGCCTGATGCGGCCGAGGGCCAGGTACGTCGGGGCGCCGCACCGGCCGGTGAAGCCGATCGCGGAGCGAGGCTGACCACCGAACCGACCGATCGCTTCACGAATGACGAGAACGCCTGAACCCGGCGGCGGGAGGCCGGGGTTCGGGTGCCAGGGGTTCCGTCCGCGGAACCCGAGCCCTCGTCGGCCCCGACACGGGTTGTCTTCCACCCGAGGCACCCTCCGGAGGAGCACGCCGCCGATCCGACGATTGCGGCCGCCCCCCAGCCTCCCCGGGGGGCTCGGGTTCCGGCCGCGGAACCCGAGCGGTCGGGGCCCCGACACGGGTCGGGGCCCCGACACGGGGGAAGTCAACCCGGGGCTCCCACCGGGGAGGGGCGAGCCGCCGAATCGACGGGTGCGGAGGACCCCAGCCTCCCCGAGACTGGAATGAACCGCGATCCGAGGAGCCAGGATGAACTCCGGGATCAGCCGACGAGCGTCTCTTCGGCCTCCTCCCGCTCGGCGAAGGGGAGGGAGGAGGCGGGGGTGGAGGGGTCCAGGCGATCGAAGCCGCCGAGGGTCCAGACCAGCTCGGAATAGTGCTGGACGTCGAGCATGGTCAGGGTCTGGATGGTGCGGAGGGTCAGGATCTGGTCGCTCCAGAGGTCGGAGCGGAGCATGACCTCGGCCAGTCGGGCGCGGAGCGTGGCGACGGGGTCGTCGCCTCCCTGGCCGAGGAGGACGCGGGCCCAGGGCTTCAGCTCGCGGCGGTGGCGGCGCAGGTAGCGGTCCGCTCGGGCGCGTTGCTCGGGGGAGAGGGGAGGCGAGCAGGGAAGGTCGAGCACGGCCTGGATCGGCCGGCGGACGTCCTTCGAGCGGTACCAGGAGGGGCCGCCGGATTCGGGGGGCTCGGGGAACCCCTCGGGGAGGGTACCGGGGTCGGCCGTCGGGTCGGCGGCGTGAGTCACGACCAGGCGGAGGGCGTCGATCGCCGTGCCGAGGGTGGCCACGTCGTCGTGGTCGGCGACCCAGGCGGCGATCAGGGCTCGGATCACCTCGCCGCGGCGGTCGACCAGGTGGGGGAGGTTCCGGGAGAGGAATTCGGGCAGGCGGTCGAAGTCCCAGCCGAACTCGGCGAGCCAGCGGGAGGCTCGGACGACGCAGTCGCGCCGCTCCTCGCGGAAGCGGTCGGCCATGACGCGCTCGTGGCGGGAGGCGCCGATGAAGTCGAGGTCGACCTCCATCAAGGAGTCGCCCGCCACGCCGCCGGGGACGGTGGGCAACGGCAGGCCGAGGTACTCCACGTCGAACCGGGCGCGGAGCCAGAGGGATTCCATGAAGGCGGGCTTGCGCATCCGGTGGATCTTGCGGAGGGCGGCCCGGTAGGAGTCCTCCGGCTCGACCGGAGCGGCGGCGACGGTCGGGTGCAGGATCTCCCGGATCACGCGGACCAGCCGGGAGGAGACGTAGCCGATCCCCCGGACGGTCCACCAGGCGATCCGGAAGGGCAGGACCAGCAGCTTTCCTCGGCCGAGGTACGACTCGTACAGGTGGAAGGCGTTGATCGTGCGCTGGGAGGCCGGGGCACGATGCAGCGGCAGGCTGCGGAAGGCGGCCCGGAGGTTCCGCTCGCGGTCTCGGCGGACGAGGCCGGCGAGGGCGTCGCCGTAGCGCAGGCGGATCTCCTCGTCGCGCTTGGGGTCGGCGATGAGGAAGTCGACGGCGGTGAAGTCGACGTTCTCGAGGAACTCGTCGGCCTCGGGACGCCGGCGGGAGGGAGCCAGGCGATCGGCCCGGGGGAACTCGCCGACGGGATCGGGCAGGGCGATCGCCGACTCGGGGACGTTCAGCCGGGCCGCCAGCCACGAGCGGTATCGGGAGCGAACCGATTGGGGACTGCAAGCCAGACGGTCGAGCGGGACGGCGTGGCGGTTGTAGTCGATCAGCAGCTTGGCCGTCTCCTGCACGATCATGCGGGTGATGTAGTCGAACCACAGGTACGGCCCGCCGAGGAGGCTGGCGGCGGCTCGGTTGAGGTCGAGGCGGTCGAGCCGGCGGCGTCCTCGGAGGAAGAACGGCAGGTTGCTCAGGCTCAGGTTCCGCAGGGCGAGGCTGCCGAGGAGCTGGGTGGAGGCCTTCGTGTCGTTGCGATGGAAGGGAGAGCCGTCGAGGTAGTCCTGATAGAGCAGCTTCAGCGTGTGCAGGAAGTCGGTTTCGGAGGACTTCAGGCGGGCGTCGAGGTCGAGGCCGAAGTCGTCGTGATCGATGACGACCGGGGCGTCGCCGTCGGTCGAGACGCCCGACGGGCGGCCGTCGCCGTTGCGGCGGGCCGGGAGGGAGGAGGCCGGGGCGGAGTGGGCGTCGGCGTCGAGGTCGAGGTCGAGGTCGAGGTCGGGGCCGGCGTCGAGGTCGTCGGAGCCGCGCAGGAGGATCTCGGGGACGGTGACCCGCTCGGCGAGGAACCGCATGTCTCGGCTCTTGCGCCGGAGCTTCAAGAGCTTGGTCTGGGCGGAGAACTGGGCCTCGACGACCCGCTCGCAGAATTCGGCCGCCTGGTTGGCGATGCGGCGGAACCAGCCGCCGATCTGCATGAGGACGAAGCAGACCACGCCGATGACGATCACCGGCAGGCCGAGCTTGCCGGCGAACCAGCCGAGCACGCCCCTCAGCCAGAGGCCGAAGGCGTGCAACAGGCCGACGTCCGGCCGCTCTCCCTCGACGGGAGCGACGACCGCGTCTCCCGACGGCACGAGGAGGGCGACCAGCAGGTACAGGGCCGCGAAGGAGATCCCGAAGCTCAGGAGCCGGATGGCCGGGCGACGGGTGGCGTTGACGATGGTCCGGCCGAGCTTGTCCAGAAACAGCGGCGGGGAGACGGTGGCCTGGAGATCGGCGACGTAGTAGATCACGTCCAGCGCCCGCTGCATGGCGAAGCCAAGATAGTTGGCGGCCAGGGCGGCGGCCTCGGCCGGGCCCTTGCGGCGGTGCTCCAGAACGGTGCGGATGACGGGCAGGTTACGGACGATCGGCACGTCGAAGAGCTGGAGATAGCGGTCGATCGAGGCGACGAAGGTCGAGCCCATCTGCTCGACCAGCTCCTCGGGGGTCATCTCGATGAGCCGCTCGACGACCTCCTCGACGGGGATGTCTTTGACCTCGTCCTCGACGCGCTCGGAGTAGTCGGCCGCGGGGATCTCGGCCACCTGGCGGCGGAGGTCCTCCAGGCCGGCCTCGGCCAGAGCGATGCGCTGGGCCGCGTCGAGCCGGGCGAAGTGCTCGGGGGCTCGGCGCTCGAAGTTGCGGCGGAGGACGTAGAGCAGGTGGTGGTTGCGGGTCTGCTCGTCGCGCTCGGCCTTCGGCTCGAACAGGATGATGTTGCGGTTGAAGACGCGGGCGTAGCGGCGGACCAGCCGGTCGGTGAACCGGAAGAAGAAGATGAACAGGCGGACGAAGCGGATCACCGGGCGGAGCAGCCGGACATACCGGATCAGCCGGGGGATGCGCACGATCCGGATCCAGGCGATCCCGGCGGCCTCGGCCGGCCCGGCCAGGGCGAAGGCGAGGAATCCGAAGGGAATCGACGGCAGCAGGTCGAGCAGGAAGTGGCGGCGGAGGAACAGCGCCCGCATCGGGGCGAAGGCGAGCTTCAGCCCCAGCTCGAACAGGAAGACGGCGCAGATCGCCAGGTCGGACCAGGCGAAGACGGCCTCGGCGCCGAGGGAGAGCGTCCCGGCGTTGGACATGATCGTCTCAACGACGATCAGGGCCGTCAGCACGAGGATCAGCACCAGGATCAGGCCGTCGAGCCGCTTCTGGAACCTCGGACCGAATCGGGCCGCCAGGCGGTGGGAGAGGAGCTTCTCCTGCCACTCGTTGCGGGCGGTTCGAGACATCCGGCCGAAGCGTCGGGCCACGCGGCGGAGGTGGTTGACGCGGTGGGATCCCGAGCCTGACTCGGCGGCGAGGCGCATGCCGGCCTCGCAGTCGTCCCGGAGCCGCGCCATGTCCTCCCGGGAGCGTTCGAGCAGGCGGACCGCCAGGGAGGAATCAACCTCCTCCAGAACCGAGATCAGCTCGTTCGACTCTCCCCGGGCAACGGCGAGCAGCTCGTCCCAGGCCCCCTCGGCGGCCTCGGGGGAGAGCGATCGGAGCCGGTCGGAGGCGGCGGCGGCCAGGGCGGCCCGGCGGTGTTCCAGCGCGGCAACCTGGCGGCGATCGGGAGGGGAGTCGGGATCGGCCCCGGGGGTGGGGGGGGCATCGATGTCGCCGATCGCGGCCTGGAGCTCGGCCTGGAGCCGGGAGAGCAGGAAGCGGCGGGCCCAGAGCTCCGAGGGGTCGGCGTCGGGGATCGGACGGCGGAGGATCCGCTCGATCCGGTTCTCCAGCAAGGATCGCCGGAGCTCCTCGGCCCGGGAATACAGCTCGAGGCGTTTCGGCGCCAGGGCCGGGTCGCCGTCCTGGCGAAGGGCGTCCTCCAGGCGGTCGAGCTCGATCCGGGCCGAGACGGCCGGGTGGGTGGGAACGCCGCCGTCGACCAGCGCGACCAGCTCGGAGAGCCAGGGCAGGTCGCGCCGGACTCGATCGAGCAGGGCGGCCTGGCGGAGAGGGTCGGGGGAGGGGCGGGTGAGCAGGGCGTCGAGATAGGCCTGGTCGGACCGAAGCCGGCGGGCGGTGGAGGCGGCGAGCATCGGGTCGAGCCCGGCGGCGCGATCGAGCCTCGAGAGGCGGGCCGAGGCCTCGTCCTGGAGCCGCTCGAGCAGGTCGTCCAGCTCGGGGTGGCCGGGACGGACCGGATCCGGGGCGAGCTCGTCGAGCCTTCGGCGGAGCCGGACCCCCTCGTGGATGGCTCGGAGAAGCTTCGGGAGGTCCCCCGGGCCGTCTCGACGCAGCAACTCGGCCGCCCGGCCGAGCCAGGACTCCTGCCACTCGATCGGGTCGTTCACCATCGCGCTCCCCGGCCAGCTCGCGTGCCGGCCCGGCGGGCAGGCCGCTCGTGTATTGTCCTGGGATGATGCATCGCCGTAAAGGGCGGGTCCGCATGCCCCTCGCCCGGGAGAGGGCCCCGGCGTCCCCCGCTCCGGGGCGATCCCACGACGCGCAAGGCCTCCGGTGGCCTATGGTACGGGATCGGGCGCCGTCGTCGGCTCGGCTTGGTTCACTCGGTTGGGCCCCTCGGCGCGGCTTGTCGAGCGGGCGGGGAACGACTAGCCTAGGCGACGATCCGCAGACCCTTCCCTCCCCTGCCGCCGAGAATGGACCGTCGCACCGTGAGTCATCCCTTCGATCGAGAGCGGGCGGTCGCCGCCCGGGCCGTCATCGAGGCCGCCCGGATCTGCCGGGCCGTCCGGGGCAAGTACGGGCCGGACTCGGTTGCCAAGAGCGACCTGAGCCCGGTGACCGTGGCCGACTTCGGCAGCCAGGCGCTGATCTGCGCCACCCTCGCCGCCGAGTTCCCCGACGACCCGATCATGGCCGAGGAGGACGCGGCCGACCTGAGGAAGCCCGAGAACGCCGCCGTCCGAGACCGAGTGGCCGCCGAGGTCGCCGC
This sequence comes from Tautonia sociabilis, assembly GCF_003977685.1. GTDB lineage: Bacteria > Planctomycetota > Planctomycetia > Isosphaerales > Isosphaeraceae > Tautonia > Tautonia sociabilis. The sequence continues at coordinate 57,739 of NZ_RYZH01000030.1, read as the reverse complement.
GATCCGGCCCGGCACCGACGCCGACTCGGCGATCGGCTGGATCGACCTGGGCAATCTTGACCGCTTCACCGGCCGGTTCTGGACACTGGACCCGATCGACGGCACCAAGGGATTCCTCCGAGGAGAACAGTACGCCATCGCGCTGGCGCTGATCGTCGACGGCCAGGTGGAGGTGGCGGCGCTGGCCTGCCCGAACCTGGAGCAGTCTCGGTCGGCGGTCGGGCCGGTGGGGGCGGTCTTCCTGGCGGTTCGGGGAGCCGGGGCGACGGTCCGGCCACTGGAGGTGGAGGACGAGGAGCGGCCCATCCACACCTCGGATCGCGACGACCCGACGCGGGCCAGGCTCTGTGAATCGGTTGAATCCGGGCACAGCGCGCACAACGAGTCGGCCGCCGTGGCGGCCCGGCTGGGGATCACCGAGCCTCCCGTCCGGCTGGACAGCCAGGCGAAGTACGCGACGGTGGCCTCCGGAGCGGCCGACGTGTACCTCCGCCTGCCGACCCGGGCCGACTACCGGGAGAAGATCTGGGACCACGCCGCCGGCGCCCTGATCGTGACCGAGGCCGGAGGCACCGTGACCGACGTCGACGGCAAGCCGCTCGACTTCACCCGGGGCTCGACCCTGGCCGAGAACCGGGGCGTCATCGCCACCAACGGACGGCTTCACCAGCGGGTGCTCGACGCCCTGAAGGGCTGAGCGCGCCCCCCCCTGCCCTCCGCTCCCGATTCGCTCCGCTCCGATCCGATCCGGAACCGATCGAGGACGACGATGCGCGTGCCCTATCGACTGCTCTGCTGCCTGGCCGTCCCGTGCCTGGTCGCCCTCGGGACGTTCGGCATGTCGCTCGCCGCCCCTGCCGAGCGGCCGAATGTGCTGGTGATCCTGGTGGACGACCTGGGCTTCGGCGACCTGTCGAGCTCCGGGGCGCCCGACCTCAAGACGCCGAACATCGACGCGCTGGTGGCCTCGGGCCTGCGCTTCGAGAATGCGTATGCGAACTGCCCGGTCTGCTCGCCGACCCGGGCGGCGTTGCTCTCGGGGCGCTATCCGGACGTCGTCGGCGTGCCGGGAGTGATCCGGACGCACCCGGAGCAAAACTTCGGCTACCTCGACCCGGGCGCCCCGCTGCTGCCCGATCGGCTCAAGGCGGCGGGATACCACTCGGCGATCGTCGGCAAATGGCACCTGGGCCTGGAGTCGCCCAACACGCCGACCGAGCGGGGATTCGACGAATTCAAAGGCTTCCTCGGCGACATGATGGATGACTATTTCACCCATCGCCGCCACGGCATCAATTACATGCGATTGGGAGACGAGGAGATCGACCCCGAGGGGCACGCCACCGACCTGTTCTCGGAGTGGGCGATCGACTACCTCGACTCCCGCAAGGGGGACGACCGGCCGTTCTTCCTCTACCTGGCCTACAACGCGCCGCACACGCCGATCCAGCCCCCGGAGGCCTGGCTGGATCGGGTCCGGCGCCGGGAGCCGGGGATCGACGAGGCGAGGGCGAAGCTGGTGGCGCTGATCGAGCACCTGGACGACGGCATCGGCCGGGTGCTGCAGGCGCTGGAGGCCAACGGCCAGCGAGAGAACACGCTGGTGATCTTCGCCAGCGACAACGGCGGGCAGTTGAGCGTCGGCGCCCGGGTCGGCCCGTACCGGGGAGGCAAGGGGGACCTGTACGAGGGGGGCATCCGCGTGCCGATGGCCGCGAGCTGGCCGGGGAGGATCGCACCGGGTTCGAGCTCGGATCGGGTGGTGCTGTCGATGGACCTGGTGCCGACGATCTGCGAGCTGGCCGGGGTGCCCATCCCCGACCCGATCGACGGCGGATCGCTCGTGCCGACCCTGCTCGGCCGCGACGGCGGCGGCGGCGGCGACGATCGGCTGCTGTTCTGGGTCCGCCGAGAGGGGGGACCGCGCTACCTCGGCCAGGAGTCTTACGCGGCGCGCCGGGGCCCCTGGAAGCTGGTCCAGAACGAGCCGTTCGAGCCGTTCCAGCTCTACAACCTGGACGAGGATCCGAGGGAGCGGCATGACCTGGCGGCGGAGCGGCGGGAGATGGCCTCCGAGCTCGCTCGGGCGATCATGCGGCATGCCCAGCAGGCGGGACGGGTGCCGTGGCAGCCGCCGGGGGAGGGGAAGCCCGGGGAATGAAGGGCGGGAGGCTGATGCGATGCAAGGATGGCGAATGACGGAGCCGGGACGCGGTCCCGCCCCGCCATCCGTCATTCATCATTCATCATTCGCCCTCATTTCTCGGCCATCGGTCGATCAGCTCAGGTGCCGGTCGGCCGTGTGGACGAGGTCGACGACGGGCAGGCCGTGGGGGCAGGCACGCTCGGCGGCGGCGAGGTCGGCGGCGGCGAGGTCGCGGGCCTGGAGAGGGAGGGCCTGGTACAGGGCCCGGGCCTCCTGACGCTTGCCGTAGGCGGCGTAGTAGCGGAGGTAGCGGAGGACCGTGGCCACGGGGACCCCCTTGGCGGCGGTCTCGCAGAGGTGGCCGCAGCCGTGGCAGTAGAGGTGGGCCGTCTGGCGGCGGTGATCCTCCAGCAGGCGGGCCTCCTTGACGGTCAGGGGCTCGTTGGCCGCGGCGATGTTCTCGCGGAGGTCGGAGAAGTTCACCATCTCGGAGACGACGACCTGCATCCGGTCGTCGGCCCAGGCGGCCTTGATGGCGGCGACTTGCTTCTTGATGCCCGCCTCTCGCATCCGCTTGAGGGCCTGGTCGGATTGATACAAGGCGCCGTCGTTGTCGATCGCCTCGATGACCGCGTCGGCGCCACGCTGGGTCTTCATGGCGACCAGGCCGATGTTGGCCTTGGAGGCGGCGTCGATGGCGCGCTGGAGCTTGTCGTGGTCGACGGCCCGGAAGTTGTACTGGATCATCACGTGGTCGATCCAGCCGACCTCGGCGGCCTTCTCCAGCAGTTCGGGCAGCAGCGCGTCGTGGCAGGAGAAGCCGACGAACCTCAGCTTGCCGGCGGCCTTGAGCCGCTCAAAGGTCTGCTTGACCGCGGGGTCGGTGAGCAGGCTCATATCCTGGCCGGAGATGCCGTGGATGAAGTAGGCATCGACGTAATCGGTCCGCAGCCGCTCGAGGCTGGCGTCCAGCTGCTTCTCGAAGACCGGCGCGGGGTCCGCGACTCCCCGGTAGCGGTTGCACTTGGTGACGAGGTAGACATCCTTGCGCAAGCCGGTGCGCTCGAGGACCTGGCCGATGGTCTGCTCGGCTCGGGTGTTCTCGTAGGACTCGGACGTGTCGATGTAGCGGACCCCGGAGAGCAGCGCCGCCTGGACGAAGCTCGGGGAGACGGGCCAGCTCGACCCCATGCCGAGCTTGGTGACCTTCTGTCCGGTCTTGCCCAGGGTCACGAGCGGGACCTTCGGCTGCGCGCCGTCGGCGTCCTGGCCGAACGCTCGGGAGGCCGGGGCGGAGGCGAGGGCCGCTCCCGTCGCCGCCGTGGTCTTCAGGAACCGTCTCCGGCTGCCGTCGCAGTGAGCGAGCATGGCGATCGCCTCCTCTCCGCGGATCTGGTGGAAGGGAGTCCGTCAACCGCGGCGACTCCGTCACGACGCGACGTGACGTCCGGCCGACGCGGGCGCTGTATCATCGCCGGGCCGGGGGGAGGCGGTCAACCGAGGGCAGACGGCATCGGAGCAAGGTCGTCGAGATGAGAAGGCCTCGGCGACAACCGCCTTTCGACCGGCTTGAGTCTGCCTGACGCCTGGCATCGGCGTCTCCTCCCACCACGCTTCCGAATGGCCTCGGGCGCCGACCGGCTCGCCGTTGATCGGCTCGAACGGCCAGGATTGGATCGAATCGGTCACGAAGCGGACCGAGCCGTCCGCCATCAGGGCGTTGATCCCCCCGGGATGCATGCTCAAGGAGGCGAAGCAATGGGACTCCCCGGCCGCCGCGCCGCCGCTCGGGCCTCAACGCCGACGCCAGGGCGAAGAACCAGGACACCGCGCCCAGCCCTCGGCCCGCCTGGGGGGATCGAGGACCTCGGGGAGCCCGAAGGCCGAGAGCGTGAACTCCCATGCCGGGGGCGCCTCGCCGAGGGTCAGGTTCGTCAGCCCGATGACATCCCGCGAGGAGGAGTTCTCGAGGATGACCTTCCTTGGGATGGGCGGCCCCTGGGCGGGATCGACGAGGGTGCGATCACGACGACATCCCCTCGCATCGCACCGAAGCAGTCCTCGATCGAGCCGTACCGGAATTGGGCCCAGTGCGAACGGCCGTCCCAGCGGAGGCTGAGCGTGATTCTCCCGAATCGAAGCCGGAGGGGCGGGTGGATGCCAGGATGGCGATTTCTGTTCCCGGCTCGCCGAATCGCCTCGTCGTGCCGGGTCCGGCGAGGCGAACCAACGAGGGGGAGGGCCTGGCTCGACAGGCCCTCCCCCGGAGAAGGGAAGCGAAGCAACGGGGACCGATCACCCGCCCGATGGCAGGGGGGGCAGGTCGATCGGCGCGGTCTCCCGGATCGGCTCGGCCGGGGCTGGGCCTGAGGAGGGGCCAGCCTGGGGAAGCGAGCGCGTCGGGAGGGGAGGGAGGGGGGTCGAGGGCGTCGGCTCGGGGGTGCTCGGGGGGTGCAGCGGTTCGGAGCCGGGGGGAGGCCCGGCGGGGGCCGCGGCCCGGGAGATGGCGGGGTCGAGCTCGCCCGGCGGCTGCGAGGCCAGCGGCGCCGGGTCGCCGACGGGGACGGTCGGGCCGACCGGCTGCGACGGGGGGCCGAAGGTGCCGAACGGGGCGGGGAAGTCGGGGCTCGGCTCGGTCTGATACGTGCCGGGCGTGGGCATTGGCTCGACGGGATCGGCGACCGGCGGGTGAACCACCGGCCGGGGGGCGACCGGGCCGTCGTGCGGGATCGGGATGCGGTGGTGGGCCTTCTGCTGGTCGATCGCCTGGATGTACGCCTTCCTCGGCTGCGGGCCCTCGGCCACGGCGATGTTGTTGTAGGCCAGCAGCGTGCCCTTGGCCTCCTCCAGGGCGGCGATGGCGGTGTTGTAGCTGGTCTTGAACTGGGCCTCGGTGGCGACGGCGTTGGACCAGCGGTTGACGGCGTCGAGGTAGCGGTCGATGTTGATCGTGCCGGCCTCGAAGAACGCTTCCTGGGCCTCAAGCCGGCGCTCGGCCGCCTCCCGGAGCTGGCCGGCGACCTTCAGGAGCTTGTAGTTCGAGTCGACCTCGACGAAGAACCGGGCCAGGGCGTGGGTCGACTGGTGGACCGTCTGCTGGAGGAAGGCCCGCTGGCGGAGCAGGGCGTATTGGGCCTGCCTCGTCTCGGCCAGAGGGCCCCGGAAGCCGATCGGCATGGAGAAGGTCAGGCCGATCTGCCAGGTCTGGAAGTTGTTGAAGAACGCCGGGGCCGGGCTGACGCCCGCGGCGGACTGCTGCTGGGCGATGATGGGGTCGATGGCCAGCACCGACTTTCCGGTCATCACCGCGAACGCGCTGTCAAGGTCTTTGCCCAGCCCGTTGAACTGGTAGAGCACGTCCAGGTTCAGGGCCGGCAGCAACTGGTTGCGGGCCAGGAGCAGTTGCAGCTCGGCGACCCGGACGAGCAACTGCTGCTGGACGATGTCGGGCTGGTAGCTGATCATCTGGGCCAGGCTGGATTCCCAGTCGGGCTGGAGCCGGGCGGTGGTCGGCTCGCTCACGGGAACGATCCGGCGGCCGTCGTAGGGGGGCAGGCCGAGCAGCTCGCGGAATTGCCGCTCGGTGGTGATCAGGTCGCTGGTGGCCTGGACCAGGTCGAGCTGGAACTGACGGAGCTGCTCCTCGGCCTCGGCCACGTCGGGCTCCGAGCCGGTGCCGACGCGCTTCTTCTCCAGTTCTCGCTCGAAGATCGCCTCGCCCAGCCGCACCGCCTGCTGGCGGCTCCAGTACTGCACCTGCTGCTGAGCCAGGGCCCAGTACTGCTGCTCGATGGAGCGGACCATCGCCATGACCTCGGCTTTAAACCGCCAGACGGAGGTGTCGGCGTTCAGGCGGGCGATGACAATCGGAGCGCGGTTGGCCTCCAGGCCGCTGGGTCCGAACTGGTTTGAGCCGCCGAGCAGGGGCTGGCTGAATTGCAGGGTGGTCTGCGCGGTGTAAGTCGAGGGGAAAGTCTGAATCGGTGAGTTGCCGTAGGTGTAGTTCACCTGATTGGCGACCCGCAACGTGGCCCCGGTGGCGGTTCGCTTCGAGATGGCGGCCTCGAAGCTGGGCACTCCCTGGGGGGCCCCACGCTGGCGGACCAGGGCGAAGACGTTGGTGTCGGGATCGAAGAAGCCAGCCTGGATGGAGTTGTTCACCAGGAAGTCGCGGCTCTCGTAGAAGAGGCGGGTGGAGAGCTGGGCGTCGAAGGTAGAGAGGGCCTGGGCGATCTGCGTCTCCTGGATGGCCGGATCGTAGACCGTGGCCAGGGTGCCGGCCCCTAGGGCGGCGCCGGCCTGGGTGTTCAGCGGCGTGGGGGCGAAGCCGGTAACGGGGATGCCTTGGGCGCCGAGGGAGATGACTCGGATCACCTCGGAGTTGTCCATCCCGATCTGGATGGCCTCCTCCAGGGTGATTGGCCAGGGCTCCATCGCCTCGGCGTTGTCGGGGGTGCGGGGCGGGGCGACATCGGGGAGCTGGACGGGCAGCTCGCTGAGGAAGGCGGCCTGCCGGATGGCCTGGTCCTCGTGGGCGACGGCGGCGATCGGGTCGTGCGGAACCGGTTTGGACTGGTCGATGTAAGGGATTCTTTGGCAGCCGGCGGGCGTCAGCCACACCGCGGCGAGGGCCGCTCGCAGGTACCGGTTGCCGAAACGGGTCAATCGCATGGCCAGACCGTCCTTGTTTTGCGCCATGGGACGAAGGGACCGACCCGATCGGCCGGGAGCCGCCGCGATGCCGCGGCTCGCGGTCCCGGCGACGAGCGGCTTCGCGATCCTTCGGTCCGCCGCCCGTCGACGATCGCCCGGCCCGTCCCGGGCGGATACCCGGGGCGAGGCGGATCGGCCGTCGTTCTCTACGGAATTCCCTCGAATCGACCGTCGGTTCAATCGGCCGGATCGGATGTGCGTCTTGAGGGGATGCGCGAAATCCTACTGATTTTCCGGGCCGTGCCTAGGGCAACGATCACGCCGCGTGCGGGCGACCTCCCGGCACCCAATGGGGACGCCGCCGCCGCCCGACTTCCCGGCGTCGGGCCCGGGAGCCATCAGGACGACTCCCGTCCGGCCCTCGCCCCGACCGCCGCCCGACGCTCCCACTGCCGGCGGAGCCACCGCCGCAGCAGGGCGATCTCCCCCGGCTCCGAGCGGTCGATCGCGTGCCCGAGGAACTGCACGAGGTAGCCGCCGGCGAACAGGCCGAGCGCCGTCAGGAAGACGGGGATCGAAAGCAGCGTCAGGTAGATCGGGATGTAGAGCACCCCCAGGATCGTCGGCGGGATGGCGACGATGTGCAGCGCGAAGTTGGCCGGGTTCTTGTGGCGGGCGATCCAGTCCTGCACGACCGGGTCGGGAGACAGCGGGGGGCAGAGCATCGGCGGGTGGTTCTCGGTCAGGCGATCGGGGGCGCGATCGATTGATTGACGGTCATCGGCGGGGCCGAGTCGCCTGGACGCGCGACAACTCGACGACCAAGATCGAGCCTAACCCCCGGCCGCCCTCGCCCGCAAGCCGGCCCGCGGTCCGATTCCTCAAGCAGGAGCCCCGCCATGGGCCACGTCGTCCTGCTCGGCGACTCGATCTTCGACAACGCCGCCTACGTCACCGGCGGGCCCTCGGTGATCGAGCACCTGCGCCGATCGCTCCCGACGGGCTGGGAGGCGACGCTCGCCGCGGTCGACGGCGCCGTCGTGAGCGACGTCTCCGGACAGCTCGACCGAGTGCCTGGGGACGCGACCCACCTGATCGTCAGCGCCGGGGGGAACGACGCCCTGCGAGCGCGCGGCACCATCCTGTCCGAGCCGGCCTCCTCGATCGTCGAGGCCCTCTCCCGACTGGAGTCGATGCGAGGGGGATTCCTGGCGGAGTACCGGAGGATGCTCGACCGGGTGCGAGCCCTTCGGAAGCCGGTCGCCGTGTGTAGCATCTACGACGCCATCCCCGGCCTCGGCCCGGCCGAGCGGGCGGGGCTCTGCCTGTTCAATGACGTGATCCTCCGAGAGGCGGCCCGGGCGTATCTGCCGGTGATCGACCTTCGGCTGATCTGCGACGAACCGGGAGACTACGCCGCGGTGTCTCCCATCGAGCCGTCCGACCGGGGAGGCGGCAAGATCGCCCGGCAGGTGGCCGCAATCGTCACGTCGCTCGACTTCGGGCGCGCAGGATGTCGGATCGTCTCGTGAGCGACCGCCCGCCCGGAGTGCGATCGCCGGGCCGGGACGTCGAAGAGAATCGCCCCGCCCCCGACTCGGGAGATCTTCTTCCGCAGGGATCTCGACGATCCCGAGCGGCTCCGGTAGCCTACTCCGAACCATCGGAACGGAGTCCGCCGACCCGACCGGGCCCGGGAGGTCCAGGGATGGACCGCAATTCCTATCACCGACTCGTCCGGGGAGAGGCTCGGGGGCCGGGCGCCGCGCTGGCCCGTCTCGGGCTGAGGATCGCCTCGATCGGCTACGGCGCCGGCGTGAGGCTACGCAACGCGAGGTTCGATCGCGGCCGGGGCGTCGATCGGGCCGAGGTGCCGGTGGTGGCGATCGGCAACATCACCGTCGGCGGCACGGGCAAGACGCCGATGGTGGAGTACGCCTGCCGACGGTTCCGGGAGCGAGGGCTGCGGGTCGCCATCCTCAGCCGAGGGTACGGGGCGACCGAGGGCCTGAATGACGAGGGGCTCGTCCTGGATGCGAACTTGCCCGACGTGCCGCACTTCCAGGATCCCGACCGGGTGGCCCTGGCCCGGATCGCGGTGGAGGAGTGCGAGTCTCAAGTCCTCGTGCTCGACGACGGCTTCCAGCACCGCAGGCTGGCGAGGGACCTGGACGTCGTGCTGCTCGACGCGCTCGACCCGTTTGGCCTCGGCCATCTCCTGCCCCGGGGATTGCTCCGGGAGCCGGTCGGCTCGCTGAGGAGAGCGGGGGTGGTCGTGCTCTCCCGGGCGGATCTGGTGAGTCGAGCGGAGCGGAATGCGATCCGGTCGCGAGCCGAGCGCGCCGCCGGCCCGCTGCGATGGGCCGAGGCCCGGCACGCGCCAAGGGACCTGCTCGACGCCGACGCCAACGCGGAGCCGATCGATCGCCTCCGGGAGGGGCCGGTCGTCGCCTTCTGCGGTCTGGGAAACCCGGAAGGGTTCCGCCGCACGCTGATCGGCCTGGGGGCCGACCTCATCGCCTTCCGGACGTTCCCGGACCATCACCCCTACGATCGCGCGGACGTCGAGGGCCTGATCCAATGGGCGCGCGACTGGGGGGCGGCGCTGGCCTTGACCACGCAGAAGGATTCGGTGAAGCTCCGCCTCTCGAACCTGGGGCCGGTGCCCTTGCGCGCCGTCCGGATCGGCTTGGAGCCGATCGAGGGGGGCGACGTGCTGGACGGGGCGCTCGACCGGATCGCCGAGCAGGCCCGGTAGGCCAGCCCCCTGCCCTGCCCCGCCCCGAATCGGGAAAGGACGCCCGATGCGGATCGTCGTCTTCTGCCCGAACCTGGTCGGCGACACGGTGATGGCGACGCCGACCCTGCGCGCCCTGCGGGGGGGATTCCCCGAGGCCCGGATCGTCGGGCTGCTCAAGCCGGGCGTGGCGCCGACGCTGGCCGGGGCGCCGTGGCTGAACGACGTGATCCTCTTCCACCCGAAGGCGCCCGAGCGCGATCGGAGGATGCCGGGCGTCATCCACCGCTTGCGGGACGAGCGGTTCGACCTGGCGGTGTTGCTGCCGAACTCGATCCGATCCGCCCTGATGGCCGCGCTGGGGGGCGTGGAGCGCCGGGTGGGCTACGCGAGGGGAGGGCGGGGCGTCTTGCTGACGGATCGGCTCCTTGCGCCGAGGGACGAGCGCGGGCGGTTCCGGCCGGTGCCGATCGTCGAGTATTACCTGGCGCTGGCGAGGCATTTGAACTGCCCGGTCGACTCGATCTCCTGCGAATTGTTCACGACCGAGGCCGACGAGCGAGCGGCCGACGAGGCGTGGCGTCGGCTCGGCCTGGAAGGCGATCGGCCGGTGGTCTGCCTGAACACCGGGGGCGCCTTCGGCCCGGCGAAGAACTGGCCGGAGGGGCACTTCGCGACGCTGGCGAGGCGACTGGTCGATGAGCTGAGGGTGAAGGTGCTGGTCGTCTGCGGCCCGGCCGAGCGGGCATCGGTCCGGCAGATCGTGGCGCAGGCGTCGCACCCGGACGTGGTCAGCCTGGCGGATGAGGCGGTGAGCCTCGGCCTGACCAAAGCGAGCGTCCGGCGCAGCGCCCTGCTGGTGACGACCGACTCCGGCCCGAGGCACTTCGCCGCTGGGTTCGGCGTGCCGGTGGTCAGCCTGTTCGGGCCGACTCACATCGCCTGGACGCGGACGTATCATCCGATGGCCGTTCACCTGCAGCAGCCCGTCCCCTGCGGCCCCTGCCAGAAGCCGGTCTGCCCGCTGGGGCACCACCGCTGCATGACCGAGTTGATGCCCGACGCCGTCTTCGAGGAGAGCCGGAGGCTGCTCGGCCTGGACCTCGACCGTGGCGACAACCGACGCCAGGCCGCCTGATCGACGAACGGAGGGGGTGCCGATGCCGGTCTGGCTCGTCTCGGGGGGATCGGGGTTCCTGGGCCTCCGGGTGCTCGACCTGCTGCGAGGCTCGCCCGAGAACGAGGTGGTGGCGATCGGCCGCCGCCTCCCGAGCGGCTGGCCTCCCGAGGCGTTCGTCCGCGCCGACCTGGAGGATCCGCCGAGCGTGGCCCGAGCCGTGAAGCAGGTGCGGCCGGAGTTCGTGCTCCACCTCGCGGGCCGGACCCCGCCGGCCGCCCCGGCCGACTTCTACCGCACCAACGTGGGGGGGACCGTCGGACTGCTCCGGGCGCTGGAGGGTCTCGGGACACCGATTCGGGTCGTGACGGCGGGCTCGGCCGCGGAGTACGGGCCGGTGCCGTCCGGCCTGCTGCCGATCGGCGAGGAGACCCCCTGCCGACCCGAGGGGCCGTATGGCCTGAGCAAGTGGTTCGCCTCGAACGCGACCGCGGGGTGCCGGGGGCCGGTCGAGGGGGTGGTCGCCCGGATCTTCAACCCGATCGGCCCGGGAATGCCCAGGAGCCAGGCATTCGGCCGATTCGCCGCCGAGCTGGCGGAGGCGGGACCGGGACCGATGACGCTCCGGACCGGCGCCCTCGACTCCCGTCGCGACTTCATCGACGTCCGAGACGTGGCCTCGGCGCTGCTCGCCCTGGCGACCCGGGGCAAGGCCGGCTCGAGCTACCCGGTCGGCTCGGGATCGTCGAGAAGCATCCGGGAGGGGCTCGATCGGCTGGTCGCCCTGAGCAGGCGTCGGGTGGCGATCGAGGCGACGGGATCAGTGATCGGTCCGACCGACTCGAGGGCCGACCCCGGCGCGATCCGGAGGGACACGGGCTGGTCCCCCCGCATCCCCTTTGAGCGGAGCCTGGCCGATCTCTGGGCGTCGGCCGCGGTCGCTTCCGGGCCGGATCGACCGACGGCCCGACTCGATGCCGGTTCGTCCCCGCTCCATCGGGCCGGCCGGCCGCCCGGGGTCCCCCTGGGTGAGTGACCTTGACCCGATCGGACCCCCTCGCCAGAATCCGGGCTGCGGCCCAGGGACCGGACCGCGCTTCGGCGAGAACGATCGAACGAAAGAGCGAGCGAGCGAACGAGTGATCGCCAGGGAGGGCGGAGCGGTGACCCGCCGCGAACATTGGCTGCTGATCGGTCTGGTCGCGCTGACGGTGGCGATTCACGTCGCCGGGATGGCGAGGACCCCGCTCCCCTCGCAGGACGGCCTGAAGTTCATCCGCATCGCCCGGGAGTTCGGCGACCAGCCCTGGGCGGATGTCGTCCGCCGGGCCGACCAGCACCCGCTCTATCCGGCGCTGATCGCCGGGCTGCACCCGATCGTCTCCTCGGCGATCGGCGAGGGGCCGGCGTCGTGGCGGGTGGCGGCGCAAGGGGTGTCGACGCTGGCGATGACGGCGATCGTCGTCCCGTTCTTCGCGTTCGCCAGGGAGCTCGTCGGCCGACGGGCGGGGGTCCTGGCGACGCTCACCTTCATCGCGCTGCCGATCTCGGGGAGGATCGGACACGAGACGCTCAGCGACGCGACGGCCCTGCTCTGCGCGGTCGGCTCGCTGGCGATGGGGCTCCGGGCGATGAGGACGGGGGAGGTCGGCGCCGCAATCGGTGCGGGGGCGATCGGGGGAATCGGGTTCCTCGCGAGGCCGGAGGTGGCGCTGGTGCCAGGGGTGATGGCCGTGGGGATGGGGATCTGGCGGAAGGGCCGCTCCGCGGCGCTGTTCCGCTCCGTCGCCGTCCTCGCCCCCCTGCTCGTCTGCGTCGGCTCCTACGCGGCGATCAAGGGGACGATCTCCGAGAAGCTCTCGATGCGATACGCGACCGGGCTGGGCCAGGGGACCGGGTTGGCCCGGAGCGTTCCCCACTGGCTTCCCCGGGGGCTGGACGACCCGAGGTGGGACTTCTCGCCCAAGGAAGAGTCGGATGCCCCGGGGCGGCTGGGGCTGATGCCGGCTGTCGTCCTGGTGGCGGAGGGGGTCGGCGAGGCGTCGGGGTGGGTGGTGGTGCCGCTGGCCCTGGTCGGGGCGATGCGAGGGCGAGGGTCGGCTCGGGCGAGGCGGATGGTCGAGATGCTGGCGATCGCCTTCGCGGCGGTGCTGGTGCGCCACGCGATGAGTGCGGGATACGTCTCGGATCGGCATGGAGCGTTGCTGGTGGCGCTCGCGACGCCGCTCTCGGCAGCCGGCGCCCTGCGGATCGCCGGGAGGTTCCGGCCGGAACCGTCCCGGAGGAGGCGATTGGTCATCGCCTCGCTCGCGGTGCTGGCGGCGGTGGGGATCGGCGTCCAGCTCAAGCCAGGGCACCCGAGTCGATGGGGCCACCAGCAGGCCGGCCGATGGCTGGCCGATCACGCCCGGCCGGGGGACGCGGTGCTGGACACCAGGGGGTGGGCGGCGTTCGTCTCGGGATTGACGGCCTACGACCCGTGGCACATCCGCCAGGCGCTCACGGATGCGAGGCTCTCGTACGTCGTCGTGGGGGTCGACGAACTGTCGGCCCCCAGCCGGAGGGCCGAGACGCTCGGCGCGCTGCTTCGCTTCGCCGCCGAGCCGGTCGCCGCCTTCCCGAGCCGGGAGGGAGACGAGGAGATCGGCGTCCGAGTCTACCGCTTCCGGAGGCCGGATTCGTGGGAGGGGATCGTCCGATGACGACCGGGGGCGGGACCTTCCTGGATCGTCTGCTCCGCGGGGAACGCTGGGCATGGCGGTCGGAGCGGCACTCGGGACGCCTTCCGGAAGACCTGGAGGCGACCGTGATGCAGTTGCGCAGCGACGACCGCCTGCACGCCAAGCAAGGGCGGTCGACCTGCCGCGTCCGGTTCGACGGCCCGGGGGGCCCGCTGACGGTCTACCTGAAGCGGCATTACCGGCTGCCCTGGCGGGAGCGGCTCGCCGCGCTGATCGACCCCGGAGGCCGCCACTCGCCGGCCGGGGCCGAGTGGCGGCACCTGCACCGGGGCCGCAGGCTGGGCCTGCTCGTGCCCGAGCCGGTGGCCGCCGGGGAGACGATCGGCCCGTGGGGACGGCTGGAAAGCTACCTGATGGTGGAGGAGCTCACCGGGTTCCTCCCGATGCACGAGGCGATCCCTGAGCAGGCCCGGCGGCTCCCCCCCCGGGAATTCTTCCGGTGGAAACGGCGGCTCGCCGCCACGATGGCCGACCTGACGGCGAGGCTCCACTCGTCGCGGTCGTTCCACAAGGACTTGTACCTGTGCCACTACTATATCGACATTGACCGGGAAGACTCGCCGATCTACCTCATCGACCTGCACCGGCTGGCGACGCACCGGGCGACGGCCGCCTGGTGGCGCTGGAAGGACCTGGCGCAGTTGCTCTTCTCGACGGCGGACGTTGCCGGAGTCGACGACCGCGACCGCGTGCGGTTCTGGGCCCGGTACCGAAGGCTGATGCGGCTCCGGCACCCGGAGATCGAGGCCCGGATGGTCCGGGCGAGGGCGGCCCGCTACCTGGCGCACAACCGGAAGAAGGCACGTCGGATCGGCTGAACCCGACCCGGCGGCGGGGAGGCCGCTCGATGCAACTGGCGATCAATTTCCGACGCGTCGAACCGTCCCGGGGAGGGGCCGAGACCTACGTGGCCGACCTCTGCCGTCGGCTGGTCGAGCGCGGGCACCGGGTCGACCTCTACGCCTCGGAGTGGGACGAGGCCGCGATCGCGAAGGGAGTGCGCGTCATCCCCATCGCCGAGTCGGGCCGGTCGCGATGGGCCCGGATGCTGAGCTTCGCGAGGAACTCCGAGGCGGCGCTGCGGACGGCCCGGTTCGACTGCTCGGTCGGCTTCATCAACACCTGGCACCATGACGTGATCATCCCCCAGGGAGGCGTCCACCCCGCGAGCCTGGAGCACAACGCCCGGCGATTCCCGGCCGGCTGGCGGAGGTCGCTGTACACGGCGGGCAAGCGGGTCAATCCGAAGGACTGGCTCTACCGGGCGATCGAACGCCGTCAGTACGATCCGGCTCTCGGCGCCCGGGTGGTGGCCGTCAGCCGCTTCGTCCGGGGGCATCTGGAGCGGTATTACGGCGTCTCCCGGGAGCGGATCCGGGTGATCCCGAACGCGATCGACGCCGACCGGCTGCGGGTCGACGATCCCGGCGCGGCCCGGCGGGCGTTCCGGGACCGGCTCGGCCTGGAAGCTGACGCGCTGGTCGCCCTGTTCGTCGCACACAACTTCCGGCTCAAGGGGCTCGACCCGCTGCTCGCCGCGCTCCGGCTGCGGCTCGATCGCGATCGACAGGCGAGGCCGGTCCACCTGGTCGTCTGCGGCGGGGGGGCGGTCGGGCCGTACCGGAGGAAGGCCCGGGCCCTGGGGATCGATCGGTACGTGCATCTGCTCGGCTTCGAGGCGGACATTCGCCCGGCCTTTCATGGAAGCGATTGCTTCACGCTGCCGAGCTACTACGACCCGTGCTCGCTCGTCGTCTTCGAGGCGCTGGCCTGCGGTCTGCCCGTGGTGACAACCGCGACGAACGGTGCCGGCGAGGTGATCACCGAGGGGAGAGAGGGCTTCATCGTCCCCGAGCCGGACGACTTGGCCGGCCTGGCCGGCGCGCTGGACCGCCTTTGCGACGACCGGGCCCGATCGGCGATGGCCAAGGCCGCGGCGAAGCTGGGCCAGGCGCAGTCGTTCGACGTGCACCTGGACCGGCTGATCGCGCTGTTCGAGGAGGTCGCCGCCGATCGATCGGCCGCCGGGCCCCCTCGGGAGTGGCGGGCGGCCGGCTGAGTCTCGGAGCGATCGCCAGGAGACGGACCGAGGACCGGAGGAACGACCGATGCAGGCCATCGTACTGGCGGGCGGCAAGGGGACGCGGCTGCGGCCGTTCACGCATGTCTTCCCGAAGCCGCTCATGCCGCTGGGAGAGGCCGAGCCGATGCCGATCCTGGAGGTCGTGCTCCGGCAACTAGCGCGGTTCGGCTTCCGGGACGTGACGATCATCACCGGATATCTGACCGAGCTGATCGAGGCGTTCTGCGGCAACGGCCGGCGGTTCGGCACCCGGATCGAGTACCGGCGCGAGGCCTCGCCGCTGGGCACGGCGGGCGGCCTGGTGCTGGTGGAGCGGCCGAGGGAGCCGGTGCTGGTGCTCAACGGCGACATCCTCACCACGCTCAACTTCGCCGCCATGGCCGACTTCCACCGGAAGAACGGGGCGAGAGCGACGATCGCCTCGTTCCGGCGCACGGTGCGGATCGACTTCGGCGTGCTCGAATTCGGCCGGGATCCGCACGTGCTGGCCGGCTACCGGGAGAAGCCGGAGTTCTCGTTCCAGGTGAGCATGGGCCTGTATATGCTCGACCCGGTGGCCTGGGACTTCCTCGAACCGGGGAAGGAACTGACCATGCCCGAACTGCTCGAGACGATGCGCGGGGCCGGCCACCCGGTCCACTGCTTCCGGCAAGAGTGCACCTGGCTCGACATCGGCCGGCACGACGACTACGCGGCGGCGACCGAGATCTTCGAAGCGCGCCGGGCGGAATTCCTCGGCCCCTCGGCCCGGCCTCAGCTCAAGATCGGGTGACCCCACGATGACGCTGGCCCTCTCGGTCCTCGCGACGCTGCTCGCCTACCTCATCGGCTCGATCCCCTTCGGCTTCCTCACGGCGAGGTGGGCGAAGGGGATCGATATCCGCACCGTCGGCTCGGGCAACGTGGGGGCGACGAACGTCGGACGAGTGCTCGGGTTCAAGTATTTCGTCCTGGTGATGCTGCTCGACCTGGCGAAGGGCCTGGGGCCGACCCTGGGGTTCCCGGCCGCGGTCGAGGAGCTGACCGGCCGGGCCGTCCCGCTGCTGGCGGTCCCGGTGGCGCTGGCGGCGATCGTCGGGCACAACTATCCGGTCTACCTGAGGTTCCGAGGCGGCAAGGGGGTGGCGACCAGCCTCGGTGCCGTGCTCGCGCTCGACCCGACCGCGGCGGCGGCGGCGGCCGTCGGGTTCCTCGTCGTGCTCGCGATCACCCGGTACGTGTCGATGTCGTCGATCCTCGGCGGCACGGTGTTCGTGGCCGTCCATTTCTCGAGATACCGGGGGCCGTGGTCGGCGTCGGACGCCGCGACGGCCTCCCTGATCGTGGTGCTTTATCTCATGCTCATCTATCGGCATCGCTCGAACCTTCGGCGCATCCGGGAGGGGACCGAGTCGAAGGTGGGGGCCC
This sequence comes from Tautonia sociabilis, assembly GCF_003977685.1. GTDB lineage: Bacteria > Planctomycetota > Planctomycetia > Isosphaerales > Isosphaeraceae > Tautonia > Tautonia sociabilis. The sequence goes on along the minus strand of NZ_RYZH01000030.1, from coordinate 40,855 downwards.
CGAAACCGAGGCGGGAGGGTCGTGTCGGGCTGGCCGTCCTCGGGGCGCTGGGGGCGATCGCGGCCACCGTGGCGGTCGGGGCGGGAGTGACGCTCGCGCGCCGGCCGGCACCGACGCTGCGGATCGGCGGCACGGAGCTGGTCGAGGTGTCTCGAGTCCGGACGGGCTATCAACGAGCCGAGTCGCTCACCTTCGCCGACGGGGGCCGGGTGCTCGCCGTCGCGTGCCCGAGGTACAACCGGGCGGTGCTCTACCGAGTCGACGAGGATGGCCGGGCCACACATCTCCGCGATCTTCGGCTACCCGGCCGGCCGGTGGCCGTGCGAGCCTCGGGCGGCCGGCTGTTCGTCTTGCAGCGCCCCCACGGAGACGCGAGGCATCTGGAGGAGGGGTTCTGGGAGGCGTTCGATCTCCAGGGGAATCCCGTCGGCTCGAAGTTCCGGGTCGGCTGGGATCCCGATGACCTGGCCTTCAGCCCCGACGGCCGGTGGGCGTTCGTCCTCACCTCCGGCCACGCCGAGGGGGAGCAGGGGAAGCCCGACCCGGCGCTGGTCGTCGTGTCGGTCGGCGACCGGACCGAGGATCATCGGATCCTTGCCCGGCTCTCCCTCACCGTCCCGGGGGACGACCCGGAGCGGATCGTCCTGTCCGAGTCGGCCCGGCACGCGGCGATCGTCCTGGCCGGCTCTCGCCAGATCGCCGGGGTCGACCTGAGCGACCCGGCCTCCCCGGTGGAGACGGGCCGGGTGCCGCTGGCGAACCTGGAAGTCCCCTACATGTCGCCGATCGGCGAAGACGGGGGAGATGCGATCCTCATGCCCGTCGATTCCGACCGGGAGACGGTGCTCGTGGAGGATGCGCCCGGCGTCGCAGGGCCGCTCCTGGTCTCGACGCTGCCCCGAGGGTCGGCCCTGGAGCTGGTCGACGGCCGAGAGCGGAGGGCGAAGGGCCGGCTGCCCCTGCGGGGGCCGCTCAACATGGGCAGCATCATCCCGACGGGCCTGACCTATTGTCCCGATCTCGGGGTGCTGGCCGTCGCCGATCGTTCGGGAGGGGTCCGGATCGTCGCGTTCCGGGATCGGCAGCGCGGGGAGTCCGTCGAGGTCGCGTCGTCGTCTCGAGCACACGATTCTCGTCCGATCACGCGATGAGATGAGGAGCGGATCGGGCCGGTACCCTCGAGCCCCCCTCACGACTATGATGAAGAGGGCAGCGATCGAGGCCCGGGGAGCGATCCGATGACGGAGAACGGTCCTTGGCGATCCGATGACGCCGGCTTGCAGCAACTCCGAGAGCGGAGCCGGCCCGACCCGCCCCGGTTCTGCCCGGGGTGCTCGAAGCCCCGAGCGTCGCACTCCGGTCTGTGCCCCGAATGCGGCGACCGGCTGGAATCGCAGGGGTATTGCACCGTCTGCGAGGCCTTCTGGCCCCTGGTCGAAGGCGAGCCGTGCCCGAAACACGAGCTGCCGCTGGTCGCCGATCGGCCGGAGCCCCCGCTGACGGTTGGCGACGGCGATCGGATCGACTGGGTGACGGTCGGCAGCTACCCCTTGCCCTTCCAGGCGGAGGCAGCCCGCCTGAGGCTCGACGCCGAGGGGCTGCCGACCCTGCTCGACGGCTACCGGATGGGCACGAACACCGCCTACCATGTCGCGATCGGCGGCATCCGGCTCCAGGTGCCCCGCGCCTTCTCCCAAGACGCCCGCATCCTGCTCTCGCAGTCGTGGTCCGTCCCCGCCGACGAGGAGGAGGACGAAGAGGAGCCCGACTGGGACGAAGTCGCCCCGGTTCGCGAGGAGGGCGGCGACTGGCGGTTCTCGACCGTCTTCTGGGCGGTCGTGCTGGCGACGCTGATCGGGCTCGCCGCGCTGATCGCCCTCGTCGGGGGCTGATCGGGTACCCGGTCGGCGTGGAGTCTCGGGTGATTGGCCCCCGCCGAGGACGTCGAACCGCTCGACATCGGAGCCCCGATCGCGCATGTTGGGGAGTCTCGGGCATTGCGCCCGCTCTGGGCCAGACCGCGACGCGACTCGCCCCCCGCCCCACCGCGACGGAGGCCCCGATGGAACCGCCCCTTCCCTCCCGATCCCGCCGGATCCTGCGAATCGTCGCGATCCTGCTGATGGCGATGATCCGCCCGGCTCCCGCTCAGGAGGAGGCCCCGTCTCCCGAAGGGCTGGCGTTCTTCGAGACCCACGTGCGGCCGGTGCTGGTCGAGCGCTGCCTCTCCTGCCACGGGCCCGAAGCCCAGAAGGCCGGCTTGCGCCTGGATTCGAGGGCGGCGGCGCTGGAGGTCGGCGGGGACTCAGGGCCGCCAGTCGTCGCCGGGGATCCGGACGGGAGCCTGCTGATCGAGGCGATTCGTTATGATTCGTACATCCAGATGCCTCCAGATTCAAAACTCTCCGACGCAACCATCGATCGGCTAACCGAGTGGGTCGCGATGGGGGCGCCCTGGCCAGCCGGCTCGGGACCGGAGGACGAAGCGACGGCCGGATCCGACCCCTTCGACCTGGAAGCGAGGGCGGGGCACTGGAGCCTGCAGCCGGTCGTCGAGCCGGAGGTCCCGGAAGTCTCGGCCCGGGGATGGCCCCGGAACCCGATCGATCGGTTCCTGCTGGCTCGCCTGGAAGGGGCGGGGCTCTCGCCGGCGCCAGAGGCGGATCGGCGGACGCTGATCCGACGGGCGACCTTCGACCTGACCGGACTGCCACCGACCCGAGCGGAGATCGAGGCCTTCCTCCAGGACGACCGGCCCGGGGCCTTTGATCGACTGATCGACCGCCTGCTGGCCTCTCCGTCCTACGGCGAGCGCTGGGCCAGGCACTGGCTCGACCTGGTCCGGTTCGCGGAGACCTCGGGGCACGAGTTCGACTACGACATCCTCACGGCCCATCGCTACCGGGATTACGTCATCCGAGCGCTGAACGAGGACGTGCCCTACGACCGATTCGTGATCGAGCACCTGGCCGGCGACCTGCTCGACAACCCCCGCCGCCACCCGACGACCGGGACGAACGAGTCGATCCTCGGCACGATGGCGTTCTTCTTCGCCGAGGGGACCCACTCCCCCGTCGACGTGAGGGAGGAGATGCGGACGCGGGTCGACAACCAGATCGACGTGCTCGGCAAGGCGTTCCTCGGCCTGACGATCGCCTGCGCCCGCTGCCACGACCACAAGTTCGACGCCATCAGCACCCGGGACTATTACGCCCTCGCCGGGCACCTGCAGAGCCTCCGGCACCAGTACGCGTTCCTCGACCCTCCCGACCGCATCGACGATCGCGTACTCGAACTCCAGTCGATCCGATCGGCCCTCGCCGCCGGGCTCCCCCGCTCCGAGGCCGCCGGACCTCCCGCGCTGCCGCTCCGCGAGGGAGACGCCCTGTTCGAGGAATTCTCGGGCGATTCGTTCGACGGCTGGTTCCCCTCCGGGCAGGCCTTCGGCGACGGCCCGACCCGACCGGGCGACGTGACACCGGACCCGGACGGGGGCCTCCTTCGGCTCGAAGCCGGCTGGGCGCACAGCGGAGCGATCGCGACGACCTTGCAAGGGGTGCTCCGCTCGCGCACGTTCGAGATCGAATCGCCTTATCTGCACCTGCTGGTCGCCGGGACGGGGGGGCGGATCAATCTCGTCGTCGACGGCTTCGAGAAAATCCGCAGCCCGATCTACGGCGGCCTGACGATCGGCGTGAACCACGGCGACGGCCCGAGATGGGCAACGATGGACGTCTCGATGTGGCAAGGGCACCTCGCCTACCTCGAGCTGGCCGACGGCGCCTCGTCGAACTACACGGGGGGAACCTCCGGCCTCTGGCCGGGGGACGGCTGGCTCGCCGTGGGGGCGATCGTCACCTCAATCCACCCCGAGCCGCCGGTCCCTGCCGGGGAGGCGAAGCCGGGGCCGGCTCGGGGGCGGGTCGCCCACGGCGAGTTGCCCGCCGAGGCGGCCTCGCTGATCGACCGGTACCGGCAGGTCGCCGCCGAGCTGCCCGAGCCGACCCTCGCCCTGGCCGCGGCCGAGGGGACGGGGATCGACGTCCCGGTCCACATCCGGGGCAGCTCGAAGAACCTGGGAGAGGTCGTGCCGAGGCGGTTCCTGGAGGTGCTCAGCCGAGGCCGGGAGGACCGCGCCGACAACCGGCTGGCACTGGCGAGGAGAATCGCCGACCCAGCCAACCCGCTGACGGCCCGGGTACTGGTCAACCGCCTCTGGGCGCACCACTTCGGCCGGGGGATCGTCGCCTCGCCGGATGACTTCGGGGCGATGGGACAGCCGCCGACGCATCCGGAGCTGCTCGACTGGCTGGCGAGCGAGTTCATCCGCTCTGGATGGTCGATCAAGCACATGCACCGCCTGATCATGACCTCCAGCGCCTACCGGATGTCCAGCCGGCTCTTCCCGGAGGCCGAGGCGGCCGACCCGACCAATGCGCTGCTCCACCGGATGAACCTGAAGAGACTGGAGGCCGAGGCGATCCGAGACGCGATGCTCGCCCTCTCCGGCCGGCTCGAGCCGAAACTGTTCGGGCCGAGCGTCCCGCCGTACCTGTCGCCGTTCATGGAAGGGAGAGGCCGGCCGTCGAACTCGGGGCCGATCGATGGCGACGGAAGGCGAAGCCTTTACATCAACATCCGAAGAAACTTTCTTTCCCCGTTTTTGCTCGCCTTCGACTTCCCCAGCCCGGCCACCTGCCGGGGCAGGCGGGATGCCTCGAACGTGCCGGCGCAGGCGCTGGCCCTGATGAACGACCCGTTTGTCGTGGAGCAGGCCCGGCTCTGGGCGGGGCGGGCCGCGTCGGCTCCCGGGGCCTCCCCCGAGGAGGTCGTCGACGCCCTCTACGAATCGGCCTACAGCCGGCCGCCGATCGGGGCAGAGCGCGAGCGGGCGATCGCGTTCCTCCGCGAGGGAGAGGCCGCGGGCCGGGCGGGCGTCGAGGCCTGGGCCGACCTCTGCCACGCCCTGCTGATCGCCAAGGAATTTCGATACATCGATTGATCGGCCGCGCCCCCTCCGGCCGCCGGAGCCCCCGCCATGAGTCATTGCGGACGCATCATCGCCCCTCCCCTGAGCCGCCGGGCCATGCTCTCGCGGTGCGCGAACGGCTTCGGAGCCCTGGCGATGGCGTCGCTGCTCACCGAGCGGGGGTTCGGGGCTCGGCTCGCCCCGGAGGGGGGGAGCTGGGAGGCCGGGGGCCTGCACCACCCGGCGAAGGCCCGGAGCGTGATCTTCCTGTACATGGATGGTGGGCCGTCGCAGGTCGACACGTTCGACCCCAAGCCCCGGCTCGACCGCGAGCACGGCCAGCCGATCCAGGCCCGGGTCGAGCCCACGCAGTTCAACAACGTGGGGGCCGTGCTCCGCAGCCCCTGGCCGTTCCGGAAGCGGGGGGAGAGCGGCATCCCGGTCAGCGACCTGTTCCCGCTCGTCGGCGGCTGCGTCGACGACCTGGCGGTCGTCCGGTCGATGGTCTCGAACTTCTCGGAACACACGAACGCGAATTATTTTCTGCATACGTGTTTCGGCCAGCAGGGCCGACCCAGCGCCGGGGCGTGGGTCACCTACGGCTTGGGCTCGGAGAGTGAGGACCTGCCCGGCTTCGTCGTCCTCAACGGCGGCCTGATCCCACCGGGAGGGCTGGACTGCTTCGGCAACGGTTTTCTCCCCGCCTCCTACCAGGGATCGGTCCTGAAGGCCGGGGAGACGCCGCTGGCGAACATCACTCCGACCGAGCCGACGGCCGAGGATCAGCTCCGGAAGCTGGACCTCGTTCGGGCGATGGATCGGGACGTCCTGGCCCGCGTGGGCGACCACGACGCGATCGAGTCGGCCATTGCCAACGGCGAGCTCGCCTTTCGGATGCAGTCGGCCGTGCCCGAGCTGACAGACCTCTCGGGAGAGTCTCCCGAAACGCTTCGGCTCTACGGCTTCGATGCGCCGTACCCGCCCACGCGGTCGTACGCCCGGCAGTGCCTGCTCGCGAGGCGGCTGGTTGAGCGCGGGGTGCGGTTCGTCGAGTTGACCTGCCCCGGCGTCGGCCACGACCGCTGGGATCAGCACAGCAACCTCAAGGTCGGACACGAGGACAACGCCCGAGCTGTCGACCAGCCCATCGCGGGGTTGCTCCGCGACCTGAAAGGCCGCGGCCTGCTCGACTCGACTGTCGTCGTCTGGGGGGGGGAGTTCGGCCGCACCCCGATGGCCCAGGGGACCGACGGCCGCGACCACAACCCCTTCGGCTTCACCATGTGGCTGGCCGGCGGCGGCGTCAAGGGCGGCACCATCCACGGCGCCACCGACGACTACGGTTACCACGCCGTGCAAGACAAGGTCGAGATCTACGACCTGCACGCCACCATCCTCCACCTGCTCGGCATCGACCACACCCGGCTGACCTACCGCTTCAGCGGCCGGGACATGCGCCTGACCGATGTCCACGGCCGGGTCGTCCCGGAGCTCCTCGCCTGAGCCCGACCGCGACCGTCGGGCCAATCTCGCCCAATCTCCGTCCGAATCGGTCGAATTTCCCGATGTGGCCGTCGTGTTGGTCCGGCGCATGCGGGGCGATGGCCGACGGTGGCTTCGCCCCGGATCGGAGAACCATCGGCGTCGCACCGTCGTAGAATTTCTGGGGAAAACCGAGACGACCGTCGTCGAGGAGAACCCGAGAAAACGACCCGAGGCTCCTGGTGCGAGGAGGTCAACGATGATCGCTCCCATCGCCGAGACGACCCTGTGGCAGCGCAACCTGGCCTCCTTGATCCGTTCGGGGCTGTTCGAGCGGGCCGAGGTGGTCGCCTATCGCGGCCTGTACGCCGTTGTCGGCATCTACCGGGATGGTTCCCCGTCGGCGCCCCTGGCGAAGTACGCCGATCGCCGCCGGGCTGATGACGCGCTGGTCGTTGTCGAGAAGTTGATTGACCCTACCGTCACAGCCGAGCTCAACTGAGCCGACCTGAGCTGACCGGGGTCGACCGGAAGCGGGGGGGCTGGCTCCGGCCCCTCCGCTCGTGATGGCTCTCTCGGACTCCGGGCTCTTCAGGGCGGGGAGTCGGGGAGGGAACAGGTTCTCGCGATTGGTGGCGTCCTTGCTTGCGAGGGCTCCGCGCAGGCGGGTTGAATCGAGACGGTCCGGATCACCGCCGCCGGGAAGCCGGGCGGATGCGATCGATCGCCTCTCGGCAGAACGCGAGCAGGCCGGTGTCGATCAGTTCGCGCTCGATCAGGGTGAAGGGGGCGCGGCTGGGAAGGGTAGCGACCACCTCGTCGAGCAGCAGCCGGGAGAACTCGGCCCGGGCCTCGCGAAGGAGTTGTCGGGTGGTGGGGACAGAGAGCTCGCGCCCGAGCTGGCCGCCGACCCGATCGGCCAACTCGGCGGACGAGAGGCCCGGGGCATCGACTCGAGAGCGGAGCGTCGTGTGGAAGGGGCGTCCGGTCTGGCGCTCGATGTCTTCCAGCCGCCGCCAGGCGCGCCGGAGGAGTTCCTCCCTCCAGATCGCGTTGAAGCGGCCGATCTCCTCGTCCGCCTCGGTCAGGCCTCGAAGCTCCTGAAGGTCGTGGACCGTCTGGGCATCCCGGCGGTGGGCCACGACCAGGAGGGCGAGGCCGGAGCCGAAGCGATCGCGGAGGAGACCGGCGGATCGATCCCCCTCCTGGAGCAAGCGTCGGGAGAACTCGAGGAAGAGGGCGTCGGCATCTTCCGCGTGGCCGACGGCCCCTCCGAGATAAAGTCGAACCGCCTCCTGGTAGCGATCCAGGATCGCCTCCCGTTCCGTGGGGTCGAGGGGGAAATCGGCCACCCGCGCCTCTCCCTGAGCAGGGAGTCGGCCGATTCGGGCGACCTTGGCGGCGTCATCGTCCATCCAACGGGCCTCGCTCCTCAGCCTCCAACTCCGGTCCGTGCTAGCGATTGTGGCGAGGGGACGACCGGCCCGACACACTCCCTCACGCTCCCCCGGCTCGTCCACATCCCGAGATTGATCAACGCATCCCTCCGGACTTGGCCGTGTGGGAATTTTGTCAAGCTCCAGAAGGGGATTCCAGAGGCGCTGCGGCCGAGCGACGCGGAATGTTGACTCCGGAAGTCAGGCGTGCTCGGAGGCGAAGAGCGGCGTGCCCGGCCGGGGTCGCCGCGGGCGAGCCTCGCCAACGGGGCTGGGGAATCTCGCGGTGGGCGGGGACGGATGGGTGATGGGATGACCGCCCAGCCCAGGGGACAAGGCTTCGGTTCGGATTCGAGGGAGATGGGATGGGGAGATCATCCCCGGAGGGGACACTGAGGACGGATGGGAAAGCGGGGCGGCTCGCCCCAAAGAGGGACGCGAACCGCCGGAGGGCCGGCGGTCCCGGACGGTCGACGCGCGGTGCCCCGGTCGCAAGCAGGGGCCTGGACCCAGGCCAGCTCCCGCGCCCGGATCAGAGCGGGTAGAGGTTCCCCAGCTTCTCTCGGGCCTCCCGGCTGCCCTTGGAGGCCTTGATCAGCGGGAAGGTCTGCATCTTGCCGTCGACCTCGAGGGTGAGCTTGCCCTCTCGGATCACCGAGGTCGCCACGCGGACGCGCCGGGTCGTGCCGTTGGGCAGCCAGACCTTGATCGACCGGAGGTTCGGCTTGAACTTCCGCCGGCTGATGCCGGTGATCTTGGTGCCGACGCCGCCAAGGTACTTGGCCTTGCCGCGTGTGGTCACATGGTTGCCGAACGACGTCTTCTTGCCGCTAACTTCGCACTGCCGTCCCATCGGACTGACTCCTGGTCAACGCGGGTGCCGCGATCGCTGGGGATCGGGACCGCTCACTCCTCGTCGCCGACCTTGACCACCTGCCGACCGCGATAGGTGCCGCACTCGGGGCAAACCGTATGCCGCGGCTTCAGGTTGCCGCACTGGTCGCAGGGGATCAGCACGATGGTGAACTGAAGGGCGTCGTGGCTGCGCCGCATCCCCTTCTTGGACTTTGATGTACGCCGCTTCGGTACGGCCACGGCACACGCTCCGGCGAACTGCCTGGGTCGGGTGGATAGTGGAAAAGGTCCCATTGTAACCGAGGCCGCCGGGACCGGCAAGAGGGAGGCCCGGAGGCGACGCCCCGACGGATCCGGACAACACGAACCGGGGCCCGACCTAGGATTCTCGGAGACGGCTTCGACGAGACGCCGCGCCCGGGTCACGAGCGACCGCTCGGGGTGTCCCTTCATCGTGAGAGGCCGAGGGTCCGGGGAGGGCGCTGGGGGACAGGGTCATGGTACGAACGGTTCGAGCCGGGGAGAGGAGGTCGGGGGCGGCGGCGGTGGAGATGGCGGTCGTGCTGCCGCTGTTCATCGCCCTGATCCTTGGCACCATCGAGGCCTCCCGCCTTGGCATGGTTTCCCAGCTGCTCCACGTCGCCGCCCGTGACGCCTGCCGTGCCGCCGTGCTTCCCGGCGCCACCGAGGCTGGGGTCAGAGCCCGCGTCGACGCCACCCTCGCCGGCTCCGGCATCGATCCAACCATGGTCATCTCCACCACCGCCGCCAGCAGCTGGACCACGGCCCCGGCCCCCAACCCCATCACCGTCACCCTCAGCGTCCCCTTCGACCGCGTCAGCTGGCTGGGAGACCCCTTCGCCTTCGGCGGCACCACCGTCACCGCTTCGGCCACCATGTGCAGCGAGAAAGACGACTGAGCGCCGCCCTCCCCGCTCGCGGTCGCACCAAGCAGGACCCCCGCCGATGAGAGGACTCGCCCCCCGCAGACGATCCGGACGGCCGAGGCGACGCGGCGCCACCATGGTGCTGACCGCCGTGATGATGACCACCATTCTCGGCTTCGTCGCCCTGGCCGTCGACACCATGGTCCTGGCCGTCGCCAAGCACCAACTCAGCACCGCCGCCGACGCCGGCGCGCTGGCCGGCGCCGCCGCGCTGGCCGACGAGCGCCGGTTCGCCCCCGACGCCCCGCTCGACGACATCATGGCCGCCGCCCACGAGCGGGCCGAGCTCTTCGCTGAGCGGAACCCGGTGCTCGGCCGGCCGCCGGTGCTTTACCCCAACCCGTCGAACTCCCCCGATGGTGACATCGTGCTCGGATACATCGAACACCCAACCGATCCGAACAGCCCGTTTCTGACCGACCCGTCACTCCAGCCGCTGTTCAACTCGGTGCGGGTCCGGGCGGTGCGGTCGGCCGAGCGGGGGGGGATCATCCCCGCGTATTTCGCCCGCGCCATCGGCTTCGAGGGGACCGCGCTCGGCGCCGTCGGCACGGGATCGGCCCTGGTGTACGAGGTTGATGGTTTTGGGTCCGACCCCGACACGAACGCCGGTCTGCTGCCGATCGTGCTCGACAAGAACACCTACGAGGACATGATCAGCCCATCGGTCACCACGACCGATCAGTACCGCTACGACCCGATCACCCGCACCGTCAGCGCCGGGGCGGACGGGGTGGAGGAGTCCCAACTCTATCCGGTCAAGAACGGCTACCCGGGCAACTGGGGCACGGTGAAGATCGGGGTCTCGAACAACAGCACGAGCACGCTCGGCGCCCAGATCCGCTACGGCGTGACCCCCCAGCAGCTGGGGACCTACCCCGGCGGCAAGCTCACGCTCAATCAGACCGACGCCCAGGGAAACACGTATGTGATGCTGGGGGGCAACCCTGGCATCAGCTCGGGGATCAAGGACGACCTGGAAGCGATCATCGGCCAGCCGCGGACGATCCCGATCTACGACCCGGCCGGTTCCGGCGGCAACGGTAACAACGCGCAGTACAAGATCATCGCCTTTCAGCCGGTCCGCGTCCTGGCGGTCAGCTTCAAGGGGAACCCGAAGTACGTAATCGTCCAGCCGGCGATGATCAACGACCCGACGGCAATCCCCGGCGATCCGAAGCCCAACGGTTGGACGTCCGGCGGCGGGCTGATCCGGCTGCACCTGACGCGCTGAGGCCGGGGGCAGGGCCAGTGGGCCCCGGTGGGAGGACCCTGCCGGCGGCTCGGAGACTGACCGGGCCAGGACCGGGTCGGGGACGGGGACCGGGACCGCGTTGCGAATCGGCAACGGGGATGTTGAGCCCGAGGTCGTCTTGGCTCGGGCGCGGAATAGGCTTCTCCGGGACGGTCCACCGTCGCCGATCGCCGGGCCCGACGGCCCGGGGGTGATGCGGTGTCCCGGAGCCGGCGAGGCCTCTCTCCTCGGCCGGCCCCTGAGCGGACGCTGGGAACCCGGCCGGGGCGACTCCCCCGGGAAGGACGAGCCACGCCTTGCGCTTCGGCGCCCCGGGCCTCCGCCCCGGGGCGGAGGAGGACCTGGCGAAGCTCCTCGACCACTCCCGGACGATCCCGATCGACGACCCGGCCGATTCGATCGGGATGGGGGACACGAGGCGGTACCAGATCGCCGGCCGCGAGCCGATCGGGCTCGCGGCGGTGGGGTTCAGCGGCATCCCGAAGCTCGACATCGTCTGGCCGGCGCCGACGCGCGACCCGACGGCGATTCCCGGCCGGCTCCGGTCGATCGGGGAGGCGGGCGGGGAGTTCCGGCCGCACCAGACGCGATACCCCGGGCGGTCCATCCCCCGCCCGGCGACCCGAGGAGGAGAGGCACATGAAACGACCTTCGATCGCCCTCGTCGCCTGCCCGTTGGTGGCCGTGGCGTGGATCGCTTCGGCCGGCCCGCCGCCGGCCCGCGCCCAGGAGGTCCCCGCGGTCTTCGACCGCGTGGAAGAGGACTGGGAACTGGTCATTGGGGAGCCCGACCTGCTGGCCGAGGGGCCGCAGATCACTACAACGATGAGCCCGCTGGGGGACATCACCGGGCTGTTCGTGGCCCTGAACCTGAACTACCGTAGCCAGCCGTCCTACCAGCCCGGCGGGCTGGAGGTGGTGTCCTACGACGGCGATCGCGTGCTGGGAACGTCGACCCAGCGCACAAGCCGGCTGGCCACCGAGGGGGAGACGATCACCTGGACGCAGTCGCTGCGGCTGTCGGGGGGGCTGCTCGACTACGAGATCATCGTCGGGAATTCGACCACCTGGGGCCGATTCGGCCAGGGGTCGGGGGCGAACCTGGCGGTCCGGATCGCGACCGGACTGGAGTCGATGACCGCGTACCGGCCGACGACATCGGTCTCCTACTCGGGGCCGGGCTGGCAGTCCAACCGCGTCTCGTCGATGAGACTGATGCGCGTGCGTTACTACAACGGCGGAATGCTGGTCTCGACCGACGAGACGCCGCGGTCGGTCAATCTGGGGCTCTGACGTCGGCCGACCACGGCGTGTTGCCGTGGAGCATCTCCGGCGGGCGCCTCTGGCCGCTCGGCGAAAGCTGACCTAGGGTTCTCTCGGCCCCCCCCCACAGCCGGGGCCGAGGGACGAGAGGAGAAACCGTCCCGGCCCGCTCCCCGCGGGCAAGGGGCGGGGGACGAAACCGACGACACCAGGGCCGCCGCCCGCGAGCGCCTCCGGGCGGGGCCCGCACCGAGGGACTCCAGAGAGATGAACACGCTGATCGCTCGCCTCCGCCGCTTCATCAAGAACGAAGACGGACCGACCGCCGTCGAGTATGCCGTCATGGTCGCCCTGATCGCCGTGGCGATCATCGTGACCGTCCGGGCCCTGGGCACGAACCTGAGCACGACCTTCAGCAACGTCAGCAGCGCGCTGCCCTCCGGCACGACGAGCTGATGGACCGCGGCGGCCCCCCGCGGGCCGGCCGAGGGGCGAGGGCCCCCGCCGGGCGGCGAGCGGCCGCCCGGCGGGGGCCCTTCGCCATTTCATGTCCTAGGATCCTCATAGGAATCGTCCCGGGGCCGGGGGAGCCGGCCGGCCGGGGCGCAGGGGAGCTCGAAGCGATGACGTTCACCCTGCCGATCGGCGCCGCCTGGGTCGTCTCCGCGGCCATGACCTACGGGGCGTGGATCGACGGTAAGGAACGCCGGGTGCCGAACTGGCTGACCCTGCCGATGGCCCTCTGCGGCCTGTCCTTCTGGGCCGGCAAGGCCGGGGCCGAGGGCCTGGTCTGGTCGGCGCTGGGCCTGGTCGTCGGCCTGGTCTTCCTCGGCCTGTTGTTCTGGTACGGCGGCGTCGGGGGCGGCGACGTGAAGCTCTTCGCCGGCTTCGGCGCCTGGGTCGGCCCGTCGGTGGCGCTCAACGCGCTGGCGGCCGGTGCCATCGTCGGCGGCATCATGGCTCTGGCGATGGTCGCCCAGAGCGGCCAGTGGGGCCGGCACTGGCGGACGGCCCGAGAGATCGTCCAGGAGATCGCCACTGTGCGCCACCCCGACAAGGTCTCCGAGCTGGCCGCCGCGCGCAAGCCCACGCTGCGGCTGCTGCCCTACGGCGTCCCGCTGACGATCGGTTCGGTCGGCTACCTCGCCTGGAGCGGTCTGCTCCATTGACCTTATGAAGCGGCCCCGAGGCCGAGGAGGACCGGGATGAACGGGAAGGCGTTCCTACTGCTCGGCATGGCCGCGGCCTGCGGGCTGACGGCGATGTTCGGCGTTCGAACCGTGCTCGACCGCAAGCCGACGAGCACCGTGCCCATGAGCCGGGTGCTGGTCGCCGTCCAGGAGATCAAGGTCGAGCAGACGATCACCGATGAGCTGGTCTCGATCAAGGAGATGCCCACCGAGTCGGTCCCGCCTGGAGCCCTGACCGAGGCCAAGCAGGCCCTCGGCCGCTGGGCGATGATCCGCATCCTGCCCGGAGACGTGATCCTCGACGGCAAGCTCGCCCAGAAAGGGACGCCCACCGGCATGATCGCCCGCATCTCCCCCGGGATGCGGGCGTTCGCCATCCGCGTCGACGAGCAGAGCGGCGTCTCCGGCTTCATCCTGCCCGACTACCGTGTCGATGTCCTCCAGCCCCGCCCCGACCAGCCGAACCGGGCCGACGTCATCCTGGAAAACGTCCGAGTCCTGGCCTCGGGCCAGATCATCGAGAGCCCCGAGGAGCGAGCGATTGACGCCAACACCGTCACCCTGGAGGTCACGCCGGAGCAGGTCCTCACCCTGGCCAACGCCATGCAGCGAGGCACGCTCACGCTGGCCCTCCGGGGGTTAAATGACGATCACACGATCATGCCTCCGCCAGAACCGGTCCTGGCGGCCGAGGAGCCCGAGCCGGCCCCCGAGCCCGAGCCGGCCCCCGAGCCCGAGCCGATTCTGGCGTCCGCGCCGGCGGTGCCGGCCGAGATCGCCCCGCCGGTCGAGCGCCAGGCCCCCCGCCGCTTGACCGTCTTCATGGGCGGAGCACTGCATCGGATGCACGAGGTCGGGGCCCGACCAACCCGGGCGGAGCCGGCCGAGGTCGTGGTGGCCGCCCCCGACGCCCGGAGGCCGTTCGTCCTCGACGGTTTCGGAGACCTCCCCCCGCCCCCCCCTCCGGCGGCCGACCTCCCCCAATGATCCCGGCCGAGCCCGGGCCGAACGGACCTCCGACCGACGCCCCAGACCGGCAGATCCCCCGATGAACAACGCCCGACGCCTCCTCCTGGTCGACCCCGATCCCGCCTCGCGCGCCGCCGTGCAGGCCGCGCTGGCCGGGCTCGGAGTCGCCAGGGTCGAGCGGACATGCCCCAGCTACGACGAGGTGGCCCGGGCCCTCGACTCCTCGATCGACCTGGTGGTGATCGTCCTCGACACCGACACGGATCGCGCCTGCGGAGCCATCCGGCAGGTGGCCACCTCGGTCCCTCGGATCCCGGTCCTGCCCGCCAGCCGATCGCGGGACGGCGAGACGATCCTCAAGGCGCTCCGGGCCGGCGCCACCGAGTTCCTGCCGCTGCCGGTCGATCCCGCCGAGGCGCGTGCCGCCGTCGAGCGTCTGCTGCCCGACGAGCTTCCCGCGGCCGGCGGCAACGGCAAGCTGCTGACGATCGTCGGCTCCTCCGGCGGCGTCGGCTGCACCACCCTGGCGGTCAACCTCGCCTGCGCACTGGCTCACGCCCCGGGCGCCTCGGTGGCCCTGGTCGACCTCGACCTGCTGCTCGGCTGCGTCGACACGCTGCTGGACGTCATGCCTGAGCTGACGCTAGCCGACGTGACCACGGAGATCGACCGCTACGACGAGACCCTGCTGCACCGCGTGCTGGCCCGACACGACTCGGGCGTGCACATCCTTTCGGCACCAACGGCCATGGAAGACGCCGCCCGGGTCGAACCCGAGGCCCTCCGCCGGCTCTTCGAGCTGCTGCTCCGCGCCTTCCGCTTCGTGGTGGTCGACGCGAGCAAGGGGTTCCAGGCCACCGACTTCGTCGCCCTGGAGCTCTCCGACACCATCCTGCTGGTCACCCAACTGGACGTTTGCGGCCTGCGCAACGGCGCCCGGCTGATGCAGGTCTTCCGCCAGGTCGATGGGCTCTCCGAGCGGGTCAAGGTGGTCGTCAACCGCGTCGGCTCCGACCTCACGAGCATTGGCCTGAAGAAGGCCGAGGAGACGCTCGGCGCCCCGATCGGCTGGCAGATCCCCAACGTCACGGACGTGGTCGGCGCGGCGCGGACCAAAGGGGTCCCGCTGGAGCTCGAGGCGCCCAAGCACCGGGTGACCCGGGCGATCCAGGAGATCGCCCGCTCGTTCGCGCCGCTGGGGGTCGAGCGATCCGCGAAGCCGATCTTCGGGAAATTCGCTGCAATGTTCACATGATCGATATTCGATCCCGGTCCCCGCCCGCCCCCTGGCCACCTGGGGACCTCCGGAGGCCCCCTGACGATGCTCAACGGATTCGGCCGCAGCCCGCTCGGCCACCGCGCCCTCGGCCCCACCCCCGTCCCCACCCGGCCCCCCGGCGGCGTCGGCGCCGAGTCGCCGGAGCCCGCCGCCGCGCCGCCGCCTCCCCCGCCCCCGAAGGCCAAGGCCAAGGAGCCCGAGGCCCTCGCCAAGGCCGACCCGGCGGTGGCCCAGTTCGAGGCGATCAAGCGCCGCATCCACGGCAAGCTCGTCGATCGCCTCGACTTCAACCGCGTCAACGAGCTCGACCCCAGGACCGTCCGCGCCGAGGTCCGGGCCGTCATCGAGCACTTGCTCGACGAAGACGACCCGATGCTCAACAAGGCCGAGCGTCAGCGGCTCGTCGACGAGATTCTCGACGAGACCTTCGGCCTCGGCCCGCTGGAGGCCCTGCTCAAGGAGGAGGGAATCGGCGACATCATGATCAATGGGCCCCGGCACGTCTTCATCGAGAAGAAGGGCCGGATCGAGCGCTCGGTGATCAACTTCCGAGACGACGACCACCTGCTCCAGATCATCGACCGCATCGTCTCCCGCGTCGGCCGGCGCATCGACGAGAGCTCGCCGATGGTTGACGCCCGCCTGCCCGACGGCTCCCGCGTCAACGCCATCATCCCGCCCCTGGCCCTCGACGGGCCGGTGCTCACCATCCGCATGTTCGGGTCCAAGCCTCTGAGTCAGGACGACCTGCTCCGGTTCAAGGCCTTCACGCCCGAAATGCTGATGTTAATGGAGGCATCCATGAAGGCACGCCTGAATATTGTCATATCTGGCGGCACGGGATCGGGCAAGACGACGCTGCTGAACACCCTCTCCAGCTTCATCCAGAACGACCACCGCATCATCACCATCGAGGACGCCGCCGAGCTGCGTCTCCAGCAGGAGCACGTTGTCCGGCTGGAAACCCGGCCGCCGAACGTCGAGGGCCGAGGGGCCGTCACGGCCACCGACCTGGTCAAGAACGCCCTCCGGATGCGGCCCGACCGCATCATTATCGGCGAGTGCCGAGGCGCCGAGACCCTGGACATGATCCAGGCCATGAACACCGGCCACGAGGGCTCGATGACCACCGTCCACGCCAACAACCCGCGCGACGCCATGAGTCGACTGGAGACGATGATCTCCATGGCTGGCCTGGAACTGCCCATCCGCGCCCTCCGCGCCCAGTTCGCCTCGGCCGTCGACCTGATCATCCAGGCCAACCGCCTCCAGGGCGGCCCGCGCAAGGTGACGAGTATCACCGAGGTCGTGGGCATGGAGGGGGACACGATCATCATGCAGGAGATCTTCAAGTTCGAGCAGCTCGGCGTCGACCCCAACGGCCGCGCCCACGGCCGATTCGTCGCCACCGGCATCCGCCCGACCTTCATGGAGCGGCTGGAAGCCTCCGGCTGCTTGCTGCCGCACGACCTCTTCCGCCAGCGTGTCCTGCTGGAGGACTGATTCCGAATGTTGCGGAAGGCGGACGGTGGGATCGACGCGAGGCCGGGCCCCGGACCGCCCCTCGGCGGCCGCCCCATCGTGCCCCGGCGGAGAAGGGGCGTTTGAGCGGGATCTCCGCGCAAGAGTCCCGCCCCCGGGCAGTCCCGCGAGGGCGTCGGCCGAGGCCGGAATCACGAGTCGGCACGGGAATCGTGACGTATGGTGATTTCATCGGACGTGCTGTTCACGCTCGCCGACGGGTGGTGACAGACGCCCGCGCCGTCAAGGGGCGAAGCCCCGCCCGCCGGGCCGCACACCGCCCAACCGCACCGGAGCCGCGACGATGGACCCCCTCACCCTGGTGACGATCTCCGCCGGCGCGGCGATCGCGCTGGTGGTCGCCGGCCTTGCCATGGTGCTGATGAAGCCGCAGTCGGCCGTGGCCGAGGAGCGGCTCGAGCATCTGACCACCGGCAAGCGGCCGAAGAAGCAGCGCCAACTGGCGGCCGACTCGCTGCTCCGGGCGCCTCCGGTCAACTCCCAGCAGCTGGCGATCGACCGGTTCCTGCCCAGCGCCGACTCGTTGAAGGCGCTCTACGAGCAGGCCGACATGAGCACGCCGCTGAAGACCTACCTGACAATCTCCGGCGTCATGGGGCTGATTGGGGGCTTGATCGGTGCCACGCTCATCTCGCCGCTGCTGGCACCAGCAATCGCGCTGGCGATGGGGGTGGGCCTGCCGCTGCTGTACCTGGTGCACCGCAAGCGAAAGCGGATCGCGCTGTTCATGGCCTCACTGCCCGAGGCGGTCGAGCTGATGAGCCGGGCCCTGCGAGCCGGCCACGGGCTGTCTTCAGGAATGCAACTGGTTTCCCACGAGATGAAGGGCCCGGTCTCGGCCGAGTTCGGCCGCGCCTTCGAGGAGCAGAACCTCGGCGTGCCGATGGACGACGCGCTGCGCGGGATTTCCTCGAGGGTGCCGACGATGGACGTCCGCTTCCTCGTCACCGCCATCATCATCCAGCGCACCACGGGCGGCGACCTGGCCGAGGTGCTCGACAAGATCGGCCGGCTGATCCGGCAGCGATTCGAGCTGGTCGGCCACGTCAAGGCGCTGACCGCCGAGGGGCGGCTCTCGGGCCTGGTGCTGATGGCCCTGCCGCCGGGCCTGCTGGGGTTCATCGCCTTCAGCAACCCCTCCTACGTCGCCCCGCTGTTCCAGACGACGACGGGCACGAAGCTGCTGGCCGTCACCATCGTGCTCCAGGTTCTGGGGGCGCTGGCGATCAAGAAGATCATCTCCATCAAGGTCTGACCCGCATCCCAGGCCCGGCCGGTGGTCCGGCCGGCACCGAGAGGCCTCCCCGTGCCGACCCTGCAGACCCTGCTGACGCCCGAGAACCTGGTGCCGCCGGCGGCCTTCCTCGCCTTCATGCTCGGCGGCTGGGCCGTCCTGCTGATCCTGGGGGCCCGGCCGACCAAGGCGGAGGATCGCCTGAAGCGGATGCTCGACCGCTCGCAGCACGACGCCGAGCGCGCCCGGGCCGAGCGTGAGCGCCGACGGATCCAGGACCGGGTCGCCGAGGCCGCCCGAAAGCTCGCCGCCCCGGTCCAGCCAAAGAACGAGGAGGAGCTGGGCAAGATCCGCACCGCCCTGCTCAACGCCGGCATCCGCAGCCCTCAGGCCGTCCAGGTGTACCTCGGCCTGAAGGTCATCGGCCTGCTCATCGGCTTGGCCTTGGCCACCCCCTCGGCCATCTCCAACGGGTTCGACCGCAACTCGCTGCTGACGGTGGTTGCCGCCGGCGGCCTCGGCTTCTACCTGCCGGCGCTCGTCGTCGCCCAGAAGAGGCGGCGGCGGCAGCAGGCCATCTTCCTCGGGCTGCCTGACGCGCTCGACCTGATGGTCGTTTGCGTCGAGGCCGGCCTCGGGTTCGACGCCGCCATGCGGCGCGTGACCGCCGAACTGGTCGACTCGTGCAAGGAAGTCTGTGACGAGCTGAATATCGTCAACTTCCAGATCCAGATGGGCCGCCCGCGCCGCGAGGCCCTGCGCGATCTGGGTATCCGGACCGGCGTCGAGGACGTGCGCGCCCTGGCCGCCGTGATCATCCAGGCCGAGAAGTTCGGTTCGCCGATCGGCCAGGCGCTCCGCGTCCAGTCCGACGCGATGCGTACCCGACGCCGCCAACTGGCCGAAGAAAAGGCGGCCCAGACGGCGGTGAAGATCATGCTGCCGCTGGTCCTGTTCATCTTCCCCGGCGTCTTCGTCGTCCTCGTCGGGCCCGCGGCCATCAAGATCATGGAAACCATGATGACCAATTGATCCGGTCCGATCCCATCCGATCCCATCCGATTCGATCCGAACCTCCGGCCGACCGGCCCGAGCGGGGACCCCGCCATGCCGAGCCAGACCTCCCCCCCCATCGATCGGCACGCCTCGGCCCCCGAGGCCCAGAGGCTCCGGTTCGGGGTCTCTTTGATCATCCTGATCCTGACCGTCCCGTTTCTCTTCGATGGCGCCAAGCTTTGCTACGCCCGCTGGGCCGCCCTCTCCGGGCCGGTCCCCATCATTCAGACCCCGGCCCTGGACCTCGCCGTGAGGTACATCGACGAGGTTTCCTCGGTCGCCCGCCGCCGCGCCGCCAAGCCCTTCGGGCGGGTTCCCGTCCCCATCGAGTGGGCTGTGGGAGCCCTGATCACCAGCCTCTGCATCGGGACGCTCATCATGAGACACAACCGACTGCGATGACCCCTCGGCGGCGCGGAAGCCGTCTGCGCCGATGCCCGATGCCCGATACCCAGAACCGGGTACCGGACGGTTGATGGAGGCGAGTCGAAGCCCGATGCGGCGCGGCCGACGACCGATCGACGTTCGCGGACGGCCACTCGCCGGATGCCGGACTGGGGCCCAGCGGCCTTGCGTCCCCTCCAGTCAGCAATCGGCCCGCTGGCGGCTCGTCCCGGTCATCCGGCCACCGGCAACGGCCAACCGGCATCCTTCCCGACCGCCCCTGAGCCTCCCCCCGGCCTCACGCCACGGCCCGGCTCTGGCCGTCGGCCAGCAGGCGGGCCGTGGCGTCGGCGGCTTCCTGGCCGCTGCGGATGCAGTCGGGCACCCCAACGCCAGAGAAGGCGTTGCCGGCCAGGAACAGGCCCGGGAGCGAGGCGGCCCGGCGGCGGATCGCGGCCACGCGATCGAGGTGGCCGAGGGTATACTGCGGCATCGCCCGGGCATGTCGGGCCACCCGACAGAGGATCGGCTCTCCGGAGGCGCCGAGCAGCTCGCCGACCTCTCGGCGGGCGATCGCCTCCAGCTCCTCATCGTCTCTGTCGAACAGGGAAGCCTGCAGGGCTCCTCCGATAAAGACCCGAAGCAGCACCGAGCCCTCCGGCGCCCTCCCGGGAAACTTCACACTGGTGAACGAGATCGCCAGGATCTCCCGGCCCTCGACCGCCGGCACGACGGCGCCGAAGCCGTCGAGCGGGTGGGAGACGAGCTCTCGGGGGTAGGCCAGCTGAACGATCGCCGAGGAGGCGTAGGGGATCGACCTCAGGTCCAGCGCCAGCTCGGGGGCCTCGCCGTCGATCAGGCGAGCGGCCGAGTGCGCCTCGACGGCGAGGATCACCGCGTGCGCCTCGATCGGCGGGCCGTCGAGCAGCTCGACCCGCCAGGTCCCCTCGGCCTCCTGCCTGGAGATCCGGCGGACCGAGGCCCCCAGGCGGACCGAGCCCGGGGGCAGCGACCGGGCGAGCGTGGCCGGCAGGACCCCCATCCCCCCCGCGATCGTCTGGAAGAGGCTGTAGCGTGCCCCGGATGCCCCCCGACCTTCCTGCCTCGCCGCCCGGCCCTGACGGAGGGCGGCCAGGAGCAGGCTCCCGTGCTCGCGCTCCATCTGGGGGAACTGCGGCATCGCGGCCCGGAGGCTCAGTTCCTCCGGGTCGGCCGTGTAGATGCCGGCCACGAGCGGCTGTACCAGATGATCCAGCGCCTCCCGGCCGAGCCGGCGACGCACGAAGCTCGCCAGGCTCTCGTCCGCGTCGTCCAGCCGAGGGGGGAGCAGCAGGTCCAGCAGCATCCGCAGCTTGCCCCGCCAGGAGAGGATCGGCGAGCCGAGCAGCGGGCCGAGCCGCTGCGGCGCCATCAGCACGAACCCCTCGGGCACCGGGAGCAGGCGGCCCTTGCGCACGACGAACGAGCGCCGGTAGCGGTCATCGGTGCCGATGAGCTGGTCTCCTAGGCCGATCTCCCGGCAGAGCGCGACCGCTTGCGGCTTATTTGTGATGAACGAGTCGGCCCCCCCCTCCAGGGTGAAGCCGTCCACCCGGTCGGTCCAGATCGCGCCGCCGACCCGATCCCTCGACTCCAGCACCGTCAGCTCCAGAGGAGTCCGGGGGGCTCCAGAGCGCTGGATCAGGCGATGGGCCGCCGTCAGGCCAGTCAGCCCGGCACCGACGACAACCACCCGATGGACTCGAGCGGAACGTTCCGACACGACGGCCAATCCTTCGGACGAGGCTGATCCCGGTCGCCTCCACCCGGCCTGATCGTCCGGCCGGTCCGGGCCCCCGGGCGGCGACGGCACCGCGGATCACTTCCCAGTTTAGGACCGTCGGCCCGACCGGCACAAGCGCCCAGCCATCCCGGAGCGGATCGGGGCCGGGCCCCCGAGGAAAACGATCCCGGGCCAATCGCCTCGGCCGCCCAGGGTGGGCCTGGCAGACGAACGACCCCGCCGGGCCGGGAGCCGGCCGGGCGGGGTTGGTGAACATGGCGAGGCGAGGCGAGGCGAAGTGAGACGACGCGGAGCGGCGGGGGGTCAATCCACGGTGCCGCTCATGTCCTGGGTCTCGGTCGCGACCGGGTCGGCGGCCGGAGACTCGGGCTCGGCCGGGGCGGGGGCCGGAGCGGGCTCGGGCTCGCCGCCGCCGCAGCCAATCAGCAGGGTCAGGGTCGTCAGGGCGGCGAGGCGTCGGAGGTGGAGCATCATCGTCGGAGGGACTCTCGTTGGGGCCTCAGGCGGGCAAACCAAAACGGGCGGGGCCGGACGGGATGAACCCCGGCCGGCCCTCGCCGGGAGATCGTAGAACCCGGGGCTCAGAACTGGTCGGCGGAGATGACCTCGCCACCATTGCGGGTCGAAAGGGCGTGATAGACGCCCATCCGGCTGGTGTTCACGTCCCCGGTGATCTGGCCCATGTCGATCGTCTCCTTCAGGAACCGGACCGAGCCGTCGCCGAAGAGGAAGTTGGCGCCGCCGGGGTGGTTCGACCGGAAGCCCCACTGGCCGACCTTCAGGGCGACCGGGTTGGCGAACCAGTTCCGGGACGACGGCGGGGTCGGGTGAGACATCCAGGCATACGCATCGCCGCCGACCTCGGCCGCGCTTCGGACATGCTTGGCGTTGATCCGAGGGACCGCGAACCGCAGGCCAGTGGGGCGGTGGAGCATGCCATCGCCGAACCACTCGCCCGAGTTCCAGAAGTTGAAAATGCCGCTCACCTCGTTATCGTCCCGGGCGGCCTCGCCGACAAACAGGGTGTTGCTGGTACCGTCCTTGATCGACGAGATCCCGTAGTTCCAGTTGCGGACGAACGAGCCATTCCCCTGGAGCACGCCGCACATGGGGTCGGACGAGCTGCCGGTCCAGTATCGCCAGAAGTTGATCGTGCCGGCGTTCCCCGCATAGGAGCCATGCGAGTAGCCGGGATAGCCCTCAGGGGTCGGGTCGGAGACGCCATCCGACGGGCAGGCGTAGGTCGCCACCCGCTGATTCAGCGCCGTGATGTTCCGGATGCTGTTGGCCGGCGCGTTGATGTTGACCGAGGCGTAGAGGTTGGTCCCCTCGATAAACTGCAGCGAGTAGGTAAACAGCGTGTGCCGCAGCCTGGTGTCGCACGGGTTGCTGCCGGAGGCCAGCGCCTCGCCGTTGTTGGGGATGTTCGAGAGAATGCCGAAGGGGAACGAGCCGTAGGCGCTCTCGTAGTTATGCAGGGCGATGCCGATCTGTTTCAAGTTGTTGGTGCACTGGGCGCGTCGGGCGGCCTCTCGGGCCGATTGGACGGCCGGCAGCAACAGGGCGATGAGCACGCCGATAATGGCGATGACCACCAGCAGCTCGATGAGCGTGAAACCGCGGCTCGCGGCCGTTCGAGCCTTCATCGGGGTTCAATCTCCAGGAGATAAAGGTCGGACGAAGATCACTCTCCAACGATGAGGGGCGGAGCTCCCGAGGGAACGCGCGGGCCTGGCCGGTTCGGGAAACCGGTCGGGTGCGGTTTACCTCGCCGGGAGGATCCACTGAACCCGATCATTCCTGAGAGAGGAAGCGGTCATGCAAGGCAGCACGTTGACCTGCCCTTCCGAACTCGGCGCCGGACCATCGATTTTCAGCGGGCAGGACCGAGCGATCGCCGACCTGTCTCCGGAGTCGAGCCGGAAGGCTCGTGTGATCCCAACGCTCGTCAATCACTCACTCCGGCGAGCGTTTGCACATCCGGAGTCTGAGAGGAGAGAGGAAAATGACTTGGGGCGCAGGGATGACCCAAGCATGCTAACCGTCTGACCCGAGAGAATGCAACTGTTTTTTCATCATGTGCCGCGACAACGCGCCAAAAAAAAATCGCGACGCTTCGCGGAGCGAGGATCGGAGCCTCCGGATCGACGGCCCGTCAGCGGGCTTGATGGACGTACTCCACCAGCGCCCGGACGTGATCGACGGGCGTTTGGGGGAGGATCCCGTGGCCGAGGTTGAAGACATGACCGGGTCGCCCGGCGGCCTGGTCGAGAATCCGGCGGGCCTGGCGCTCGATCTCCTCGCGAGAAGAGAGCAGCACGACCGGGTCGAGGTTGCCCTGGACCGCCACGCCTGGGCCGAGCCGGTCCCAGGCCTCGTCGAGCTCCACTCGCCAGTCCAGGCCGATGACCGATCCTCCGGCGTCGCGCTGGGCCTCCAGCAGGGTTGCCGTGCCGGTGCCGAAATGGATCGTGGGCACGTCGGCCGGCAAGGCGGCGAAGAGCCGACGCATGTGCGGTTGCACGAAGCGCTTGTAGTCGGACGGCGAGAGCGTGCCCACCCAGCTATCGAACACCTGCAAGGCCTGGGCACCCGCCTCGGCCTGGGCGTTGAGGTAGACCGCGGTGGCGTCGACCAGCCGGCTCATGACCACGTCCCAGGCGCCCGGATCGCGGTACATGAACGCCTTGGCCCGGTCGTAGTGCCGCGACCCGCCCCCCTCGATCGCATAGCAAGCCAGCGTGAACGGGGCCCCGGCGAAGCCGATGAGCGGGATCGACGCCGGAAGCGCCGCCCGGATCTGCGCCACCGCCTCGGTCACGAAGCCCAACGGCGTCGCGTCGGGCATCTCCCGGAGCCGGTCGACGTCCTTCGGCTCCACGACGGGATTGTGGATGACCGGGCCGTCCCCCTTGGAGAATTCTAGGTCGAACCCCAGGGGTTCGAGGATCAGCAGGATGTCGGCGAAGAGGATCGCGGCGTCGACCCCCAGCCGCTCGGCCGCCGAGACGGTCACCTCGGTGGCCAGTTCCGGAGTCTTGCACAGTTCCAGGAAGGAGACGTTCGAGCGGAGCTCGCGGTAATCGGCCATGTAACGCCCGGCCTGCCGCATCAGCCAGATCGGCGTCACTTCGGTGGGTTCGCGTCGGCAGGCCTTCAGGAAGGGGGGATCCTCGTGGCGATCCGGCATGAGCGAGCGTTCCTGTCGATGTTCCTCGACGCCCGCTCCGGCGGGGCCGGACTCCGCGGGGCCTGCCCATTGTGCGCGCAAGGTTGCCGGGACGTCCAGCAACCTCCATCCCGGTGCGGGATCGCCGGGGGATCCTCCCTCGGGATCAGTCGCGACGGAGGTCGAGCACCTCGAAGAGCGACTGGGTGCGCACGATCGAGCGGTCATCTGGGAAGGTGTGGAAGGCCTGGACGGACAGGCCGTTGAATCGGGAGTCGATCCGGATGAAGCTCACGGGGGAGGGGGCCAGCCGGTTGGGGGGGGAGAAGCGATGGTAGAGCCCCTTGGAGGCGTCCAGCGCCAGCTCGTCGCAGAGGTGGCGGAAGACCTCGCCGTCGAGCCGCTCGGCGTCGAAGCAGGTCTGATACTCGACGGTGGCCCCCCGCCGGAGGGTGGCCGAGCGCTCGTGCCGCACCGACTCGCGCAGGAGCTGGCCGTCGTCCGGCAGCGGCGTTTCCGGGCCGCAGAGGACCTCGGTGAGCCTGATGGGGCCGCTGGACCAGGTGATCGCGTGCCCACCCTCGATGATGCGGAGGTCGGCCTCCCAGGCTGGCCGGGAGATCCGGCGGTGGCCCCTCACGGCGAAGAAATCCGGGTGGATCGCCCGCGCAAAGACTTGGAACGACACATCGACGACCTTCGACCGACCGTAGCTGACGCCCATCCCGACGTCCTCCCTTCATCGATCGTCCCTGATGGTCGCCCGGCGCCGGGCTTCGAGGACATTATAGAGAAACCGAGAAATCCGACGACTCGCGACATCAACCGACACCGAGCGGCCGGGTCCCCGCGGACGACCCGCCTCGGCTTGACCCACCTCGTCCCTGCCCCTACACTCGCCACGCCGACGGGGGCACTCCCCCCGCCTTGGCCCGAGCGCCGGCCGTCGGGCACGGCCGGTTGGCTCTCACCCTCGATCGCCCTGGAGGCCCGAGGTGACCCGGATCGATTCCCTCCCTCCACTCCCCGCGAGGGCCGTCGCCGCCTGGCGGCGCGGAGGCCCAAGGTACGTCTGGCACAAGGCCCTCCGCCGGTGCCTCGGACGCTGGCCCTCCTGGAAGAGACGGATACTCTACCGAAACCCCCGCGTCTATTGGACCCTACGCGGCGGGGATGATTATTTTCGGGAACAGGAGGGGCAACCTTCCCGCTCCGACCGCGCCCGATGGCTCGCCGAGCGGATCGCCCGCTACGCGCCGGCCTCCGTGCTGGAGATCGGCTGCGGCTACGGCAAGCAGCTCCGGGAGCTGGACGCCCGGCTCCCCGGCGTGCCCCTGTTCGGGCTGGACTTCAGCCCGACCCAGTTGGCCTTCGCCCGGCGCCACCTCGACGGCCTCGGCGGTGTCTCCCTCTGTCTCGGCGACGGCCAGCGGCTCCCGTTCCCCGATTCCTCATTCGATCTGGTGCTCACCTCGGCGGTCATTCTCCACAATGCCCCCGAGGTCGCCGAGCGGATCCGGCTCGAGGCGATCCGGGTCGCCCGCCGCTGGGTGGCGCACAACGAGGACACGGACGAATCGTACAATCGGTTCGGCTACGACACGGCGGCCTGGTACCGGGGCGCCGGGATCCGACTGGCCGAATGCGGCCCGATCCCCGTCGGCTCGGCCGACGAGATCGCCCGGTCGCAGTTCTGCGTGGCCGCCCTCTGAGCGGCACTGCCCCCCGACGAGCCGATCGGTGCCCCCGTGACCGCCACCCCCCTCCCCCCTCCCACCGTCGCCACCGCCCGGCCCGAGGCCGTCGCCTCCCCCGACGTGCCCTCCTCGGCCGAGGGGAAGCGAGCCCTGCGGGACAGCCTGATCGTCGCCGTCGGCGGCCAGCTCGAGCGGGCGCTGGGCACCCTGACGGCCCTGGCGATGAAGTGGGGGCTCGACCCCGCCCAGCACGGCATCTACTCCGGCCTCCGCCTGACCCTGGACCACGCCAACCGCGCGAGCCTGGGGATCGGACGGGGAGCCGTCCAGGAGATCCCGGTCCTGCTGGCCTCCGGGAAGGGAGCCGAGGCGAGGCGAGTGGCCGACGTCGCCTTCGCCGCGTGCTCCGCCGGCGCAGCCCTCTACGCCCTCGGCCTCCTGGCGCTGGCCTGGTGGCGATGGCCGACCGGACCGGAGGCCTCGGCCGCCGACCTGACCTGGAGCGGCGGCCTGGCCGCCATCGCCCTGCTTGTGCTCATCAAGCGGTATCAGGATTTCCTCATCGCCCTGCACCGGGCCCATCGCCGCTTCGCCCTGACGACGGAACTGGCGATCGTCGACGCGGCCCTCTTCGCCGCGATGGTCGCCCTGGGCCTCTGGCTGGCCGGCCTGTGGGGCCTGCTGGCGGCGATCGGCCTGCTGAGCCTCTTCAACATCGCCTACCTCCACGCCCGGCACCCGATGCGGCTGGGCCTGGCCTGGGACGGGCCAATCGTCCTGCGGCTGCTGCGCACCGGCCTGCCGATCCTGGCCAACTCGGCCGCCTTCGCCGGCCTGCTGAGCCTCGATCGCGTGCTCATCCTGTCGCTCGCCCCCAACGGCGCCGAGGCGGCCGGCTATTACGCGATCGCGCTGATGGGCACCGGCTGGACGCTCGACCTGGCCGGCCGGATCGCCTCGGTGATGTACCCGTACTTCCAGACGACCCTCGGGAGGACGAGCGACCCGGTGGCGGTGGCCTCGCAGGCCAGCCGGGTCGTCGAGGCGATGGCCGCTCCGCTGGCCGCCGGCAGCGCCGTGGCCTACGTCGCGGCGCCGACGTTTCTGGGCCTGCTCATCCCCCGATACGCCCCTGGACTGGAGGCCCTCCGCCCCCTGCTGCCGGGCACCTTGCTGCTGGGCCTGGCCCTGCCGAGCCGGGAAGCGATGATCGCCGTCGACCGCCCCTATCGCCTGGCGCTGGCCACGCTGCCTGGCCTGGCGATCGCCGCCCTGGCCGGGGCGATCGGAGCGACCCGGGCGGGGATCGTCGGCGTTTCCTGGGGGATGACGCTCGGGTATGCGGCCGTCTACCTCGTCACCGCCGCCGCGGCCCTCGGCGGCGGGCTGGGGGCCCGGGGCTGGCTCTCCCACCAGGCGAGGCTGCTCCTGCCCGTCTCCTGGTTCGCCGCTGGCGCCCTGCTGGCGGCCCACGCGCCGATCCCCGGACCGGCCTGGCGGGAATTCGCCCTCCGGGTGTCCCTCCTCGCCGCCTGGGGACTGCCGGCGATGCTCCTCTGGGGACGAGCCCACGGCTGGGGGGGCCTGGTCAGCCGGGCCCGGCCGCCCGCATCAGCCGCCTGATCGCGGCCGGATCCGGCCATCGACGGATCGACACCGAGGAACGCACGGATGCTTGACCTCACCTTTGTCTCCCTGCTGGTCTGTTGGTCGACGGTTGTCGGCCTTGCCGTCCTCCGACGCCTCGGCCCCCCTCCCCCCCACTTCGCCGACGCCCTTGGCCTGGCGATCCCGCTGGGGCTGGGTGCTCTGTCGCTTTCGGCGCTGGGGCTGGGCCAGTTCGGCTGGCTCGGCCGACCCGGCCTGCTGGCCGTCTTGCTCCTCGGCGTGCTAGCCTCGATCCGCCCGGCTGCGATCGTCCGCCTCCTCCCCCGCCGAGGCGCTCCCTCTGACGGCTCTCCTCCTCCCTCTCCCCGAGATCGGGAGCGGGGGGAGGGTCGGGAGGAGAGGGCCCTCGCCGAGCCCCCGAGCCTCCCCCCGGCCGCCTCCTCGGACGAGAGGTCGACGCCCCGGTCCTCGCTCCGGCTGGCCTTCGACGCCGCCCTCGCCGCGATCCTCCTTGGCTCGCTGCTCACCGCGATGGCCCCTCCCACCGACGGCGACGCCCTCTGCTACCACCTCCAGGTGCCAAAGCTGTTCCTGTGGTCGGGCTCGGCCGGCTTCGATCCGGACCTGCACGAGACGGTCTACCCGCTGGTCACGGAGCTGCTCTACGGCGTCGCCCTGGCCTTCCGGGGGCCGGTCTCCTGCCGGCTGATCCAGTGGGCGCTCGGCGTGGTGTTCGCGCTGAACGTGGCGGCGCTGGCCAGGCCCATGCTCGGGAGGCGGTCGCGATGGGCGGCGACGATCGCCCTCGGGGTGCCGGCGGTGTCCAACGGCATGGGAGCCCCGCTGAATGACGTGGCGCTGGCGGCGTTCTCCTCGGCGGCGCTGGTGGCCTGGTGCCGCTGGCTCGACCGGCCTTCGATCCCCGCCTCGGCCCTGGTCGGCATCCTCGCCGGGCTGGCGATGGGGGTGAAGTACCCGGCGCTGGTGTGGGCGGGGGTGATCGGCCTCGGCATGGTGCTCGCCGGCGGGTCGACTCGGATCGGTTGGGGCGCGGCGATCCGCGGCTCGGCCGCGTTCGGCGCGGTCGCCCTGCTCGTCGGCGGCTGCTGGTATCTCCGCGCGTCCCTGTTCACCGGGAATCCCGTCCACCCGTTCTTCCGGGAGACGTTCGGCAGCGGGCTCGACGTGGTCCTGACGCCCGACAAGAGGCCGATGGCCCCGACCCCCTGGAACGTCCTGACGGCGATCGGGCCGATGACCCTGGATCCGGGCCGCTTCGACAGCTTCGCCCACCAGTTCGGCCCGGCGTTCCTCCTGTTCCTGCCGGCCCTGCTGCTGCGTTGGCCGCCAGCCCGGCTGGCGGCGATCGTGGCGGTGGGCTACGCCTTCCTGTCGCTCTGTCTGACCCAGCGCCAGAGCATGCGGTTCGTGCTGCCGGCCGTCGGGCCGATGGCCGTCGCCGTCGCCTGGCTCGCGGCCGACTGGCACGACCGGCGGGGGATCGCGCCGAGGCTGCTCCTGGCCGGGGTCGTGCTGATGCTTACGTTCGAGGCGGCCATCGCCGTCTCCCGGGCCCGGCACGGGCTGCCCGCGGCGATCGGCCTCGAATCGGCTGAGGACTACCTGGCGAGGAGAGAGCCGACCTACCGCGTCGGCCGCTGGATCGACGCCCACCTGCCCGACTCGGCCCGGATCGTCGGCCAGGACCACCGGGGCTTCTACCTCCCCCGCCCGTACACGATGGAGAAGGCCCACCGACGCCGCACCGGCCTGGGAACGCGAGGCGAGTCGCCGGCTCGGATCGTGCAACACTTCCTCGACCGCGGGTTCACCCATCTGCTCCTCTGCCCCCCCGACCCGCCGGACGCCGTCGAGTTCGACCCCGAGCTTGGCCGCCTGCTCGCCCCCTGGCTGGACGCCCGGGTCCCCCTCTACGCCGAGTCGATCACCGACCCGGACGGCGTGACCCGACAGTATGCCCTCTACGACCTGCGCGACCACGACCCAATCGCCCTGGCCGACGACGGGGAGACCCCTCGATGAGCCCGACCCTTGAGGAGCTCCGTCGCCGAGAGCTTCAGGGGCCAGATGCCCGCATCGGCAACTGGCTCGCCCGGCGGTTCGCCCGACCGGCAGCGATCTTCGGGACGTGGCTCGCGATCCGGCTGGGGCTGTCGGCGAACCAGCTTACGGTGGCCAGCCTGGCGGCGTCGCTGGCCTCGGCCGCGGCGATCGGCCTCGGGACGCGGGCCGGGTTCATCTCGGGGGCGGCCCTCGGGCTGCTCGCGTTCTGGCTCGACCGGGTCGACGGGCAGGTCGCCCGGTGGCGGGGGACGGCCGGAGTGAACGGCGTGTACCTCGATTACTTGATGCATCACGCGGCCACGATGACGACCGGCTTCGCCCTCGGCTTCGGCCTCGCCGCCCGGACGGGGGAGCTCTCCTGGGCGGCGGCGGGGTTCGCCGTCGCGATGGGCTGGACGTTTCTCAGCCTCCAGAACGATTGCCGATACAAGGCCTTTTTCCAGCCGTTGAAGCGGGCTCCCGGCTCCTTCCGCGTCGACGGCGGCGCCGGGGGCCGGCCCGCCCCCCCCTCCCCGTGGCCAAGGAGGGGCCGAGGGATGCTCACCTGGCCGGGCTACAAGGCGAGCGAGCCGCACGCCGTGCTGCTGGCAATCGTCGCTCTGGCCGCGCTGGCGGTCGTCCATGGCGGGGCCTGGAGCATCGCCTGGCGGGGGTACGTGATGACGATGGCGACCCTCGCACCGATCCTGGCGGCGGGGAGGATCGCCCGAACCGTCGTCCGGGGGATCGTCGAGGAGGAATTCGCCCGCTGGTTCCGACCGATCGGGAGGGGGGATCCGACGGCGGACGACGGATGCCTCGGCGGTCGGATCCGGGTACGATACCGGACGGGCCGGGACCGGGACGAGCACCTCGGCGAAGGGGAGCATTCATGGGGGACGACACCGTGCAGGGGCTCGGGCACTTGCCCGAGATGCCCGGAAAACGCGACCGGTTCGGCATCGGCGTTGTCGGCTCGGGGTTCATCGTCCGGGATTGCCACCTCGTCGCCTATGCCGACGCCGAATTCCGAGTCGTCGGCCTGACCTCTCGGACCCGATCGACGGCCGAGGAGGTTGCCCGGCTTCGGGGCGTGCCGAGCGTGTTCGACTCGGTCGAGGCGATGCTCGACGCCGGGGGCGTGGACATCCTGGACGTGGCTGTCCCGCCGCAAGACCAGCCGGAGATCCTGCGCCGGATCCTCGCCCACCCGAAGCGGCCGAGGGGCATCCTCGCCCAGAAGCCGATGGCGATGACGATCGAACAAGCCCGCGAGATCGTCTCCGAGTGCCAACGTGCCGGGGTCGTCCTGCAAGTCAACCAGAACATGCGGTACGACCACTCGGTCCGGGCGCTGAAGCACCTGCTCGATCGCGGGGAGCTCGGCGACCCGGTGCTGGCGACGATCGACATGCGGGCGATCCCCCACTGGATGCCCTGGGCCGAGGGCCTGCGATCGCTCTCGACGTTCATCATGAGCATCCACCACCTGGATACCTTTCGCTACTGGCTGGGCAACCCGGATCGCGTGCTCGCCAGCACCCGGCCCGACCCAAGAACCCGGTTCCCCCACGCCGACGGGATCAACCTGTACATCCTCGAATACGACAACGGCGCCCGGGCCTGCTCCTGGGACGACGTCTGGACCGGGCCGGCCCGCGAGGGGGGCGGGGCGGACATCGGCATCCGGTGGCGGTTCGAGGGAACCCGGGGGACGGCCCTCGGGACGATCGGCTGGCCGGGCTGGCCGGACCGGGTGCCGAGTACGATGGACTACTCCACGGTCGCCGACAGCCAGTGGCATCGCCCCCGCTGGCCGGAGGCCTGGTTCCCCGACGCCTTCGCCGGCCCGATGGCCGGACTGATGATCGCCCTGGAGAACGGCACCGAACCCGATATCTCCGGAGCGGACAACCTCGGCACGATCGCCCTCTGCGAGGCTGTTCTCCGCGCGGCGACGGAGCACCGGGCCGTCGCGCCGGCCCCCTGAGAAGGCCGTCCCGGACACAGCACACCGCATCGAAAAGACAATCGGAACCAACAATGAGCGAATCCCGATTCATTTACATCGGCACCGACAGCGGCGCCACCACCTCCAAGGTCGGGGCCGTCTGGGAGGACGGCACCACGGTCTCCACCCGGCTGCTCCAGCATCCGACCAACGCCCAGAAGGGTCCCGAGGCGGTCGTCCGCGGCTGGGTGGAGGCGGTCGACGCCTTCCTGCGCGAGCAGGGGATCGGCTGGGACCGGGTCCGGGGAGTCGGCCTGGCGATCCCGGGTCCGTTCCGCTCGTATGGCGTGCTCGACCGCTCGGCCAATCTCCCCGAAAGCTTCGCCGGCTTCAACGTGCACGAGCATTACCGAAACGCCCTCTCCGCGAAGGCCGGCCGGCCGATTCCCGTGACCGTGGGAAACGACGGCGACCTCGGCGGTGTGGGCGAGGCGCAGCGCGTCCGAGGCTCGGGGACCGGCAGCGTGGTGATGCTCGCCCCCGGCTCGGGCCTGGGCTGCGCCTACGTCGACGGCCGAGGCCTGCCCCTAACCGGCGACTCGCTGGCGGGCATGGAAGGCGGCCACATGCCGGCCCCGTTGCAGGTGCTCGGCGTGCCCGCCTACCCCTGCGGCTGCGGCCGGACCTGGGGCTGCATCGAGGTCTACACAACCCTCGCCGGTCTGCCTCGCCTGCTGGAGGCGAAGCTCGCGGAGTACCCCAACCACGAACTCGCCCGCTCCGATCGGCCGATGAAGGAGCGCGCCTTCGCCCTCCGGGGCCTGGCCCAGCGCGGGGACGAACTGGCCCTGTCAATCTTCGACTTCCAGGCCAAGGCACTCGGCCTGCACGTCGCCAACCTGGCGATGGCGCTCGACCCCTCTTATTTCGTCATCGGCGGCGGCCTGATGGATCCCGAGGCCACGACCGACGCCTTCCGCGAGCGCTACCTACGCATCGTCCGAGAGTCGGCCGATCCCTTCCTCTTCCCGAACCAGCGGGCGAGCATGCGGATCGTACCGGCGACGCTGGGGGACCTCTCCCAGGCCATCGGCGCGGCGCTGGTCGCCCTCTACCGCGACCGGCCGTGACCCGCCCGGCGCGCTGGGGTCGAGTCGTCCCGACCCCAGCCGCCACCGGGCGGAGCTGCTTGCGTGCGACGCGCCCGGCCACTCGTCAGATCGCCTGGTCGCCGCCGAAGGAGGTGCGGCCCTTGACGTGGCCGAGGCGGCCGAAGGTGCTGTCGAGCACCCGCTCCAGCCGCTCGGCGGCTCCGCTGACGGCCTCGTCGATCGAGGCGGCGTCGTGGGAGGCGATCAGCGGCTGGTGGCCGGCGATGCGTGCCTCCATCGTGCACCTGATGTCGATGCCCGACTTCTTATCGCTGTTCACGTCGCCGAGATGGACCTCGACCCGGGTGATCTGGTCGCCGAAGCGGCCGAGAACGTGGTCGACCTCGGCCTGGACGCGATCGGCTAGGTCGGCGTCGTGCTCGATGTAGTTATTCGTGGTCAATTCGACATGCATGAGAATTCCTTTCCGGCCGGGGAAGGGCCCGGCCGATCGGTGATGGGGTGCCGTGCGTCGGCCCTCGGCACCTCCCAGTCCGGGCCGATCCGAGGGAGGCGACGGCGGGGGACGATCAGCGATCCACGTGCCGGAGCGAGGTCGAAAGCAGGATCGCCATCTCTTGCCGCTGAACTCGACCCAGGGCGCCGGCCGTCGGCGACCCCGATCGGGCCGAGGTACACGCCTCGATGAAGGCGAACGGATCCCAGCCATCCCGAAGCAGCCGGGCCGCCAGCCCCTCATCGCCGGCCCCGGCCAGAATCGGCCGAGCGGCCTCGGCCAGGGCGGTGAAGTCCGGATGGCGGCCGACCCGGCGGAACCAGTACGAGGCGTTGCCCGGGTCCGGCTCTCGGCGGTGGGCGATCCCGTGCCAGTACTGCGAGGTCGTCCGTTCGCCGCGGTCATCGGCCTCCTGGGCGGCGGTATGGCTGGGCTCCCAGGAGTCAAGCATCTGCAGCAGTCCGGCCTGCAGCGCCAGCAAGCTCGGCCGGTCGGCGTCGGGAAAGAGGGCGACGAGGTTGCGCTCCGAGACGGCGGCCACCAGCCTCGGGCGAGTCGGGCGCGACCGCACCAGCGGCGGCCCGTCGTCGGGCCCGGCGCCGAGGGCGGCCGAGGCGATCGCCGCAACCACGTCCCCAGCATGCAACCCGAGCGATCGCCGCACGGCCTCCGCGTTCTCCCCCGCCTCCAGGCGATCGACGACGTCCGCCACCGCCACCCCGGAGCCGGCCAGGATCGGCCCGTCCCCTCGGTCTTCGATCAGATCCAGGATACCCGGCATGGCGGCGACCCTCCTCGTCCGTTCCTTCGGGATCTTCGCCGCGAGGAGGGCCGCTGTCAATTCGGTCACTCGCCCGGCTCGCCGGCCTCCGGCTCGGCGATCGCGGCCAAGTCGGGGACGGCATCGAAGGGCTCGATCGTTGTCGAAGGCAGCGAGTTGTCGTGCACCAGCACGCCCAGCTCGCCGACGAAGAAGCTGCGTGTCTCGGCCACGTCCAGGTTGTAAACCAGTTGGACCTGCCCCTCCTCAATCGCCTCCACCGTGGCCGTCCGGCCGACGGCCCGGATCGTGTCACCGACCCGGAGTTCCCGGGCCATGACCCACCCCCGGCCGGCGACCCAGAAGCGGTGGAAGTCGCTGGAGACGATTGTCTCGCCGCCGATGCGCACCTCGAACGTCGTGCTCGGAGGGTTGTGGTGCAGGCCGATGACCGGCTTGTACGCCAGGGAGCCCGTCGCTTCGTCCTGGCTGAGCACCAGGTCGCCGACCTGGATCTCCTCGATCGGCCGGGGGCCGTCGACCGTATGCACCGGCGTCCCCGCGCCGAAGCAGCTCGCCATCCGGATGGCGACGAGCGGCAGCTCGAAGACGCCGATCGGGACCGGTCGGGGCTGGACCGAGACGACATCGGTGACCGTCGAGGTGCCGTTCGCCGGTCGGGGCAGGACCTGCCTCATGCCGATCTGGTCGATCCACCAGGCTCGCCAGGCGTCGGGGTCGTCGCCGTTGCGGGTGCCCGTGGCCTCCTCCAGCACGGGGACGACCCGGCCGTTTAGCTCCCGGATCGGGGCGTTTGTCAGCTCGATCGCCAGCACATCCCGACGGAGGTGCTCCTGGACCTGCGCCGTCGCCCGTTCGGCCTCGAGGAACATCTGGCCGATGGGAATCTGGTACTCGCGGCTGTATGCGAGACTGAACGTCGTCCCGCTGTTCAGGGGGATGGCGCCGAATCGTGAGTGCGGAGCACTCGGGAACGCGAGAGACGGAAGCTGTCTGTTCGTTGAGAAGGCCGACACCAACGTCTCCGCCGCCTGGCCGTCGATCCCTTCCTGCCGGAGCCGGGCGGTGAATTCGCGCTGCCGCTCGGGAGAGGCTCCGGCCAGGGCCCGAGAGAGGTCCGGGTCGCTGTAGGCGGGGGAAACCAACACCTCGGATCGGGCGAGCAGGGGGAGGCCATCCGGGCCGATCCGGAGTTGGTCTCCTGGCAGCAGCGGCACCGAGGGAGGCGGCGGAGCGGCGTAGACGCGGCGATAGTTGTACTGCTTGCCCTCGACGAACAGCTCGCCCGCCGAGCCGGGCCCGTTCACCGGCTGGACACTGTACTGGATCGGTTTGCGGATCATCCCGATCAGCAGGTCGGCCCACTCGCGAGGGTCGCGTCGTTTGAGCGTCTCGGTCGCCAGCCGGCGGACCTCGGCGTCGTTGCTGAAGGCCGCCAGCGTCGCCAGGGCCCGCGAAGCGTCCCGGGCGTCGATCTGGCCGAGGACCTGCACCGCCACCGGACCGTCGGCGTGCCGGCCGGCCACGAGCACCGACCAGATCGCCGGCACCAGCAGCGGATGCTCGACGGCCGCCAGGCCGGCCAGCGCCTCGCCCCGTGTCCCGGGGTCGGCCAGTTGCGCCGCCCACGCCTCCAGCCGAGGGCGCCAGGTCTTCTCCAGCGCCTCGCGGGCCTCGGCCTCGGCCTTGGCGGCGGCGATCTGGGCGTCGGTCAGCCACCGGCCGTGGTGTTTCTTGTAGCCCAACCGCTTCCAGGCCGCCTCCCGCTTCGGGTCAAGCCGGGTGACCGCGGCGAAGTGGGCGGTCGCCTCGTCGGTCAGGCCCGATCGCTCGCACCAGAGGGCGAGCTTCCAGTGGGCGTCGGCGGTCTCCTCCATCCGGGAGCGACGCCCCTCGTACTCCTCCCGCAGGGCGGCGTGCGCCGCGTCGTCCGGCTCCGAGGCCACCTCGGCCGGCCGACGCCAGGACGCGCCGCGGCGAACCTGGCCCATCAGCCCTCGGGCAGCGAAGTGGTCGGGGGCCACCAGCACCGCCAGGGCCAGGTGCCGCATCGCGTCGGCCCTCCGGCCGTTGGCCTCGCACCAGAGGGCCAACCGGACCTGGGCGTCGGGGTCCCTCCCGGCAGCCCGGGACGCGGCTTGGTAGGCATCCTCGATGGCCGGGGGCGAGCTCGACTCGACCGGGGTCCCCAGCCCGATCCCAAGCAACAGCACCGATCGGATCGCGGTCGAGCAGACCATGGCAACCTCCTGGTGTCGGGATGGTCCCGGGCGGCCGTCGTCTCTCTCGACATCCCGCCCCCGGCAGCCGAGCCCCCCAATCAAGCTCGACGTCGGACATGCGGAGGACGTTCACTCCCGGACGCGTGTCCCTCGGAAACGGGGGGCCGCCTTGATCCTAGCAACGCGGCCCTGATCCAAGCATCGCCTCCATGCGTGCAATTGTCAAGGAAAAACGCGGGCAAATCCCGATCAACTCGCGCGAAAAACCGTCGATAGCAAGCGGGACCAGCGTCGCGACCGCCCCGGAGGGCGAGCGATCCTCGCGGCGTTCCGTGATGAAGGATAGAATCAAAGACAAGGGGCGCATCCGCCCGATTCTGGAATTCGCACCGGGTCCGGCACCATTCCTGATCCCCGGGGGAATCGCACGATGGACGAGCAACCGCGCCGGATTCCCCTGCTGCAACGCCGAGAGATCGAGGCCCGGATTGTCGCTCCGCTGGTTTCCGCGGTGATCGAGGAGCTGGGGGAAGAACGGACCCTGGCCCTGCTGCGCCGGGTGGTCGAGCAACTGGCCCGCGAGTCGGGGGCCGAGCTGGCGAAGTCGGTCGGAGAGGCCGGCCTGGCGGCCTTCTCGAAGACGCTCGACCTCTGGACCGAGGGGGGAGCCCTGGAGATCGAGTGGCTGGAGCGGTCGGACGACCGGCTGGACTTCAACGTCACCCGCTGCCGATATGCCGAGATGTACCGCCAGCTCGGCCTCGGCGACCTCGGCTCCCGCCTCTCGTGCTGCCGAGACGCCGCCCTCGCCGGCGGCTTCGACCCGAACATCACGCTCTCGCGCACCCAGACGATCATGGAAGGAGCGCCATTCTGCGACTTCCGCTTCCGCCACCTCCCGGCCGACCGGCCCGACGGTCCCCCGAATGTCCCCGAGCCAGGCCGCTTAATTGAACCGGACCCACGCGCGGGGCCGAAGGTGTAACTCGTTCCGGGCCGCTGTCTTGCAATTCGAGACGCGGCGCGGAACGATGATCCTTCCGCCTCGGATCGACGAGCGTCCGGGATCCCCTGTCCTGTCCGCCCTCCGGCCCGAGCGGCGGCGTTCCCAGTCTCCCGTCCGATCGGACGCCCGCGATCGGATCGGTCCAGAGCGGGGAGCAGCTCGGCTTCCCAACGCCTGACCGATCGATCGCCCAGGAGAGGAGGCGAGGCCGTGTCGACCGAGATTCGAGTGGGCGACCTGTACATGAACCTCGTCGACGACGAGCCGACCAGCGGCGAGCTCGCCACCCAGCGCCGGGTGATGGAGACCGCCGAGGACCGGCCCGACACCGAGTCGCTGCCGGCCCTGGCCGACCCGGCGGCCGACCACCTCGACCCCGACCTCCGGCGCCGCCGGGCCGACGTGGATGAGAAGCACCGGCGGGTCGTCGAGTTCCTGGAACGCCACGGCTACCATGCCGCCCTGCTGGGCCGGGCCGACTCCGTCTCCTGGTTCACCTCCGGCGGCGACCTGCGCGAGCACCTCGGCTCCGAGTTTGCCTCGGTCCAGCTTTTCATCAACCATCGCTGTCGGGCCATCCTGGCCGACAACGTCCAGAGCCCTCGAGCCTTCGAGGAGGAGGTCGCCGGCCTGGGCTTCCACCTCAAGGAACGCCCCTGGCACGAGCCGGCGGGGCCGCTGGTGGAATCGCTCTGCCGGGGCAGGAAGATCGCCTCGGACCTGGCCGGCCCGGGGCTCTCGACGGAGACGGACCGGCTCCGCGAGTTGCGGCTCTCCCTCTCGAAGCTGGAGCGGCAGCGGCTGAGGGAACTCGGCCGGACGCTGACCCTCTGCGTCGAGGCCACCTGCCGGAACTTCGAGCCCGGCGAGACCGAGGCCGACCTGGCCGGCCACCTCTGCCACCGCCTCCTGCGCGAGGGGGTCACACCAGTGGCGCTGAGCGTCGCCGGCGACGACCGCCCGGCCCGCTATCGCCGCCCGGCCTTCAAGTCCGCCCCGATCCGGTCCCGGGCCGTCATCCGGGCCACCGGCCGCCGGCACGGCCTCTGCGCCTCGGTCACCCGGATCGTCTCGCTCGGCCCGGTCGACCCGAAGGTCCGAGAGGCGCACGGAATCGCCGCCATGGTCGACGCCACGGCGATCTACTTCTCCCGCCCCGGCCAGCCGGTGGCCGAGGTCTTCCGGCGCCTCCGTCGGATCTACGAGAAGTTCGGCCATCCCCACGAGTGGACCCTCGCCTACCAGGGATCGGTCGTCGGCTATGCCCCCACCGAGTTCCCGCTGCTGCCCGACAGCCCGTTCGTCATCCGCGAGAATCTGCCGCTGAACTGGTCCCCCAGCGTCGGCCCGGCGCAGTCGGAGGACACCGTGGTGGTCGACGCCCGGGGCTTCGAGGTCGTCACCGAGGCCCAACGCTGGCCGAAGCTCGAGATCATGGTCAAGGGTTTCTCCCTTCCCCGGCCCGGCATCCTGGAACGCTGAGCCACCCATCCCGGCGGGGCCTCCCCGTTGCCTCGATCACGATCGAGGAGGCATTGGCGCCGGCCCGGAAAACGACCGCAACGCACGAAGGGCAAACGGATTCGGACGTTCATCCTCGTCCTCCTCGCCCGCCGCCCGTATCGCCGCGACGGCCATCGCGCCCC
The DNA here is from genome assembly GCF_003977685.1 of Tautonia sociabilis. Lineage (GTDB taxonomy): Bacteria > Planctomycetota > Planctomycetia > Isosphaerales > Isosphaeraceae > Tautonia > Tautonia sociabilis. The sequence goes on along the minus strand of NZ_RYZH01000030.1, from coordinate 1,459 downwards.
GCCCGTTCCCGGCCTCCGTCCCAACCATCCCGGGCCCCGGTCCCAGCCCCGAGGGGGTCGGAAAATCCCGATCTGATCCGACGATACAGGAGATGACTCCCGGGAAAACGGCCCGAGCAAGACATCCGGGGCGCCGAGGGTGAACTTCCCGAGTGCGCGAGACGAACCTAGAATGAGAGCGTTCGTTCCGCTCGAAAGGAACTCATCGATCATGCGACTGTCCTGGAAGCTCGGCCGGGTCGCCGGGATCGACCTTTACGTGCACGCCACCTTCTTCGTGATGATGGCGGTGCTGGCGACGGCGCAGCGCGGGGTCGAGGCGGTCCTGATGGTCTTGGCGCTGTTCGGCTGCGTGCTGTTGCACGAGCTCGGCCACGCCCTGACGGCCCGTCGCTTCGGCATCCCGACCGAGCACATCACCCTCTACCCGATCGGAGGCGTCGCCCGCCTCCACCGTATGCCCCGCGAGCCGGGGGCCGAGTTGTTGATCGCGCTGGCCGGCCCGGCCGTGAACGTTGGCATCGCCGCGACGCTGTTCGCTGGCCTGGCGGTGGTTTCCGCCCTGGCACCCGCGATGGCGGCCGGCTCGATCGGGATGGTGCTCGGCGATCTGCTTCGGGTGAACCTGCTGCTGGCCTGCTTCAACCTCCTGCCGATCTTCCCCATGGACGGCGGCCGGGTCCTCCGGGCCATGCTGAGCCGGCCGCTCGGCCGGCTGAGGGCGACCGAGATCGCCGCCGCCCTGGGCCAGGCGCTGGCGATGATCGCCGGCGGGGCCTGCGTCGTGGCGATCGTCGTGACCGGCCAGCCGCTGTTCCTGCTGCACCTCGCCCTGGCGGCGTTCATCTTCCTCGCCGCCGGCGGGGAGCGCGGCCAGGTCCGCGCCGAGGAGTTGCGCCTCCGCGCCAGCCAGGCCGCCCCGGGCTACACCTGGATCGACCTGGGCAACGGAGTCTGGCAGCTCGCCCCGGTCATCCTGCTCGACGAACCCGCCCCCAGGCCGTTCCGAGGGGCCCGACCGTGGCTCTGAACCCCGATCCCGCCCGCTCCCGACGTCCCACCCCGATCGTCGAGCTTGGCGTCGCCGAGGCCTACGACCTGCTCTCCCGGCACTTCGGCCTCGTCGACCTCCCCCCGCTGGAGGCGATCGAGAACGAGGACTGGGGCCGAGACTCCCTGTTGCATCGCTTCCTCGACATCCCCCCCGCCGAGCTCGCCGCCGCCGGCCTCTGCTGGGACGACGACGCCGGCAACGAGGCGGGGCGAGGCGGGACAATTCCCCAGGCTCATTGATCCCCCTCCTCGTCCGATTGGCTCCCCCGGCACGAGCATCGTATCCGTCCGGTGAAGACCATCCTTGACGCCCGCGCGGCCCGAGCGCAGGGCGGCCCTGGCCGTCAGCCGGCGGCCAGGATGCGGCGGACCGACGTCCGGCCGATCCCCAGTCGCCGCGCGATCT
>NZ_RYZH01000002.1 GCF_003977685.1 Tautonia sociabilis | reverse complement strand
CACGGTGCGTCGTCGGATGCCTGACGCGGCATGGGTGCGGCTCCCGGGCGGGGCGATCGGACCCGCCGCGGGTATCGTCGCGTCGACTCAGCTCGCTTTCCAGACGCGGTTCATCGGACGGTTACGATCAAGGTCCCCCGGCCAGCCTCGGAGCCGGTCCCAGCGGTCGTGGGCACGGCTGCCATTGGCGGCAGGAGGGAGGTGATTCGCTCCGACCCTCCGCTCGTCAGGTCGTAGTCGGCCAGCGACCCCGGATGGGTGGCAAGCAGTCGGACGGCCTTCGCCGCGTCGATCGCGCTGCCGCCGCCGCAGCCGACGACGCCGTCGCACCCCGCCTCTCGTAGGAGGCCAGGGCATCGAGGATGTTCCGTTCGGTCGGGTTGGCCTCGACGGCGTCGAACACGGAATGGGACGGGAGGGCGCGTCGAGTCCGTTCGAGCAGGCCGGCAGCGATGATGCCGGGATCGGTGACGATCAGGGGTGTTTGGACACCGAGGCGTTCCAGTTCGGCGGGGAGCTCGGCGACAGCGCCATCTCCGAAACGGATCCGGATCGGGAAGGTGAAGGTGGCGACCATCGCGGCAATGCCCGGCTGCGCCGGCCCCGTCGTCAGCCGAGCAGTTCCAGGAACCCCTGCATTTCATTCGCGGCCTTCAGGTCGCCCCGGGCCCGAGCCGTGTCGATCCCCCGGGTGAAGTAGGCCCGGGCGTGGTCGGCGTCCCCCTCGTCCATGTACGACTGGCCGAGTTGCTGGTAGGCGGCCACCTGGTCGTCGGGGTGATCGGCGATGAGGGCCTCGAGCATCCGACGGCCCTCGTCGACATCCCCGTCGCGCAGGCATTGCATGGCGAGGCCGTAACGGAGGAAGGTGTCGGTCGGGTCGGCGGCGAGGCTGGCCTCGAGCGCCTGGCGGCGGGGCGACTTCTCGGATCCGGCCATCGGCGGTCCCCTCGGGACTCGATCGGGCATCGAGCGTCGGCGATAGGTGGCGAGGGCTTCACGCTATAAGGCGGATGGCCCGTCTGTCAATCGCTGGCCCCGGGGCGTTGCAACCGGCGTCTCTCGGGGGCATCGTGTTCCTGAGGGACGATTGATCGACCGCGACCGCGGCACTCATTCGGGGAGGGTGATGGGAGACGATCGGTGGGGGCAATCCCGGGATCAGGGGCCCTGGCATCGGAGGAGCCTCACGCTGGAGTCGGAGATCTCCTGGCTCTTGTTGCTGAGCATCCTGGACATCCTGCTGACCACCTGGCTGCTGCACCGGGGGCCGCAGTTCGTGGAGTCGAACCCGGTGGCGGCCTGGTTCTTCCGTCGGTTCAACGTGGCGGGACTGGTTGGGTACAAGTTCGCGATCATCGCGGCGGTGGTCGTGATCGCCGAGCTGGTGGAGCGGGTTGCGCCGGGACGAGGGAAGTTCGTCCTTCGGCTCGGGATCGCGGCGGCGGGGGTCGTGGTCCTGTACAGTGTGTCTCTCCACCTGAGCCATCCGTTCTGACCGGCAGGAGAAGTTCGCCGCTCCGGGCCCTTCCGTCGGAGGGCGGCTCGCCCTATCGTGTTGGAGACGCGACCTGACCGATCGGAGTCTCCTCGAGCCGAGACGACCGGATGAGCATCGGGCCGCCGCCCTTCGATCGCCCCGAGCCCTCCTGATTTCTCGGCGACCGTCCTCTCGATCCTCCTCGTGCGATGACCAGACGCCAACCGTTCCGAACTCCGGGGCCGATCGCCCTGCTGCTGCTCGCCTTGCTGGCCGGCTGCGGCGGGGAGAAGGGTTATCCCGACCGGCCGATCATGCTCATCTGCCCGTGGTCGGCGGGAGGAGGCACGGATACCGTCTCCCGGAAAGTGGCCGCGTTGCTGGAGCAGGAGCTCGGGGTCCCGGTCAACGTGGTCAACGCCACCGGAGGGTCGGGCGTGACCGGCCACACCCGGGGGGCGCTGGCGGTCCCCGACGGTTACACGATGACGATGATCACCGTGGAGCTGAACATGCTCCACTGGCGGGGGTTGACCAACATTGGCCCTGACGACTTCCGGCCGGTCATGCTGCTGAACCGGGACGCCGCCGCCCTGTTCGTCCGGGAAGACGCCCCCTGGAAATCGCTGGGGGAGCTGCATGAGTACGTCGCCGCCCATCCGAGGGCGTTGAAGGCCTCCGGCACCGCCCAGGGGGGCATCTGGCATGTCAGTCTCGCCGGCTGGCTGGACGCTGAGGGGATGCGTGCCGACGACATCATCTGGATCCCGATCAACGGCGCCGGGCCCTCGCTCGATGCCTTGATGTCGTCCGGAGTGGATCTGGTCTGCTGCAGCCTCCCCGAGGCGGCCGCGCTGATGGAGGCGGGGCGGGTGCGTTGCCTCGGGGTGATGGCGGAGGAGCGGATCGCCGATTTCCCCGACGTGCCGACGTTCCGAGAGCAGGGCTCTGACTGGGCGATGGGAGGGTGGCGGGGGCTCGCTTTGCCGCGGGGAGTGCCCGAGGAGCGCGCCGAGCGGCTCACGGCGGCCGTGGACCGGGTGATCCACAGCGAGGACTACCTGGAGTTCATGGAGCACTCCGGTTTCAACGTTTCTCCCGCGCCTCCAGACCAGTTCCGGGAGGTCATGGAGCAGTTTGACCGTCAAATGGGCCAGATCCTCACCGGGGAGGCGTTCCAGTCGGTGCGGCGGACCCGGTACGGTCCCATGATCTTTCCGACGGTCGTGTTCCTGCTCATGGCGGTGATTCTCCTCGTGCTGGTGGTCCGGGGGGGACTACGGCGGGCCGAGGACGCCCCGGCGATCGACCGTCGGGGACTGGTTCGCATGGGGATGGTGCCAGGGTTCGTCATGGCGTACCTGCTCCTGGTCGAGACCGCGGGCTATGTGGTGACCGCGGCGGTGCTGTTGTCGGCGCTGATGGTCGGGCTCCGGGTTCGGTGGCCGGTCGCGCTGGGGACGGCGGCGGTCCTCGTGCCCATCACCTATCAGGTCTTCGCCGTGCTGCTGCGGGTTCCGCTGCCCTGGGGATGGCTCGGCTGGTGATCCCGACCCGAGGCGTCGGGGCAGAGGGGGGGAAGGGGCGTTGATCGACCCTACGATCGTCGAGGCCGCGGGCCAAGTCTTGCTCGACCCGGTCGTCTGGCTCGCCGTAATCTCGGCGGCGGTCTACGGCGTCTTCGTCGGTGCCGTGCCCGGGCTGACGGCGACGATGGCCATGGCGCTGCTGGTCCCAGTCACCTACTGGCTGCCTCCATTGCCGGCGCTGGCGGCGGTGGTGACGATGGTCGCCTGTGCGATCTTCGCGGGAGACATCCCGACGATCCTGCTCCGCATCCCCGGCACCCCGGCCTCGGCGGCGTACGCAGACATCGGCAGCGGGCTCTCGGCCCGAGGGAAGGCGGATCTGGCGCTGGTGACCGCGCTGGTGAGCAGCGTGGCGGGGGGCCTGATCGGGGCGGCCGTGCTGATCGTTTTGGGGAGCCAGCTTGCCCAGGTTGGGACGTTGTTCAGTCCGTCGGAGCACTTCTGGCTCTACGTGCTCGGCCTTTCTTGCGCCGTGGTCGTGTCGAGGGATGCACCGGGTCGAGGGGCGCTGGCGGTGCTGTTCGGCCTGCTTGTCTCGACGGTCGGGCTCAGCGCCGTGCACGCCCAATCTCGGTTCACGCTCGGCAATCCGGAACTGTACCAGGGGATCGGCTTCATCCCGGCGATGATCGGCCTGTTCGGCGTCTCCGAGGTGCTGAAGAATCTCATCACGCTGGAGGTCGGCCCGGAGGGAGGGACGGAAGGCATCCCTCCCGCCGGGTCGAACCGGCCGATCCGATCCCTCCCACTGGGGATCGTCCGTCTGATGCGCCGACCGCTGGCGGTGTTGCGTTCCAGCGCCATCGGTTCGCTGATCGGGATGCTGCCAGGGGCGGGGGCCGACGTCGCGAGCTGGGTCTCGCTGGGGGTTTCTCGACGCTCTGGACACGATCCGAGGACTCCCGACGACGAGGCCGCGCTCGACCGGCTCGGGGACGCGACCACGGCCAATTCCTCCGCCCTCGCGGGAGCCTGGATCCCCGCCCTGATCCTCGGGATCCCCGGGGATTCAGTCACGGCCATCGTCATCGGGGTGCTGATGATGAAGGACCTCCGACCGGGGCCGGAGATCTTCGAGAAGCAACCGATCATCGTCTACGGCCTCTACACAATCTTCCTGCTGGCGAACCTCGTCTTGCTGCCGATCGGTCTGGCGGCGATCAAGGCGGGGGGCCTGGTGCTCCGGGTGCCGAAACGCATCCTGATGCCGGTGATCCTGCTGTTCTGCGTCCTGGGAGCCTTCGCGATCAACGGGAGCGGCTTCGACGTCGGGGTGATGCTCGCATTCGGGCTGATCGGCTTCGTCCTGGAACGGCGAGGAGTACCGTTGGGCCCGGTCGTGCTCGGGATCATCCTCGGCGGTCCGCTGGAGGAGCGATTGATCCAGGTCCTCACCGCGTCGGATGGCTCGCCGTGGGCGTTCGTCGATCGCTGGCCCGCCCGGGTGCTGGCGGGCGCCTGGGTCGTGCTGCTGGTTCTCGGGCTGGCTCGGCCTCGACGGAGATCGGGGGGAGGGAGAGGAGAGCCGGTCGGATCGGGGAACTCCTCCCGTCTGTCCTCCTGAGTTCCCCGGCCGGAGCGATGGCAATCCCCAGGGTGGTCGAGCTGGCTCGGATGCTCGTCGGCCGGGTCCTCTCGGAGGGGGACGCGGCAATCGACGCCACTGTTGGCAACGGGCACGACACGATCTGGCTCGCCGATCAGGTTGGCCCGGGAGGGCGAGTCCTCGGGCTGGACGTCCAGCAGGCCGCACTCGCCTCCGCCCGGGGTCGGCTCGAGGAGGCCGGCATCTCCGACCGAGTGTCGCTGGTCCGGGCCGGCCACGAGCGGCTCGACGCCCTGGTGCGAAAGCCGGGGCCCTTCGCCCGGCCAGCCGCCGTGATGTTCAACCTGGGCTACCTTCCCGGCGGCGACCGATCCCGGACAACGGTCTCGGCGACGACCTTACCGGCACTGGAGGCCGCCCTCGGGATCATCCGGCCGGGGGGAATCGTAACCGTCGTGCTCTATCCAGGGCACCCGGCAGGCCAGGACGAGTCGGAGGCCGTGGCCCGCTGGGCGTCGCACTCGGCCCGAAGCCGGGCCGAGATCCTGAGGGCTGAATTGCTCCACCCGGCGTCCCCGTCTCCCTGGCTGCTTGCGCTTTCGCCAAGGCCCGGCCCGCTCCTCGACCGTCCCGATCGTTTCGACAACATCCGGCGCCGACCATCGGCATCGGAGTGAGGGAGGGCCCAAGTCTTTGGACAGGAGCGGGTTCCGGAGCGATTGGTCCGGAGTGTGCGATGGCCCGGCGGTGGCGCCTTGCCGCCGGAGCGAGGCTCGGGTAATCTATTGCGGTCGGGTCAATTCAAAAGCGGCGGCGTCGTTGAATTGACCCTCACACGGGCCCGGTTCGCCTCCCGAGGCCCAAGAGCACCCCTTCCGCCCGGTCGGTCAACCGCCCCCTCACACTCGAGAAGACGTCCCCGAGTTGGTGCGGATCCAGGGGTCATTCCTTGTCTTACGCCTTCCTTCGTGAAATAAATCACGAACTGCAGCGTCGACCCGGATTCGCCGTCCATCGCGGGACGGAGCTTGACGGAGCGGTCGAGCGGCCAGCCGGCGGGTTCCTGGGGAGCGGCGTCCGATTCGTCCCACCTCGGTCGGCGAGTTGAGGAGAGCGATGGCCCAGATATTCCACCCGAGCGCCAACACGCTCGCCCGCCTGAGCCTCATCGGCGCGGCGTTGATCGCCCTGGGGGCGGTCGGCGTGTCGTACATGGTGATTCAGTCCCCGTACCAGACGGACGTGCACGTCGTCAAAGCCCAGCCGGTCCCCTTCTCGCACGAGCACCACGTCAACGGCCTGGGGATTGACTGCCGATACTGCCACAGCTCGGTCGAGGACTCATCCTTCGCCGGGATGCCGCCGACGTACACCTGCATGAGCTGCCACTCGCAGATCTGGACCGACAGCCCGATGCTCGCCCCGGTCCGAGAGAGCCTGGCGCTGGGCAAGCCGATCGAGTGGACCCGGATCCACGACGTGCCGGACTATGCGTACTTCAACCACTCGGTGCATCTGAAGAAAGGCGTTGGCTGCTTCTCCTGCCACGGCCGGGTCGACATGATGCCGCTGGCCTGGAAGGAGGAGTCGATGAACATGGGCTGGTGCCTGGAGTGCCACCGCAATCCGCAGCGGCACCTTCGCCCTCGGGACGAGGTCTTCAACCTCGACTGGTCGGTCGAGGCCAATCAGGACGAGGTGCGGGCCTTCGTTCAACGAGAGGCGGACGCCGAGACCTATGCCTTCCTGACTGAGGACGACTACGTCTCTCAGGAGGAGCTGGGCCAGTTGCTGGCCGCCATGTACGAGGTCCCGACGATGGGCCATGACACCCCCCTGACCAATTGCGCGGTGTGCCACCGATGAGAGAGCCCCAGCACGCCCCCAAGCGGACTCCCCTCAACCTGGCCGCCCTCCGCGCCCGGCTCGATGGGGCCGTCGGCCCCCGCTACTGGCGAGGCCTGGAGGAGCTGTCCCAGACCGACGAGTTCCTCGGCTACCTCCAGCGTGAGTTCCCCGACGCGGCCGATGCGTGGGACGACCCGGCCAGCCGCCGTCAGTTCCTCAAGCTGATGGCCGCCTCGCTCGCCCTGGCCGGGGTGACCGGGTGCGCCTTCCAGCCCCCCGAGCGGATTGTCCCGTACATCAAGGCTCCCGAGGAGCTGGTGCAGGGCAAGCCGCTGTTCTTCGCTACCTCGGCCACCATCGCGGGCGATACAATCGGCCTGCTCGTGGAGAGCCAGGAAGGCAGGCCGATCAAGATCGAGGGGAACGCCCTTCATCCGGCGTCCCCGGCGTGCCTGCTCCCCGGGGAGCAGGCCGATCCCTCGGCCGAGGATGCGCCGATTTCCGCCGCGGTCGGCTCGACCGACATCTTCTGCCAGGCTGAGCTGCTGACCCTCTACGACCCGGATCGATCGCAAACCGTTCTCCGCAACGGCCGCCCCACAACGTGGGAGGCCTTTCAGGAGACGATGCTGGCGCGATTCGACGCTCTCAAGGCCGACGGCCGGGGCGATCGGGTCCGCCTCCTCACCGGTTCGATCACCTCTCCGACGTTGATCGCCCAGATCCGGGCGCTCCAGGAGGCTCTCCCCGGCGTTCGCTGGCATCAGTACGAGCCGGTGAATCGCGACAACGCCCGGGACGGGGCGATCCGGGCCTTCGGCAAGGACGTGCAGCCGGTCTACCACGTCGAGCGGGCCGACCGGATCGTGACCCTCGACGCCGATTTCCTCGCCTCGGGGCCCGGTCACCTCGTCCACGCCCGGGGCTTCGCCGACCGTCGCGACCCGGACAACGATCGGGGGATGAACCGGCTCTACGCGGTCGAGTGCAACCTGACGCTCACCGGCGCGAAGGCCGATCACCGGCTCCCGCTGCCGGCCAGCCGGATCAAGGCCTTCGCCCTGGCCCTCGCCCGGGAGGTGGGGGTGGACGGGGTCGGCGAGCCGGCCGTCGCGCTGCCCGAGGAGGCCCTGGCCTGGGTCGGCGCGGTGGCCCGAGACCTGAAGGGCCATCAGGGGGCCTCGCTGGTCATCCCCGGCATCGGCCAGCCGCCGGTCGTCCACGCGCTGGCTCACGCGATGAACCAGGCGCTGGGCAGTGTCGGCAAGACGGTTTCGTACATCGAACCGGTCGCGCCGGAGCCGGAGGAGGGCAGCCACTCGGAGTCGCTCCGGCAGCTGGTCGACGACCTGGAGGCGGACAACGTCGACCTGCTCGTCCTGCTCGGCGTCAATCCGGTGTACGACGCCCCCAGCGACCTTGGCTTCCGCGAGGCGATGATCGAGAGCCAGGCGCTGCGGGTGCACGTCGGGCTGTATCTGGACGAGACGGGCGAGCTGTGCCATTGGCACGTTCCCGAGGCCCACTTCCTTGAATCCTGGGGGGATGCCCGGGCGTTCGACGGCACGGCGTCGCTGGTGCAGCCGCTGATCGCTCCCCTCTTCGGCGGTCGGTCGGCGATCGAGGTCGTCGCCGCCCTCCGAGGCGAGCGAAACCCGGATGGCCGCGTCCTGCTGGAGAACTACTGGCGAGGCCAGCTCGCCGAGGGAGACTCCCCCGCCGCCGAGGACGGCTTCGCGAAGCGCTGGCGGAAGCTCGTGCACGACGGGGTGGTTCCCGACTCCTCCTCCCCCACGGTCGAGGTCGCGCTCCAGGACGTCGGGGGGCTGGTCGCCGAAGAGGACTTCGGCCCGGCTGCCCAGGGCGAGGGGGAGCTCGAACTGGTTCTCGCTCCCGACCCGACCATCTTCGACGGCCGGTTCGCCAACAACGCCTGGCTCCAGGAGTGCCCCAAGCCGATTACCAAGCTGACCTGGGACAACGCCCTGATGGTTCCCCCCTCACTGGTCGCCGAGGACTCCGGCGGTCCGCTGGCGGGGCTCCAGATGGGGGACGTCGTCGGCCTGACCGTCGGCACGGTGACACTCGACGTCCCGATCTTCGTCATGCCCGGCCACGCCGAGGGGGCCGTGACCCTGCACCTCGGCTACGGCCGGGAGAAGGCGGGCCGGGTCGGGAACGGCACCGGGTTCAACGCGTATTTGCTGCGGACCTCGGCGAACCCGTGGGTGATCCCGGGGGCGAAACTGAGCCGGACCGACCGGACCTACGAGCTGGCCTCGACGCAGCTTCAGCGTTCGATCGAGGGACGCGACCTGATCCGGGAAGCCACGGTCGACGAGTACCGGGCCAACCCCGACTTCGCCCACGACGGCCACCACGTGTCGGCCCGCCACGGCGAGGAGACGCCGTCGCTCTACCCGAGTTACGACTACTCCGCCGACCGGGGCGAGGGCTGGAACGGCCACCCCGGGTATGCCTGGGGGATGACCGTCGACCTGAACCGCTGCATCGGCTGCGCCTCTTGTGTGGTCGCCTGCCAGGCCGAGAACAATATTCCGGTGGTCGGCAAGCGGGAGGTCAAGCGCGGCCGGGTCATGCACTGGATGGAGGTCGACCGCTACTTCGCGATCGAGACGCCCCGAGGCCAGGAGCCTGGGCTCTCCAACCCGAAGGTCGCCTTCCAGCCCCGGTTCTGCATGCATTGCGAGAAGGCCCCGTGCGAGCCCGTCTGTCCCGTCGAGGCGACGGTGCACGACCACGAGGGGCTCAACAACATGGTCTACAACCGCTGCGTCGGCACGCGGTACTGCTCCAACAACTGCCCGTACAAGGTCCGGCACTTCAACTTCCTGAAGTACACCGAGGTCCGGCTCAAGGAGACGGCGCTTAGTTCCGGGGTTTCCCCGCTGGTGCTGCTGCACAACCCGGACGTGACCGTCCGCCCCCGGGGCGTGATGGAGAAGTGCACCTACTGCGTGCAGCGGATCTATGAGGGGAAAATCCAGTCCGAACTTGAAGGCCGTCGCGTGCGGGACGGCGAGATCGTCACCGCCTGCCAGTCCGCCTGCCCGACCCGGGCGCTGGTCTTCGGCGACCTGAACGACGAGTCTGCGCAGGTGACCCGGCTGAAGCAGTCGCCGCGCAATTACGGCATGCTGGCCGAGGAGCTCAACACCCGGCCCCGCACGACGTACCTGGCCCGCGTGACCAACCCGAATCCCGAGATCGCGACGGCGTGAGGCGGACTCGATGGCGCTAGAAACGAACGATCGAGGGCGCGGCGCGCCCGCTCCGGAGCCGGTTCTCGGCCCCGGTCACGACTACACGACGGTCACGGACAAGATCGGGTCGATGGTCCTGACCCGGGGCTTCCGCAAGGAATGGCTCATCGGGTTCGCGCTCGCCTTCGGACTGGTCAACCTGTTCCTGGTCTCGGTCACCTGGCTGCTATTCAACGGCACCGGAGTCTGGGGCCTGCAGGTCCCGGTCATGTGGGGCTTCGCGATCATCAACTTCGTGTGGTGGATCGGCATCGGCCACGCCGGGACGCTGATCTCGGCGATCCTCCTGCTTCTGAGGCAGGAGTGGCGGACGTCGATCAACCGGTTCGCCGAGGCGATGACCCTCTTCGCCGTCGCCTGCGCCGGGATGTATCCGATCCTCCACCTCGGCCGCCCCTGGGTCTTTTACTGGCTGATGCCGTACCCGAACACGATGGGGCTGTGGCCGCAGTTTCGCAGTCCTCTGGTGTTCGACGTTTTCGCGGTGTCGACCTACGCGACCGTCTCCCTGCTGTTCTGGTACATCGGCCTGATCCCCGACCTGGCGACGATGCGGGACCGGGCCAAGAACCGGATCGCCAAGGTCCTCTATGGCATCGGTTCGATGGGCTGGCGGGGATCGGCTCGGCACTGGTCGCGCTACCAGATGGCTTACCTGCTGCTGGCCGGCCTCTCGACGCCGCTGGTCGTCTCGGTGCACTCGATCGTCTCGTTCGACTTCTCCGTCGGCATCGTCCCCGGCTGGCACACGACGATCTTCCCGCCCTACTTCGTGGCCGGTGCGGTCTTCGCGGGGTTCGCCATGGTGCTCACCCTGGCGATCCCGATGCGGCACCTCTACAAGCTGCACGACTTCATCACGGACAAGCACCTGGACAACATGGCCAAGGTCATGCTGACCACCGGCCTGATTGTCGCCTACGGCTACCTGATGGAGGACTTCATCGCCTGGTACGGCGAGAATGAATACGAGCACTTCATGATGCTCGAGAACCGGCCGTTCGGCCCGTACCGGTGGTTCTACTGGGGCCTGATCCTCTGCAACGTGATCGCCCCGCAGTTCCTTTGGTTCCGCCCCTTCCGGCGCAACGTCTACCTGCTCTGGATCATCTCGATGTTCGTCAACGTCGGGATGTGGCTCGAGCGGTTCGTCATCATCGTGGTCAGCCTCAGCCGCGACTTCGTGCCGGCGGCCTGGGAGCACTACACGGCGACCTTCTGGGACTGGTCGCTGTATCTCGGCACCATCGGCGTGTTCCTGAGCCTCATGTTCCTGTTCATCCGGATCCTACCGGCGATCTCGATCACCGAGATGAAGGAACTGGTGCACGAGCAGCACCACCACGCCGGGCGGCAGGGTGACGGGCAAGGCCACGGTGACCACGGGGAGTCTCACTCCTGAGCGGGAGAGGAACCAGACGATGGACGTGACCCACCCGGAACTGTACGGCTACCTGGCCGAATTCAAGACCCCCGAGGATCTGGTCGCCGCCGCCTCCCGAACCCGGGAGGCGGGCTACCGGAACGTCGAGGCCCACTCGCCGATGCCGGTCGAAGGGCTGGCCGAGGCGATCGGCTTCCGCAAGACCCGGATCGCGGCGATCGTCTTCACCGGCGGCCTGCTCGGGGGGATCGGCGGGTTCGCGATGCAGTACTTCGCCTCCGTGATGCACTACCCGCTGAACGTCGGCGGCAAGCCATTCAACAGCTGGCCGGCGTTCATCCCGGTGACGTTCGAATGCACGGTCCTGGCGGCGGCCTTCGCGGCGGTTATTGGGATGTTGTTCCTCAATGGCCTTCCCCGGCCGTATCACCCCCTCTTCAACGTCGAGGAGTTCTCCCGGGCCTCGGTCGATCGCTTCTTCCTCTTCATCCGCTGGGATGACGAGAAGTTCGACGCCGAGCAGACCCGGACCTTCCTCCAGGGACTGAACCCCGAATCGCTGTCGGAGGTGAGGCCATGAGTCGCCCGACCCGACCCGGCGCCGTCCCCTCCGGCCGCCGCATCACCGCCGCGCTGGCCCTTGGCACCGCGGTCCTCTCCGGCCTGGCCGGCTGCCGGAGCGAGATGTACGACCAGCCGCGCTATGACACCTTCCAGGCCAGCGCCTTCTTCCCCGACGGGCTCTCGGCCCGGCCTCTGGTCGCCGGCACCGTTCCGCGCGGCTGGGCCCGCCAGGACGAGCACCTGTACTACGGCCGGGTCGACGGCGCGCTCGCCTCGACCTTCCCGTTCGAGATCGACCGCGCGGTGATCGAGCGCGGGCAGGACCGCTTCATGGCCTTCTGCTCTCCCTGCCACGGCGGCCTGGGGGACGGCAACGGGATGATCGTGCAGCGGGGCTTGCCCAAGCCGCCGAGTTTCCACGAGCAGCGGCTGCGGGACATCCCGGTCGGTCACATCTACGACGTGATCACCCGGGGATACGGGGCCATGTACTCGTATGCCCACCGGATCAAGCCCCGCGACCGCTGGGCGGTGGTCGCCTACATCCGGGCCCTTCAACTCAGCCAGAACGCCCAGGTCAGCGGGCTCCCCGAAGCCGACCGAGAGCGGCTCGAGCAGCCCCAGGAGGCGGCCCAGTGAGCAGGTTCTTTGGCCCCAACGGCAACGGCAACGGCGATGGACTCTCCGGTCGGCTCGAGCGGATCTTCCGGCTCTCGGGCCTGGTCGGTCTGGTCGGCTTGGGCCTCTGCCTGGTCGGCGTGCTCTTTGACGTGCAGCAGGTGCTCCGCTCCTACCTGATGGCCTACCTCTTCTGGCTCGGCCCGGCGATCGCCGGGACGATGCTTCTCCTGCTGATCCATCTGGCCGCCGGGACCTGGGGCGTGATCACCCGCCGCCCGCTCGAGGCCGCGGCCTCGACCCTCGTGCTCATGGTCCCCCTGTATCTCCCCATCGCCATCGGCCTCGGCCAGATCTACCCCTGGGCCGGCGCCGAGCACGGCAGTGAGGCCCATGCGGAAAGGGATGACGGGGAAGCGGTCGCCGAGCATTCCGCCGAGCCCGAGGACGAGATCGGTGGGGTCCAGCCAGAGTACACCCTCGACCCGGAGGGAGCTGCAGTCGCTGCGACCGACGACGGCCATGCGGCAGGCTTCAACCACAAGGAGATCTGGTTCAATCGGGCCTTCTTCTTCGGCAGGGCGGTCGGCTACTTCGCGATCTTCGGACTGCTGGCACTGGCCATGACCCGATGGTCCGCCGAGCAGGATCGAGCGGAGAACCCTTGGCTCCCGACCCGTCGTTTGGCGGCGATTTCCGGCCCCGGGCTACTTCTCGCCTTCCTGACGGCCACGTTCCTGCTGTTCGACTGGGGCATGTCGCTTGACCCCGAGTGGTACTCCACCCTCTATGGGGCGATGCTGATCATCGGCATGGGACTGCAGACCTTCGCCCTGACGAACATCGTCGTCACACTGCTGACCGACGCCGGCACGTTCGAAGGTCTGGTCACGCCCAAACGTCTCCGGGACCTGGGCAACCTGATGCTCGCCTTCGTCATGCTCTGGGCCTACACGACCTATAGCCAGTTCCTGATCATCTGGAGCGGCGACCTGAGCGAGGAGATCCCCTGGTATCTCGAGCGATCCGCCCACGGCTGGCAGTACGTCGCCGCGTTCCTCGTGATCTTCCATTTCTTCCTGCCGTTCCTCGTGCTGCTTTTCCGCGCGAACAAGGAGAACACCTCCCGGTTGAGGACGATCTCGGCCGTGATCCTCGGCGTGCACGTGGTCGATGTGTACTGGCTGCTTGCTCCGTCACTCGGCTACGACTCGCCGGTTCCCCACCTGTTCGACCTGCCCGCCCTGATCGGCGTCGGCGGGCTCTGGGTGGCGGCTTACTGCTTCTTCCTCAACGCCCGCCCGATCCTGGCGAAGAACGAGCCGAAGCTCGTCGAACTGCTGGCCAGCGACCGGGCCCATGCTTCGCACTCGAGGACCTGACGAGATGTCCGAGCACGATCATGCTGATCACTCCCTGAATCCCCATGCTCGGGGTCACCAGGAAGACCGGATCGACGTCGGCGCCATCGGCGTCTTCGCGGTCGGGCTGGTCGTCTCCGTGACGATCGTGTTCCTCGTGGTTGCCTTCATGATGGCTCGGTTCCGCGACGCCAACCGGCGCAAGGCCGAGGACCGCCCGCCAATGATGGCGCTGGAGGATCCCGCGCTCTTTCCAGGTGCTCGGCTCCAAGAATCTCCCGGTCGGGACATGCGGAAGATGCGACAGGAGATCGAAGCCCGGCTCGGGTCTTACGGCTGGGTCGACCGCGAGGCTGGCATCGCCCACATCCCCATCGATCGGGCGATCGCCTTGACCGCCGAGCAGGGACTCCCAACCCGTCCCCACGCCCCGGAAGGGTCTGCCGAATGACCGCCTCCTTCCGTCCGTGGTCACTGGTCGTCGCGACGCTGACGCTGCTGGCCGCCGCGCCGGCGCCGTTGGCCTCCGGTCAGCCTTCCGTGACCCGGACGGATCGGCCGGAGTTGGCCCCCCGATCCGGCATCCTCAGCAAGGTGAAGTTCGAGCAGAAGCCGGGTGCGCAGGTTCCCCTGGACCTTCGCTTCCGGGACGAGTCCGGTCGGGTCGTCCGCCTGGGAGACCTGCTCGGCGACAAGCCGGTGATCCTCACCCTGGTCTACTTCGATTGCCCGTTGCTCTGCAATCAGATTCTGGACGGCCTGACCCGAAGCCTGAATGTCCTGGACGATTACACTGTCGGCTCGGAGTTTGAGATCATCAGTGTCAGTATCAATCCCAAGGATGTTCCGGAGTCGGCCATCGCCAAGGAGGCCGCGGTCATGCGGGCCTACCACTTCGCCAGCGAGGAGGCCCGGGATGGCTGGCACTTCCTGACAACCGACGACTCGGACACGATCGACGCGCTGGCCGACTCGGTCGGCTTCTCGTACAGCTTCAACCCGAAGACCAACCTTTACGCCCACGCGGCCGGGATCATCACCCTGACCCCTGATGGCCGCGTCTCCCGCTACGTCTACGGCATCAGCTATCCCGCCCGGGATCTCAGGCTCGCCCTGTCAGAGGCCTCGGGAGGCAAGATCGGCGGCGTGGTCGAACAGGCCCTGCTGCTGTGCTACGCCTACGACCCGGAAAGCGGGACGTACAGCTTCGCGATCATGAACGTCGTCCGCCTGCTCGGCGTCGCCACCTTGGTGGGCCTGGCGTGGTTCATCACCGCGATGCTCATTCGAGACCGGCGCCGGGCGATGTCCCCCGCCGGCCAAATCGAGAAGACCCCGGACGCCCACCTGGACCGCTAAGAGAGACGATGATCCCATGTGGGACTTCCCACTCTTCCCTCAATCCGCCTCGACGCACGCCCCGAAGGTCGACGCTGTCTACATCGGGCTGATGATCGTCAGTGCGGCGTTCACCCTTTCCTTCGCCTTCTTCGTTCTCTATTTCGCCGTGAAATACCGGCGGGGATCGAGGGCTGATCGCTCCGGCATCCAGGACTCGAACCCGATCGCCGAGGCCGTCTACATCACGGTGCCCACGCTTCTGGGCATCGGCCTGTTCGTCTGGGGGGCCCTCGTCTACTTCGAGCTGGTCTCCCCCCCGGGGGACGCGGTCGACATCTACGTCATCGGCAAGCAGTGGATGTGGAAGGCCCAGCATCCGGAGGGGAGTAAGGAGATCAACGAGCTGCACGTCCCGGTCGGCCAGCCGGTTCGGCTGGTGATGACCTCTCAGGACGTGATCCACAGCTTCTATATTCCCGCCTTCCGCGTGAAGCAGGACGTCTTGCCAGGCCGCTACACGACGTTGTGGTTCCAGCCGACGAAGGTCGGCCGCTATCGCCTCTTTTGCGCGGAGTACTGTGGCGCCGAGCACTCCCGGATGGGGGGCTGGGTCACCGTCATGGAACCGTCCGAATATGAGGAGTGGCTCGAGGGCAGCAGCGAGCAGACGGGGATGGCCGTCGCTGGCGAGGCCCTCTTCCGCCAGTACCACTGCAGCGGATGCCACGGCGGCAACTCGACCGTCAAGGCTCCTCCCCTCGAGGGCGTCTTCGGCGGCCCGGTCCCGCTGCTGAACGACCCGGCCGACCCGAACAGCGGGGTGAGGATCATTCAGGCCGACGAGCGCTATCTCCGGGATTCGATCCTCCGGCCGAAGGACGAGGTCGTCGCTGGCTACGAGCCCCTGATGCCCTCCTTCGAGGGCCAGATCCCCGAAGAGGACATGCTCAAGCTGGTCGCCTACATCAAGTCGATCGGCCGAGGCCGCACGACCCGGCCGACCACCGACCGCGGGATGCAGGACGGCGAAGGCGCCCCGTCGAACATCACCGAGATCATGGGAATGGGTACCGGTAACGGAGGCGACGCGCGATGAGCCACGAACCCCAGGCCGACGACCCCCGCCTGGTCGAGGAGTCGGATCCCAAGCTGGGTTACCTCGGCTCCGACTTCTCGATCAAGTCCTGGCTGCTGACGACCGACCACAAGCGGATCGCCCTCCTGTACCTGGCGTCGATCACCTTCTTCTTCATCTTCGGCGGCGTCGCGGCGTCGCTGGTCCGGATGGAGCTGATGACGCCCCGGGGAGACGTCTTCAACGCGCCGGATGACTACAACCGGACGTTCACGATCCACGGCGTGTTCATGGTGTTCTTCTTCCTGATCCCGGGCGTCCCCGCGGTGCTTGGGAACTTCCTGCTGCCGTTGATGATCGGGGCAAGGGATCTGGCCTTCCCGAGAATCAACCTGCTGAGCTGGTACATCTACATGCTCGGCGGGCTGTTCACGATGTACGCGCTCGTGGCCGGCGGCGTCGACACGGGGTGGACCTTCTACACGCCGTACTCGACGATGTTCTCCAACACCCAGGTGATCGCCGCGGCCCTGGGAATCTTCATCGTCGGCTTCTCGTCGATCCTGACGGCCCTGAACTTCATCGTGACAATCCACACGATGCGGGCCCCCGGGATGACCTGGCTCCGCCTGCCACTGTTCATCTGGGCGCACTACGCGACCAGCCTGATCATCGTGCTCGGCACGCCAGTGCTGGCGATCACGATCGTCCTGGTCGCCGTTGAGCGGGTCTTCCGGGTCGGGATCTTCGACCCAGCCTACGGAGGCGACCCACTGCTGTTCCAGCACCTGTTCTGGTTCTACAGCCACCCGGCGGTCTACATCATGATCCTGCCGAGCTTCGGCGTGATCAGCGAGATTGTCACTGCCTTCGCCCGCAGGAAGATCTTCGGCTACTCGTTCATGGCCGGCGCCCTGCTGGCGATCGCGGTCCTCGGGTTCCTGGTCTGGGGACACCACATGTTTGTCTCCAGCCAGTCGATGTACGCCGGCCTGATCTTCTCGGTCCTCAGTTTCCTCGTCGCCGTGCCCTCGGGCATCAAGGTGTTCAACTGGACGGCCACCCTGTACAAGGGATCGGTCAGCTTCCGGACTCCGATGCTCTACGCCCTCGGGTTCATCGGCCTGTTCACCATCGGCGGCCTGACCGGGCTGGTCCTGTCGACCATGGCGACCGACGTGCACGTGCACGATACCTACTTCGTCGTCGCCCACTTCCACTACATCATGGTCGGCGGCATGGTGATGGCCTACCTCGGCGGCCTGCACTTCTGGTGGCCGAAGATGACCGGGCGGATGTACTCCGAATTCTGGGGCGCCTTGTCGGCCCTGACCGTCTTCATCGGCTTCAACCTGACGTTCTTCCCTCAGTTCATCCTCGGTTACATGGGAATGCCCAGGCGATATTACGAGTATCCCGAGGAGTTCCAGGTGCTGAACGTCATGTCAACCGCCGGCGCCTCGATTCTCGCGGTCGGCTACCTGATGCCGCTGATCTACCTGCCGATCTCCCTGCTGATCGGTAAGGTCGCCAACGCCAACCCCTGGGCGGCCTACGGGCTCGAGTGGACCACCGCCAGCCCCCCTCCGACCCACAACTTCGAAGAGATCCCGATCGTCACCGGCGGGCCCTACGACTACGAGTTGCAGGATCGCGCCGACCAGCAGCGCGAAGTTCAGGAGCAAGGCATTGTCTAGCGCCACCGCCCCCGCCCACGACAATACCTTCGGGCAGGATGATACGTACCTGTATCATCACTTCGACGACCTGCATCAGCAGCATGAGAGCTCCTCCCTGGGGATGTGGGCCTTCCTCGCCACGGAAGTCCTATTCTTCGGGGGGGTCCTCGGAGCCTTCGCGATCGTGCAGACCCTCCACGCCCCGGCGATGCGCGCGGCGAGCCACCACCTCGACGTGCTGCTCGGGGCCATCAACACCGGCGTCCTGCTCTGCTCCAGCCTCGCCATGGCCCTGGCCGTGCGGGCCGCGCAGCTCCGGCAAGACCGACACACCGTCTGGCTGCTCATCGCCACCATCGTGCTCGGCTCGGCCTTCCTGGGCATCAAAGCCTACGAGTGGATTCACGACTACCACGAGGAGCTCGTCCCGGGGCTCAACTTCAATCAAGAGCGTTACCCCGGCCGCCAGATCCTGTTCTGGTCGTTCTACTTCACCCTCACCGGCATCCACGCCCTGCACATGGTCATCGGCATCGTGATCATGGCGATCATGGCCGTGCTGGTCTGGAGACGGTGGTTCACCGGCGGCGGCGCGACCCAGATCGAGATGCTGGGCCTGTACTGGCACTTCGTCGACATCGTCTGGGTCTTCCTCTACCCGATCCTCTACCTGATTAACAAATGAGCCAGCACGTCTTCACGATCAAGACCAACTTGATCATCTTCGCCATCCTGATGGTCCTGCTGGTCGTCACCGTCGGGGTCGCGTACCTCGAGCTGGGCGTCCTGGAGATCCCGATCGCCCTGACGATCGCGGTGGTCAAGGCGGTGCTGATCATGTTGTACTTCATGCACCTGAGGTACAGCAGTCGGCTCACCTGGCTCTTCGCCGGATCGGGAACCCTCTGGTTGTTGATCCTGCTCGCCTTCTCCTTATCCGATTTCCTGAGCCGCGGCTGGATTTCCCCGATCGTGACCCAGGAGCCGTCGCTCGACACCGCCTCCGCCTACTTCGGCGGGCTTCCTGATCCCGATACCGGGCTCGTTCTTTCAGACCCGGAGGAGGCCCATGGGGATTCCGCCGATGGGGAGACCTCCTCGGCCCATTGAACCGAGCAATCACATCAGGGGCGCCCCCTCTCGGTTTCCTCGACACGCCTGATGGCCGGTCGGCCCTTGCCCGACCGGCCGATTCTCCCCCGCCGGAGGCCTGGCGAGGCGATCCGGAGTGTGCGGTTGCCCCCAGCCTCGCGCCTCGCCCTGCTTCGGGACTCGAGCCAGGAGCGTCGCCCTCGGGGTCCAGGATCGATGGAACTCCCCGGTCCATGCGATCACCCGCCTCCCCCGTGGTCCGAACTCATCCCGCCGGATGCTCGGGTGGTCCTGGAGGTTGGCTGTGGGGAAGGCCTCTCGGCCGAGGCGTACCGCCGCCGGAATCCTGGCGTGGTCTACATTGGGATCGAGCCCGACCAGGGGAAGGCCGTCCAGGCCTCGCGTCGGGTCGACCGGCTCGTGGTCGGACCCGCCGACGCCCTCCTCGGCCCGACTCCATGCCTGGCCCCGGCCAGCGTCGATTGCCTGATCCTGACTCGGCTGATTGACGGTTGCCCGGCTCTCGACCGGACCATCGATGAGGCGTGTCGGCTCCTCGCGACCGATGGCGTCCTGCTCGCCTGGACCGCGCTCGCTGGGGACGTGGCTGATCGCTGGCGAGCGCGGTTCGAGCCTCGCGGGATGTGCCTCGTCGACCTCGAGCCCTGGGAGCCCGGCCGGGCGCCCTTCGACGACGGCGCCGCGTGCCCGGAACCCCACCGAACGCTCCGATCGATTCTCCGCCTGGTGCGTTCCGATCGGCAGCCGAGCCGGCTCCTCCTTCAGACCCTCGCCGCCACTCCGATCTGCTCCCGAATCCGCACGGAGGAGCCGGATCGCGCCCTCCGCACGCTCCCGGGAGTTCGGACTCGGACCGATTATGCCGTGGCGCCGCTGCTCGCCGAGCGGCCGGGAGAGGCCCGGGTGTTGATCCTCCAGCGGAGTATCCTCGGGAGACGAGACCTGGAGGGAATCCGACGGTTCCGCCAGGCCGGATACTTGATCGTCTCCGAATGGGACGATGATCCGAGCATCTTCCCCGAGGTCGCGACGCAGGAGGCGTTGACATTCCGCGCTTGCCACTGCGTCCAGACGTCGACCCAGCCGCTCGCCGAGGTGCTTCGGGCCTTCCATCCGGTTGTCGCGGTCTTCCCCAACCGAGTCTTCGAGCTGCCTCCGCGAGTCCTCCGCCGTGCCGAGGGCCCGGTGTCGATCGTCTTCGCGGCGCTGAACCGAGAGAACGACTGGGCCGAGATCATGCCCGCGCTCCGGAGGGTTCTGGTTGATGTCAAAGACGCGGTCCGGGTCGATGTCGTCCACGACCGGGCCTTCTTCGACGCCCTGCCTCCCGTCCCGAAGACCTTCCGGCCGTTCCTGCCCTACGCCGATTACGTCGCAGTCCTTCAACAGTCCGACATCGCGTTGCTTCCCCTCATGCCCAGTCGGTTCAATCGGTGCAAATCGGACCTGAAGTACCTCGAATGTGCCGCCCTCGGCGTTGCCTGCCTCGCGGCGCCCACGGTCTACGCCGACTCGATCCGACACGGCGAAACCGGGATGGTCTATCGCTCTCCGTCTGAATTCGAGGCGATGCTCCGACAGCTCATCGCCGATGCCGCGCTCCGGCAATCGCTCGCGTCGGCCGCGTACCGGGAGGTGGCTCGCAGCCGGATGCTTGGACAGGTCTTCCGAGAACGATATCTATGGTATGAGCAAATGATTGCTCGTCTTCCGGAACTCGACCGGGATCTCTGCGATCGGGTTCCCGAGCTGGCCTGAACGCGGAGGGGAGATCGGCGGCGGTCATGCCCGAACGGTGGAGTCAGCTTCCTCTCGGAATTCCTTCAACGCGGAGTCGCTCTGGGGCAAGAGCCTCATCCAGTTCACGGCTCGGGCGTAGTGGAGCTCGGCGGCGTCCCGGTCGCCAAGCTTCCAGAGGGTCATCGCGAGGACGAACCAGTCGAAGCCGTTGCCGCCGTCGCTGAGGTCCATCGAGGTCTGGAGCGAGGCAAGGGCGTCCTTCAGCCTCCCGGCGCGGTAATAGGCCACCCCCAGCGTGTTCCAGTAGCTGGCCACGGTCGGATCCAGGGCGATCGCGCGTTCGGCGAGTCGGATCGCCTCGTCCGGGTCGCGCCGGGAAGGGTCGGGGCTGGTCGCCAGCAGCCAGGCGAGGTTGTTCACCACGTCGGCCCGGTCGGGAGTCACCTCCAGGACCTTGCGAAAGAGCCGCTCGGCCTGTTCATGACGGTCGATCTGGATGAGGAAGACGCCGGCATGGACCATCAGGTCTGGATTCCCCTTGTCCTCTTCCAGGGTCGACGTGACCAGCGCGATGGCCTGCGATTCGTCGCGCACGGAGGGATCGGGGCACGAGGCGAGGGACCAGGCCAGGCTCATCGCCGCCGCGGACGCCCTCTCCTGGAATTCCAGTCGATCCGGATGGGCGGTGACCAGTTGCCGATAGCAGTCCAGCGCCGAGCGATCCGAGGCGATCGCATCGGCAAATCTCCGATCGTTCCGCTCCAGCTTCCCTTGGATCAGCCGCTTGAGGGCCTCCGCCTGCTCGATGGTGCCGGGAGGGACCGGGGCGATTCGACTGCGGTGGGCGAGCTCGTCGGCCAGCGCCAGCGCTCTGGCCAGCGCCCGAGAGGAGCGTTCGGAAACCTGCTGGTCGGGGACTGGTCGCCCGAGGTCGATCAGGTACGCGATCAACGTGAGACGATCCGCCGCTGAGCCCTGGCGGGCGACCTGACGCTCCTGCTCGACGACAGCCTCCTCCAGCAGTCCGATGGCATTCTTTCGGTCGCCGGCCACCAGCAGCAGGGTCCCTAGGCGGTTCAGGACGTATGCGACCTCGGCCGGCCGGTCATCGCCGAGGGTCGTCCTGCCATCGCCGGGGGAGCGATATCGGGCCAGCGCTCTCCGATAGCAAGCGGCTGCCTCGCCTCGGTGGCCAAGCCGGGCGTGGATGTCGCCGGCCTTCCGGAGCGCGATCGCGGTCCGGGGGGCGAGCGACGGGTCGTCCTCCGCCTCTTCCGCGAACCGCTCGTAGATCCCCAGGGCTGTCTCCAAAAGGCGGCGGCGGGCCTCGGCTTCCTCCGAGTTGGGCCCGATTCCCTCGGCGACCTGGTCGTAGAGGTCGTCCGCCATGTCGTAGAGTCGAAGGCTCGTGGCGCTGGCCCGAGCGGCGTTCTCCCGGGCGCGGCGGCTCTCCAGGGCCAGCAGCATGATCGTCGCCGACTGGGCGAGCAGGGCCAGGACCATCAGAACCCCCGCCGTGAGCACTGCCGGCTTGTGCCGCCTTGCCCAGCGGGTCAGCCGCTCGGAGGGGGAGGGGCGGCGGGCCCGAATCGGCCGGTCGTCCCGGAACCTTCTGAGGTCCTCGGCCAGCTCGGCGGCCGAGCCGTACCGGTCGCCGGGCTCCTTGGCCAGCGCCTTGAGGATGATCGTCTCGAGGTCTCTGGGAATGCTTGGATCCAGCTTCCGAGGCGCCTGGGGGGATTCTCGCTGGATCTTCTCGACCAGCACCGACGGGTCGCCTCCCTCGAACAGCGGCCGTCGGGTGAGCAATTCGTAGAGCGTCGCGCCGAGGCCGTAGACATCGGCCCGGTGATCCACGGAGGAGTGCCTCCCCTTGGCCTGCTCGGGGCTCATGTACCGGAGCGTTCCCAGCAAGTCTCCCGACCGAGTCAAGCTGGTCGTCGCCTGGATGCGGGCCAGGCCGAAATCCGTGACCCAGAGGTGCCCCGATCCATCGACCAGAAGGTTCCCCGGCTTGATATCGCGGTGGAGCACGCCGAGCGAATGGGCATGCTCCAGCGCCTCGGCAGCCTGGATGCCGACGGAGGCGACAAAGTCCGAAAACGGCCCCATGTCGGTCGGGTCGACCGGGATGGCCTCGTCCATCTCCGCAGGCCGATCGTCGATTCGAGGATCGTTTCGCCAGCGCCCGATCAGGCTCGCCAGCGAGCACCCCTCGATCAGCCTCATGGCGTAGTAATGGGTCCCGCGATCGGTCCCGAAGGCATAGACCGGTACGATGTGCTCATGTTGGAGGTAGGCCGCGGCCTGGGCCTCGGTCTTGAACCGGCGGAGCTGCCTCGGGTCGAGGGTCGCGGCAAACGGCAGGACTTTCACGGCGACCCGGCGGCCGAGCGACTGCTGCCACGCCTCGTACACGATCCCCATTCCGCCACGACCCAGCTCCCGGCCGAGTCGGTACTCCCCCAGCAGCACCCCCGCCGGCGGCTCCTCCATCGCGATCGGCCCATCCATGGTTTCGGATGACCCGCCCCCCGTGCCAACCTTCCCGATGACCTCGTGGATCACCTCCATCCCCTCGAGGCACCCGGCCAGCCGCGAGGCGATCTCAGGATGCGCCTCGAGATATGCGTCTCGACTCGGGGCCTTTCCCGCCTCGACCGCCTCGAGGTAGTCCTCCAGGGCTCGGATCAGTCGAGGATCGTCTTCGGAGGTGGGGAAGGAGGAGGCGACCGACCCTCGATCGAGTCGCTCCTGGGCGCGCAACCCGGCCATAACTCCATCTCCGGCTTGGGCTTCGAATCGGAGTCACCCTCCGGGGCCTGCCTGCCCCGGCCTGACCGCCGATCCCTCGCGTTTGACCCACGTGCGGACGATACTCCGAAACTATTCGAGGGGTCGAGTCGATTCTTTAGAAAAATCTCCGGGATGGGGTCGATTCACGCGATCACCCTTCAATCCATGATTGGGTTCAAACACGGGATCTCCTCGGACGGTTCCTTGGGGATCGTGGGAGTGAGGTTCGAGTCTCGGTTGCGTGCTCCTGGGTGCTGGAGCGTGAGCCGCCGCGGTCGAGCGGTGCTCAGGACGAACCGGCCTGGAACAAGGCGATGCTGGCCGTGAAGCCATGCACGTAGTTTCGACCGCCGACCGGGCCGAGTTCTCCCATCGCGAAGAAGCCGCAGACCGGCACCGGGCCGAGGTGCTCGGTCAGGACCCGGGCGTCGTGGTCCGGGGAGGGGAAGAGGCGGGTCCCCCGGCCGTTGCAGGAGAAGAGCAGGGCGCCGACGGGGGAGGGGGAGATCGGGGGGTCGAGCAGGGCGTGGAGGTCCTCGTCGGCGGTTTCGGCATCCCGGACGTGGAACTGGACCGTCTGGCCGACCCGGACCAGGTCCGAGACGGCGATCCCGCCGCGGGGGTCGATTCCCATCACGTTGCGGACAAGGAAATCGCCGCGGCCGAACTGCTCGCGGTACTCGCTCATCACCCGGCCCAGGTGCAATCCCTTGCGGGCTCGGGCGCGATCCTCTGGGGAGAGTTCGTCGAGCAGCTCTCGGAGCACCTCGACCGCCGGGCGACGGCCCAGATCGAGGATGATATTACGGTCCGCCCGCGTCACGATCATCGGCCGGCCGATCGGCCGGCACCCCTGGCTGACGACCGCTCGGACGGCGATCGGCCCCTCCAGGAGCACGCCGACGGCCCCAACGGAGACCAGTTCGTCGTCGACGACCAGTCGATTCCCCCCGGGGGAGTGGGAGGCGCTCGCCATGCCTCCCACGACGGGCAGGCCCGGGGCCCGCTCGTTCACGGCGGTCAGCCAGTCGTCGGCGGAGAACGAGAACGGGTCGCCGAGCAGGATCATGGCTCGGCTTGGCGAGGCTTCCCCTTCGCCTTGGATCGGCAGCCGGTCGAGATCCGCCGGGCCGGTCGCCCGGAAGGTGTGAACTCCGGCCCCGGGAGCTCGGATCGACCAGAGCGCCAGGGCGGGGCCCGATTCGATCTCTCGGCCTTCCCCGACGATCGTCTCTCCCGAGCAGCCGATCACGTGATCGGCAAGACCGCCCTGTCGGATGCGGTGGGAGAGTGTTCCAAGGGCATCCGCGTGCTCGGCCGAGGCGAAGGCCACGGCGAGGTCGGCGCGGGTCGTCCCCATCGCCTGCTCAAGCCGATCCAGTACCTCCTGGCACGCCCTGTCCGGGTCGGCGACGGTGGAGAGGGCGGCGCTGACGGTCGCCATCGGAAACCTCCGAGGGGCGAGGCGGAGGGAATCGAGCGTCTCCCGACCGGGTCGATTGTAGCCGCCTCGTCCACGAGCGTCAGGTTTCCGGGTCGATCGGCGACGGGGCCCCCGAGCCCCGCCCCCGACCGCGATCCGGCACGGAGGGACGCCGGGGCGAGTCGGGGAGCGGCGGTCCGGTTCGGGCCCGCATCCGCTGCGCTCGAGCCTCTTGGGCGCGACGGAGCTCGTTTTGGGAGAGAAGGCCGTCGCTGTCGGAATCGAGCCGGTTGAACAGGACGGAGGAGCCGGGGAACTCGTCTCGGCCGAGGGCACCGTCGCCGTTCCGGTCCAGGGAGCGGAGCGCGGCACCGTTGAGACTCGCGTTTGTCCCCGGAGGAGGCCCGAGCGCCCGGAGCGTTGCCAGCAGGGCTCGGAATTCGGCCCCCTCGAGTCGGCCGTCCCTGTTGGCGTCGCCATGCTTCAGCAGGGTCTCGAATGCCTCCTGGCCCTCTTCCGGGACCTCTCCCCGGTCGATGGCCTGGTCGCCGTTCGCGTCGAGCTGGGCGAAGATAGCGCTCACTCGGGTCCTCAACTCCTGCGGCCGGGCCCTCTGGGGAGGCGATTGCGGCGGCTGCTGCGCCCGGACCGGGGACGGGACCCCGATCGGTAGCAGGCAGAGGGCGGCGGCGACGGCCCGGATCGTTCGGTCGAGCATGTCTGTCTCACTCCTCGGGAGGGGGGGAGGAGGTCGCGACCACTCCCGCCGGACTCTCAACGGCCATCCCCCTGACAGATGGAACCACTCCCGGGACCGCTGGTATCGCGATTGAGGGTGAACGCGGGGTCAGGCTGGGGCCAGGAGCAACTGCTGGAGCACCTCGAGCAGCCGGTCGAAGTCGATTGGCTTGGAGAGGATGCCGCTGACGCCGAGCGCTTCGAGCTGCTGGCCCCGCTCATCGAGCACGTCGCCGGAGAGGATGAGGACCGGGAGGTCGCCCAGCCGGTCGTCGGACCGGAGCCGACGGAGCACCTCCAGGCCGTCCATGCGGGGCATCATCAGATCGAGCAGGACCATGGCCGGTCGCTGCTGGGAGAGCATCTCGAGCGCCTCGGGTCCGTCGCTGGCGGAGACGACGTCGAAGCCGGAGAGCTCCAGCAGATGGCACATCGGCAGTCGGGTCGTCTCATCGTCCTCGACCAGCAGGAGGCGGGGCCTGCCCGGGGCCGGGGAGTCGCCTTCCCTGTCCGCGTCGTCGGCGAAGCAGGGGGAGCGGGGGGGGCCCGGTAGCGGGGTGACGGGGAAGAGGGCGTCGAACCGACTCCCCCGGCCGGGGTGGCTGACCACATCGATGCGCCCGCCGGCGGCCTCGACCAGCCGTCGGCAGATCGCCAGGCCGAGTCCGGTCCCCTTCGATCGGTCTCGTTCCGGGTTGCGGAGTTGGGCGAACTCATCGAAGATCTGGCCGATCTGGGCGTCGGGGATCCCCGGTCCCGTGTCCTCGACGCGGAGCACCAACCGGCCGTCGCTCGGGAGCACGGCCGTCACCCGGACGGAGCCGGAGTCGGTGAACTTGATGGCGTTGCCGACGAGGTTCGTCAGTACCCGGCCGAGCTTCACACGGTCGGCCCGGATCCAGGAGCAGGGGCCATCAAGCTCCCAGGAGAACTCGAGCCCTTTCTGCCGGGCCGCCAGGGCCATTGGGCCGAGGGAGGAATCGAGCCAGTCCTGGATCGGGAAGTCGACCGGGTGCTGGACCAGCTCGCCGGAATCGAACGTGGTCAGGTCGAGCAGGTCGCTGACCAGCTCCGCGAGGTTCCCCGAGGCGCGTCGGAGGTAGCCCGAGAGCCGGGCCAGTTCGTCGTCCCTCGGCAGATCGTCCAGCCGACGAGACAGGGCCTCGGCCAGCAGGTTCAGGGCGTTGACCGGCGTCCTCAGGTCGTGGCTGATCGCGGAGAGGAAGCGGGACTTGTTCCGGGCCGAGCGTTCCGCGGCATCCCGGGCCATTTGCATCGCATCGGCGGTCCGCTTCCGGGCCGTGACGTCGACAATCAGGGCCAGGGCGCCGATCGGCTCCCGGGAGGAGGTCATCAGCGGCTCGAACCGCCACTCGAGGTACCGGGTCGACTCCTCGCCGCTCTCCTCGGGCCAGGGCACGTTGTTCTGGGCGTGAGGCTCCTGCTGCAGGGCGCAGCGGCGGACGGCGTCCCGCAGGCTGGGGGAGTCGGCGAACAGCTCCTCGGCCGTCGCTCCGATGATCCGGGAGCGCGACCTCCCCAGGATCCGCCAGGCCGGGCCGTTGCAGGCTCGGCAGCGGCAATCCGGATCGAAGTAGGCCACGCCAACCGGAAGATGATCGAGCAACGCCTTCAACTGGGCGGCTCGGGTCGACAGGTCGGACTGCAGCTCGCTGCGATCCGTGATGTCCTGATAGGTCGAAATCGCCCCGCCGTCCGGGCCGGGAAACGGGCAGGAGATGACCTCGACGATGCGGACCTTGCCGTCCGGCCGGCGGATCCGGATCGTCTCTCGGACCTCCTCACGGTGCTCCAGCGCCCGGCGGAGGGGCTGGCGCTCGACGGGGATCGGCTCGCTGTGCGCGTCAAGCGTCGGGACGAGCCGGAAGAAGTCCTCCAACGACATCGGGGCGGGATCCGAGAGGCCCAGCAGCGCCCGGCCGGCCGGGTTGATGAGCGAGACGCTCGGGTCGCTGCCGGTGATCAGGACCACGCCGATGGGAATCAACTCCACGATCGTCTGGAAACGCCGGTGCTCCTCCTCGGCGTCGACCCGGGCGGCCAGCTCACCCAGCAGCAGTTGCACGTCGTTGAGGGAGCCGGAGATGATCGACGAAACCCCGAGCAGGCCGTCGAGGAGCTCCTCGCTCGGATCCGACCGCATCCCGACCACCAGGATCCCGTGCCGCTCGCCGGCCAGCGCCAGCGGGAGGGCGATCAAGGCTCGGAGGCCGTACCGCTCAACCCAGGCTCGATCGAATCGGTCATCCCGGCCGAGATCCTCCACCAGGAAGTGCATCCCGCTCCGGGAAACCTCTCGGACCTCAGGGGGAAGGGACTCGTCGTCGATCGGCGGTTCGTCCCCGAGGCGGATGCCGCGGCCAGGTCCGCCCGAAGCGGCGATCCTGTACCTCCCCGACTCCCGATCGAGGAGCCAGACCCGGGCCAGGCTCGCCTGGAAGTCCTCGATCGCCGTCTCGACCGCCGTCGCCAAGACCAGCTCCAGACTCGGTCGGGTGCCGAGCCGGTCGGTGATCCTGGCCGTCATCCGGAGGTAGTCGAGCAGCGCACCCCGGCCGCGATCGGTCCGAAGGGCATCCACCGGGCGAATCGTCAGGACCGTCCACTCCTCGCCCGATTCCCCCGGGAACGAGCCCAAGGAGTACTCGACTCGGATCGACGAGCCGTCCGGCCTCAGCAGCCGGGCTCGATCCCAGGAGGGCTGTCCCCCCACCCCCCAATGGACCGGATCTCCGAGCCGATGCAGGAGCTCTCCCGAGTGGAGCCCGATCAACGACGATCCCGGACGCCCGCTCAGGCGCTCGGCCCGACGATTGACTTGCATGATCCGGCCGGCCAGGTCGGTCACGATGACCGCATCAGCCATCGCGTCCAGGATCGATTGCCGGGCCGGCGCTCCCGAGCACTGCAAGGCGAACCCTCCGTGTTCGTCCGTCCCCGCCCGGATGGCGGCCGAACCACCGGCAACCCGGTCGGGGTCGAGATCGAACGGTCGGGGCGCCGCGGGCCGTTTCACTCGCGAGCAGACCGGGACGAACTGATCGCCGACTCGCCCCGGGATGGAGCCGGGGGCGAAAACCTGGGTGTCGATCGTGCGGATCGGTCGGTGTCCAACATCAGCGGGGAGCTCCGGATGACTATAGCGAACCACCTGCGCTGATGGTAGCAGTCACACGATGGAATTCCCGGCCTCACGAGTCCCGGAACGACGAGAGGGCCCCCCGATCTTCCGATCGAGCGGCCCTCGTTCGTCAGGCCTGGTCGGAGCGAGCATGTTCCCGGCCGAAGGTGGTTGGCCACCCGCGGCCCGGGGACGGATCGATTCGACCCCGCTCGGCCAGGGTCAGTTCCTGCGCCCGAACAGGCCCGAGAGGAAACCTCGACGAGGACGAGGCTCGTACTCCCC
Organism: Tautonia sociabilis; assembly: GCF_003977685.1. Lineage (GTDB taxonomy): Bacteria > Planctomycetota > Planctomycetia > Isosphaerales > Isosphaeraceae > Tautonia > Tautonia sociabilis. The sequence goes on along the minus strand of NZ_RYZH01000002.1, from coordinate 199,798 downwards.
TCCCATGATGACCGGATCGCCGACCGTATACGGAGGATCATCCGGCTCCGAGACGATGATCCCCCGGGCCCCGATGGGGGCCTCGCCTCGGACCATCCCCGAAGGAATTCCAGGGGTCGTCGAAGGCGGCAGGCTGGCGGGGTAAACGACCTCGGTGCCAGCCATCGGACCCGTCGCCGAGGGGGAGGGCAGCGCGGGAAGGGAGATGGGCCTCGGCCTCGAATCGGGCAGCACGGCCAGTTCAGGCATCGACGCCCCCCGGGGAGACGACGCTCCTCGGCCGGCCTCGGAGACGGGGGGGGCCACCGAGGGGAGCTCCGAGGGGGGCGGCACCGATCCGGGAGACGTCGAAGCCCCCGGCAGGTCGAAGGGGGACGGTGCGGCTGGTCGATTCCCCGGCTCGGAGTCCGGGACGGTCGGGGTCCGAGGCTCGAACGGATCCTCAAAGGGAGACCGCGACCTCCCGGGCATCTCAAAGGGAGACGCGCCGGAGTCGGGACGATCCAGGTCGAAGGGGGATCGAGCCGGCGGGAGCTCCGGGAGCAGGTCGTCCCGGCCGTTCCCTCGGAACGGGTCCTCGTCCTCGGCTCCCAGCCCGCCAGCACCGAAGTCATCGTACCCCAGGCCACCCTCCTCCGGGATGTCCAGCGGCAGCCGAGCCAGATCCGCCTCCCAGTTGGGTGCCTCGTTCGACGGGCATCCCCAGCCGGGCGGGAATTGCCGCCAGCAGGTCGGGTAATACCCGTAATACTTGTTCCGGTACAGACCGTAGACCGGCTTCTCCTGGGAGCAGTCGGGCCGCTCCCGCTTGTGGATTGGCAGATTCGGGAGCAGCTGGGCCTCGGCGGCCGATCCCCCCAGCAGGGCGACCAGCACCGCTCCCATCGCCGGCGACCGCAACGTCCTCCTGCCCCTCATGGCCTTCGCCTCGCTGTGTGGATCCGAGTCGCGGAGACGCTCTGGGACCATCCCTTGAGTCCGGCTCCCCCGCCCGTTCACCCTCTTCGAATCGGGTGTGGGGAAAACCTCGCTTCAGGGAATCGGGGCAAAGCAGCGAACTGCGAGAATCCGCGCGATTCAGGGGTTATGCCGGTCGGGTGGATGGAATCGCTCCCCGTCCGCGCTCCAATCCGATCACGACGATTGTTTGGCGAGTGGTCGGCCCAGGAGACGATGAAAACTCTCGAGACGGGGAGGGGGGGGCCGTTTGGGAGGTCTCCCGCTCCGGGAGTTCGGATTTTGGGGGGGTGAGGCTCATGCGACTCCGGTTCCCTTGGTGGGCGATCCTCGGGACGATCCTGCTCTGGCCCGGTCCCGGCTCGGCCTGGGCACGGCAGTCGGCAGGGACCCCGCCTCCGTGGGCCCGGACCCCGGTGCCCGCCGTGAATCCGTATGCCTGGCCGATGCAAGGCTCGGGGGACAGTTCGCTTCTGTTCTTCCTGGCCACGCAGTACCGGGCGGCTCGGGAGGTTCGAGCCGCGTCCGAGCCGACGATGGCCCCGGCACAGGCTCCGACCCCGTCCTACCGGATGTTCCCCGGCGGTCCGGCGGCGGCGAACTATTTCGGGAGGACCGTGGCGGTTTCCCCCGGCGGAGCGATCCGAAGCCCGGGCGCCGACCAGCGGTATCGCCGCTATTTCGGCCGGAGATGATCGGGGAAACCGCCCGTGTCCGGGATCGAATCGAGCCGGGCGGCGATCTTGCCGATGATTCCCTTGACAAACTCGGGTCCGACCGACTCCCGCCGGGGATCAGGTCGGGACCCGGACGAGAGCGCGAGCCAGGAGGGGCGCCCCGGCGAGGAGCCGGCGATGGCCCCCCGAGTCGAGAGGGGGCGGAGTGTCCCTCCGACGGCCGAACCCGATCGAAGGGCAGGAGTGTCGCATGGATCGCACACGGACGGCTCGATGGCGGCTGCCCTGGGTCGTGCCGCTGCTCGCCCTGGCGGCCTTCGGCTGCCAGACGGTCAGGACTCCCGAGGAGAAGATCGCGGCGAGCAACCTCCCCAGGGAGCTCGAGAAGACCTCGATGCCGGAGTACGTCGTCGAGCCCCCGGATCTGATCCGGATCGAGGTGCTCGAGGCGCTCCCCGGCCGCCCGATCACCGGCGAGCGGCTCGTCCGTCCCGACGGCAAGGTCTCGCTCGACTTCTACGGCGAGATCTACGTGGCGGGTCTGACCATCCCCGAGATCAAGGAGAAGGTCATCATCCACCTCCGCCAGTTCCTCACGGATGAGGCCCTCGGCCTGATCGAACTCAACCCCGAGACGCTCGAGTACGAGAAGATCCCGCCCCGGGAATCGAACCGGGTTTTCGTCGACATCGCCTCGTACAACAGCAAGGTGTACTACATTCAGGGAGACGTGATCCAGCCCGGACGTCTCGTGCTCACCGGCAACGAGACGGTGCTCGACGCGATCAACTACGCCGGCGGCCTGCTCCCCACCGCGGCTCCCCAGAACATCCGGCTGGTCCGGCCCGCCCCGCCGGGAGCCTGCTGCACCCAGGTGCTTCCGGTCAATCTCGCCGCGATCGTCAACGCTGGAGACACGACCACCAATTACCAGCTGATGCCCGGCGACCGCATCGTGGTCTATCGCGACCCGATCGTCCGGACCAGCGTCTTCCTGAACCGGCTGGCCGAGCCGTTCTTCACCGTGGTTAGCGGCATCCAGTTCTACTCGTTCGCCGCCCGGAGCCTCCAGTTCCTGAATCAACCGATCAACAACACGACCAGTGGAACCAGCTCCAATTCCACGGGCACCTCGCTCCTGAACCCCGCAGGGGTCCGCTAACCCTCGCCTGACCCCCGACCGGAAGGGGACGGGAGAGGATCAGGATCAGGCCCGGGAGCGTGGCCCCCCTCCGAGCGAGGGAGCCACGCTCCCGGGCCGTTTGTCATCTGGTCGTTTGTCATTTGGCCGTTTGTCATTTGGCCGTTTGTCATTTGGCCGTTTGTCATTTGGCCGTTTGTCGTTTGATCGTGCTTGCGACCGTCCGGCCGGGAGCACTAGACTCGAACCCTCCCACCGAAACCCCGACGACCGGATGACCTCGGGAACCTGATGCGAGTGCCCACCGCAAAACGCGCCCGGATCGCCGCGATCCTGCTGTGGCTCCTCGGCGACTGGGTTTGCCCCTCCCTCGCCCAGGATGATGCTGAACCCCCCGATCCGGACGGCCTGCGACCCGGCCTCATCGCCGGGTTCCGCCCTTCCCGGGAAGAACCTGGGCATCCGCATCCCGAGGGCGAGATCCTGCGGATTGACCGCTCCCTCGTTGCCGACTGGGGATCAGCCTCCCCCGATCCCCGTCTGGAGCCGGGACCGATCTCCGCCTTCTGGCGCGGTTGGCTGCTGATCCGACAAGGAGGCCCCTATCGCTTCCGACTCACCACCAACGGCGACGCTCGCCTCCGGATCGGTGATCGGATCGTCTCGGGAGAGGGGAGCGACCCGATCGACCTTCGACCGGGCCTGGTCGCGCTCGGGCTCGACCTCGAGGGGAATGCCGACACGTCCCGCCTGGTCGTCGACTGGGAGGGACCCGGCTTCGGGATCGAGCACATTCCTCCTCATCTCCTCGTTCACGAGGTGGAACAGTCCCCGCCCCTGGATCGATTCGAGCAGGGCCGGAGGCTCGCCGACCAGCTCGGCTGCGCGAACTGCCATGCGATGCTCGGCATGCCGGTCCACCGCGACCTCGGGCCTCCTCTCGACGCGGCCAAGACGATTCGGCCCGAGTGGTTGACCGACTGGCTCCGCGACCCCTCCGCGATCCGACCAGGCTCCCCCATGCCCGGCTTCGGGCTCGACTCGGGACTCGCCGCCGACCTTGCCGCGTTTCTCCGATCCGTCTCGGACGCACCGATCGAGCCGGATCGCGAGGCCCTCATGGCGATGAACGTGGCCGACGCCGGAAGAGGCCGCCTTGCCTTCCGATCCGCCGGCTGCCTCGGTTGCCACCCTCCCCCCGAAGAGCCGACCAGGCAGAGCCCCGGGGAGGGGCCCGATCTCTCCGGGATCGGCCGGAAACGTTCGCCAGAGGCGATCGCGTTCTTGCTGGGAGGCGCCCGACGATCGGATCCAGGGCGACATCGGCCCTCGCTCGGCCTCTCGACCGACGCCTCGGCTCACCTCGCGACCTACCTCGGTTCCCTGGCCGATCCCGGGGCCGGCCCCCGGGAGCGGGGGACTCCGGAGGGGGATCCCAACCGGGGCTGGATCCTGGCCGCGTCGATCGGCTGCGCCAACTGTCACCGCGTGCCCGGTGTTGAGCCCGCCTCGGCGCCGCCGCTTGTCGCCGGGAGTCCTCCGGCGGCCGGCTGCCTGGCGGACGATCCTCCTGGGAGGGTCCCGAGGTTCGACCTCGACGACGATCAGCGGGCCGCGCTCCGCGCTCTGATCGCTGGCCTGCCCTCCGGCCCCGGCCGGATCTCCGACTGGACCCTCGCGGAAGATGCCCTCCGCCGCAGGAATTGCCTCGGCTGCCATTCTCGGTACGGCGAGGGGGGCGAGCGGCTCGGTGCTCGGCTGGCCGCCTTGCTCGCCGAGGATCGGGAACTGAACGCGCTGAAGGGAACGCTCACCCCGCCCGACCTCTCCTCCGTAGGGGCCAAGCTCCGGCCCGAGTACCTCGACCAGGCCGTCCGAGGGCTCTCGCCGACGGCCCGCCCCTGGCTGTCCGTCCGCATGCCCCGCTTCGCGTTCGAGGACGGAGAGGCCGAGGCGATCGTCTCCTACCTTCAGGGATTCGACGCGATCGACGACGCCCCGGCCGATCCCGAGTCGTCCCCGTCCCTCGGCGTTCCGGTCGGCATCCGGCTCCTTGGCCGGGACGGCTTCTCCTGCGTGTCGTGCCACGTGATGGACGGCAAGATTCCGCCGGGGGGAGAGGCCGAGACGCTTGGTCCTGACCTGACCCTGGCGCATCGTCGTATGTCCCGGGCCTACTTCGATCGGTGGCTGGCGGATCCCCAGCGGATCATTCCCGGCACGCCGATGCCCCAGTTCCTCCTGACCGTTCCCGGCACCGAGGGGACGCTCCCCCAGCAGCTCGGCTCGATCTGGGACGCCCTGGGAGATCCCGAGATCGCTCGGCTCAGCTCGACTGCCGCCCGCCAGTTCCTCGTCCGGCAAGGGGACCGCGCCTTGGTCGTCCGAGATCTGGTGGTTTCCCCCGACTCCCCCGCCGAGTCCTATCCGAGGGCGGTCGCCATCGGCCTGATTGGCGATCGTTCGTTGCTGTTCGACGCCGATCGCCTCTCCTGGATTCGCTGGTGGGACCGGGGCTTTCTCTCCCGCACCAAGCAGGGTCGTCTCTGGGAGTGGCACCCCGAGGGGAGGCCGCTCCGAGTCGCCGACGAACCGCTTCCTCCCGTCGCCTTCCGGGAGACTGATGGGGCGATCACCCTTCCCCAGGAGGAGCGCGGACGCCTCGGCTCCTTCCGGGAGCTCGCCTTTGAAGGGGACGGAGTCCGTCTCTCCTACCGGCTGAACGGTCCGACCGGGGACCAAATCGACGTGACCGAACGCATCGTCCCCACCGAGGACGGCTGGGAGCGCCTCGTGCTCGTCACCGGCACGCCGAATGGCGTCGAGCCGGTCGTCGTTGAGATCCCCCCGCCCGATCCAGGTCGGGGAGATTCGATGGTCGAGCTCCTGAACGCTGCCGGAGAACGGATCGAGGAGCGAACGACCGTCGGCCCGGCTCGCGCGAATGCCCTGATTCTGGGCGAGGGCTCCGGGCCCCCCGAAGCCCGATCGTTCCGGATCCGGGTCCGCATCCTCCCCGGCGATTGAGCACCGGAAAGGTCCTGGGCCGGTCGCGGCCGCAACCGGCCCGATGGTGGAGGCGGTCCCCCGGAGGAGGCGGAGAAGGGCGATCCCGACCGAGCAGAAGACCGGGTCCGCCGGGCGGGCGAACCCGGTCTGGGGGGGATCACCTCCAGGGACCGGAGATCAGTCTTGCGAAGGGGGCGGGCCGCCGGGACGGCCGCCCCGACCACCACGACCACCGCGTCCGAAGCCACCGCCGAAGGGCATCTCGAAGGGCTCGCCGGTCATCTCCTTCCAGGTTGCCTTCTGCTCGTCGGTGAGGGTGGCCATCGCCTTCTCCACGCTGGAGGAACGGAGGGCCATCAGATCCCGCATGACGGCGCCGGGTTGCTCGGCCTGCCGGGCGTTCTCCATGATCGTCCGAGCCTCGTCGCGGTACGAGGCGATCACCTCGTCGATCTTGGCGACCTGATCCTCGCTCAGTGTGAGCTTCTCGCGGACCTCCGGCGAGGAGAAGGCATCGATTCCCTGCATTTGCAGGTGAATCTGCTCGACCCGGGCGAGTTGCCCCTCGTCGAGCACTTCCTTGAGCTTCGCTCGCGTCGCGTCCTCCCGCTCTTGAAGGATGGACTGCATCTTCTCGCGACGAGCCTCGGGATCCAGGTCGCCCAGCTCCTGGAAGAGCCCGCGCATCGAGCCGCGCTGCTCCTCGGCGATGGCCTGGATCTCGGAGATCTGGTCATCGGAGAGCTTCAGCTCCTGCTGCACGGGGGGCGCCATGAGAGGCTGGATGAGGCCTCCCATACCCATCCCCATGCCCATCCCCGGGCCGAAGCGTCCCTGACGGGGTCCCTGGCCCGGGGCGCCGGGTCGCTGGGCGAGGACGGGCGCCGAGAGGATGGCGGCGATGCCGAGGGCGAGTGCAAGCGTCCGGGATGCGTTCATCGATAATTCTCCCCCAAGTCGGGTCGGGCCCTCCGGGCTCCGCCGAGGCCGCCCCCGGGGCATCCCGGGGCACGCGCGGCCCCCGATCGGGTTGAGGCCGGGCCGACCTGCCGACCTATAGAACACCGAGCGTCAGAATTGGTGTCGTCGGCCCGACCGGTTGTCGCCTCCGGATCAGACGGGTAACCGACCCGAGGCCAGCTCCTCCTCCCATTGGTCCAGCAGGGGCCAGTCGACGGCGCACGTGCCGAAGTCGGCCAGGTGCATGTACGTCTCCAGCCGGGCGATCGTCGCGTCGATGAGCGCCACGTCCTTCTTGAAGATCGGGCCGTGCGAGGGGAGCAGGTACGACACGTCCGCGTCTCGGATGCGCCGCAGGCTGCGGACGAATTCCACGAGGTTCGACCCGTGGTGTGCGTCGATCACCCCTACGCTGCCATCTCGGAAGATGTTGTCCCCGGAGAACAGCAGGTCACCCATCCGAAAGGCGAGTTGGCCGTCGGTGTGGCCGGGGGTGCTCCAGACCTCAAGCGTGCGCCCGCCGACCTCGAGGATGTCCCCCTCGTCGACCGTCCGGTCGACCTTGCACTTTGGCATCGGGATGTGGATATTCTGGGCGTCGATCCGGCTGAAGGTGGCGATCTCGTCCCCCGACTCCAGCAGGGGGACCGACTTCGGGTGCGCTACCACCGGGCACTTGAGCACTTCCCGGGCGCGGGCCAGGCCCTGGGTGTGGTCGGCGTCGGCGTGGGTGGCGACGATCATTTTGCAGGAGGAGAAGCTGAAATCCATCTGCCGGATCAGCTCCAGAACGTCCCCCAGCTCGTCGAGGAAGCCGACGTCGATGAGAAGATACTCTCCGCCGCCGTCGATCAGATAGATGTTGACGCCCAGCCGACGCCTCGCCTGGACGTTCAGCTCGATGACGCCGGGGAAGATGTAACGTCGCTCGACCATGGGGACCCGCCTTCCTCCTCGGCGGCCGTCGCGCTGCGCCTCCCGGGCGCCGGGGCGCTTCGCTCGCGACGACCCGGGGGCCTATTATAGAGACTCGGGCCGCGTCGGCGGCGCGAGCTCCCGGCCCTTAGCGAACGATCCGCCAGCGGTGCCCGTCCCAACCCTCCTTCCCCACCAGGGGCACAAACCGGCAGGCGACCGACTGGCGGTCGACCGGCTCGCCGAGCCGGCGCTCGATCACATGGAGCTGCTGGTACTCCTCCGAGCCGATCGGCACGACGATCCGCCCCCCTTCGGCCAGTTGCTCGAAGAGCGCGTCGGGCAGGTCCGGGGCCGCGGCCGTCACCAGGATGCGGTCGAACGGTGCCTCCTCCGGCCAGCCGAGGGTGCCGTCTCCGACTCGGAACCGCACGTTCTCCCGCCCGAGGACCCCCTCGAGCCGCTCCCGGGCGGCCCTCGAGAGCGGCTCGTGCCGCTCGACCGTGTACACCTCGGCCGCCAGGCGGGACAGAACGGCCGTCTGGTAGCCACTGCCGGTACCGATCTCCAGGACCCTCTCCCGGCCCGAGAGACCGAGTTCCTGGGTCATCAGGGCGACCATGTAGGGTTGGCTGATTGTCTGGTCGCAGCCAATCGGCAGGGCGCGGTCCTCCCAGGCCATCGCCAACTGCGAGGGGGGGACGAAGCGGTCCCTGGGCACGTCGGCGATGGCGTCGAGCACCCGGGGGTCGTCGATTCCCCGGTCCCGGAGCTGCCGGACGAGCTCACGCGCGAGCGGCTCACGCGGATCGAGCATGGTGGGCCCCTTCGCTCGAGGAGAGTCGGACATCCCGGATCTCGAGCTGGACCTCGCGACGCCCGTTCCATTCGTTGATCGAAGGCAGGAACGCAATCGCGCAATCGGTGCCGGGGGCCAGCGTCGCCAGCCGGTCGGCCATGTTCCAGGCGATTCCCTTGAGCGTTGTCCCGTTCTGCGAGAGCCGCAGTTGGACATGATTCTTCCGGTCCCCGACGACCCTTGGCTCGCCGACGATCCGCACCGAGTCGCTCGAGAACACCGGTCTCGGATTTCCGACTCCGTAGGGCTCCAGCCACTCGATGGCCTCGACCACCCGGAGGCTCAGTTCCGCCAGACGGACCTCGGCGTCGATGTCGAGCTTACGAACCTTCTGATCCTCGGTGAGCGAGCCCCGGCAATGGTGGTCGAATCGCTCGGCGAAGCCGTCGAAGCGGTCGGGGGTCATTCGGAGGCCGGCGGCGGCCCGGTGGCCGCCGAAGCCGAGCAGCCCGTCGGAGCAGGCCCGGATCGCCTCGTAGAGGTCGAAGCCGGGGATCGAGCGGCCCGAGCCCTGGCAAAGATCGTCGCGAAGGGCCATCACGATGCTCGGACGGTGGTAGATCTCCGCCAGGCGGCCGGCCACGATGCCGATCACCCCGGGGTGCCAGTCCGGGTGTCCGAGCACAACCGCCCCGCGCTCGCCGAGCCCGCCGACGGCCTCCATCATCTGCTTCGCGTCGGCCACGATCGACTGCTCGATCTCCTGCCGTTTCCGGTTGCAGGCGTCGAGTTGCTCGGCGATGTTCTCGGCCCGAGCCGGGTCGTTCGTGGTGAGCATCTCGACGGCGAGCATCGCGCGTTCCAGGCGTCCCGCCGCGTTGATCCTCGGGGCCAGGCCGAAGCCAACGCTGCCGGTCGAGAGCTTCTTCCTCCCCAGGCAGTTCGACACCCGCATCAGGGCGGTCAGACCCACTGACGGGTTCGCCCGGATGCCGTCGAGTCCGTGCCGGACGAAGATTCGGTTCTCGTCTTCCAGTGGCACCATGTCGGCCACCGTCGCCAGGGCGACCAGGCCGAGGGCCTCCATGAGGAAGTCTCTCAGGTGGGGGGACGCCTTCTTGCCGTCGCCGAAGCTCTTGCAGATCTGCCAGGCGAGCTTGAACGCCACTCCTGCGCCGCAAAGCTCGCCGAACGGGTACGTCCCGCCGGGGAGCCGGGGATGGACCAGGGCGTCCGCTTCGGGGAGATCGGGGCCGATCGTGTGGTGGTCCGTGACGATCAGCTCCAGCCCCAGCTCCCGGGCGACTCGGGCCTCCCGAACCGAGGTGATGCCGCAGTCGACCGTCACCACAACCGAGCCGCCCAGCTCCGTCGCGACCTTCTTCAGGGCATCGGCATTGAGCCCGTACCCCTCCTCGACGCGATGGGGGATGTAGTACTCGGTCGACCGGGCGCCGGCCAGCCGGAGGCAGGACCAGAGGATGCTCGTGCCGCACACGCCATCCACATCGTAGTCGCCGTAAATGACGATCTTTCGGCCGTCTTTCACGGCGCGAACGATTCGATCGGCGGCCTCGGCGACGCCGGGGAGCAGCTCGGGGTCGTGCAGGCTCTTGCGGCGGGCCTCGATGTAGTCGATCGCCTTCGCCGGGTCGTCCACCCCTCGGTTCAGCAGAATCTGGGCGACGAGGGGAGGGATGCCGGCCTCCTTCCCCAGCCAGGAGACCCGCGCGGGGTCGCTCGGGCGGAGCTGCCAGCGGTGTGACGACATCGTCCCCTCCCTCGCCCGGGCCTCGGGGATCAACCCGACCGATTGGCGGCGAGGCGGAGCCGTTCCCGGTCGAGGTCGATCACCAGGTCGGCGGCCCCCGACTCGGGAACCGACCGTCGGATCAAATACATTCGGCCGAAGAGCCGCTCCTCGGGGGCGGGCAGCCGGCCCCCTGAGATCCGGATGGCCACCGTCCCCACCGCCACGCCGTCGGTCTTGAAGGAGCCGTCCGGGAGGATGCGGGCGGATCGTAGACGGCCCACGGTCCCCTCGACCGGCAGGAACTCCAACCACCCCTGGGTGATCGGCCTCCCGCCCAGCACCACCCGGCCGGCGACCGGGGCGGTCGGCATCGGCTCGGGGCCGAGCTCCTCGGCGCATCCGGCGAGGGACGCCAGCGCGGCGAGAATCACGCCCCTCGCTCCCATTCTGACCCGGCGACCGGCCTTGTTCAACGATTCCTCCCGGGCAGAATCGGCGTTCGTCACCGGTTTCGAGCGGAAGGGCAACCGATCCGGATCACTCCGATCAGGGCGATCAAACAGGCGATCGGGGCGAGCGGAACCCATCCGGCAGGTCGTGCAGGGCGTCTCGATACGCTCTGGCGTCCTCCGGATCGAGCAACGCGGCGTGTCCGGTTTCCTGGGGCAGGGGGAGGAGGCGTCCCCCGTCCCCAGGGCGGCCGGAGGGCCGTTGCATCGCGGAGGGATCGGCGAAGATGAGCCCTCCCGCGCGGCGGTCGGCCAGCAGTCGGCCGACGGGGCCAAACAGGACGAGCGTCCCTCCCCGCATCCGGAGCCCCGCCCGGTGGCCGGCTCCGCCGGCGACCACGACCGTGCCGCCGAGCATGGCGGCGGCGACGGCGTCGCCGGCCTGTCCTCGGATCGCGACTCGACCGGAGACGAGCCCCCGGGCGGCGCCGTCGGCCGCCGAGCCGGTGCAGCGAATCGTCAGGCCGGGGGCGTTCAGCCCAGCGGCGAGTTCGGGGCCGGCGTTCCCGACGACCTCAACGACCGCCCGCCAGTCGCCGTGAAGGCCAGAGGCCAGGAGCCGCTGGCCCTCGACGTCGACCAGGCGGACCAGCGTCCGGCCGTCGTCGAGGGCCCGGGAGAGCTCAAGGTTGATCCGCCGGTAGTCTCGGACCAGCGCCACGGGGATCTCGAAGGCCGGAGGGCTCGGGGGGCTCGGCACGGCGATCTCTGCTTGGCTCGGTTCGGGTCGGTGCGGCTCAGGAGGCGTCCGACAGGGCGAACTGGCGGCCGCCCGGGACGAACGTGTTCTCCTGGGGCCGATTCTCGTTGAGGAACCCGCGCAGCTCGTTGAGACGGGCGATCACCGCGTCTCGGGCGGCGGGCCGCTGGGAGCCGACGGCCCGGGTCAGCTCGACCGAGGCCCCGGCCAGCTGCCGGATGAGCTGATGGACCCGCTCGACGTACTGACGGTGCGGGCCCAGCGCCTGGAGGTTTCTCATGCCCGACTGCCGGGGGGGGAGCTTGGAGGAGCCGTCGAACGCCTCGAAGATCGGCTCGACGAGCAGGCCGGTGAGGTACTTGACCCGCTCCGGATTGTAAGAAGCGGCCTCTCTCGGATCGCTGAGTTCGACGATCCGGCCGGCGATCTCCTCGGCGAGCCGGCCGAGCTCATAGGCGGCCAGCGAGTAGTTCAACTGGGGGTAATTCGGCGGAATGATGTACATGCCGAGCGACCAGCCAGCCCAGGCCCGGCTCTCGATGCGGAGGTCGTCCGAGGCCAGGGCGGCCATGGTTTCGTCGGCGAAAATGGCCCGCTCGCGATTCTGGATGCCCGAAACCTGCCGCAACGCGCCGAGCGCCTGGAGGGCCCTGGCCTGGGCCATCCAGTAGGCATCGGGATTCGACCGGAGGAAGCCGACCAGGGCGGTGGCGGCTTGCTCCCGGTCGGTGGGAGAGAGTTCGATCCCGGTCGCGAGGGCGATCCGCTTGATCCCCTCGGCGGCCAGTTGCTTGACCAGCAGGGGCTGCGTGTCGTCGGCCAGCAGCGGGACCAGGATCCGGAGGGCCTGAGGGTCCTCCATCCGGCTCAGCGCCTGCATGACCTGGACTCGGGCGTAGAGGTGGTTGGAAAGCAGCTCCGGAGCGATTTCCAGGAGCTTGGTGTTGTAGACTTGGAGGAACCGGCGGTCACGCTGGTCGGCCGGGACGTCGGTGTAGGGGAGCATCAGGTATCGGCCGCCGGTCTCGATCTCCTGGATCCGGCTATACTGGCCGTCGGGCCGGGAGATGGCCTCGATGTTGGAGTGATCGGTGAGCTGGCGAGCGGCTCCTTTGATGAACCGGTCGATCATCGCCGGGTCGAGCCGGGCGGAGCCCCGGGCCATCTGGGCGATCAGGCGATCGGAGTTCCTCGGCAGGATGATGCCGGTGTACAGCTCGGGAAAGTTCCCCTGCATGGCCGCCGTTGCGCGGGGATCGACATAGACGGAGTCCTGGAGGACCTCCTGGCGGTCGGCTTCCTCGGGGGTGGTTTTGGTCTCGTCGGGCTCGGCCTGGGTTGGGGCCGGTTCGTCCTGCTGGCGGGCGTCGGCGGGAGGGATGGCCGCCAGCATGAGGCCGGTGGCGGCCGCCAGCGTCGCGAGCCGGAGGCCGAGGCCCCTCAGCCAGGCCGGGAGGTTCGCATCGATCATGATTCGAAGGCCTTGAAGGGGACGATGGGGCCGACGCCTCCGGACCGATCCCGGGGAGGGGGCCGGAGTTGCCGGTTTTCTCTGCGGCAGGCAAGACTTATGACTTCGACGCCCGCCGGACGCGGGCGGTTCCCCTGATATTCTACCACGGGCGCCCGGGGCCGTCAGGGCGCCGGCCGCTCAATGCCGCCTCGGGTCGGTCTCGGCGATGATGGCGCTGACGGCCCGCTGGTTGAATCCCTTGAACCCCTCCCGGCGCTGGAGGTTCTCCAGGTGGCTGCCGATCGCCCCCTCGGCCAGGAATCGGGCGTGCTGCTCAGCGTCGATCCAGCCCCTGGCCAGCAGCCGGTCGGCCCGATGCTTCGAGACCGGCCAGCGCTCGCCCTGGGTGAAGGCCTGGCGGAGGAAGGGGAAGTCGCTGAACGGCTTCATCGTGACGATGCCGTCCTCGGCTTCCAGGTCTCGGCGCAGGGCGTCGAAGTCAAACTGTGCCTCCAGGTGGTGCATCCCGGCGTCCAGGAGCGATTCCCCGTGCAGGCCGACCCAGAGCCCCACGGTGTTCGGTCTCGGCAGGTCGGGCAGGAGGGTATGCGCGAAGTCCTCCTCGACCTCCTCGGGGGCCAGATCCAGGTCGGCGAAGATGACGATGCCGGTCGAGGGGTGCTCCAGCACCTGGGCTCCCCAGCCGGCGTCGGTTCCGGCGTGGAACGACTCGCGAAGGGTGAAGCCGAGCCGCTCGAAGATGCGGATCACCCGGGGGAAGAACCGCCGGGAGCAGCGGAACGTGTGGTGGTCGTGGTTCGCCCAGCCCAGGCCGAGTCGGTCCTGACGCCGCTTCTGCACCCGGGCCGCCCGGTTCCGGGACTCCCAGTACTCGCGCTCGACCTCGAAGACCAGGTGGCACGCCAGGTCGGTCGAACCCGCGCGCTCGATCACCTTCTCCAGCACCTGCTCGGTGGCGTCGAATCCCGCCTCGTCCTCCTCGAACCGCCGCCGACGACCCTTCCACAGGTCTTTCGCCGCCATCGCGTCCCGGGTTGAGTGGGGAGCCATTCGGCCGTCCCTCGCCCAGGAACTGGGGAACGGCTCGAATCCGAGGTATCCCCGCCGCTCGACAACGATCAGAGCCGTGTCCGCCCCGGCGACGTCCACCTTCGCGAACCGGTACGGCCCCATCGGGTAGCCGACCGGCTCCAGCCCCAGGTTGTTCGCCCCGCTAAACGCGGCGATCGACTCGACCTTCAGGGCGATCGTCGCCACCTCCGGCCCCCCCGTCGGATGCCGCACCACCGCCACCGGAGGGAACTGACCCCCTGGGTGCCGGAAGCTCGGCTCGTTCACCCCGTACGGCTCGGCCGCCTTGGCGAAGCCGAGTCGTTCCAACTCGCCGACCAGGCCGGGCCGGTCGACCAGGGCGAGGTGATCGATCCAGACGTCGATCGTCGTGCTCGTCTCTGCCTGCATCCGGTTCGCCAGGGCGGCGGCGAAGGGGTTTCCGCCGAGGGCCGATCGGAGCTTCTCCCCGAGGAACGCCTCGGTCTCGGGCCAGCGTTGCCAGTCGAACGGGGGTGCGGAACTTGGGGAGACGGTAGACATGGGTGCGGCTCGGGGATCTCGGCCTTCAAAACGAGGGGGGAGCGGGAGGGAGGCCGGTGCTCAGGAGGCCTGGTCCGACGGGAGGTGATCTCCCAGGTGGACGTGGGCCACATCCGGCCGCTTCGGGGAGTACGGGCACTCGCCGCAGAGGGCATCCATCGCACCGGAGATCAGGTTCAAGCCGACCTCGACCTGGTGACCCGTTACGCAGAGCGGCGGGCAGAACCGGATCGTGCTCGGGCCGCAGGGCAGCAGCAGCAGGCCGCGATGGAAGCACTCCAGGATGATCCGGTCCCGGAGGTCGGGGTTGGAACCGGCGGGGGAACCGAGCTCCATGCCGATCATCAGCCCCTTGCCCCGGACGTCAACGATGCAGGGGTGGGCCTTGGCCAGCTCCCGGAGGCCGGCCATGAGCTGGGCGCCGCGCTCGGCGGCGTTCGCGGCGTACCGTCGCTCGACAAGGTCGAGCGTGGCGACGGAGGCAGCGCAGGCGATGGGGTTGCCGCCGAAGGTGCTGGCGTGACTACCGGGGGCCCAGGTCATGATCGACTCCGGCGCGACGATCGCTCCGAGCGGAAGGCCATTGGCCAGTCCCTTGGCCAGGCAGACGATGTCGCCGTGTACGCCCCAGTGCTCCGAGGCGAACATTCGGCCGGTTCGGCCGATGCCGGCCTGGATCTCGTCGAACACGAGCAGAATCCCCAGCTCGCTGCACAGGGCCCGGAGCCCCGGCAGGAAGTCGTCGGGGGGGACGATGTAGCCCCCCTCTCCCTGGATCGGCTCGACGAAGATGGCCGCGGTTTCCTCGGGGGGGCAGGTCGTTTTGAACAGCTCCTTCACACTTCCAAGGTCGCCGAATCGAGCGTGCTGCACCTCGGGGACCAGCGGCGCGAACCCCTTGCGCTGGATCGCCTTCGAGGCGGTCAGACTCATCGCGCCGTAGGTCCGGCCGTGGAAGGCGCCGCGGAAGGCGATGACCCGGGGCCGTTTCGTGTGGTAGCGCGCCAGCTTCAGCGCCGCCTCGATCGCCTCGGCGCCGCTGTTGGAGAAGAACACCCGCTTCGGCCCCGGTCCGGGGGCCAGGCGGGCGAGCCGCTCGGCGAGGCGGATCTGGGGCGTGTAATAGAAATCGGTCCCCGACATGTGCACCAGGCGGCCAGCCTGCTGGCGGATCGCCTTGACGACCTTCGGGTGGCAGTGCCCGGCGTTGGTGACGGCAATCCCCGCGGTGAAGTCGAGGAAGCGGTTCCCGTCGAGGTCCTCCATCATCGCCCCCCGGGCGCGGCGGACCACCAGCGGGTACATTCGTGTGTAGGAAGGTGATGTCGTCCGCTCGTCCCTGTCGATCCACGCCCGGGCCTTCGGGCCGGGCAGCGGGTCGGAGACGATCCGGGGGTCACTGCGGTGCAGCGCGGTGTCGGAGGACATCGGGATGGGCTCCGTCGGCTCGATCGAGGCGGATCCTTGGGAGAGACGGGCGACGATCCGCCTCGAGAAGGAGAGGAGGTCGGGGCGACGGTCAGCCCGGCCTTCGATCCGTCACCGATGCCTCAAGGGATCATACGGCTCGCCGGCCGGGGCGGTCAAACCACCCCCCTGCCGTCCGATCGGGCCGATCGGTTGCATCCCCAAGGTCCAGCCGGGATCATGAGTCTCCTCCGCCCGCGACCTCGATGGCGCCCGATGGAGCCCCCGATGAGCCCGATCCGATCGGCGACGCTCGCGCCTCTGATCCTCCTGGGATTGGCCGCTCCGCCCCCCTCGACCGCGCAGGAGCAGGCCGTCCCCCAGCCCGAGCAGGTCCTCGGCTTCCGGCCCGGAGAGGACTTCCGGCTCGCCCCCTGGGAACGCGTCGTCAACTATTTCGAAGCCGTCGACGCCGCGTCTGGCCGGGTGGCCGTCCGGGAGCTCGGCTCGACGACCCAGGGACGCCCCTTCCTCGTGGCGGCCATCTCCTCCGAGGACACAATCGCCGATCTCGGCCGATACCAGGACCTCCAGCGCCGACTTTCCCTCCCCGACCCCGAGCTGCCCTCGGAGGAGGCCGAGGCGCTGGTCGAGCGGAGCAAGACGACCGTTCTGATCACCTGCTCGATCCACTCGTCGGAAACCGCCTCGACCCTGATGGCCTGCGCGTTGCTCCACGAGCTCGCCACTGGCGACGACCCGGAGACGAGGGCGATCCTCGAGAACACGATCGTCCTGCTGGTCCCCTCGGTGAATCCGGACGGCGTCGACATCGTGCACGACTGGTACGAGCGCTCCAAGGGGACTCCCTGGGAGGGCTCCGGCATGCCTCGCCTCTACCACCCCTATGCCGGGCACGACACCAATCGCGACTGGTTCATGCTCAACCTCGTCGAGACCCGGCATTTGACCCGGCTGCTCTACACCGAGTGGTTCCCCACGATCACCTGGGACGTCCACCAGATGGGTTCCACCGGCCCCCGTCTCTTCGTACCGCCGTTCCACGACCCGGTGAACCCGAACCTCGACCCCCGCATCAGTCAGGGGATCTTCCTGATCGGGGCCCATCTGGCCGCCGACCTGGCCCGGGCCGGCAAGAAGGGGGTGGCCACCCATGTCATGTACGACAACTGGTGGAATGGCGGCAACCGCACCGTGCCCCAGCGGCACAACATGGTCGGGATCTTGACCGAGGCGGCCAGCGTCAAGCTCGCCTCCCCCATCTTTCTGGAGCGATCCGACCTCCGGGGCGGCGGCCGGGGGTTCGATGATCACGAGGCCAGGGTCACCTTCGTCGATCCCTGGCCCGGCGGCTGGTGGCGGATCGGCGACATCATCGAGTATGAGCTGATCAGCGCCCGAGCCCTGCTCACCCTCGCCGCCCGGTACCGAGACTGGTTCCAGTCCAATTACCGGGCCGTCGCGATGGACCAGATCCGGAAGGGCTCCGAGCATCCTCCCTTCGCCTGGGTCGTCCCCGGCGGTCAGCGCGACCCCGGAACCGCGGCCAAGCTGCTGGAGATCCTCCTCGCCACTGGCATTCAGGCCCGGCGCGCCACCTCCCCGTTCGAGGCGGGCGGCGTCGAATACCCGGCCGGCTCCTGGATCCTCCCGGCGGCGCAGCCATACCGGCCGCACCTCAAGGACATGATGGAGCGACAGGAATACCCGGAGCGGGTCGGCCCCGACGGCCGCCCCGAGCGCCCTTATGACGTGGCCGGCTGGACCCTCCCGCTCCAGATGGGGGTCAAGGCGGTCGCGATCGCGGAGCCGTTCGAGGCCCAGGCCGAGCCGGTGACGGCCGTCGACACGACCCCTGGCCGGATCGAGGGGGATCTCGACGAGGCCGACGCGTTCTACATCACCAATCGCGCCAACGACGATTTCACGATCCTTTTCGCCCTGCTCGACGCCGAGATCCCGGTCGACCGCCTGGAGGAACCGAGGACGGTCGGGGGGCATGACCTCCCCTCCGGCAGCTTGCGGATCCCCTCCTTCGAGGACTCGCTCCGGCTCCTCAACGAGGTCCTCCCCGAGACTTCCGCGGTCGCCCTGGCCGTCGACGAGCCGCAGGTCTTCGACCTGCCCTTGCCCGATGCCGACCTCGGTCCCGAAGGCATCGTCGGGGACGGTGCTCCGCTGCCGTCCTGGACCCGGTTGAAGGCCCCCCGGATCGCCCTCTACCAACCGTGGGTTCCGAGCATGGACGAGGGTTGGACCCGACTGGTCTTCGACCGCTTCGGCGTCCCGTATCGCACCGTTCACAATGCCGACATCGTCGCCGGGGACCTGATCGAGCGGTTCGACGTCCTGGTGCTTCCCTCGATCGGCCGCCGGACGCTGCGGGAGGGTTACCGCCCCGACCAGACCGAGCCGGCCTATGTCGGAGGGCTGGCCGGCGACGGCGTCGAGGCGATTCGTCGGTTCGTCGAGGCCGGGGGCCGGCTTGTCTGCCTGGAAGATTCCTGCGAATTCGCCATCGAGAGCCTCGGCCTCCCCGTGGTCGACGTCCTCGACGGCGTTTCCAGCAATTCGTTCTACTGTCCCGGCTCCATCCTCGCCGTTCGCTTCGACGAGTCGTCCTACCTCACCCTCGGCATGCCCGCCGACGGTTCGGCCTTCTTCTCGAACTCCCGAGGCTTCCGCCCCGCCGAGGGGGCCGGCGATCGCGTCTCGGTCGCCTGCAGGTATGCCGAGACGAACCTGCTCGAGAGCGGCTGGCTTCTCGGCGAGGAGCATCTCGCCGGCTCGGCCGCCCTCGTCGACGTCTCGCTCGGGAAGGGCCGTGTCGTTCTCTTCGGGTTCCCACCTCAACACCGGGGCCAGACTCACGCCACGTTCCGACCGCTCTTCAACGCGCTTCTTGGCCCCGCCGGACCCACCCTCGGGGAGGAGGGATCGGGCCACTCTCCCCAAACCGCCTCCGTGACAAGCGGGGCCGACTCGGGGGACTGAACCCGACGGGCTCCGACAGCGCGTGAAGGAGATCGGCCCGAAACGCTTTGGGAGCGGGACGATCGCCCCCAGGCCTTCGGGGCGAGCCGCTTGACGTCCGGAGGAGAGCGGGGCTAGGATGCCCGTCAATTCTTGCCAAGGAGGGCGTTCGCCGCCCGATCGGGGCCGTCCGCCCCGGGGGAAGCCGAGCGTCGGCCCGCGACCGGCCGAGGTGTCGACCGACGATGCAGCCGTTCGACGAGTTCCGAGGGGCCGTCAGGGCGAACGAGCCCCTGGCGCCGCTGACCTGGTTCCGCCTGGGAGGACCGGCCGACTTCCTGGCCCGCCCCGGCACCGCTGACGAGCTGACCGCCATGGTCCGCCGCTGCGCCGAGGAAGGGCTGCCCTGGCACGTCCTGGCCGGCGGCTCGAACGTGCTGGTGAGGGACGAGGGGGTGCGGGGGCTGGTCCTCCACCTGGAGAGCCCGTCCTTCTCCGACGTCCGAATCGAAGGCCCTCGGGTCGTTGCCGGCTCGGCCGTGCCGCTGACGGCCCTGATTTCCCAGACCGCCCGAGCGGGGCTCGCCGGGCTGGAGACGCTCACGGGCATCCCCGGCACCGTCGGCGGGGCCGTCCGGGGCAACAGCGGCGGCCGACAGGGGGCGATCGGCCAGTTCGTCCGCCGCGCCACCGTGCTGGAACCCGACGGCCAGATCCGCACCAGGGAGCAGGACGACCTGATCTTCTCCTACCGCCGCTCGAACCTGGATGACTGCGTCATCCTCTCCGTCGAGATGGAGCTGGAGCCCGACGATCCCGAGTCGGTCGTCCGCCGAATGAGGCGCATCTGGATCGTCAAGAAGGAGAACCAGCCCTACGGCCACCAGTCGGCCGGATGCATCTTCAAGAATCCAACGCCGGAAGTCTCGGCCGGGACCCTGATCGACCAGGCCGGTCTTTCCGGAAAGCGGATCGGTGAGGCGGAGATTTCCGATCGGCACGCCAACTACATCGTCGCCGACCCCGGCGCCACCGTGGCCGACGTGCTGGAGTTGATCGATTTCTCCAGGGAGGAGGTCCTGAGGAAGTTCGGCTACGAGCTGGAGCTGCAGATCCAGATCTGGTGAGCCGATCCTGGCCAGGACGGGGCCCGCTCAGGACCGAGGGCCCCAGGCGGGCCCGAGGATCGGCGGATGCTGCGGCTGGCGATCGAAGCGACCGAGAAGGACGAGGCGACCCCGATCGGGGCGCCGGCCCGATGGGACCGCGGGATCGCCTCGCTTCTCGGCCCCCGGGGGCGACTGGCGGCCTTGACGGCCTCCCTGGTCCTCGCCCTGAGTTTGATCGTCGTCGGCGACCTGCACGGAATCCTGATGCGTCGGGTCCACGCCCGGCCGGAGTATTCCTGGTCCCTCTCCCGGGTGGAGATCCTGCCGACTCCCCCCCCCTGGCTCCCGGGAGGCCGAGAGGGGATGCTCGTCGCCGTCTCTCGATCGCTCTCCGGGCTCGATGGACGATCGGCCCTGGAGCTCGATCTCGACGCCCTGGAACGGGCGTTCAAGCACGTCCGCTGGGTCGACCGTGTCGTCTCGGTTCGCCGCTCCTACCCCGATCGGATCGCCGTGGAGGTGATCTACCGCCGTCGTCCCGTCGCGACGGTCCGGGTCAGCGAGCCGGGCGGGTTCACCGATTATGTCGTGGATGAAGCCGGGACCATCTTCCTCCAGCGCTTCCCCGGCGACGACGAGGATCTCGGCGCCTCGATCCGGCTCGGCGGCATCGCCCCCCCTCGAGACGGCACTCCCGGGACGGTCTGGGAGCTGCCGGCCGAAATCGGGGCGGCGGGGGCCGATGGGGGGGCCAATCCGGTGGTCGTCTCCTCGGCGGCACTCGCCCGGTTCCTGCTGGAGGAAACCGAGGAAAACGGTCCCTTTACCGCTCCCGACGGGACGGCCATGCTTCTCGACGAGATCTGGCCGCTCGGGCCCGAGAATGTCGTCTCGATGCTCCGCGAGGAAGCGGAGGCCTGGGGCGAGGATCCCCGATCGGTGGACGACTCCCCCGGCGCCATCCTGCGGGCCCAGTCCCTCCGGCTCTTTCTCAAACTGAGGCTGCCCGACGGCCCCTCCTTCTGGGTCTTCTGGCAGGCTCCGCCGGGGTCCGAAGGCGACGACCGGGAGCCCTCGGCCGACGAGAAGGTCCGGATGCTTCGCGAGTGGCTCGCCTCTCCCGAGCCATCGTTCCCCCCTCCCGACGGTGCCCTGATCTTCTCGGCTCGAGGACCGATCTGGAACCCTCCCCTCTGATTCGGCCCCGTCCCGCCCGGCCCGGCGGACGGAGTTCCCTGAGACTCGGGAAGATCGGCCCTCCCGGAGTCCGTTTGTCGAGGAGCATGCGCGCCCCGGCCATCCGGGCGCGGCCCGGGGCGTCGTCCCCGCGTTCGAGACACCGGGAGCATCGAGGAGAATCGGGCGATGGCCAGCCGACTGGGACCTTCCTGGCTGAATCGGGCGAAGGCGATCGCGGGACCGACCTACCCGGCTCGGTACGGCCGATTCGCCGTTCTGGTCGACCAGATCAATGCGCTGGAGCCGACCCTGGAGAAGGAGTCGGACGACCAGATCGCCGCCCGAAGCTTCGCCCTGCGCCAGAAGGCCCGCCAGGGCGACTCGCTGAACAAGCTGCTGCCGGAGGCCTTCGCCCTGGTGCGCGAGGCGGCCAAGCGCACGGTCGGCATGCGGCATTATGACGTCCAGCTCATGGGCGGCATCGCCATCCATTTCCGGTCGATCGCCGAGATGGAAACCGGCGAGGGGAAGACCCTGGTCTGCACCCTGCCGGCGTACCTCAACGCCTTGCAGGGCAAGGGGGTGCATGTCGTCACCGTCAACGACTATCTTGCCCACCGCGATGCCGAGTGGAACGCCCCAATCTTCCACAAGCTCGGCCTGACCGTCGGCTGCATCCAGACCGGCCAGGACGACTCCATCCGCCGCGCCGCCTATGGCTGCGACATCACTTACGGCACCGGCAAGGAACTCGGCTTCGACTTCCTCCGCGACCAGCTCAAGAAGTACCAGCACGGCGAGAATCACCGCAAGACCTTCATGCAGGCCTTCATCGGCGCCGGTACCACGGCCGAGGCCGCCCGTCCGGTCCAGCGGACCCACCATTACGCGATCATCGACGAGGCCGACTCGATCCTCATCGACGAGGCGAGAACCCCCCTCATCATCGGCGCTAACAACCAGCCGACCCAGGAGGAGGCCTCCGCCTATTACGGCGCCGACGAGATCGCCAAGACGCTCGTCCGCACGAAGGACTTCAAGTACGACCCGCTGGAACGCAAGGCCGAGCTGAACGCCTCCGGGCGCCGGAAAGTCCAGCTCAAGGCGGGCCTGTCGGCGTTCTCGATGCTGACGGTCGACCAGCTCTACGAATACGTCGAGCGTGCCCTGCGGGCGCAGATCGCTTACATCCGGGACAAGGAGTATGTCGTCGCCCCCAACGAGAAGGGGGTGATGGACGTGGTCATCGTCGACGAGTTCACCGGCCGACTGATGCCCGGCCGCCAGTGGCAAGACGGCCTGCACCAGGCGATCCAGGCGAAGGAGAAGCTGGAGATCACCCTGGAGACGATCACTGCCGCCCGAGTGACCGTGCAGGAGTTCTTCAAGCGGTACAAGAAGCTCTCCGGCATGACCGGTACCGCTCGCTCCGACGCCGCCGAACTGCGTAAGACGTACTCCGTCCACGTCTTCCCCGTGCCCACGAACAAGCCCAGCCGACGCGTCTGGGTGAAGGACCGCGTCTTCTCGACCGAGGACGAGAAGTTCCGGGCGGTGGCCGATGAGATCGTCCGGCTGAACAAGAAGGGAGTGCCGGTGCTCGTCGGCACGCGGTCGATCGAGAAGTCGGAGAAGCTCTCGGCCCTCCTGAACGAGGCGAACATCGAGCACCAGGTCCTCAACGCCAAGAACCACGCGATCGAGGCGCAGATCGTCTCCCAGGCCGGCCAGCCGGGGCGGGTCACCGTGGCCACGAACATGGCCGGCCGTGGCACCGACATCAAGCTCGGCGAGGGTGTGGCGCAGCTCGGGGGCCTGCACGTCATCGGCACGGAGCGGCACGAGTCATTCCGCATCGACCGCCAGCTCGCCGGCCGGTGCGCCCGCCAGGGAGACCCGGGCCACGCCCAATTCTTCGTCTCGCTTGAGGACGAGCTAATCGAGGCCTTCGGAGAGAAGCCGGCCGGCCGGCTCCGGGCGCGATACGCCCATCGGGGAGAGCTCACCAGCCCTGCCTTCCGCCGCCTCTTCGCCCGAGCGCAGGCGAAAAAAGAGCGGCAGCATCGGAAGGACCGCCGCCTACTGATGCACTACGAGAAGCACCGAGCCGAGATGCGCGAGAACATGGGCCTGAACCCCGTGCTCGGCTAATCACCGGATCGGCTCCCTCGACCTCGAGAGCCGGGCGGCGAACTGCGGAAGCATGGCGTCGAGCCGGGCCAGGTCTCCCAGGTGCTCCTCGGCCAGCTCGACCCGGGGCCGGGGCCGCTCGACATCGCGAAGGGCCTCCAGGTAGGCCCGAAACCGTTCGGTCGCCTGGTCGTTTCGGATCAGGCCGAAGACGAACAGCCAAGACTGAGCATAGGCGAGCTGGACCGTTTCCTCCTTCTGGAAGGGATGATCGCCGCCGATCAGATCGGCCAAGGGGATGAGCGGACGCCTCTGGGAGAGGGCCGAGAGGATCACGGCGAGCCGCTCCCAGTTTAGGTCGCCGACCTCCCCTCGGCCTCCGGGACGACGGACCTCGCCATAGGTCGCCAGGCCCTCGCTCACGGCCAGGGGAATATCGGCGTCTCGGTGCAGCAGCCCGGTATTGAAGGTGAGCTGGTGCATCGCCTCGTGGAACAGGGTCAGCGAGTTCGCTCGCTCCGCCGTCGGGCCGGCGGGGCCGCCGTTGCGGCCATCGTAAAGGACCAGGTAGTTCGGACCGACCTCGAAGATCCCCGTCACCTCGGGAGGCTGCTCGACCCCCACGAATCGGGAGAAGGCGTCCCGATCGTCGAGGGCGACCATCACCATCCTCTCCTTGGGTGCCTCGACGGCGAATCCCCGGCCAGCGAAGTGATCGAGGTAGTCGTCGGCCAGCCCTTCGCAGAGCCGAAGGGCACCGGCGATGAAACGGTCTGAGGCGGAGCCGATCACGGTATATCGCATCCCCTCCCGCACCCGGAATCCGGGCAGACCGACCTCGTCGGCGCGACGTCGGATCACGTCCAGCGGATCCGAGACTCCCTCCGGCGGATCGGTCTGCCGGGCGCTCACCCGAGCCGAGCCGATCAGGGCCCCAACGCCGAGCAACCACCGGCGGCGGGAAATCGCCAGGTCCAGTCCGGTCACGGGAGGTTCTCCGAATCCTCAGGGGCCATCGATCCCGAACTGGCGGCGGAAGAAGGAGATGATCTCGGCGTCAGCCTCGGGTCGCCCGCCCTCCAGGTCATCGATATGCACGCAGGTGCACTCGATCCCCAGGTCGTCCATCTTCGCCTTCAGGTACTCGCCGAAGTTGGGATGGTGGATTCCCCGTCCGGGGGGGGAATCAGGAGGGAGCGGTCCCTTCGGTTCATTGTAGACTAGCAGGACCGGAGGGTCGTCCGGAGAGACAGAGGTGTCCGGAGAGGCCTGCTCGAACAGCTCGGCGGCCGACTCCGAGTCGAACTGGTCTTCGGCTAGGCCAAAGAAGAGCGGCAGGGCCGGATGCTCGGCCGCCCTGCCGCCGACGATGGTGGCGATCACCCGGGGGTCGTAGGTCGTCTGGGCCCCGACGACCGCCATGCAGGAGAGGCGGCTGGACAGGCGGTCGACCGGGTCCTCGGCGTTGGGGTCGGCCAGGTCGTCGTGGAAGCCGACCCAGAGGGAGATCCCCGCGCCGGCCGAGCCTCCCGAGGCGGCGATGCGGTCGGGGTCGATCCCCCAATCCTCCGCCTTTGAGCGGAGGAACCGGATCGCCCGGGCGCCGTCGAGCATCGGAGCGGGGAAGGGGGCGTGCTGCGAGAGTCGGTAGTTGATCGAGGCGACCGAGATCCCTGCCTCCAGACAGCCCCGGAGCAGCTCAGGAGGAACTCCCGCCTTGTCTCCTCCCCGGAATCCCCCCCCGTGGATGTAAACGACCAGGGGGGTAAGCCCGTCCGTGTCGGCCCGCCAGAAATCCAGGACGTTTCGCTCGTGAGGGCCGTAGGGGACGTTGGCCCGGTCGGGGGGCGGCCGGTCCCCGGATCGTTGCTGGCCCGCGGCCAGGCTAACCGACAGCGCGATCAGGGCGAGCACGCCCCATCCCAGGGTCTTCCGGCGTCTCATGGGTGCGTCTCGTCGATGTGCGTCGGGGAGGGAACGGCGCTGGCCCCCCTTCTCGGCTACCCTACCGGCGCACGCTCGGGGCCGCAACGATCCGGGCACCGGCCTCCCTCATCGTATGGTAGACTCGACCCGGGTCATGAGGAGCGGTTTTCGCACGATTGACCGGCCGGGCGCCCGTGGCTAAATTGAAACGCTTCGCCCCGTCGCATCGACCCACACCACTCCGTCCGGGAGTCGCCTCGAGGCTCGGCATGAGCGCAACCGAACGCCGTTTGCCGTTCTACCTGGGCATCGACCTGGGAGGGACCAACGTCAAGAGCGGGGTCGTCGACGACGAGGGCCGCTCTCTCTCTTCGGTCAGCATCGAAACCCATGCGGCGAGGGGGCCCGAGGCGGGCGTCGCCACGCTGGCCGAGGCCGGCCGGCTGGCGGTCGAGGCGAGCGGGCTGTCCTGGGACGACATCGCGGCGGTCGGGCTCGGCACCCCCGGCACCATGGACATCGCCGGCGGAATGCTACTCGAACCCCCTAACTTGCCGGGATGGAACAACTTCCCGGTGCGCGACCGCCTCGCCGCGCTCCTGAAGAAGCCGACCGTGCTCCAGAACGATGCCAACGCCGCGGCGTACGGCGAATTCTGGGTCGGTGCGGGCAAGGGGGTGTCCAGTCTGGTGCTGTTCACGCTGGGCACCGGCGTCGGCGGCGGCATCGTGGAACAGGGGAAGATCATCGAGGGTCGCCACAGCCACGGTGCCGAGGTCGGCCACATGATCATCCAGATGGAGAATGGCCGCCAGTGCGGCTGCGGCGGCTACGGCCACCTGGAGGCGTATGCCTCCGCCACCGCGCTGGTGAAGCGGGCCGTCGAGGCCCTGGAGCGGGCCGACGAGGAGACAGCCCTCCGTCGCCACCTCGCGGCCGGCACGCTGACCGCGCGGTCGATCAACGAGGAGTCCCTTGCCGGTGATCCCCTGGCGTCTCGCCTGATGCGGGAGACGGCGCACTACCTGGCCGTCGGCGCCGTCTGCCTGATGCACTTGATCGATCCGGACATCATCCTCTTCGGTGGCGGCATGTCCAGCGCCGGGCCCGAGTTCATCGGGTTGATCCGGGAGGGAGTGAGGCGGATGGCCTTCCCGCTTCCGGCGGCGAAGACGATCATCGACTACGCGACCCTCGGTGGTGATGCCGGATACATCGGGGCCGCCGGTTGCGCCCGGATGGCCTTTGGGGAGAGGTCGACGGGCTGATCCCGTGGGATCTCCCCGTAAGGGATCGCGGCGGATCGGGTTGGGCTCGGCCTGGGAGTGGGATTCCGGGGCTTCAAGGCGGTCCATCTCGCCCGAGCCCCCGGCGATTGCTACTATTGTGAGGTGGGGGCGTCCGCCCCGGCCCGGCCCGATCGGGCCGGATGATGCCCTCCGCCTTCCCGCCCGGTCGCCTCGCCGACCCGACTCCCCCGGACTGCTCATGGCCCACGATCCGAAGTTCATCCGCAATTTCTCGATCGTCGCCCACATCGACCACGGCAAGAGCACGCTGGCCGACCAGCTGTTGCTCCAGTCCGGCGCGATCTCTCAGCGAGAGTTCCGCGAGCAATTGCTCGATGACATGGATCTCGAGCGTGAGCGCGGCATCACCATCAAGGCCCGGGCCGTCAGCATCCACTACACGCTTGATGGCCAGACCTTCGAGCTGAACCTGATCGACACCCCCGGGCACGTCGACTTCCACTACGAGGTTTCCCGCTCCCTCGCGGCCTGCGAGGGGGCGATCTTGCTGGTCGACGCCACTCAGGGAGTGCAGGCGCAGACGGTCGCCAATGCCTATCTCGCCATCGCTGGCGACCTGGCCCTCGTCCCCGCGCTGAACAAGATCGACATGCAGGCGGCCCGGCCAGAGGAGATCAAGGAGGAGATCTTCAACACGCTGGGTCTCGATCCTGACGAGATCCTCGCCGTCAGCGGCAAGACCGGTGCTGGGGTCCCTGAGCTGTTCCGGGCCCTGATCGACCGCATCCCCCCCCCTTCGGGAGACGTCCAGGCCCCGTTGCGGGCACTGATCTTCGACTCGAAGTACGACGACTACCAAGGTGTTGTGGTCTACGTCCGGGTGGTGGACGGCACGATCCGAGTCGGCCAGAAGATCCGGCTGATGGCGATGGAACGCGAGTATGAGGTGATCGGGCTCGGCCAGTTCCGCCCGAGGGAGGTGCCGGTCCAGGAGCTCGGGGTCGGCCAGGTCGGTTTCGTCGTGGCCAACATCAAACAGCTCTCTGATGTTCGCGTCGGCGACACGATCACCGACGCCCACACGCCGGCCGCCTCGGCCTTGCCCGGCTACCAGGAGCCGAGGCAGGTCGTCTATTGCGGGCTCTTCCCGGCCACGCACAACCAGTTCGAGGACCTCCGGACGGCCCTCCAGAAGCTCGCCCTCAACGACTCCAGCTTCACCTTCGAACCGGAAACATCCGACGCCCTCGGCTTCGGCTTCCGGTGCGGCTTCCTCGGCATGCTGCACATGGAGATCGTGCAGCAGCGGCTGGAACGCGAGAGCGACCTCTCCCTGGTCCAAACGGCACCAAACGTCACCTACGAGATCATCACCCGAAAGGGGGAGACGCTTCACGTCTCCAATCCGACCCGCATCCCCGATGCGGGCGAGATTGAGGAGTTCCGCGAGCCTTACGCGCGGGTCAACTTCCTTGTCCCCTCGGACAACATCGGCGCGATCATGGCCCTCTGTGAGGAACGGCGCGGCGATTACATCAAGACCGACTACATCACGCCAACCCGGGTGATCGTCACCTACGAGCTCCCCTTGGCGGAGATGATCTACGACCTGTACGACAAGCTGAAGTCGGCCACTCGAGGCTTCGGCACGATGGACTACGAATTGCTCGGCTACCGGCCGAACAACCTCGTCCGGCTCGATGTTCTGGTGGCGGGAGACCGGGTCGATGCCCTCTCCATCGTCGTCCATCGCGACTTCGCCGAACGCAGGGGCCGGAAGCTGGTGAAGAAGCTCAAGGAGGAGATCGACCGCCACCAGTTCGAGGTCGCCATCCAGGCGGCGATCGGCTCGAAAGTGATCGCCCGGGAGACGATCTCGGCCCTGCGGAAGAACGTCACCGCCAAGTGCTACGGCGGCGACATCACCCGCAAGCGGAAGCTTCTGGAAAAGCAGAAGGAAGGCAAGAAGCGGATGAAGCAGGTGGGGAACGTCGAGATCTCGCAGGAGGCCTTCCTCTCGGTCCTCGAGGCCGGCGAGGCCTGAGGCGAGGACCGGTGGATCCGACAAGGGGGGGGCTCATGGAACAGTCCGGGGCGGTCGACTCGGCGGAGGTCCCTCGACTCGCAACGGCCCTGCCGCCGCCCGGGGTCGAGGTCCGGGCCTCGATCGCCGAGGCCGAGGCCGGAATCGGCCGGCCGGCGTCCTCCCGACCGCTGGTCGAGTCGATCCCGATCCTGTTCATCGGAATGCTGCTGGTCCGCACCTTCGCGGCCGAGGCGTACATCGTCCCCACCGGCTCGATGGCGCCGACGCTGCTGGGCGTCCATCGTGACGTGCGCTGCACCTCGTGCGACTTCCAGTTCGCTCTCGGCGTCGACGAGAACGGCCAGGCCGGCCAGCCGCTTTGCCCAAACTGCGGCGCCAATCTGGAACACGCCCCCGCCGCCGAGCGAACCGGAGACCGCCTGCTTGTCCAGAAGTTCTTCTTCAAATGGCGGGCTCCGCGCCGCTGGGAAGTCGTCGTGTTCCTGAACCCGACGGAGACGGACCAGGCCTACGTCAAGCGCGTCGTCGGTCTGCCCGGCGAGGCGATCGAGTTGATCAACGGGGACGTGTACGTCGATGGCAAGATCGCGAGGAAGACACTGGCGGAGGTCCGGGGGATGCGGCTGCTGGTTCACGACAGCAAGTACCGCCCGCCGGCACCGACGCTGTTCCCGCGTTGGAGGGCTCGCCGGGAAGACGGCCTGGTTTCCGGGTGGGATCCGGGGGACTCCCATGAGGGCTCAGCATCGGCGTTCCCCCACCGCCCATCACCCGACGGCCCGGCTGGTCCGGCGATCGACTGGCTGGAGTATTTGCACGTCGACCCTGATCGAGGGCACTACGGGCCGATCCGAGACTTCGTCGCCTACAACGGCGCCCGGCTCGGGTCGGGCCGGCGAGTCGAGGACCTGATGCTCGAGGCGGACCTGGAGCTGTCCGAGGGGATCGAGGCGCTGGCCCTGAGGTTCCTGTCCGCGTCGGGGCCCCTGGTGCTGGCCATCCCGCTCCGAGGCCAGGCACCGCCAAGCGTGGAGTTCCTGGGTCGGCACTACCGCACCGAGGACGGAGCCGTCGCGCTGGCTGCCTCCTGGGCGAATCGACCTGGGCCGAGGCGGCTGGAGGCCTCCTTTTTCGACCATCGGCTGATCGTCGCCCTCGACGGCGAACCGCTGTTCGAGCCGCTCGACCTGGATCCGCCGTCCCGGACGCCGCCGCCGACCCCGCTACTGGAGCCTCCGATCGCCCTGGGGGTCGTCGGCCAGGGGGCCGACGTGTCCCGCCTCCGGGTGTACCGGGACGTCTATTACACCGACGGCCAGAGTCACTCCCCGGTCCAGCCGTTCGCGGTCGGCGAGCCCTATCGGCTTGGGTCGGACGAATACTTCGTGTTGGGGGATAACAGCCCGGTGTCCAACGACTCGAGATTCTGGCCGGAGAGCCCGGTCGTCCCGGGAGCGATGCTCCTGGGCAAGCCGTTCCTGGTCCACCTCCCCAGCCGGGGGGTGCCGCTTCGGGTCTTCGGCGGAGAGCCGTACTGGGTTCCCGACCTCCGTGAGATCCGATACATTCGTTGAGATCGCTCGCAGACTCCAACGCCCGAGCCGTGCAGGGGAGCCCGATGACCCGGACCGCCGATCGCCGCAAGGCGAGCCCCCAAGCCTCCCCGAGCCCGGCGACGCCCCGGCCAACCGAGTCGCACCGCGAGACGATCGAGTCGATCGTCGTCGCCTTCATCCTCGCCCTGGTGGTGCGCGGGTTCGCGGCGGAGGCGTTCGTGATCCCGACCGGCTCGATGGCGCCGACCCTCATGGGCCGGCACAAGGAGGTCTCCTGCCCGCAGTGCGGCGTTTCCTACGCGGTGAACGCGGCGGACGAGCCGAGGTCCGGGCGCGCGGTGGCATTCGGGACCTGCTACAACTGCCGGTTCCGCACCGTTCTGGACGACGAGCCCAGCTACAACGGCGACCGCATCCTCGTGATGAAGTTCCCCTACAAGCTGCCCTTCCTGCCGTTCGCCAGTCGTCCGGAACGCTGGGACGTGGTCGTCTTCCACTACCCGGAGGCCCCGGAGCAGAACTACATCAAGCGGCTGGTCGGCCTGCCGGGCGAGGAGCTCCAGATCAACGGGGGCGACCTGTTCTCCCGTCCCCTGGACGGAGACGAGCCGTTCCGGATCCTGCGCAAACCGCTCCGTCACCTCCGGGCGATGCTGGTTCCCGTCTACGACGACCGGCAACGCCCCGTCTCGCTCGCCGACCGGCCCGAATGGCGCCGCTGGGCCCCCCTGGAGGAGGGGGACTGGTCCGAGTCGGAGCAGCGGCCGGGAGAGTTCGCCTCCGGGACGGCAGACCCCTCACGGGTGTCCTGGCTGCGCTACCGGCACCTGGTCCCCGACGCCGACCAGTGGCGGGCGATCCTCAAGGGGCAGACGCTGGATCGAGAACCGTCGCCGTCGCTGATCGAGGACTTCTCTTCCTACAACACGAACCAGGGGGGGAACGAGGTTGGCTCTCCTCCGATCGTGGAGCCGCACTGGGTGGGGGACCTGGCCGTCGAATTCGTCCTGGAGGTCGAGGCCGGCCGGGGCCAGGTGATCGTGGAGCTGATCGAGGCCGGCGTGCCCCATCGCTGCACGATCGACTTGGCCGAGGGGCAGGCGACGCTCACCCGCGACGGCAACGTTCTCGGAACGCCCCAGGGGTGCGGCATCTCCGGCCCGGGACGGTACCGGATCGCGTTCGCCAACATCGACGACCGCCTGACGCTCTGGGTCGACGGCCGGACGCCGTTCGGCGAGGGAGTGGCCTACGACGTCGACCGTGAGGAGCCCCGGCCGCCGACCCTGGCCGACCTGTCTCCCGTGGGCGTGGGAGCGGCGGGAGCCTCCGTTCGGCTAAGCGACCTTGTCCTCCGCCGCGACATCTACTATACGTTGCAGCCAAACGCCTCCGACCTCGAAGAGTTCGGGACCCTCCGCAGCTGGGACGAGTTCCGCTGGCTCGTCGACGCGATGCGGGACCCGGCTCGATTCAGCGAGCTGGCCCGGCTCGACGAGCCGAGGACCTTCGCCATCCGGCCCGGCCGCTACATGATGATGGGTGACAACAGCCCCCGGAGCAAGGACAGCCGCGCCTGGGACCAGTTTGAGATCGAGGGGATCTACTACGACGATGCCGGCCGGCGCTGGGAGATCGGCCCCTGGTCCGACTTCGACCGGGCGTACTACGAGGTGCCCGAGGAGCTGATCGTGGGCAAAGCCTTCTTCGTCTACTGGCCTCATGGCAAGCCCTTCGGCCCGGACATCCGCCTCTCCCGGGACTTCCGGATTCCCTTCCGACCCTATGTCGAACGGATGACCTGGATCCGGTGAACGTTCTCCCCTCGCTCCGGGCGACCGCTCTCGCCACCGATCAAGGAGGATCGGCCCCATGGCCCTTCTGGAAGTCCGCGACCTGCAGAAGTGGTACGGCAAGCGGCAGGTCGTCTGCGGCGTCGACTTCGAGGTGGAGCGGGGCCAGGTCGTCGGCCTGCTCGGCCCCAACGGGGCGGGCAAGACGACGAGCTTCCGCATGACGATCGGCCTGATCTCGGCCGACGGCGGCAGGATCACCTTCAACGGCAAGGAGATCACCCACCTGCCCATGTTCCGTCGCGCCCGCGCCGGGCTCGGATACTTGCCCCAGGAAACCAGCGTCTTCCGCCAACTGTCCGTCGAGAACAACCTGATGGCGATCCTGGAGACCCGGAGCGACCTGGGGCGTCGCGAGCGTCGGGCCCGTCGGGATCAACTGCTCGATCAGTTCGGGCTGGACCACATCCGGAAGACCAAGGCCCAGTTCATCTCCGGCGGCGAGAAACGCCGGCTGGAGATCGCACGCTGCCTGATCACCGAACCCAGCCTGATCATGCTCGACGAGCCGTTCGCCGGCATCGACCCGAAGACGGTCAAGGAGATCCAGGTTTCGATCCGGGAGCTGGCCGAGGCCTTCAATATCGGGATCCTGCTGACCGACCACGAGTATCGTGAGACGCTGGAGGTCACGGACTACAATTATCTGATCTACCAGGGACGGGTGGTCGCCCGGGGGAACCGAGTCGAGTTCCTGGAGAACCCCGACGTCCGCCGATACTATCTGGGAGAGCGAACCGACGTCGGCCACTTGCTCGAGCGGCCGCCGCACGTGCCCCCCTCTCGGGCGGTGGGCCAGGCCCCGGAGTCCTCGCTCACGACGAGCCCATCGGCCGCTCCTGCGCCGACGATCGAGCCCGCGCCGGCACCCTCGCCCGCACCGTCACCGTCACCGATCGCGCCCCCACCGATCCCGGTGGTCGACTACGACCCCCTGCTCGACGCCTTCGGCCCAGTGATCCTCGACCCGTCCTTCGGGCAGGCCGACGAGGACGACGACGCGGAGGAGTACGGGATCGATTCCGGCCCGTCCTCCCGGTGAGCAGGTCGGATCAGACCTGCGTGTTGATCGCCAGCAGGATCGCCGTCGCCAGGACGAGGATGCCGGTGATCATCACGAACAGCCTCGCGGCGTGGCGGAGAATTCGAGGCCACTCCTCATGCCGGGAGGCGGCGTAGACAAGGCTGATGGCAAGAATCAGGGGCAGGGCGAACCAGTACGTATTGATCAACGCGATCGGCAGGAGCGGGATCATCGGCCGATCTCCTCGGCCTTTGCCGTCGCATCGGTCGAGGACGAGGCCTGCGCGGAGGGGTTGGCCCGATCGGCCGGGCCCTCAAAGGCGTCGTAGATGGCCAGCACGTTGAGCAGCCCGGCGATGGTCGTGTAGATGTCTCCGACCTCCTTCAGGCCGCCGTACTTCTGGTGGAGCGAGAAGGCGTGGTTGACGACCTTCTCCATCACGCCGCGCACCTCGTCGTTCATCCCCGGTTCGAGCAGGGGGGCGGCCATGAAGCCATCGAGGATCGGTTGATGGCCGAGATGGACGAGCGTCGCCTGAAGCAAGGCGGGCCAGGCGGGTAGTCCGACCCAGAACTGCCCGAGGTAGTAAAGCCGGAAGTGCTCGGCATCGCGCAGCGGATTGACCCAGGTCCAGTAGACGTTGGCCCCCTCTCCCAAGGCGAAGCCGACGGCGTAGAGGCCGAAGATGCAGATCAGATAGAGGATCCCCTTGGCGTACCGGCCCTGATACAGGTGGCCGAGCCCTGGCCAGATCAGCGCCAGCGCAGCCGCCTTGGAGCGGTTCTTCAGGGGGATCAGATCGGGATTCGGTCGGTCCATCGGCGAAGGCCCGGGGCCCGTCCTCAAAGCGGGGGAAGCGGGGGAGCGATCGAAGTATCGTAGCACGAGCCGCCCCCCCCTGCCTAGTTCGGGGCAAGGGACGCATGATTCCCTGAGTTCTGTCAGCGACGACCAAACGCTCGGGGGAACGAGACGTCTGGCCTGGCGCCGATGGGCTCGCCGGGAGGTTCGAGTTCCCGGGCGACCCCCTCGACATGGACCGTCTCCACCACCTTCGCCCTCGACAGGGCCGCCGCCCGGAGCGCCAGGCCGGCGAGCCGATCGATGGCCCCCGGGAGGCCTTCGGAGAGGACGTGGAGGCGGAGGACCGCCGGGTCAGCGAACGTCGGGAGCGACCGGCCGGCCGCAACCAGCTTCCGATCGAGATAGCGGGCCGCCTCGTCCCGGGTCAGTCGGTCGATCCGGATCGCGATCGATCCCCCACCGTTGCGGATCATTCCCCGACCGGCAACGAACACCGAGCATCGGGCCCCCGCCTGGCGGGCGACGGCCGCCACCCGATCGATCTGCCGTTGGTCCTCGGGGGTGTCGAGCAGCTGATCGCCGTCGACCGCGATAACCAATCCGATCCCCTGGGCCCGGGCGACCCGAGCGGCGTCGAGGAGCCGGGCAATCGCCTCAGACGGGCTGGAGGAGGGGGGGATCCGCACACCGAGCCGCTCGCCGACGCCGGAGAGCAGGGCGAGACCATCGGCGGGGAGCCGGACGGGACAGAGAAGGCGAGCGGGGCGGCGGAGGCGGCGGAGGGCCTCCTCCAGGACGGCCGACTTGCCCAGGTCGGCCGGCCCCCGAAGTTCGGCCCGGGCCT
The DNA here is from genome assembly GCF_003977685.1 of Tautonia sociabilis. Taxonomy (GTDB): domain Bacteria; phylum Planctomycetota; class Planctomycetia; order Isosphaerales; family Isosphaeraceae; genus Tautonia; species Tautonia sociabilis. The sequence goes on along the minus strand of NZ_RYZH01000002.1, from coordinate 165,188 downwards.
CGGCGTTCTCGACACAGTGGACGAGCCGGGCGACCGCTTCCTCGTGCCCGGGACAAGGGACGAACCGGACCATGCCGGGGCGGAAGGGGTCGAAGTGCAGGTCCCAGTGCTGAAGCCAGCTCATGGGAACGGGACGCCTCTGCTTGGGGACGATGCCGTCCGGGCCATCCCCGGGCGGACCTCGAACCGTCCCTCTGCATCGGTTAAGATGGCCCTCCGGCTTGCACCAATCCTCCCGGCCGACGACCTGCCGCCGATGGAACGCGTCTACGTCCCCGATCCGATCGTCGGTCCGATGGTCGAAGTCTCCGGCCCCGAGGCGCACCACCTGGCCCGAGTCCGACGCTCCGTACCGGGCGACCGGGTCGAGCTGTTCGACGGCAGGGGGAACGCCGTCCAGGGCCGGATCGAGGCGGTCGGACGATCGACGGTCTCGGTCGTGATCGAAGCTCCTTTGCCGACGAGGCCGGTGCCATCGGCGACCGTGACCCTGGCCTCCGCGGTCCCGAAGGGGGAGCGGTTCGACTGGCTGATCGAGAAGGCGACCGAGCTGGGAGTGGCCCGGTTGATTCCAATCCGGACGGCGCGATCGGTCGTCGACCCGAGGTCGAGCAAGCTGGATCGGTTGCGTCGCCTGGTCGTCGAGGCGAGCAAACAGAGCGGCCGAAACCGCCTGATGGAGCTGGGAGCGCCGATCGACTGGGAGGACCTGATCGGCCAGGGACCGCTCGGAGTCGGCCTGGTGGCCCACCCGGCGGGGGAGCCCATCGGCCGAGTCGGGCCGGCTCGGGAGGTGACGGTGGCGATCGGCCCGGAGGGCGGGTTCACCGACGAGGAGATCGGGAGAGCCCTGGCCTCGGGGTGGAGAGCGGTCGGGCTCGGCCCGACCATCCTGAGGATCGAAACGGCGGGCCTGGCGGCCTGCGCGGCGATCCTGTCGCGAAGCGAGGGGGAAGTTCCGTGATCGAGTGGCATCTTCTGCTCGGGGCCCTGGCCCTGGGCCTCTTCGCGGGCGTGCTCGGCGGCCTCTTCGGCATCGGAGGCGGCCTGGTGATGGTGCCCGCGATGATCCTCCTCTTCTCGTTTCCGACCAAAACGGCGACGGGGACCTCGCTGCTGGCACAGGTGCTGCCGGTCGGAATCCTGGGGGTGATCCAGTACTACAAAATGGGCCACGTGCGAATCGGCTTCGGCATGAGCATGGCGCTGGGGCTGGTGATCGGCATCTTCGGCGGTGCGCTGCTGTCCGGGTCCATCCCGGCGCCGCTCATGAAGCGGCTCTACGGGGTGTTCCTGCTGGCGTGCGGCGCGTATTTCCTACTTGCTCCGAGCGGGGTGACGCCGAAGACGAAGGACGATCCCGATCCGCTCCAGGTGGAGGCTCGGGAGGGTTCCGGGGCCGAGCCGGGGGGTCAGGAGGTCCACTGACCGTTGGACTTGTCCTGATAGACCGACCAGACGTAGCCGTCCGGGTCGCGGAGAGCGAACTCTCGCCAGCCCCAGGACTGGTCGACCGGCTCTCCGGAGAGGCTCAGCATGGCCCCCTGTTCAATGCAGTGCTGGTAGAAGGCATCGACGTCGGAGACTCGAATCTGAAGGTGGATGCCGATGCCGACTCGCTGATCTCGGAACTCCTCGTCGTGGGCGTCCTGGGGGTGGAGCATCAGGGTAAAGTCGCCCAGCCGGAGCACGACGAGGGCGATCGGCCCCCCCTCGTACTCGGAGAGCTGCTGAACGACGCTCGCCCCGACGACCTCGTGATAGAAGTCCCGGGAACGGATGATGTCGTTGACGTAGAGGAAGACACTTGTCACCTTCGCGTTCATGCCAACTCCCCGGCACCGGAACGGCCGACGGCCTCGCCCGGAGGATACCCGCAGGCCGGGACGGGATCAACGCGACGTCCGGGAGTCCGGCGACCCGGTCTGATCGGCGAAGAAGGCGACGACCTCCCGGATCGCCGGGAGGAGGTAGCCGGCGGCGGAATAATGGCCGCAGTCGTACCATCGGATCGAAGGCCGGCCGGCGGCCTCCCAGAGCCGGGAGGCAGCGGAGGGGGGGATCACCTCGTCGGCCCGGCCGGCGATCATCAGGACGCGCTTGTCCCGGAGCCGATCCGCGTAGGTGAGCGGGTCGAACGGGCGGGTCAGCGCCTCCAGGTCGTCCCGGCTCCGGCCGGAGTCGAGCCAGGCGCGGCGAGAGTCCCGGGCCTCGGGTTCAGGCAGGTCCCAAAGGATGTCCGCCAGCCCTCCGCCGGCGAGCACCAGGGCGGCTCGGTCGAGCTCCGGGTCGACCCCCGCAGCCACGGCGGAGATGATGCCGCCAAGGCTAATCCCGGTCACCCCGACCCGGTTCGGGTCGATCTCCTCCCGGTCCCGCAGCCACTGGGAGGCCCGGCGCACGTCGCAGACCCCCTGACGCACGGCGAGGACGGAGCGTTCCAGATCGGCCGAGAGGAAGCGAGAGTCGACTCCCGGAGGGCGCCGCTCCCCGTAGTAGGGGAGCTTCACGAACAGCGCGGCCACCCCGGAGTCGGCCAGCCGGGCGGCCAGGAAGCGAGAGAGGGCGAAGTCGGCCCCGAGGATATGCAGGACGACCGCCGCCGGACACGTGCCCGATCGCCTCGGGCGGAAGTATTCCGCGTGGACGACGTTGTTGGCCGGGTCGGGTGAGACGACCGGTGACGGGAAGGTCACCGCCGAGACGGAATAGCCGGGAGTCCGACGGAGCAGGCGGGCCTGGTACGGGAAGGTTGCCGCGTCGAGCCGGAAGAGGGCGGGGACCTTCGGTTCCTCGGGGCCGGGGTGGAAGGCGACCTCGCCGTGCTGGACGGTGGCGAGCAGGGCCGCGAGGGCGAGCGAGGCGTTCATGGGAGCTCCGGTCGGTCGCGATTCGCGTAGGCGGGGGGCACGCTCCTGGATAGGATACCGGCCCGCGCCGTCGGCGGGGAGGGAGCGTCGAGCATGCCGAGCCGAGACCGGATCGAAGCACTCCGGAACCTGGAACCCCGGCGCGTCTGCCTGATCAAGCCGAGTGCCCTGGGGGACGTGGTCCACGCGCTGCCGGTCCTCTCGGCATTGAAGGGGAGGTGGCCCGGGGCGTCGTTTTCGTGGGTAATCAACCGGGGGTTGGTCGGGCTGGTCGAGGGGCACCCAGAGCTCGACGAGGTGATCCCCTTCGACCGCGCCGGGGCGGCACGAGGGGCGGCCGGCCTGGCCCGCTTCGGGAGGTTCCTGGCCGAACTCCGGCAGCGGCGGTTCGACCTGGCGATCGATCTCCAGGGCCTCTTCCGATCGGGCCTGATGGCCTTCGCCACGGGGGCGAGGGTGAGGGTCGGGCGCCGGGATGCGAGGGAGGGAGCCTCGGCCTTCTACTCACACCGGGTCGGGTCGGGCTCGATTCACGCCGTCGATCGGCTGCTCGACCTGGCGTCGGCGTTCGGGGCCGACATCTCCCGTCCTCGGTTCGGCCTGCCGATCCGGGAGGAGGATCGCCGCTGGGCCTCCTTGGAGCTGGCCGGGCTACCTCGGCCCTTGCTGGTGCTCAATCCGGGAGCACGGTGGGTTACCAAGCGCTGGCCGCCGGTCCACTTCGCCGAGGTCGCCCGGCGGGCCGCTCAAGCGAAGGGAGCTGGGATCGTGGTCGTCGGCGCGGCCGAGGATCGCCCGCTAACCTCGGAGATCGTCGCGACACTGGATCTGGCTGGCGTTGCCGCGCTCGACCTCTCGGGCCGGACCTCACTGACGGGACTGGCGGCGGTGGCGGCCGAGTCGGACGTGTTCCTATCGAACGACACCGGCCCGCTGCACCTGGCGACGGCGGCTGGCGCCCGGGTGGTGGCCGTCTTCACCTGCACCGACCCGGCCAAAACCGGTCCCTATGGACCGGGAGCGATCGTGCTCCGGACGGGAATCTGGTGCGCGGGGAGCTGCATCCGTCGCTGCGATCGGATGGAGTGCATGCGAGAGCTGTCGCCGGATCGCGTCTGGCCGGCGGTCTGCCGGGCGTTGGACGATCGGCCGAGGAGAGTGGCGTGAGGTTGCCGATCAGCTCAGGTGCTCGGCGGGAACGGCCCCCTGGGTAACGGCATGATGGGACGGTTCGGCTCTCGGGACCCGGTGCCTGAGGCGAAAGTCGAGCACCAGCGGGAGGTGGTCCGAGGCGTCCCGGGCGAGCCGGGAGCGGACGACGTGGGCGCGATCGACCTCGACCTGAGGGCAGCAGAAGATCTTGTCCAGGGCGCTCATGGCGAGGTACGCCGGAAACGATCGGAAGCGGTGCAGGGGCTCGGTTACCTGACGGAGTCCGTGCCGGGAGAAGGGGCCGGCCGCGAGGGTGTTCCGCCAGTCGTTGAAGTCTCCGACGACGATGGTGGGCAGGTGGGCGGCTTCCCGATAGCAGTGGTGCTCCAGCAGGTAGGAGGCCTGCCACTGCCGGGTACTCTCGTGCAGTCCGAGATGCCAGTTGATGACGTGCACCGGGCCGGCCGGCGAGGCGACGACGACGAGCTGGGCGCCGCGCTTCTTGCGATTGAGATACCGGAGGCAGACGTCGTGCGCCCTCTCGATTGGCCATCGGGAGAGGACGAGGTTGCCGTAGCTGCCGACCCGGAAGCAATGGTTGGTCTGGTAGATCGCCTCGAAGCCGGGGAAGGCGCGGCGGAATTCGTCCCGCTGGTTGACGCCGCCGGCCCGGGGGATGCCGTCCGCCACCTCCTGGAGGCAGATCAGATCGGGACGCTCATTGGCGATCACCGAGATGACGCGGCCGAGGTCATAGCGGCGGTCACGCCCGCCGATCCCCTTGTGGATGTTGTAGGTCAGGAGTCGCATCGATGCGGTTGGCGGCGCCGGGCGCCGCGCTCTCGGGCCTGGTCCAGTGGGGATGCCGCAGGTAGTCGAGCCCCGCGGCCACGCTGATCGCCCCGGTCAGCCAGAGCAAAGGGATCGGGACGGACCGATCGTACACCACCCAGGTCAGCAGGGCGAACTGCATCGCGGTGGTCGCCTTGCCGAGCAGCCGGGGGGGCATTCGCCGGATCGCCGGCCAGCCTAGCCGGGCCACCGCCACAAGCACCCCGATCGCCACGGCCAGGTCCCGGGCCGCGATCAGGGGGAGGACAGGAAGCGGGAGGAGGTCCTCGACCACCAGAGTGACCAGGACGGCCCCGATAAAGACCTTGTCGGCGATCGGGTCGAGGACCTGGCCGAAGGTGGAGGTGGCATGGAAGAGCCGGCTGAAGGCGCCGTCGAAGCCATCGCTGACCGCGGCCAGCACGAGCACCGCCGTCCGCCAGCCGGGCTCGACCGCTGGGAAGGCGGCCGCCAGCCCGAACCGGGCGAAGGTCAGCAGGTTCGGGATGATCAGCGTCAGGGCCGGCGACCGTCGGATCACTTCGGTTGCCCCTCCCCGGCGGCTGCCTCCGCCTTGCGACGGCGGACGCTCAGGCGAGCGAGCACCCGATCCCGCTTCAGGCGCCCCGTGAGGCCTCCGAGGTGATAATGCCGCTGCACGCGATCGGCCTCCTTGCGATCGACGACCACCGGGCCGTCAAGCACGTCAGCTTGCTTCGGACAGACGTCGAACTTACCCGCCCGGCCCCGCCAGAGGCCATACAGGGCGATACCGTGGGCGATGAGCCGGTAGGTCACCCAAATCCCCAGGATATTCGGCCCGGGGACGACCGTCAGCAGGGTGGCGGGGATGAGAATCAGCAGGTAGATGCCGAACAGGAGTGCCCGGGATCGGAGCCGGCGATCGACGTACGCTCGCCAGGCCGCCTCCGCCCGGTCGGCGGGGAGGAGCGAAGGGTGATGCAACTCGATCCGGTCGGCCGATCGGAGGGCCATCAGCAACCGCTCGTCGGCCGGCAGCTTCGTCTTTAGCCACTTGATCGGGGAGCGGAGCCAGGCAGGGGCGTGGTGTTCGGCCTGTCGGACCTGTCTTAAGAGCCGTCGAAGCCGCGATCGCAGGCCCCAGCCGGCCGCCCTCGGTTCCTCGAGGTCCCCCTCGTCCTCGTCCTCGTCGAGCCTTGGCTCGTAGTAGAAGATCGGCGGGACGCCTTCGCGGGGCAGCAGGAGCACCGTCAAGACCCGGAGATTGGTCCGGCTCGATACCCCAGGGCGATCGACCTGGCAATCGTCTGTCACCGTGTCGATCCCCATCCTTCCGATCCGTCGCGGAGCGGACCCGAAACACCGTTCGCTCGATGCCGGCCGATCTTGGCCGATCCCCCGTCCCCAGGCAGGTTTCGCATCCCATGACCACCGGATCGGGTTCGGCTGATCGCAGACATCAACGCAATCCGCGTGCCCGCCGGCGATCGCCCGAGAACGCAACCGCTCCCTGCCGCCCGGGAGGACACAGGGCCGAGACTCGGGCTCAGCGACGCGCCACGAGGGATTAGAGCGTGGTCGCACTCGCCGTGAATCACCCCCGATGGACGGTCCTCCGCCCGGACGATCGTGACCGGGACTGCGACCGTCCCCGGATCGGGCCCGAGCTCCGGAGGCAGGTCAGCCCTGATCGGAGCGATCGGGTCGATCCAATCGGCATTGTCGGGGAGCACCCCCATGATCTCAAGTCGCGTCCTCGGGGCGGGTCGATGACCGGGGGAGATGCCTCGACGTGGACGAGGCGGTGGCTCTGGACGGCGAGGTTCCCCACGGCGGTACCGCTGACGAATCAGACTGGCGTGCCCGGGTTGCGTCGTCGGGGGGCGTCGGCGTCGAAGAAGTCGTAGGTGATGGTGGACTCGGCGGCGAGGCGGTCGGACGAACCCCGAGGGGAGGGAGGCCTATCGCCTCGGCTTGGCCCGACCGTTGAGGATCGCCTTGCGGTCGCCGTATCGGGTGACGACATAGGTGCCGCTCTTGGGGCTGCGCTCAATGTCGACGATGGCGGCGTTGTCGGCGTCTTCGAGCAGGTGGGTGAACGTCTTGTAGCCGTAATAGCTCTCGTCGAACGAGGGCTTCTTGCGCTTCATCTGCTCCTTGATCATCGAGGCGTAGAGGACCTCGTGGTTTTCCCTCGTCAGGGCGTTGCAGGCCTCGATGAGCAGGGTGAAGACCTCGCGCTTCTTCTCGGGGATGGAGGCGTCGAGCTGCTTGACCGTCTCCTGCTCGTCCTGCTCGTAGCGTTCCAGGTCCTCGTAGTAGATGAACTCGTCGCAGTTGTCGCGAAGCAGCTCGGAGGTGGAGCCCTTCATCCCGACGCCGATGACGTGTTTGTCGTTCTCCTTGAGCTTGGAGACGAGCGGGGAGAAGTCGGAGTCTCCCGAGACGATGACGAAGGTGTCAATGTGGGACTTGGACCAGGCAAGGTCCATGGCGTCGACGACCAGGCGGATGTCGGCGGAGTTCTTGCCGGTCTGGCTTCGGCGGGGGATCTCGATGAGCTCGATGGCCGCCTCGTGGAAGGGGGCGGTATAGGCCTGGTAGCGGTTCCAGTCGCAGTAGGCCTTCTTGACGATGATTTTGCCCTTCTCGACGAGCCGCTCGAGTACCTTGCCGATGTCGAAGCGGGGCTTCTTCTGGTTCTCGAACCCCAGGGCGAGGTTTTCCAGGTCGATGAAGACGGCCAGCGTGCGGCCTTCGTTGGAAGCGGTCATGTCGAGTGGGCGATTGGGTTGGCGGGGGTGAGGAGTTGGATCGCCTCGGGCCCCGACCGCGGGGCCCGGATCCGGGGCGGACCGGGCACGCCGCGGGGCTGGGCTTGGCTCAGCGGCGGGCGGAGGCGGACCAGCCGCCGGCGTACAGATCGCGGACGGAGCGACGCGGGCGGGACTCGTTCACCGAGAGGGTGCGACCGTCGACCTCGGTGCCGTCGAGGGCATCGATGGCCGCTCGGGCCTGGTCGTCGTCGGGCATGTCGACCAGCCCAAAGCCGCGGGAGCGTCCCGTGCGCATCTTGGTCTGAACCTCGGCCCAGTCCACGGTTCCGAAGGGCTCGAACATCGACCGCAGTTGCTCGGAGGTCACCGAATAGCTCAAATTACCGACGTAGATCCGCATTTTGGATGTCGTTCCTTTCGCGAGTGAGTGCTTCTCGGGGAGGGTCAGCGATCGGCGGCCGCACGGTTGCCCGGCGGCCGCCGAGGTGATTCCGACTTCCAGACGACTACGAACGTCGGGGCCGGATCGTTCGGGAATCGGATCGGGGGGAGGGCCCGCGGCGCCCCCCCCGACCAGGGATGGGATCACTTGCCGGCGATGCCAAGCAGCTCGATCTCGAAGACGAGCGTCGCGTTCGGGGGGATCGGCCCGCCAGGAGTCCCGGTCTCGCCGTAGGCCAGCTCGGGAGGGATCACGACCCGCCACTTGTCGCCGACCTTCATCATCTGGAGCGCCTGCCTCCAGCCCTCGATGAACTCGTTGACCGGGAAAGTCATGGGTTCCCGGCCCTCGGTCGAGTCGAAGACAGTGCCGTCGAGCAGGGTGCCCTTGTAGTTGATCGTGACGGTGTCGGTCAGTGTCGGCGAAGCTCCCTGGCCGGCCTTGATTGGCTCGTACTGGAGCCCGGTGGCGGTCGTCTTGACCCCGGCCTTCTCCGCATTCTTGGTACGGAAGGCGTCGCCAGCCGCCTTGTTCTGGGCCGCGAGCTCCTTGTTTTGCTCGAGCATCGCCTTTTCCGCCTCCATCTGGCGGGCAAGCAACTGCTGCTCGAACTCCTGCATGACCTGGGCGAGCTGCTCCTCGGTGAGCAGGGGCTGGGCGTCGTTGAGCCCGTCGGCGATGCCTCGGGCGACGAGCCGGGCGTCAAGCTGGAACTGGTCGGCCTGGGCCTTCAGGGCCCGACCGACGTTCAGACCGAAACCATAGCTCGCCTTGGAGTTCAGGTCGGTCAGGCCGCCACCGGGCTGGGCGGCCGGCGCGGCCGGCTGCTTCGGCTGGTCCTGGGCGGGGACGGCCGATGGCCCGATCGCGAGCAGGGCGGCGAGCGCCGTGACCATCAGGTCGCTCATCGGGGCTCCTTGCAATGGGAGGGAAGGGGGAGGTGGGACTCGGACGTGGAGGACGCCTCCTGTGCGTCATCGTCTCCATTGTAACGGAGGACGGCACCCGGCGATAACCCGAGATGGCGGGGCCGGCCTCCGGAGTGATCCAGGGGCGGGTGTCACCCGATCGCATCCCATCCCGTAGGATGGGGTTGGGATGGTCGTCCCGGGGGTTGTCCGCCGCCCCCGTCGCGGCCCCCCGTTCCCCGGCCGGGACGACCGGGATAGGATCGAGGGCGGGAGTTGATCCGATCGCCAGGTCCGGGCCGAACCCCCGGCCGGCCCATCGGGAGGCGAGGACACGATGTTCGGCAAGCTCTTTGGGTCGAAGGGATCGCAGACGGCCTCGAAGGCGGTCGGGAAGGCGGCCGCCCAGCCGCCAACGAGGCCCCCGGCCGCCGCCGTGCCGAAGATGAAGAAGGTGAACCTGACTCGGCGGTTCACCGTCCTCGCCGAGACGAGCCAGGGGAGCATGTCCCACGTCTGCAAGGCGCTGGACAACGAGCAGAAACGCTCGGTCTGCCTGAAGATCCAGAACGCCACCAAAACCGCCGAGGCCCTGGCCCGAGCCACCAAGGAAGGCCGCCCCCCCGAGGGAGCCATCGGCGCCCGGATCCGGCACCCGAACGTCGTCCTGACGTTCGACTACGGACTCTCGACCAAGCGCGAGCACTGGATCTCGATGGAATTCATCGAGGGAGTGAGCCTGGTGGAGATCCGAAAAATCGGCGCCCGGGATCTGCCAGGAAAGATCGACCTGCTGATCCAGGCCGCCGAAGGGCTGGAGGCGGTCCACCAGGCCGGGTTCATCCACCACGACTTCGGCCCAAAAAACGTCCTGATCAACCGCGAAAACGTCGCCAAGATCATCGATTTCGGCCTGGCCGTGCCCGACGAACCCCGCTTCCACCGCCCCGGCAACCGCACCGGCACGCTCCAGTACATGGCCCCCGAGCTGATCCGACGCGAGACCACCGACCGCCGGATCGATGTGTTCTCCTTCGGCGTCATGGCCTTCGAACTGCTCACCAACCGGATGCCCTATGAGATGACCGGCGACCAGATGGCCATGATTCGGCACCGGATGAACGCCGAGCCGATGCGACTGGCCGAGGTCGCGCCGACCATGCCAGCCGAGCTCTGCGCCGTGGTCGACCGCGCCCTCGCCCGGCGCAAGGAGGAGCGGTTCGGCTCGATGTCCGACGTGGTCACCGCCTTGAAGGCGTTATCGATGGCGCCGAAGCCGGACGAGTGAGCCGTCGGCGGGTGCTTGTATCGCGGGCGCCCGGCGGTCAAACTCGGCAGGTCTTGGACCCGGACGGATGGCGCTTCCCGGAGTATTCCCCGGGCGCCGGGCCTCCGGGACGATCGTTCTCCGGACGAGACGACATGGAACCCCCGATGATCCGCCCCGGGCAAACCCCCGAGACTCAGGAGGTCCCCCGACTGGTGGCCTTCTTCCGGAACTCGGCCCAGGGAAACTTGGCGATTCAACTCCTGATTGGCCAAGGGGTCCCTTCCGACCGGCTCGGCGTGACCGGGCCGGATCGAATCGAGGGGCATCAGGGGATGATCCTGAGTATCCCGATCCCGGATGCTTCCGCCGCCGATCGCCTGGCATCGCTCTGCCGGAAACTCGGCGCCGAGGTCCACCGCCAACGTCCCTGACCGACCCTCCTCCTCTTCGCGAGCGAGCTCCACGATGGTGCCCACACTCCTCCCCGTCGCGGCCCTCCTCCTCCCGCTTCCCCCCGCACCGCAAGGGGGGGACATCCCGGCCTTCGCGACCAAATTGCCTCAGATCGAAACCGGGGCGCCGATCCTACAGTTCAACGGCAAGGACCTGTCCGGCTTCTACACCTATCTGAAGGACACGGCGTATGAGGATCCCGAAGAGGTCTTCACCGTCGTCGACGGCCAGATCCGCATCTCCGGTGAGCGCTGGGGGGGGATCACCACGGAGCAAGAGTTCGAGAACTACCACCTGATCGTGGAGTGGCGATGGGGGGACGAGACGTTCGCCCCGAGGCTGGACCGTTCCCGAGACTCGGGCATCCTGTTGCATTGTGTCGGCGAGGACGGCGCCGCGGGGGGGCAGTGGATGGAATCGATCGAATGCCAGATCATCGAGGGGGGCTGCGGCGACTTCATCCTCGTCGGCGGCGCCGGCAAGCCGACGATGTCCTGCAAGGTCCGCCAGGAGGAGGACGGCCAACTCTACTTCGACCCCGTCCACGGCGAGACCGTCACCCGGGACTCGGGCCGATACAACTGGTGGGGCCGGGATCCGGAGTGGAAGGACGTCCTCGGCTATCGGGGACGCCGGGACGTGGAAGCCCCTGCCGGGGAGTGGAACCGGATGGAGGTGATCTGCGACGGCGGGACGATCACCAACATCGTCAACGGTTATGTGGTCAACGTTGGCACCAACTCCAGCCTCCGCAAGGGGAAGATCCTGCTCCAGTCCGAGGGGGCGGAACTCTTCTGCCGGAAGTTCGAGGTGCGTCCACTCAAGCAGGATTGACCCCAGGCCTGGCCGAGCCGATCTTCCCCGAAGGCGTTCGTGGGGAGATAATGATTGAGGGATGGATGGTCGGTCCCCGACCAAGTCGCTCGACCCCCGATCCGACGCGAAGATCATGGCCGTTCGCCCTCGCCTCGCTCCGCCGCTGGTTCTCGCCCTGCTTGCCGCCTGGCCGGTCCCCGAGGCGACCGGCCAGGCCGCGCTGGTTGCCAGGGGTATCGACTTCCTCAAGAACCGAGGACCTGCGGTCTCGTCGGGAGAGGCGGCGCTGGCCGCCCTGGCGATGCTCAAGGCCGGGGTGCCCAAGGACGACGAGGCGTTGGGGAGGACGATTCAGAAGGCCCTGAGCCGCTCCCGCGCCGACGCCTACATCCCCGAGCGCTCCGGCGGGACCGACATCTACGAGACGGGGGTGGCCTGCATGATGCTGGCCAACCTCGACCCGGTCACGATGAAGCCCCTGATCCAGTCGGCCGCCTCGTACCTCATCAGCAAGCAGAAAAGCAACGGGGCCTGGGACTACGACAACCGAGGGGGGGACACCGGAGACTGTTCGATCTCCCAGTATGCCCTGCTTGGGCTCTGGGAAGCGGAGAACGCCGGGGTCAAGGTGCCGCCGAGCGTCTGGGAACGCGCGGCCCGGTGGTACATGTCGGTCCAGCGGGGTGGGGGATGGACGTACCACCCCGACGCCGGCACGGCCCCGACGGTGTCCATGACCGCCGCGGGGACGGGCAGCCTGCTCATCTGCAAGATGCAACTGGCCGTCTACCGCCAAAAGCAGGAAAAGCCGATCAGCCCGTTGCTAACTCCTCTGGTCCCCGAAACCGACCTGGCCGACTACCGGGTGGGCCTCTCCGAAGCGGACCTCGATCGGGCGATCGGTCAGGGGATTGCCTGGATCGCTCGCAACTATCGGCCGGGGCAGGCACCGCTGTTCGGTCCGTCGAGCTATTATGGTCTCTACGGCTGCGAGCGCGTGGGCGGGCTGAGCGGCCTGGAGCTGTTCGGCTCGCTGGACTGGTTCCGGGTTGGCGGTCAGTACATCGCGTCCACCCAGGGGGGAGACGGGAGCTGGCATGCCCAGTACGATCCCGTGGCGAATACCTCCTGGAGCCTCCTCTTCCTGACCCGGGCGACCCAGAAGACGATGGATCGTATCCGGGTCGAGCGGCTCGCTTCGGGAACGCTGCTCGGCGGCCGGGGGCTGCCGGAGAATCTGGAGAGCCTGACCGTCGCCCAGGGCCGCGTCGTGGTCCGGCCGATGAACGGCGCCGTCGACGAGATGCTGGCGGTGCTCGAGGACGCCCGGCTCGAGGGGACCGAGGAGGCCCTGGCCGGGTTGATCGACCGATACTTCTCCAGCGGGCCGCTCGCACTGCGGCCGTACACCGATCGGTTTCGCGTGCTCTTGGAAGACGGAATCCCCTCGCAGCGCTTGACGGCCGCCTGGGCGCTGGCCCGGACCGACGACCTGGATGTGGTGCCGGACCTGATCGCCGCCCTGGAGGACCCGAGCGATGAGGTCGTCGCCACCGCCCGGTACGGCCTCAAGCTGCTGAGCCGAAGGTTGGACGGTTTCGGGCCTCCCCCGGGAGCCGACGCCCTCCAGAAGCGGGAAGCGGCCCGGCGCTGGCGGGAGTGGTACGAGTCGGTTCGTCCGGCCTCGCTCAGTGATCAGGCCGTCTCCCCCCGGAACAATTGACACCGAGCCGGCCGCCGAGGGATGCTCCCATGCCCCCCCGACCGACCACCGACACCGCATCGACGACCCCGACGACCACGACGGCCCCGACGGTCGAGCCGGGCCTCCTCACCGCTCGCTTCGAGCCGAGAATCCAGGGGGAGTCGAATTACGATCGGGTCACCTCGCTCCTGATGGCGGTGATCCTGGGGGTGGCGATCGTCGTCGGCTGGCTGGGGCTGATCTACTTGACCAACCGGTCGTATGCCCGCAACCTTCCGGCCGAGATCCAGATCATCGAGGTCTTCGGCGGCGGGGGGGGGACTCCGGAGGGTTTGGAGAACCAGACCGAGCAAATCGACGTGCCCGACGCGGCGGCGGCCGCCTTCGCGTCGAACAACGAACTGGCGCCGGCCGACTTCGAGGAGCCGGCCGTACAGCAGACCCCCTCGGCCATGGTCGAGGCGCTCACGACCGAGCAACTGGCCGACCTGGCTGAGGAGATGCCCCAGGGGGGAGCCGTGGCGACCGGCATCCGGGCCTCGAAGCTCGGCACCGGTGCCGCTTCCTACGGCCTCGGCGCAGGAGACGGCGGGGTGCCGCGGGAGGAACGCTGGACGATCATCTACAACCCCGGCCAGACCATCGACGAGTATGCCCGCCTGCTCGACTTCTTCGGGGTCGAGATGGCGACCGTCATCGACGGCCAGATGCATTACGCCGCCCACTTCACCAAGCCCAAGCCCGACGTCCGAGTCACCGGCCGGGGGAACGACCCCCGGCTGTATTTCCTCTGGCAAGGAGGGGGACGACGGCAATCGGACATCGAATTGCTGCGCAAGGCGGGGATTCCGATCGGGCAGCGTGAGCCGATCTTCCAGTTCTTCCCCGACCAGGTGGAGCAAATCCTCTCTCGGCTGGAGCAGCAGTACAAGGGACGGCAGCCTTCGGAGATCCGGTCGACGAAATTCACCGTCATCCCGACCGGAAATCGCTTCGCCTTCCAGGTGATCGACCAGCAGCCGTTGAACTGACCGCCCGGTTCCGATTCGGCTCCACCGGCTTCGGGCCGCACCGCAACCCTGGACAACCCGCATGGCGACACTCGAGATCCACGACGGTAAGGGACGGGTTGAATACCGGACAATCAGCCGGGACCAGCAGATCCTGATCGGGTCGGATCCGAGATGCGACATCGTGATCGACGACCCCGCCGCCCTTCCCTTTCACGGTCGGCTGCGGTGGAAGGTCGACCGCTACAAGGTGGAGGCCACGCCGGAGGCCCGGGCCCTGGAGGTCGACGGCAAGCGGGTTGTCTCCTCGAGCTTCCGGCAGGGGAGCGAGCTGAAGATCGGCAAGGCCCGCGTCTTCCTCATCACGCCAGATGATGGCCCCGCGGAGTTCGACAAGACGCGCATCCAGCCCCGGCCCGGCGCCGCCGCCGGGGGCTGGGGAGGCCAGGTCGGGGTGATGGCCGGGGAGGTCGCTCCTCCTTCGCTCGAAGATGAGTTCGATGACGTCGAGGACGTCCTGGAGTCACCGTCGCCTCGACCGCACTCAGGAGCTCGCCGGGGTCGGGGACGGAAGAGTGATCGGCCCGAGGCCCCCCTCCCTCCCCAGGCGAGAGCCACGCCGGCCGTCGAAAGCCTGTCGAGTTCGCTGACCCGGTGGATCCGCTCGATCCTGTACGGGAGGGACCAGGCGCCGGGAGAGGAACGCGTCCTCTCCTCTCCGGTTGTCATCCTCCTTGTCCTGGTTCTGACGGTGCTGGTGGTGCTGGGATTCGGCCTCTTCGGCATCATCCGAGAGATGGCGGCCGACCGGGCCTTCGCCAAGGCGAAGGAGAGCCTCGACAATGCCGAGTACCGAAACGCCATCGAGCGGCTTTCCGCCTACCTGGACGACTTCCCGAACCACGAGCACGCCTCCGAGGCGAAGGTCCTCTCCGCCCTGGCCGAGATCCGGCAATTCACCACGGGAAGCAACCCGGCCTGGGCCAACGCTCTGGACGCGGCGCAGGCCATGATGCAAGAGGTCCGCGAGGAACCCGCCTTCGACGACGCGCGTCCCGACCTGGCCGAGGCCGTCATGGAGGTCGCCGCCGGCCTGATCGACCGGGCGGGCCGGCTGGCCGACGCCGAGGCGCTGACAAAGGCCGAGGAGGCCATCACGCTGCACGACCGGGTCGGCGGCTCGGCCGCGACCCTGGCCCGAGATCGGGCTCGGCTTCCCGAAAAGCTGACGGAGGCCCGAGCCGCGGTGGTCAAGGCGCAGGCCCGCCGCCAGGCGATCGCCTCCATGGACGACGCCCTTGCCGCCGACGACCCCGAGGCGACCTACGCCGCCCGGGACGCCCTGGTCGCCCGATATCCCGACCAGGCCGACGATCCTGAGATCATCGATCGTCTGCGGTCGGCCAACGAACTCATCCGGGGGCTTACCGAGGTCGACGCGACCCGGGCCCGCGGATTCACCGAGCCGAGGCCGGATCCCCTTGGGCCGCCCACCTCGCTGGTCCTGCGATCGACCCTGGAGCCGGCCGACGGCCAGGGCCCGTATGTCTTCGCCCTCTCGGACGGCTTCGCCTACGCGATCGACCCGGAGCATGGGGCACCGGTCTGGCACGTGCCGGTCGGCCTGGACTGCCCGTTCCCTCCGGTCCGGATCCCGGGAGCGGGGGATGACGTGCTTGTGGTCGATGCCCGGTACAACGACCTGGTGCGCCTCTCGGGGCGGGACGGCTCGCTCGCGTGGCGGCAGGAGCTGGGTGGCCGGGTCGAGGACCCGCCGCTCATCCTCGGCAACCAGATCGCCCTGGGAACGGTCGATGGGAGGCTGCTGCTCCTCAATGTCTCGACCGGAGAGAAGCAGGGGGCCATCCGACTGGGTCGTCGGCTCTCCCGGACCCCCGTCTCCGACGAACTCGGGCGCTACTACTATGTGCTCGGCCATTCGGCCGTGGCGTTCGTGATCCAGCGGGACCCCCTGGAGTGCGTCGCCGTCGAGTACATCGGGCATGCCCCGGGAGCCGCGGCCTGCCCGCCGGCTCGTCTGGGGAACTACTTCATCGTGGCCGAGAACAACCGGCCGGACTCGGGACGCTGGTTGATCTTCCAGATCGAGGGGGAAGGGACCAGCCTCCGGTTCCGTCAGCGGATCGACCAGGTCGGCTGGACCTGGGACACGCCGGCCTCGGCGGGGCAGATCATCTGGGCCGTCACCGATCGGGGAGGCGCGGACGCCTACTCGATCGGCCCCTACGAGGAGGAACAGCCGTTCAAGCTGCTGGCCCAGACCACGAGGGAGGGGATCCGCCTCGGCCCGACCTTCTCGTACGCTCGGTCCGATCGCGAGCTGTGGGTCGCCTCGGCCCGATCGGCCCGGTACGACCTGGACGCCGAGCAGGGGACGATCGCCTCCCCCTGGACCCTCTCCCAGGCTGGGGCGGCAATGGCCCCTCCCCAGGTGATTGGCGGGAGGATGGTGCTCTCGCAGCAACCCGACCGCGGCCGCGGGGCGGCGCTGTGGTGTGTGGACCCGAAGGATGGCCGGGTCGCCTGGAGGACGGTGCTCGGCTCACCCTGGCCCGCCTCGCCGGAGCCGACCCCGGACGTCCGGGGGCTCGCCTCGCTTTCGGGAGACGGCACCCCGCTCCTACTTCCCGCCGACGAGCTCCGGGAGGGCGGCTTCGTGATCGAGCCCCTGCCGAGGCCCGGCGATCGTCGCCTCCCCGTCGGGAGACTCCGCCGCCTCGAGGCCGGGACCGCCACCCTGATCCTTCCGCCCGACTCCCCCGATCACCTCTTCGTCAAGGAACGCGACACCGGCCGGCTCGACCGCGTCGTGCTGCCTTCTCCGCTGGCGGCCCGGCCGCTGATCTGGGGAGGGAAGCTGCTCGTTCCCGGGGTCGATGGCCGAGCCTACCTGATCGATCCGACGACTGGAGGCCCGGAGGCCGATCCCTTGCTCCCGACCTTCAGCGGAGACGGGCCGCTGCAATGGCTCGACCCGGTCGCGATCGATGGCGATGGTGTGATCCTCGCCGACCGGGATGGGACCGTCCGTCGCCTCGTGCAGGACGCCGGGGATCGTCCCCGCCTGGCAGTCGACGCCGAGACGAGCCTCGGACAACGGCTGGTCGGCCCCCCCGGATCGACCGGTGATACCGCGATCCTGGCCACGGCCGACGGCTGGATCCGGGCCCTGGCCGCACGCGACTTGAGCCCCGCCGGTGCCTGGGAGCTCGACGCCCCGCTCGCCCTTGGGCCGTACACCGACCCGACGACCGGCACGGTGCTGGTGGCCGATGCCTCGGGCAAGGTGATCGCCTTCGGCCCCGGCGGCGAGCGACTCTGGACCATCGACCTGGAGGGGGACACACTCGCGGGTCCTCCCGCCATCGGCGGAGAAGATGTCTGGCTGCTCACCCAGGGCGGGACGCTGCACCGCCGTTCCCGGCTCGACGGGGCCTCCGTCGCTCGCTTCGCGCTTACTCCGCTCCCCGCTGGAGGCCCAAGCCCGATGGGAGAAACGCTCGCCGTGCCGGTGGCCCCCGGCACAATCCGGACCATGGTCCCCGACGCCCGGGGCCTTCCGGCGGAATGACTCTGGTCATCCCCCGGGGAGAGCATCGGGGGGCAATCCGATTCAAGGGCGGGGGACCGAGAGACGGATCCGCTCGGTCCCTCGCCCTTGACGTTCAACTCGGCTCCATCAGGTCGGGGGCGATCCCGGTCAGTGTCCGGCGTCCACCGTGGCCTGGCCGGAGACGCGGAGCAAGGCTCGGGCGCGGGCCTCGGCCCGACCCTTCTCGTTCAGCTCCAGCTCGCTGGTCGCTCGGCGAGCCTTGGCCGCCGAGAGCTCGGCCCGGGCGGCGTCGGCATCGATCGCCTCGGCGGGGATCGCCCGAGCGGTAAGGACCGTCACAACATCGTCCCGGACCTGGGCGAAGCCGCCGTCGACGAAGAAGCGACGGGTGGTGGCTCCGGCCCGAATTCGAAGCTCGCCGTAGCCGAGGCGGCCGATGAGAGGGCTCCGGCCGGGGAGCACGCCGAGTTCGCCGTCGTAGAGCGGCAGTGCGACGAACTCGGAGGGTTCGTCAAGCACCGTGGCCTCGGGAGTGACCACGACGCATCGGACGCCGTGGTGCTCCTTCTTCACGGGGCTCCCCGGCGGGGTGTCGAACGGTTCCTCGGGTTCGATCAAGGCCGCGGTGGTGGACATGGCCGTTGGGAATCTCCCGGTTCAGAATCGAGGTGGAGCGGGGGAGGGCAGGATGCGAGCGGCCGGCTCAGCGGGCCATCCGCTTGGCCTGCTCCTCGGCCTCCTCGATGGCGCCGACGTAGAGGAAGGCGCTCTCCGGCAGGTGATCCCACTTGCCCTCGCACAGCTCCTTGAAGCTGCGGATGGTGTCGGCCAGCGGGGTGTACTTGCCGGCCTTGCCGGTGAAGACCTCGGCCACGAAGAACGGCTGCGAGAGGAAACGCTCGATCCGGCGGGCGCGGTGGACGACGATCTTGTCCTCCTCGGACAGCTCGTCGATCCCGAGGATGGCGATGATGTCGCGCAGCTCGCGGTACCGCTGGAGGATCGATTGCACGCGGCGGGAGACGGCGTAGTGCTCCTCGCCGATGTACTGCGGGTCGAGGATGCGGCTGGTCGAGCCGAGCGGGTCGACCGCCGGGTAGATGCCCTTCTCCGAGATCGACCGGGCGAGCACGATGAAGGCGTCGAGGAAGCCGAAGGTGGTGGCCGGAGCCGGGTCGGTCAGGTCGTCGGCGGGGACGTAGACGGCCTGCACGGAGGTGATGGCGCCCTTCTGGGTCGAGGTGATGCGCTCCTGGAGGGCGCCCATCTCGGTGGCGAGGGTCGGCTGGTAGCCCACGTTCGAGGGCATGCGGCCGAGCAGCGCGGAGACCTCGGAGCCGGCCTGGCTGAAGCGGAAGATGTTGTCGATGAACAGCAGGGTCTCAGCGCCGGTGGCGTCGCGGAACCACTCGGCGTTGGTCAGGGCCGAGAGGGCGACTCGGAGGCGGGCGCCGGGGGGCTCGTTCATCTGGCCGAAGAACATGACCGTGCTGTCGATGACCGACTTGGCGTCGGCGCCGGTGCCGGTCTTGGTCTCCTGCATCTCGAGCCAGAGGTCGTTCCCCTCTCGGGTGCGCTCACCAACGCCGGCGAACACGGCGTAGCCGCTGTGAACCTTGGCGATGCGGGCGATCAACTCCTGAAGAATCACCGTCTTGCCCAGGCCGGCGCCGCCGAAGAGGCCGATCTTGCCGCCGCGGACGAACGGGGTGAGCAGGTCGATGACCTTGATACCGGTCTCGAAGACCTCGGTCTTCGGAGAAAGGGTGTCGAAGGACGGAGCCGGGCGGTGGATCGGCCAGTGCTCCTTGGCCGGAACGTCGCCTCGGCCGTCAATCGGGTCGCCGAGCAGGTTGAAGACGCGACCGAGGGTTTCGGTCCCGACGGGAACACTCACTGGGGCTCCGGTGTCGATCACCTCCATGCCCCGGACCAGGCCGTCGGTTCCTCCCAGGGCGACGCAGCGCACCCGGTTGCCGCCGAGGTGCTGCTGCACCTCGCCGGTCAGACGCACCCGGACGCCCTTGACCTCGGTGTCGACGCGGAGGGCGTTATAGATCTCGGGCAGGTGGCCCTCGTCGAACTCGGCGTCGAAGGTCGAGCCGATGACCTGGGTGATCCGGCCGGTGGCAGTGGCGGTGGCCATGGGGATGTCCTCGGATTCGTTCGATTCAGGCTCGGGAGCGGAGCGGTGTGCGGGGAAGACGGCCGGGACAGCGTCGAGATCCCGGATCACTCGAGGGCGGCGGCGCCGCCGATGATCTCGGACAGTTCTCGGGTGATCTGAGACTGGCGGGCGCGGTTGTACTGCCGGGTGAGGCTCTTGACCATCTCGTTGGCGTTCTCGGTCGCGCCGCGCATGGCGATCATCCGCATGATCTGCTCACTGACGGCGGCGTCGAGGAAGCACTTGAACAGGCGGATCTTGAAGGAGGTCGGGACGATCTCCTCGAGGATGCTCTCCGGGTCGGGGAGAAACTCATAGGGGACCCGGCCCCGGGAGGAGGCTCCGGCCCCCCTGGCGGGGTGGCGGCTCGTATCCTCGCCGACCTGGGAGACGGTCATCGGCAGAAGCGTCTCGGTGACGGGGACCTGCCGGGAGGAGGAGAGGAACTTGGTGTAGACCACCTGCAGCTTGTCGATCTCTCCCCGGAGGAACTGACCAATGAAGCGGTTGGCAAGGACCTCGACCTCCTCGAACTGGGGCCGGTCCTCGAACTGGGTGTAGGAGGCGTCGATCGGGATGCGTCGGAAGCGGAGGAAGGCGATGCCGCGCTTCCCGGAAACCTCCAGTGTGGTCGGAGTGCCGGCCTCCTGGAGCTCGTCGTACTCGCGGGTCGCCAGGCGGAGGACGCTGCCGTTGTAGGCGCCGGCCAGGCCTCGGTTGCTTGTCAGCACGAGCATGGCGGCCCGCCTGACCGGATCGCGCTCCTCAAGCAACGGGTGGGCGACCGTCGACGAGGTGCCCCGGAGGTCGGCCACGATCTCCGCGATCTTCCGGGTATACGCCTCGGCCTGCGTGGCGCGGTCCAGCGCCTTGCGGAAGCGGGCCGTGGCGATCAGCTCCATGGTCCGCGTGATCTTCTTGATGTTCTGGACCGCCTTGCGGCGCTTGATGATCGCTCGGGCCTTGGCCATGGTCGGGGGCGTCTCGGTTCGGGGGAGGCCGGGTCGGCGGGGCCGGGGCCGGGGCTCAGTGGCGATTGCGGTCGCCGCCCGATTCCCGGCCCCACGGACTTGCCAGCGGGGAGGACGATCAGGCGGTGGCGGCGGCCACCGCGTCGGCCTTCGGCTGCGGGTGGGCGGATCGGAAGCGGGTCTTGAATTCCTCGAGCGCCGCCCGGAGGCTGGTGGCGATCTCGTCGGTCAGCTTCTTCTCGGCGAGGAGCCGGTCGCGGATCTCCTTCTTCTCGGTCTCGATGAAGCGAAGGAACTCACTCTCGAAACGCTGGACCTGACTGACGGAAATGTCGTCCAGGAAGCCTTCCGAGCCGGCGAAGATGCTCATGACTTGATCGACGACGTTCATCGGCCGGTACTGGGGCTGCTTGAGCAACTCGACCATGCGGTAGCCGCGGTCGAGCTGCTGCTGGGTGGCCTTGTCCAATTCGGTGCCGATCTGGGCGAACGCCTCCAGCTCCCGGAAGGCCGCCAAGTCAAGGCGGAGGCCGCCGGCGACCTTCTTCATGGCCGGGATCTGGGCCTTGCCGCCCACTCGGGAAACCGAGATGCCGACGTCGACCGCCGGACGGACACCGGCGAAGAACAGGTCGGGCTGGAGGTAGATCTGGCCGTCGGTGATCGAGATGACGTTCGTGGGGATGTAGGCCGAAACCTCGCCTTCGAGCGTCTCGATCAGCGGCAGGGCGGTCAGCGAGCCGCCCGACTTGGCGACGACGGCGAGCTTGTGGCCGGTCGCATAGTTGGCCTTCAGGTCGTGCTCGGCCTCTTCCTTGCCTGGAACGCCGATGTAGACCTTGCCGTTCACCCCCCAGGCCTCGGTGACCGGATCCTTCGGGTCGTCGGTCGGGGCGGAATCGGGGACGATCACATACTTGTTGGCCAGCTTGGCCGATCGCTCCAGGAGACTGGAGTGGATATAGAAGACGTCGCCCGGATACGCCTCGCGACCGGGAGGGCGGCGGAGCAGAAGCGACAACTCACGATACGCGACGGCCTGCTTGGAGAGGTCGTCGTAGACGCAGAGCGTGGCCCCGCCCTGCTCGTACATGAAGTACTCGGCCATCGCGGTGCCGGCATACGGGGCGATGTAAGAGAGCGGGGCCGGATCGCTGGCGCCGGCCGCCACGACGATGGTGTAGTCCATCGCCCCCTCGCGCCGGAGGATGTCGACGAGCTGGGCAGTCGTCGACTCCTTCTGGGCGATCGCGACGTAGACGCAGATGACCCCCTGGCCCTTCTGGTTCAGAATGGTGTCGATCGCGACGGCGGTCTTGCCGGTCTTGCGGTCGCCGATGATCAGCTCGCGCTGGCCTCGTCCAATCGGGATCATCGAGTCGATGGCCTTGATGCCTGTCTGCAGCGGCTCGTCGACCGGCTGGCGTTCGGCGATTCCCGGAGCGGGGGAGAAGACCAGTCGGCTCTGGTCGGTGACGATCGGGCCGGCATCGTCGAGCGGCTCGCCCAGCGGGTTGACCACGCGGCCGATCATCGCGTCGCCGACCGGGACGCGGAGCAGCTCGCCGGTGGCGGAGACCGACTGGCCCTCCCGGATCTGCTTGAAGTCGCCGAGGATAATCACGCCGACGGAGGACTCCTCCAGGTTCAGCGCCACGCCTCGGATGCCGTTCTCGAACGCGACGACCTCCCCGGCCATGATTCCCGAGAGGCCGTGGATGCGGGCGATCCCGTCGCCAACCTCCAGGACCCGGCCGACCTCGACGCGGTCCACCTCGGCCCGGAACTCCTGGATCTCCCGCTGGATGATGGAGGTGATCTCGTCGGATCGGAATTTCATGGGTCGACCTTGGAAGTGGAGGAACTGGCTCGGTGGGTGCCGGCCTCGGGACAGGGACCGGGCTCGGCGAAGCGGTCGGGGATGTCCGATGGTTCGCGAGTGGTCAATCGACCACCAGGTCGGTGCGGCGTCGAATCTCGCCGGCCCGGCCCCGGGCCAGCTCCGACCGGATACGGCGCAGGCGTCCCCGAATCGAGGCGTCGAACAACTGGTCGCCGACTTGGACAACCAGGCCGCCAAGCAATTCAGGGTCGACCTCCTCGGTCAGGATCGGGGTGGCGCCTCCGGTCAGGGAGACAAGTCGCTCGCGGAGCACCGTTCGCTGGCCGTCATCCAGGGGGATCGCGGTCCGAACCGTCACCGGCAGCCGGTTGTTCCGACGGTCCCAGAGGGATCGGGCGATCTGGGCGATCAGCGGCACCAGCTCCAGCCGGCCTCGTCGGTTGAGGACGCGAAGGAACCGGAGCAGGGTGGGATGGGCCCTGCCCTCGAAGGCGGCGATCAGGATCTGATCGCGACGCTCCGCGTCGGCCATGCCGTTGGTGAGGAGGCGGGCGAACTCGGGCTGGTCCCGGAAGACGTCGACGGCCAGCTCGTCGAGGTCGGAGAGCACGGGCTCAGTGCTCGACTCCGCCTCGGCGACGTTGAGCAGGGCGACGGCGTAGCTGCGGGCGATCTCGGCGGCGCCTTCCTCGAAGACCGTGCCGACGATGTCGGGCCCGTGCGGAGAAGTGGTCATCTCAGGCGATGCTCCCCCGGCCCTGGCCGTTGCCACCGGCGGGCCCAACGGCCTCGAGCTCCTGGGAGGCGACCTCGATCAGCCGCCGGTGCTCGTCGTGCCCGATCTCCCGCTGGAGCACCCGACCGGCGACGGTGACGGCCAGGTCGACCGACTTCTCGTATAGCTCGGTGAGCGCCGATTCCTTGGCGGCGGCGATCTCCCGGGAGGCCCGTTGCGCGGTCGCCTCGGCGTCGGCCCGGGCCTGGTTCAAGCGTTCCTCATACACGGCCTGGGCCTTGCGATGGGCCTCGTCCATGATCTGACGAACCTGGTCCTGGACCTGCTCCATTTGCTTCCGGTGCTGTTCGAGCAGGGCCGCGGCCTCGGCTCGGGCGCGCTCGGCGTCCTGAAACGCCGATTCAAGGGAGTGCTCACGGTCATGCAGGGCCTTGGAGAGCGGCCCCCAGGCGAACCGCCACAGCACCAGCAGCAGGAGCAGGAAGACGACGAGCGTGTAGAAGGCCAGGCTCGGCTGGGCCTCGAGGATGTTCGCCTCGCCCTCGACGGCGTGGTTACCCTCGGCGTCGTGGCCGGGCTCCGCGCCGGTCGGCTCGGCGACGGCAGCGGGCTCGTCGGGTTCCTGGGCCGGGCAGGCGGAAGGAGCCCCGAGGACCAGGAGCATGGCCAGGGAAGTGAGGGTCAGCGGCATCGGCCAGGGGGCCAGAATCTTGCGCCGGAGCATCGCAGGGGGGCCTCGCGATCGGGTCGGGTCACGGCGATCGGGTCGGGCGACAGGTGAGACGGGTCGAGGGAGGGCGCGGGGCGGTCGCCCGCCCCGGGTCGGGCGACGACCCGGGGCAGGTGGATCACCCGTTCATCAGTAGGTTGTCAAGATGAATCCGATGATGATCAGCGCGAAGAACGTGACGCCCTCGATCAGGGCGGCCGAGATGATCATGGCCCTCTGGACATTGCCGGCAAGCTCCGGCTGGCGGGCCATGCTCTCGACGGCCGACCGGGTGAGCCAGCCAATGCCGACGCCGGCGCCGATGATCACCAGACCGGCGCCGAGGGCTCGGGTGTCGCTCAAGGCACCCTTGGTGGCGGCGGCGCTGGCGATGCGGGCGGCCTCATCGGCGTTCTGGGGGGTGTAGTCCTGGGCGATCGCGGAGGCGGCGGGGATCAGCAGCACGGCGGCGAGCACCAGGGCGGGGGCGGCGATCTTCGCGAGCGACATGGGGAGCGAGACTCCGAGTGGGGTTGGGGTTCGAGGAGCGGCCGATTCGGGGGCCGGGCACCGGGCGGACACCCGCCGCCCGCCGGCTCCCCTCCGGTTCGTACCGGGTCGGATCGGATCGGATCAGTGCGAGTGGACGGCCGAGCCGATGAACAGGGCCGACAGGAACGTGAAGATGTACGCCTGGAGGAACGCCACGAAGAGTTCCAGCAGGCTCAGCAGCACGACGCCACCGACACTGGCAGCGATGACCGGGCCTTTGATGTAGATCGCCGCCTGGCTGACTCCCAGGGCGAAGCCGAGGATGACCGCCAGGACGATGTGCCCGGCCATCATGTTGGCGAACAGTCGCACCGAGAGCACGACGTGCCGGATCAGCAGGCCGGCCAGCTCGATGACGAACATGAGGGGGACGAGCACGACCTTGAAGGAGATCGGCAGGTCCATGTGCGGGATCAGATTCTTGAAGAAACCGACCGGGCCCATCTGCCGCACACCGGCGACGACGACGGCGCCAAGAGTCATCAGGGCGAGCACGGCGGTGACGTTGATGTTGCCCGTGGCCGAGGCGCCTCCGGGAATCATGCCCAGCAGGTTGCAGAAGAGGACGAAGAAGAAGATCGTCCAGAGGAAGGGGAGGAACTGGTCGGCGTGGTGGCCGCCGATGGCGGGCCGGGCGATCTGATCCCGGATGAACAGGACCATCGACTCGAAGAGGTTCAGTAGCGGGCCTCGCGTGACCCGGTTCCGGGCCGCGTGGCGGGCCAGCGGGACGAAGACAATAACCAGCAACAGGGCGGCCACGGCCTCCATCACCATGAACCGCGTGACCTGGATACCGCCGAAGATCGGAATCACCGGGAGCGGGAACTCACCGAGGATCGGCAGCTCCAGCGTCGGGTGATCGACGACGTGATCCAGGGGACTGTGGGCGTGTTCTTCGGCCATGGTCGTCGAGAGCGCTCGGGGGGGACGTCGGTCGGGCGATCGCTGGGAGTCGGTCCGGCCCGACTCAGCGAGGAGGGCCGCCCGGGCGGCCGGGAGTCGCCAACTGAATTAGGTGGACCAGGCCAGCCGCGAAGCCAAGACAGGCCCCGACGAGCGTGGCCACCGGGGTTGACTCCCAGCGTCGGTCGAGCAAGAAGCCCAGCAGGGGTGGCACGGAGAACTCCAGGCCCAGGGCCGTGACCCGATAGGCCCACGCGATGCCGACGGATAACGGGCTCTGCGGTGGGGGGGAGGGCACGATGAAATCCCTGGCCCCGCCTCGCCCGGGGCTGCGACGATGGCCCGCTCCGCGGCCGGGAGCGAATCTCGCCGATGTTCGGAACGGGCCTCGGGCGACCCGCGACACGTAAAGGTGATAACGAGCCGCGACGGCCCCTGTCAACTCCCCAGACGCCGACTTTGAGAAATTTTTCACAGAGGGGGAGACGCCCCGCTCCCGGCCGCCGGCACGGCTGTCCCGCATCGTTGCAACTGTCCGATGTCGGACACTCCTCTCCAAAAATTCATTGACAGGGGGGAGCCGGCCATGGTATCACAACCATAGCTGGAAGTTACGCCCGCGAGAGCCGCAGAGCGATGAAGGGGGTCTGCCGATGGGCACACACTCGCTCCAGCATCGAGACCACCGTCAGGGCGGCGTCTGATCCCCAAGGCGGGGCTCGGGCGTCGCCCTCGGTGTTTCCGGGGCGACTGTGGCGCGAATCGGCCGGTGCCGCCGCATCGGGCGGAGTCCGTCCGGGTGTCGATCGCCAGTCCGCAGTCCGGGAGGCAAGGAGTTCTCCGGATCGGCCCACTCACGGATGATGACCGCGATGATCACGACGGGCCGCGTCGGCCCCGCCCGCGGCCCGGAGACGGAGTGGCCAGTATGACTGTCGAGACCCTCAAGGACTGCAACAAGAAGGAGCTGGCCCGGATGGCAAAGGACCGGGGGATACCCGGCTGGCACGCGATGCGGAAGGACCAGCTCGTTCGTGCCCTGACCACCGCGACGGCCCCTCCGAGTGCGTCGGCCCGATCCTCCAGCACCAAGGCACATCATAAGAGCGACGTCAAGGCCCGAGAGCCGCGACGCCGCCCCCGGCCGTCGGCCATCGAGGGGGCCGAACTCCCCTCCGCCGTCTCGCCGCCGAGGACGCTGGACCACGGCTGCGTCAAGGACCGGATCATCACTTCCGTCCGCGACCCCTACTGGCTGCACTCCTACTGGGAGCTCAGCCGCACGACCCTCGGTCGCGCCCAGGCGGCGATGGGACAGGAATGGCACGACGCCCGGCCGATCCTCCGGCTGATGGACGTGACCAGCGAGGACACGACCGCCAACGCCGAGCGGATCGTCCGGGACATCCCCATCCACGGCGGCGTCAACAACTGGTACATCGACGTCTGCGAGCCGCCCCGCTCCTACCGGGTCGACATTGGCTACCTCTCGCGCCGCGGACGCTTCTTCGTCCTGGCCCGTTCCAACGTCGTCACCACCCCGAGGGCCGGTTGCGCCGACCTGCTCGACGAGCACTGGGCGAGCGTCGACTCCCAGTACCAGACGATCTTCAAGCAGTCGCTCCACGGCGGCTCTCCCTCCCGGGATCTTCAAGAGATCTTCGAGGAGCGGCTCCGACGCCCGATGAATCCCCTGAACTTCTCCAGCCTGGGGACCGGCGCCCTGCACAACGGCTCGAGCGGCCGCGCCTTCCACTTCGAGATCGACGCCGAGTTGATCGTCCACGGCTCCACCGAGCCCAACGCCAAGGTCACGCTCCAGGGCGAGCCGGTGAAGCTTCGCCCCGACGGCTCGTTCAGCGTCCGTTTCAGCCTCCCCGACAGCCGGCAGATCATCCCGGCGGTCAGCTCCAGCCCCGATGGGGTCGAGGAACGGACGATCGTCCTGGCTGTCGAGCGGAACACGAAGGAGCTCGAGCCGATGATCCACGACGGCAACGAGCTCTGAGCCGATTCCAGACCGCCCTGTGCCTCCTCGCGGACGCCGCGACGCTCCCTCCAGGGAGCGTCGCGGCGTCTCCCATTTGTCGCGACGCGACCCCGGACATACACTTCGATCGAGTACGTCCTCGGCAATCGCCGGGGCCGATCCGATCGCATCTCGCCTGTTGCCCGAGGGCCGACCGGCCCCTGGAGGTTCGAGCCTTGAGCAGGGACATCAGCCCGATCCTGGCTGGCTGGGACCACGATCCCGACGAGTTCCAGGTCCGGATCGTGGCCGGCCTTGACGGCCGGGACAAGCTCCAGATGCGCCTGGATCTGGGCCTCTTGCAGATGGAGCTCGACGGCCGCCCCGACGGCAGGAGACCCTTCGGCGCCCCCTCGCTGCTCGACCACCACGAGGCCCGGGCCCTCGAGCGCTCTCCCCAGTGCTATGCGCTCGAAACCCGCGACTGCGAGGAGCTGATGCGTGAGGGCATCCAGTTCTATCACCGCTACGTCGCCCTCTTCCACCTGGATCGGTTCGACCTGGTCGCCCGGGATACGGAGCGGAACTTGCGACTCTTCCGATTCGTCCGAGAGCACGCCGTCCGGGAGCGGGACAAGGTGGCCTTCGACCAGTATCGGCCGAACGTCACGATGATGAGGGCCCGGGCCCTGTCGCAGATGGCCGCCGATCGCGGGGACCACCGGGACGCACTCGATCGGATCGACGAGGGAATCGCGGCGATCAAGGCGTACTTCCGGGAATATCATCTCGAGGGGCGGATCGCCGGCTGCCAGGAGCTGATCCTGCTCCGGGAGCTGCGCCGGGAGATTGTCCGAGAGCGCCGGATCGACCCGATCGAGCGGCTCGACGACCAGCTTCGTCACGCCGTCTCCCGCGAGGATTACGAGGAGGCGGCCCGGATCCGGGACCAGATCCGACGGCTCCGCGAGGGGATCTCGGCCACCCGATCGGATCGGAGCACCACCACTTGAAGCCCGGGTCGTGGAGTGTTACAGTTCTCCTGTCCGGTTCGCCGGACCCTCTGCCATGTTCGCGAGGGGTGTCGCATATTGGAGAACCAACGCTAACCCGTAAGGGACCCGAACGATCCCTCGGCTTCGCCTGCGGATCTGAGCGTCCCACCTGAACTGCGGGTTCTCATAACCGCCCCGGACGGCATTGCGGTGGAGGTCATCCATCGAGCCCGATCCTGGCCCCTTCACCCGAAGCGGCGAGGACCGGGCTCTTGATCGTTCCGGGGGCTCGTCTGTGAACGACTCGGCCGAGCGCATTCGAGCAGCCAAACGGAGGCTTCGGCGAGAGGTCGTCGATCGGGTGCTGGGGATGGAGCCGGGCATCCGGGGCGAGGAGGAGCGCGAACTCGACCGGCTCTTCCCGACGCTGCCGGGTCTGGAAGCGGCGCGCACGGTCCTTCTCTACGTCTCGCACCTTCCCGAGGAGTTCGAGACGAGGGGGATGATCGCCTGGGCGCTCGGCCAGGGGAAGGACGTGGCCTGTCCCCGCGTTGACCGTCAGGATCGGAGCTTGCGGCTGTGCCGCGTGACCGACCCCGATCGCGACCTGGTCCCCGGCCCGTTTGGGATTCCGGAGCCCTCGGCCGGGGCGATGGAGCTCGACCCGGTGCGGATCGACTGGGTGCTCGTGCCCGGGATCGCGTTTGACGGCCAGGGGGGCCGGCTGGGCCGGGGGGCGGGCCATTACGACCGGCTGCTCCCTCGGCTGAGGCCGGAGGTTCCCCGACTGGCCCTGGTGCTCGACCCGCAGTGGGTCGACGTGATCCCGACCGCGATGCACGATCAGCCGGTCGATGGGGTCGTGGGCGTTCATCGCCGATGGCTCGGGTCGACCCGAACCGGTGAGCAGGCCGAGTGCCCGCGGTGAGCCCCCCGTCCGCTCATCCGCTCATCGGGACGGGCTGATCTCGACCCGGGGCGGATGGGCATAGCCCTGGAAGAGTACAGGGATCCCGGCGGTGTCGGTATCCCCCTCGTGGAGGACGACGCGGTAGCCGAACCGGATCGAGTCCCCCTCGGGGATGGTGTAGGCCCCCTCGCCGGGGTACTTGAAGTCACTGTAGCCGAAGGGATTGGCGGCGAAGAGGCCGTAGTCTCGGACGTGCCAGGTGGTGGGGAAGCGGAAGCTGTCGGGGTGGTTCAGGATCGCCACGCCGAGGGTTTCATCGCCGACCGGCCCGGTGTAGTCAACCCAGGGCGAAGCCTTGCCCCAGGCGTCCAGGTCGGTGATCCCCTCGGCGTTGATGATCCGTCCGCCGGTCTTGTTGCGGACGTTCATGCTGGAGGCGATCCGGAGCCCGAACATCCCCTCCTTGGTATCACCGAAGGTGACAGGGCCGTTGCTGGCGGTGATGGTCACTTCGAAATCGATCACCCGGGAGCCGTTGGTGTCGTAGGTCCGCCAGGTGCGCTCGTCGGAGCAGAGCGTTTCTCCCGAGGGGGAGAGCCAGCGATCCGTCGTTCGGATCACTCCCACGACGGGGCCATCGGCCACGATCGGCCGAGCCGTCTCCTCGATGACGCCGAACTTCGGGTTGGGGCGGTTCAGGGGGTCGGAGGCCCAGAAATCGTACCCGTTGACGTTTCCATGAGTGAACCAGAACGAGCGCTGGTGGGGATGGTCGCGGTCCTCTCCCTCCACATCGGCCATCGGATAGGCTCGAGTGATCGGAGAGCCGGTCGGGCCGATCACCGGGTAGAAGTAGGGTTTCGGGCCGTCGTCAGCGCGGTAGACGGTGAACAACTCGCCGTCGATCGAAACGCGAAGGTCGCGTCCTTCGGCGGAGATGTCGACCCCTTCGGCCTTTCCCGAGGCGGAGTCGGACGCGGGGGCCATCGTGAACTCGGCCACCTCATCCGCGCCGAGCCCGGGGAGCACGACGGCCAGCCAGGCCGAATCCCCCTCCCGGACGACCTGGGCGGCGATCGTCTCCCCGTCTCCTCCGGAGGGCCGGAGGGTGTACGCCCCCTCCTCGAACGAAGCCCCGTCGAGGGGGACGTACAGTGGAGTCTCGCCGAGGCCGACCCCGTTGCCTCGAATGGTCACCCGGGCGTCTCCCCCGAAGGTGGTCGGCGTCGCGACGAGGACAAGTAGGACGGCGGCCCATGCGGGTCGGATCATGGTGGAACTCCTCGGGGAGGTCGCCGGATGGGGAATCGCCCCGGCCCCGCCCGGTGCGAGTGGCCGAGGGCCCCGTGAGCGGTTATCCTACGGCGACCGCGTCGGGGATCGCCAGGGGGAGGCGGCGAGGGCAGGGATGACTCACGAGCAGTTCTTCGGTCGGATCGAAGCCATCCTCCGGCCGATGGGCTTCCAGGAGGATGACGGCGAGGAGTTCCTGGACCCTCCGCTGGACGTGCTCCGCTATGAGTCCCGAAAAACCCGACTGCACTGGGTGCCCGTTCTCGGCCGGGCCTTAGGGGTGGTTGCCATCGCCCGGCAGCCGGTGGACCTCTCGGGATCACCGCCGGATCAACGCCGCCTGATCGAACGCCTCTCCCGGGCCGTGCACGGCCGATTTCCTCCCTGGCCGAGGGGAGGGTCGGGTCTGGTGATCGGCCTGACGGCCGTGGTGCTGACTCCCGCTCCGATCCGGTTCGACGAGGAAGAGACGCTCGGCTCCGCCCTGGCGGTCGACCGGCGATCCCGGGTGGTGCCGCTCGGCCTCTTGCGGATCAATCTCGGGCAGGAGGCGATGGCGGTGGCCGTCGGCCCGGCTCCTCTCGAGGTTTTCCCGGAGCCGGTCGCCCTGGCCGACGGGCTCGCCGAGCACCTCGGCCGGTTCGTTCCTCCGCTGGAATTGGAGTAGCATCGCGACGGCCACCGCAGGATGGAGCCCGCAGGGCAATCGATTGGCTTCCGAGATCACAGCGCGAAGGTACGACGATCGCTGGGTGCGGACGCGATCGCGATCGGCATGCCGCCCCCATCGCCTCGGGAGCCCGGCGGCGATCGCTCTGCCGATCAGCCGCCGAGGAGCCATCGGGAGATCGGCAGGGCGCGACGATAAGGCGGGTCGTTGCGGTCGGTGAGCAAGGCGGCGGAGACTCGGCGTTCGGTGTCGTACTCCGGAGCCTTGACGATGCGGGGGCAGGAGGGGGCGGGCCGGTCGTCTCGGTCGATGCGGACCTCGCAGGAGCCAGTGCCGTTCCGGGCGATCCGGATCATCCCGGCGGGTCTGCTGTCGCCTCGGAGCCCCAACTCAACTGAGGCGATGTGAGCCATTGGGCCGACCTCGGCCAGCTCGGTTTCGATCGAGACGCGCACCGGGCCGGACTTCGAGTGGAACCGGGCGTCGAGGCGGCCGACGTCGTCCGACAGGGATCGATCTTCGGGTCGCCAGCCGAGCTGTCCTGCGAGCCAGGAGACGAGCCAGACGGCCGTCCTGGGGAGGCGATCGGATCGCTCGGCCAGGACTCGGATGCGGATCGATTCGATCCGATCCAGGTCGGAGGACGCCGGAGGATCGAACAACTCGGCGATGAGGGAACGCCAGGGAGTCAGTCCGAACCAGGAGATGTCGCGGGGGAGGTGCTCTCGGACGCCCTCGACGGCCCGGGACAAGGCGCCGGGGTCGGCCTCGGGATCCGGGAGGTCGAGGATGACCCGCGTCGCTCCTTCCGCCAGCGAGCCGAGCAGGTCGGGGGCGGTCGCGGGATCGTCGCACCACCAGAGGACCGTGTGGAGATCCGATTCCAGGAGCGAGCGGACGGCGCCGGGGATCAGGTCGAGGCCATCGGGACCGACGCGGAGGATGATCTGCTCGCTACAAACCTGAGGCCGGCCCGGGGCCGGCAAGTGGCACTGCGCCGAAACCTCGGCGACGAGCCGGCGACCCCCTTGCGAAGTCGGCCGGACGACAATCAGGCGGGAGGGATAGCGGGTGGTGATCGCGGCGGTTGTCTCGTCCATGCCGGCGCGATCGGCCCCGAGATGAACGAGCACGACGTTGGCCAGCGCCACGCGAGTGACGGCCGGATCGTCCAGCTCCGGGCCGCCGGCCTTTTCGGCCGCCGGCCCCCAGAGCCGGTCGAGCGCGTCCTCGACACCGGCCAGATCGACCGGGACGCCCTGGCCCTCGTAGAACGCATCGGCTTGGCTTGGTGGCATGATCGGTCCCCTCGACCGGGCTTCGGGCCCGGGGTTACTTCCCTTCGCTCGCCCACCGCTTCATCAGCCGGATCGTCTCCTCCAGCTCGGCGGCCCGATCGGGGTCGTTCCGGCGGACGTTCTCCAGGTAGACCGCCATATCACTGTCGTACATCGCCTCCGGCTCCGGCTGCTGGCCGAGGTCGCCGGAGGCCGCCATCCAGCGGTCGAGCTCGTTCCGGAGGCCGAACACGACGTCGAGGTGCTTCGGGTCCCGAGCCAGGTCGTGCAGCTCCCAGGGGTCGGCCTCCAGGTCGTAGAGCTCGAACCGGGGCCGTCGCTCGGCGAACTGGAGCAACTGGGCCTCATTCAGTGCGCCTTCATCGTGGAGGCGACGAAGGGCAATGAGGATCTCCTTGTGGTCCTTGTAGGCGTTTGGCTGGAGGTAGGGCCGCTCCGGATAGAGGTTGCGGATCAGTTTGTAGCGATCGGTGCGGATGCTCCGGATGCCATCGACGGTCTCATCACAGCGGTCTCGGGCCGAGACAACGAACGGGCGAGGCTCGTGGTCCTCGGCGAAGAGCGGGCGGGCCTGCATCCAGTCCGGGACGGGAATCCCCGCGAGGTCCAGCGAAGCGGCGGCCAGGTCGATGTGGGCGACCAGGTCGTGTCGGACCGAGCCGGGCTCGATCCCGGGACCTCGGACCACAACGGGGATCTTGATCCCTTCCTCGTAGAGGAACTGCTTGCCCCGGGCATGGCTGATGCCGTGATCGGTGATGAAGAAAATATAGGTCGATTCGGACAGGCCTTCGGAATCGAGCCGATCGAGGATGCGGCCGACTTCCAGGTCGGTATACCGCACCGTGTCGAGGTAGCGGGCCCAGTCCTCCAGGATCACGGGATCGCGGGGGTAGTAGGGCGGCAGCGTGACCGACTCCGGGTCGGTGAGGCTGCCGAGCACCCGCTCGGCCCGCTCGGCCCAGTTGCCCGCGTGGCGGAGCTTGCCGCCGTGGAGCTGGAGCTGGGCGAAGAAGGGCTGGCCCTCGGCGCGGCCCGACCAGTCGGAGCCGTCATACAGCGAATCATCGTATTCGAAGTTGTAATCCGTCTTCCCGGGCCTGCCATCGATCGTGCCGTTGCTGACATGGTAGCCAGCGGCCCGAAAGAGCTCGGGGACGGGCTCGACCGGGGAGGGCAGGGAGATTGTCAGGGCCCCCCGTCCACTCCGGTGATGGTGCGCGCCGATGGTGGTCTGGTACATGCCGGTGATGAGGGCCGACCGGGATGGCGAACAGACCGGCGCCGTGACGAAGGCGTTCGCGAACCGCACCCCCTCGCTCGCCAGGCGATCGACATTCGGGGTCGCGATCGTCTTCTCTCCGTAGCAGCCGAAGTGGGGAGACATGTCCTCGGCGATGATCCAGACGATGTTCGGCCGGTCGTCGGCCGCCGAGGCTCCGGCAGCGAGGTATGCGATCGGGGCGAGCAGCGCGGCGAGTCGCATGGGAGAGGCTCCGGCGCGGGTCGGGAGGGGCGCTTGAATTGCCGTCGTGGAGGGATCTCCGTGTCGGCACCGGCCCGGGGGGAGGTGCCCGGGAGGGTGTCGGGGGGCGTCAGTCGACCTTGACGGGGGGAGGGGGGCGGTTGGGCAGCCGTTTCGGGTCGGCCTCGATCGCCTTCTGAAGCTCGTCGATGGCGCGTTCGAGTTGCGGGTCTCGGCCGGCGATCACGGCGGCGGGGTCGTTCTCCACCTCGATGTCGGGGGGGACGCCGTAGCCCTCGATGATCCAGGAGCCATCGACGTCGTTCGTGCCGAACTCGGGGACGAACACCCCGCCGCCATCGATCAGCGGTCCGTGATCGGTGATCCCGATCACGCCCCCCCAGGAGCGTTTGCCGATCAACGGGCCAAGCCCGGCGGCCTTGAACCGAGCGGGGAAGATGTCGCCGTCCGAGGCGCTCGTCGCGTTGATCAGGCAGGCCATGTGGCCGTGAAAGACGCCCTCCGGGTAGGTGCCGGGCCGGTCGCTGTTGCGGCTGAACCGGGTGCCGAGCAGCTCTCGGTCGAGCCGCTCGATGAGCATCTGCGACACATTGCCGCCGCCGTTGCTGCGGACGTCGACCACGAGTCCTTGCTTGCGGATCTGGGGGTAGAACGTCTTGATGAACTCGCGAAGCCCCTCGGCCCCCATGTTGGGGATGTGGATGTAGCCCACCGTGCCTCCCGAGGCCTCTTCCACCTTGCGGCGGTTGCCGAGGACCCATGCCAGGTAGATCAGGTCCGTCTCGCTCGACCGGGGGCGGACGGTGACGGTCCGAGCCCCTTCGCGATCGGCCTCGCTGTTGACCTCCAGCGTCACCGGGCCGTCCTTGTCCCGGAGCAGCTCGAAGGGGTTGCGATCGGCGGTCAACTCGACCCCGTCGACCGCCAGGAGGTAATCCCCCTCGTGCACATTGACCCCGACCTCCGTCAACGGAGAACGGTACGTCTCCTCCTCGTTCTGGCCCTCGAAGATCCGGGAGAAGCGGTAGCGTCCGGCGTCCTCATCCCGCTCGAAGCGGCAGCCCAGAAGGGCGACGACGGGACGATCGGGAATCTCGAAGTCGCCGCCGGTGATGTAGGCGTGGCTGACGTTCAGCTCGGCGATCATCTCCCCGATGACGTAATTGAGGTCGGAGCGGTGGCCGACATGATCGAGCAAGGGACGGTAGCGGTCCCGGAGGGCCTCCCAGTCATACCCGTGCATGTTCTCAACATAGAAGTAGTCGCGAAAGCGGCGCCAGACCTCGTCAAAGATCTGGGGCCACTCCTCGGCAGGAACCCGGTCGACTCGGAGGCCGGCTGTCGAGACGGGCTTGGCCGAGTCCTTGCCTTCGGGCTTCGCGTCCCGCAGCGAGAAGGAATCGCCTTCTCGGACGAGGACCTTCTGGCCGTCGATCGAGAGCGCGTAGCCATCGACCCCGGTGGCCAGATCGGTCGCCTCTCGGTCCTCGATCGAGAAGACGACCAGTGCGGTCGGGTCCTCTGGCTCTCTGCCGTAGTAGAAGGCGCTCGATCGAAGATAGAGCAGGTGCCCGTCAACCGCTGTCAGGCCGGAGTAGTTGTCGGCGGGCACGGGGACCCGGGCGACCCGAGAAGCGAGGCCGTCGAAGTCGATCACGATGGGCCTGGTTCCGTCCTCGTCCTCTTTGTGCTCGTCTTCGTCCTCGTCGTCCTGATCCTTGTCGTCCCCCTCGGATGGCTCGTCCTTCGCATCCTCGCTGTCCTCTTCAATCGTGACTTCGTCGATCCGAGGGGGGAACGGATGCTCGACATCTTCCCGGAGGGCGATGGCGAAGAGGCCAACCTCGCGGTTGAGAGCGAAATTCCATTCGATATGGGAGATTTGCGGCGCGTACTCCCGGTCGCTGAGGTAGTAGAGGTAATCTCCGGAGGGGTCCCAGGCGGGGGAGTACTCGTTGAACATCGTGTCGGTGACGCGGTGAGACTCGCCGTCCTCGGCGCTCCAGATGTAGAGCGATCGGAAGTCGTTTGGGTCGCTGAGGGTGTAGGCGAGCCATCGGCCGTCGGGGGACCATGCGTAGTCGAGCGACTGCCCCTCGGCCTCGTCGGCGATCTCGACAACCTCCTTCGTCTCGACGGTGAGCACGAAGATCGTGCCGTTCTTGTCGGCGAAGGCGATGCGCTTCCCGTCGGGGGACCAGACAGGGTTGAGCTTGCGAGCCTTCCCCCCGGTGGTGAGCTGGGTCGGCTCGCCGCGGCCGTCCTGGGGGACGAGATACAGTTCCTCCTCCCCGGAGCGGTCGGAGATGAACAGGACGGTCTTTCCGTCAGGCGACCAGCGGGCGGCGCGGTCGTGGGAGCCGGGGGATCGGGTGAGATTGCGGGTCGGGCCGTGCTCAATCGGGGCGCTGAAGACGTCCCCCCGGGCGACGAACAGGGCGCGCTCACCCTTGGGGCTGAGTTCGAAATCCTCGAGCACGTCGGTGGCGTCAACCCGCTGGGGACGCCGGGAGAGCGCATCGTCGGGGACGGAAATCGAGATGGGCGTCGCCTCCCCGGATTCCAGGTCCAGGATGACCAGCTCTCCGGCCCGCTCGAAGATGATGCGGGCGTCGTCGGCCTTGCTCGGCCAGCGGACGTCCCAGACGTCCTCTCGAGTGAGCTGGGAGATCTCGCCGGTGCCGATGGCGAAGCGATAAAGGTTCAGCGTGCCGGTGCGATCAGAGGAGAAGTAGATGGCGTCTCCGATCCACATCGGGTCGCGCTCCGTGCGATCGGAGGGGGCGACGGGCGTCAGGGCGGCCGAGTCGAGGTCGAAGACGTAGAGGTCCTGGGCCCAGCCGCCCTGGTAGCGCTTCCAGGAGCGGAAGTCGCGGGCCAGGGGGGAGTAGACGACCTTCTCGCCGTCGGGGGAGAGATCGCCGGCGCCGGAGACAGGCATCGGGAGCGGTTCGGGGAGTCCTCCGGAGACGGAGACGGTGAAGAGCCGGGTGTCCGACATCTCCCAGCCGTCCCGCATCGAGCGGAACAGGACCGCCGAGCCGTCGGGGGTCCAGCCATAGACCTGATTGTCAAAGCCCCAGCGGGGGGGGAGGGGCCCTCGGGCCGGGTAGTGGGTGAGCCGCCGGGGGACCCCGCCGGAACTGGGGATGACGTAGACCTGCTCGTCGCCGTCGTACTGGCCGGTGAAGGCGATCTGGGAGCCGTCGGGGGAGAACTTGGCGAAGAGCTCCTGCCCCGGGTGCGCGGTCAGTCTTCGAGCCAGCCCGCCGGAGGAGGACGCCGTCCAGAGGTCGCCCGCGTAGGTGAAGACGACCGTGTCGCCGTGGAGGTCGGGAAAGCGGAGGAGCTTCGTCTGGGCGGTTGCCTGGGCCGGCATGGCCGCCGATGCCGCCAGGGCGAGGAATCCGATCGCCAGGAACCGGGTTCGAGGCATGGGGAGGCTCCGTCTCGGCGGAGGGATCGCGGGGAGTCGGGCGCCCGGGAGTCGGTTTGCGAGTCGATCGCTCCACGGTCGGCCCCGGGATGGATGGGACGATTCTACTGGCCTCGGGCGGCCGAGGTCACGGGGGCGGTCGCGTTCCGGCCTGGAGGGTGGGGGCGGGAGTTCCCCGGGACACCACCGGGAGATAGGATGGATTGGGGGAGCCATCGGCCCCCTCGCGCCCCGGATCACCTCCCCCGGCACGATCGGACTGCCATGCCATTCCTCCGACCCGGACCCCGGCCGCTCTCGGCCGGCTTGGTGGCTCTCGCCCTCGTCCTGTCGGCCCTTGGCGCCGGGCTGACCGCCCAGCCGACCCAGGACGTCTCACTCCCGACGGATCGTGACCTGCTCCGAGATCCCCCCTTCGATCGCCTGACGCTGATCGACGGCACCGTCCTGATTGTCGATCCGGTCAGCCCCCGCCCGTTGCCGGACAAGGAGGAGATCCGAAAGGCCGAGTCCGAGGAGCAGCCTCGCTATGAGCGGGTCGGCGGCCTGCTCGTGAGCAAGGCCCCGGAGCTGAAGCGCGACCCGAGCGAGAACGCGATCGTCATCCGCACTCAGGACGAGGAGCCTCGGGACTACTACGTCAAAATCCTCTCGATCCGGGAGGTCGACTACTTCGAGGACCTTCTCCTTGCGGAGGCCGTTCGCCGCGCCCGTTCCGGAGACTTTGGGCGCGCCTTCGAGCTGGTCCTCGCGGTCCAAACACGCGCCCCGGACTGGCCTGGGCTCCGCGAGACGTCCGACCGGATCACCCTCCTGGAGGGAGAGGATGCCCTGACTCGAGGGCGGGTCGACGACGGGCTGCGGTTGCTGGGGGAGCTCTACCGGCGCTCCCCGGACTTCCCGGGGCTCAAGCCGAGGCTGGCGGAGGCCTATGCCGATCGGATCGGCTTGGCACTGGAGCAAGGGGCCTTCGCCCTCGGACGCCGGGTGCTCTCGGACCTCAAGGCGTTGGCCCCGGAGAGCCCGATCATCTCCCAGATGGAGCGGCGATTCGTCGATCGCGCCCGGCGACTGGCGGAGCAGGCGGATCGCCTGGATGGCCCCGATCGCGTCGAGCGGTTGGCCGAGGCGCTGCGGATCTGGCCCTCGGATGACGAGATCGCCCAGCGCTACCGAGCGGCGTTCTCCGAGGCGCCGGTGCTCGATGTGGCGGTGCTGGACGTGCCCCGACGCCCGGGGCCGTTCGTCGAGTGTCCGGCAGACGACCGGGTGATCCAACTGCTCTACCTGCCGATCCTGGCCGACACGTCGGAGGAAGCCAAGCGGGGAGGACGCGATCGGCAGATCGCCGCCGAGTTGACCAGCGGAGACATCGGCCGTCGCCTGGTGATCGAGGTCAAGCAGGGCCTCTCCTGGAACGACGGCTCGAGGCCGGTCGCGTCCGCCGACGTGGCCCGGGCGCTCTCTGACCGAGCCTTGCCCAGCACGATCGGCTACGATGCGCGCTGGGCGAGCCTGCTGTCTCGCGTCACCTTGCTCGACGAGCGATCCGTCGAGGTCGTGCTGAACCGGGCGCCGCTCGACCCGGCGGCCTGGCTGCTGATCCCCGTCGGGCCGGCCCACGGCGGCCGGGACGGTCTGGTCTGGACCCCCGACGGTCCCCGCCCGATCGGCAGCGGGCCGTATACCCTGGGCCCGCTCTCACCGACGACCGCCCGGCTCGATCGGGCGGACGGTTCCACCGCCGCTACCGTCCCGATCGCCCGGATTCAGGAACGTCGGTACGTCTCCCCGGCCGACCCGGTTTCCGCACTCCGACGAGGGGACGTGACGCTGCTCGAATCGGTGCCCCTCGACCAGCTCGACACCCTCTCCGAGGAGCCAGCGATCCGGATCGGCCGGTACCGGGCTCCCCGGATGCACTGGCTGGCGATTGACGGACGGAACCCACTCTTGCGCAACCGGTCGCTCCGACGAGGGCTGAGTTTCGCTATCGACCGCGAAAAGTTGCTCGAGGAGCGAGTGCTCCGCCGCCCGCTGGAGGCGGCCACCGTCCCCAGCGACGGCCCGTTCCCGGTCGGCAGCTTCGCCGACGCCCCGGACGTCTCCCCGCTGGCGCACGACCCGCTGCTGGCGAAGATGATGGTCCGAGCGGCCAAGCAGGAGCTTGGTGAGGACTCCATCGCCCTGACGCTCGCCTACCCGGCGATCCCGACCGCCCGGGCGGTGATCCCCCGGCTGGTGGAGGCGTTCGAGGACGCGGGCCTGGAGGTCACTCCGATCGAACGGCCCCCCTCGGACCTGGAGTCGGAACTCCGACGCGGGGCTCGCTTCGACCTGGCCTACCGAACCGCCCGCATCGACGACCCCGTCCGGAATGCCGGGCCAGTTCTCTGCCCCGGCTACACGGCCCCCCCGCAGGCCGACGGCCTCGGCGCCCTGGCCAGCCCCCGCATCTTGCAACTGCTGCTCAGGCTCGAACAGGTCCAGGATCTCCCCACCGCTCGGGAGCTGGTCATCACCATCGACCGCGAGACGAGGGACGAACTGCCGATCATCCCGCTCTGGCAGCTCCAGGAGCATTTCGCGTGGCGCACCCGATTGACCGGTCCGGCCGAGGAGGCCGACACCCTGTACGAGGGGATCGAGTCGTGGACCATCGAGCCCTGGTTCGCTCCGGACGCCCCATGATGATGCGCACTCGCCACCGGCTCACGATCGCCGCCCTGACCCTGGTACTGATCCTAAGCTCCCGGACGGTCCCGGCTCAGGACGCGAAGGCGTCCACCTCGTCGATGGAGGAGACGCCCTACGCCATCCGGGCCTGGCTGGCGGTCGATCCTCAGGCTCGAGTCGGTGCGCCAACGGCCCGGGCCCTGGCGGAGGACTGGCTCGTCCTGGTTCGCCGATTCGTCGGAGAGCCCTGGCAAATCGAGTTGGCCGACGACGAGGGGGCGTTGCGGGGCCGGTCGCCGTCGGAGCTGACCGCGGAGATCGTCGCCCCCGGGCTCCAAGGAGCCGACAAAGGTTGGTTCCTCCGGGTCGAGCCGGCCGACTCCGGCGGCGGCTAC
Organism: Tautonia sociabilis; assembly: GCF_003977685.1. Classification (GTDB taxonomy): domain Bacteria; phylum Planctomycetota; class Planctomycetia; order Isosphaerales; family Isosphaeraceae; genus Tautonia; species Tautonia sociabilis. The sequence goes on along the minus strand of NZ_RYZH01000002.1, from coordinate 124,386 downwards.
CTCTTGGTCGGCCGAGAGTTCGACGCGACCACCCGGCAACTCGGGCCCCTGTACCGGCAGCCGGCCCCCTACCCCCGAGACGCGGCCCGTTCCCTCTTCGAGCTCTCCCGTCGCATCTTCGCCCCGGTTGCCGAGATCGAGCGCACCGACGGCGGGGCCGAGCTGCTCGTTCAGGGGGCCTCGCTCCCGGCCGCCGACCCGATCGGGCGGGTCGTCGAACCGGACTCGATCTTCCGGCCCTACTATCTGTTCCTGCGGCCGGACAAGACCGTACAGGAGATCCGATCGATCCCGTTCACCTACCTCCGGGTGGTCGAAATCGACGGCGCCCGGGCCCGCTGCGAACTGGTCAGCGGCCTCCGGCAGCCGCTTCCCCGGCAAGTGGCCGGACGCTACCGGCTGGTCGCCCTGGGATTGAAGCCAGCCGACGTTCCGACACGATTCCGGTTCGTCGCCGGGGACGGGGACCAGGAGCACCCGGCCGCCGGCTACGTCCTGACCGCTCGGGGGGTCGGGAATCCCGTGGCTTCCGAGGTGGGAACGACCGACCGCGAGGGGAGAATCGCCCTGCCGCCACATTACTCCGACTCGCTCGTCATCCTCCGGCTCCTGGCCGGCGGAGTGGAGCCGCTCCGGGAGTTTCCCGTGCTTCCCGGTGAGACGCCCGAGGAACGCGAGGTCCCCGTCGAGCCCCGTCCGGAAGCCGTCGCGCTCGAGTTCCGCCTGAAGGCGCTGCAGGACGAGATCGTTGACCTCGTCGCCCGCCGGGGCGTGCTCGAGGCGAAGCTCGAGGCCCGAGCCAACGGCCAGGCGTGGGACGAGGTCAAGCAACTGCTCGACGAGTACCAGCAGCTGCCTCCCCGTCGCGACTTCGAGGAACGTCTCGACCGCCTCGAAGACGATGCCCAGCGGACCCAGGCCGAACTCGGGGTCCCCATCCTCACCCGGACCGCTCAGGCCGAGCTGGCCGAGACCCGAGCACTCGTGGAACGCTACCTCTCGGACGAGGCCTACACCACCTTCCTCAATATCTATCGCGAGTCCCAGGACCGGGGCAGCGCGGCTCCCACTCCCTCGGCCGTCGTCGCCCCCGCGCCGCCATCCGCCGCCCCGAATCCGATCGCGCCGGCTCAGGCGCGACCCGATTCCGAAGAACCGCCGCAACCGGCCCCCTTGAGGCCCAGGCCGAAGCCGGCCGGAAGTGGCGACCCGGTCCCGTTCTGAGTCCGCCAGAGGGATCCTGGTTGAGGAGGAAAGCCGGGGCGGGGAAGTCCGGCCGAACGATCGACCACTCCGTCCCCGATCGGCGTTCGAGCAGCGCGCCCGACTCCAGTCTCTCACCGCATCGGCCCGGCCCTAATCCTCGGCGCCGGAGCCCACGGTGGCCGTCTCTCGCCCCGAACCGGACCTGCTCGGCGAGCCGCCTCCCCCCCCGAAAAGGCGGGAGAGCGTCGCCCCTCCCTTGAAGAGCGCCTGGAGGGCGGGCATGGGAAGCCGGTCGATGTGACTGTAAAACGTCGTCACCAGCCGGGTGAATTCGAGCATCTTCTCAAGCTGCTCCCGGGTATACGCCTCGGGCTCCCCGGCGGCCTTGGCCTCCTCGACGCAATGCTCCAGCAGGGCAATCGTCGGATCCATCTCGCGACGCTTCCGCTCGGCCATGATCACCCGGAAGGTCTCGAAGACGTCCTTCAACGCCTCGAACCGGTCGCAGCGGCAGCCGATCACGTGCACGCGACGGACCACTCCCCAGGTGATCAGCTCCCGGAGGCTGGTCGAGACATTCGAGCGGCTGACCCCCAGCAGCGTGCTGATCGTCGCCGCGTCGAGCGCCTCGGGCGAGATGAACAGGAGGGCATGCACCTGAGCCATCGTGCGGTTGATCCCCCACGCCTGGCCCATCTCCCCCCAGTGCAACACGAACTTCAGCGCAGCGGGTGTCAGTTCCACGGGAGATTCATCCGTTTCGGTCTCGTCAGAAACATCTGTTCGATCATATCGATCCGGTCGGCAACGTCAAGCAGCGGACCGGCGGGACGTGGTGCCCCGATCGTCAGGGCGCCGAAGGTTGTCCGCATCCTCTGACGGGTGTCAGGATTTCCTTGCGGCGATTCACCGACACGATTAGGATTGCAGGAACGAATGACCGACCGGGCCAAGTCCACCCCGTGCCCCCCGCTGCACGTCCTGGGCGCGTCGGACGTCCGGAGGATCCAGAGGGACGAGCGATGCGAGACCGAGCGACGCGACGATCCTGGGTCGCCCTGATCGTCGTCGGCCTGCTGTCCGGTTGCGGCGGCCCCCCGGCGCATCCTCCGACCGAGGAGCCGATCACGACGGTTCCGGTCAAGCAGGGGGGGACGGACCTGGCCGAGGTCGTCGGCGAGGAGGCCGGTCCTCCGGCTCCCGAGCCCCCGGCCGTGTCTTCCGTCTCGATCGAACCGAGCCGGGCGACGCTCCTGCCGGACGACGAAGGGCTCCAGTTCCTCGTCTCGACGGAAGGGGAGCAAGGAGGGACGGCCGACCTGACCGCCGAGGTCTCCTGGCGGGTCGAGCCAAAAGGGGTGGTCGAGATCGGGCCCGGGGGCTACGCCAGGGCGATCGGCCCCGGGCAAGCGACCGTGACGGCGATCGCACCGGACGGGTCGGAGGCGACCGCCGAGCTGGTCGTCGATGGGTCGAGCGATCGGCCCTGGAACTTCGCGGTCGACGTGGTGCCGATCTTCACCAGGTTCGGCTGCAATGGGGGCGGCTGCCACGGCAAGGCGACCGGCCAGAACGGGTTCCATCTTTCGCTCTTCGGCTACGACCCGTCGCGGGACCACCAGGCGCTGACCCGGGATTCGGGGGGGCGTCGCCTCGCCCTGCTCGACCCCGAGTTCAGCCTGCTGCTCCGCAAGGCGTCCGGTCGCGTCCCCCACGGGGGGGGACGGGCCCTCCCGGTGGACTCCGACTCCTATCGGACGCTCCTCGACTGGATCGCCGATGGCGCTCCGGAGCGGCGGGGGAGCGGGCATGGCGAGATCGTCGCCGTCGAGGTCCATCCCCAGGACGTCCGCCTTGATGCCCCCGGGCCTCAGCAACTCCGCGTCGTCGCCCGATTCGCCGACGGGCACGAGCGAGACGTGACCCGCCTCTCCCGCTTCGACGTCAAGGACGACACCACCGCCTCGGTCGACGAATACGGCCGGGCCGAGCTCCTCCGTCGGTCGGAAACCGACCTGATCGTCCGCTACAAGACGGCCGTCATCTCCAGCCGCCTGGCGACGCTGATCAACCCGGAGCTCGAGTTTGACTTCGACTCCCTGCCCCGGCGCAACCTGATCGACGAGCACCTGTTCGCCCGGCTCGAATCACTCAAGGTCCCTCCCAGCCCTCCGAGTGACGACGCGACCTTCCTCCGCCGAGCGACCCTCGACCTGACCGGCCAGCAACCCCGCCCCGATGAGATTCGGGCCTTTCTCGAGGACGAGGATCCTGAGAAGCGGGCCAAGCTCGTCGACCGCCTGATGCAAGAACCCCTGTTCGTCGACTTCTGGAATAATAAGATCGGCGACCTTCTCCAGATCAGCCAGGCCCGCTTCCCCGAGGGAGTCTACCGCTACAACGACTGGGTCGAGGCGCAGGTCGCCGCCAATCGCCCCTGGGACGAGTTCGTTCGCGAGCTGCTCACCGCGCTCGGCGACCCGAGCGCGCTGGAGGGGGGCCCGGTGAATTACGCCCTGGAAGGGCAGGACGCTCGCGAACGCGCTGAGCTGACCGCCCAGCGGTTCCTCGGCCAGCGGTTCCGCTGCGCACAGTGCCACGACCACCCGTTCGACGTCTGGACCCAGGACGACTACTACGGCCTGGCCGCCTTCTTCGCCAAGGTCGGACGAGCCTCCCCGAGGCCCGGTCAGATGATGAACGCGGGGCTCGTCACCGTGAACCCGGACGGCTTCATCACCCACCTCCGCACCGGCGAGAAGGCCGATCCGATTCTGCCCGGGGGGCAGGCCGTCGAGTGTTCACCAGGGGATGATCCCCGGATCGCCCTGGCGGATTGGATGACCGCGCCGGACAACCCCTACTTCTCCCGGGCCGCCGCCAACTGGGTCTGGGCCCAGTTCTTCGGCCGAGGGCTGGCCGAACCGGCCGACGACCTGAGCGCCGGCAACCCTCCGGTGCACCCGGAACTGCTCGACGCCCTCGCGGCCGACTTCGTCGCCCACGACTTCGACCTCCGGCATCTGATCCGCACCGTCGCCACGTCGGAGGCGTACGGCCTGTCCTCGACCCCCGTCCCCGGCAACGAGCAGGACACCCGGCTCTTCTCGCACCAGATGCCCCGCCCCCTTTCGGCGTACCAGATGGCCGACGCGTTGGCCCAGGCGACCGACACCGAACTCCGCTTCAGCCTCGTCAGGGGAGGCGGGCGGGGCACGGTCACAACGATGAAGGCGGTCCAGGTCGACGATCCGGCCATCGCGAGCACGTTGCTGGATACCTTCGGCCGATGCCCCCGGGTTGGCGGCTGTTCCCCCGTGGCGACGCCGACGTTGAGTCTCCGCCAGGCCCTCTTGCTCATCGGCGGCAGCGAGATCGATGACCGGATCGTCCGGTTCAACGGCTACCTCGCCAGCCTCCTCGAATTCGACCCGACGCCGGGCGAGATTGTCGAGAACCTCTACCTCCGCACCCTCTGCCGCAAGCCGACGGAGGAGGAGTCCGAGCACTGGTCCGCGCTGATCGAGTCGGCCGACTCGATCCGAGAGGCGAGCGAGGACCTGTTCTGGGCGCTGCTGAATTGTCGGGAATTCGCGTTCAATCATTGATCCGATCGAGTCCCGAACGGCCCCGATCCCCGGGACGGGGCATCGGGGTGGAGGCCCCGCCATGCGATCAAGCGACCGGAACCGACCGTGCCTCGGACCGAGCCGCCGGGCCCTGCTCCGGGTCGGGGTGCTCGGGGCGTTGGGGCTGGGCCTGGACGACGTGCTGAGGCTCCGCGCCCATTCCCGGGCCGAGGACGTCTACGGCACCGAGCCGACTCTCTCCGGCACCCCTCGGGCGAAGTCCTGCATCCTCGTCTGGCTCTCCGGCGGGCCAAGCCACATCGACACCTGGGATCCCAAGCCCGACGCTCCGGCCGACGTCCGCGGCGAGTTCGCTCCGATCGAGACGAGCATCCCGGGCGTCCGCATCAGCGAGATCCTGCCCGAGCTGGCGAAGGTCCTGGACAGGGCCATGCTCATCCGCAGCATCACCTCGCCCGAGGCCGAGCACGACCGTGCCTCGCATCATATGCTCACCGGCTCTCGGCCGAGCCCGGCGCTCGTTTACCCCAGCTTTGGCAGCGTTCTGGCCAAGGTCCGAGGATTCTCGAACAACACGCTGCCGCCCTACGCGGCGATCCCCTCCGCCCCATTGTTCTCCTCCTCCGGCTACCTGACGCCGGCCTACGACCCGTTTGCCGTCGCTGGCGATCCGAACCAACCAGGCTTCCGGGTCCGAGACCTGACCCCTCCCGATCGGCTGACGCTCGACCGCCTGCGCCGCCGTCGCGAGATGGTCGCCACCCTCGACCGCTTCGCGGCCGACGCCGTCGTCGACACGCCGCTGACCACCAGCCGAGACACCTTCGCTGAACAGGCCTACGACCTGCTCACCTCCAGCGCCGCCCAGGAGGCGTTCCGCATTCAGGCCGAGCCCGACGATGTTCGCGAACGCTTCGGCCGGACCCAGTTCGGTCAGTCCTTGCTCCTCGCCCGGAGGCTGGTCGAGGCGGGGGTCGGCTTCGTGACGGTCAACGACCAGGGCTCCGGCCCGGTCGGCTGGGACACGCACGTTAACAACTTCCCAATGCTCAAGGACACGTTGGCCCCGCCGATCGACCGCGGGATTGCCGCCCTGATCGCCGACCTCGCCGATCGCGGGCTCCTGGACGAGACGCTCGTGGTGGTGATGGGGGAATTCGGCCGCACGCCGAAGATCAACGACAACGCCGGTCGGGACCACCACGGCCGCGCCAGCAGCGTTCTGCTCGCTGGCGGAGGTATGCCGGCTGGACTCGTCCTGGGGGCGACCGACGCGATCGCCGACCTGCCGAGCGACCGCCCCGTCACCCCCAACGACCTCGCGGCGACGCTCTACACCGCCCTGGGGATCAATCCCGACCACCGCTTCCTGACTCCCGACGGCCAGCCCATCCGGCTGGTCGACGGCGGCCGTCCGGTGGACGAACTGCTCTCCTGAGCCTGCCGTCGACCCCTCCTTCTCGACACGATGAGGGCCCGATCCGGGAGCCGGATCGGGCCCTCATCGCGTCAGGAGGCAACCGCTCGAGCCGATGGACTCAACGCCGTCGTGCTCCCCCTCCGGCCGCAGCCTCTCGGAGGAGGGTGACGTTCTTCAGGCTGGCCTTGTAGCCGACGTCGAAGATGGTGCCAAGAACAGGGATCGAGCCGACGGTCGTGTCGAGCAGAACATTGAAGACCATGCGGGCGACGACCGACTTCGGCACCTTGTAGTAGTACATCGCCATCCCCACGAGCCCGGCCTGAACGAGGCCCGAGGGAAGATCCCCCAGGACGGGCACGATGCCGGCAATGGCGTCGAGGCCGAACCGGATCGGAGTGCCGGGGATCCGGTACTTCGCATCCAACAGCCAGGCGAGCTGCTCGAGCAGCGCGTCGGCCGGGTCGCGATCGGGCTCGATCCGCTCCGGCTCGACCCGGGTCGCATTCCTCGTGGGCATCGGAGCCTCCCTCCGTCGCGGAGTCGAGGGGACGATCATCGCCGTCGAGCAGGGGCGGCGGATTCCCTCGCGAAGAGGCCCATCGCCAGCAGGATGATCGCGCAGATCAACGCCGAAAGGAACCCCCCGGGACTGAACGGCTCGGACCCGCCCCGGATTAGGTACCAGACACCCCCGCCGACAAGCGAGCCGACGACGCCCAGCATCATCGTTGCCGGCAATCCCATCGCGTCCCGGCCCGGGTGCAAAAGCCTCGCAAGCGCACCAACGATCAGCCCGAAGAACGCCCAGCCGATGATGCTGCCGATCATCTCCACGGTCCACCTCCAGTCGTAAATTCCGGTCGACTCCGCGCGCCGGTTGAGCCCCGATGCCCGCCCCGGCGATCGCCGCGTCTTCTCTTGATCCGTTCTGAGTGCAGACCGCGTGCCAATCTCGTGCGAGGTCCGACCCGCCTCGGTATCCTGGAGGGCGGGCCCCTTCCACCAGAGGGGAGCCAACGACCATCACGTTCCGCCAGGTGTCGAACCATGGATTGGACCGAGTCTCCCGAGTTCACCGCCATCGTCGATTCCCCCCCCGAGGTCCTCGACGTGGCGACCCGGGCCGACGGGCCCTCCGGCTCCCTGCCGCTGACCGACGAGATGCTCCGATCTTGGCCCTCGGGTGACCTCTTCGGCCTGAGCCAGAACGCCGGCATGGGCTGGGAGCCGTCGACAACCGCCGCCGACCCGTTCCTGATCCTCAGTACGCAAGGCGGCCTGCGCGACGACGCCGGTCGGCCGATCGCGCTGGGCTATCACACCGGCCACTGGGAGATCGGTCTGCTCGTCCGGGCGGCCGCTGAGGAGTTACGCTCGATCGGTCGGCTTCCCTTCGCCGGCGCCGTGACCGACCCCTGCGACGGGCGCACGCAGGGCACTCCGGGCATGATGGACAGCCTGCCGTACCGCAACGACGCGGCGATCGTCCTGCGTCGGCTGATCCGATCGCTTCCTCGCCGCAAGGGAGTCATTGGCGTGGCAACCTGCGACAAAGGGGCGCCAGCCATGCTAATGGCCCTGGCCGGGTCGAAGTCGCTCCCCTGCGTCTTCGTCCCAGGAGGGGTGACGCTGCCCCCATCCCGAGGGGAGGACGCGGGGAAGATCCAGACGATCGGAGTGCGCTACGTGCATGGTGAGCTCTCGCTGGCCGAGGCCGCCGATCTCGGCTGCCGAGCCTGCGCCACGCCGGGGGGCGGCTGCCAGTTCCTCGGGACCGCGGCCACCATGCAAGTGGTGGCCGAAGCCCTGGGCCTGACCGTTCCCCACGCCGCGCTCGCCCCGTCGGGGCAGCCGATCTGGCTCGACATGGCCCGGCGGTCGGCCCGAGCCGCCTCGGCGATGGCCTCCCGGGGCCGTTCCCTGGCCGACGTGCTCACCGACGCCGCCGTCCGCAACGCGATGGCCGTGCACGCCGCCTTCGGTGGCTCGACCAATCTCCTGCTCCATCTCCCCGCGATCGCCTTCTCCGCCGGACTGACCCGGCCGACGGTCGAGGAGTGGCAGGAGGTCAATCGCCGGGTTCCCCGGCTCGTCAGCGTCTTGCCGAACGGCCCGTTCGATCACCCGACCGTCCGCGCCTTTCTCGCCGGGGGGGTGCCCGAGGTGATGCTCCACCTCCGCTCCCTCGGGCTCATCGACGAGGGCGTTCAAACCGTCGCTGGCGTCCCGCTGTCCCGGGTGCTGGACTGGTGGGCCGCCAGCGAGCGGCGCTGCCGGCTCCGCGAGGCGCTGCACCGGCTCGATGGCGTGGATCCGGACGACGTGATCATGCCCCCTGCCGTCGCCCGAGATCGGGGACTCACCAGCACCGTGACCTTCCCCACGGGCAACCTGGCCCCGGTCGGTTCGGTGGTCAAGAGCACCGCGATCGATCCCAGCGTGGTCGACCCGGACGGCGTCTACCGCAAGCTCGGCCCGGCCCGCGTCTTCACCCGGGAGCGCGACGCCATCGCCGCGATCAAGGGGCAGGGGGGGGGCGACCCGATCCGAGCCGGAGATGTCATCGTGCTCATCGGCCGGGGCCCGATGGGGGCTGGCATGGAGGAAACCTATCAGATCACCTCGGCGCTGAAGCACCTGCCCTTCGGCAAACACGTCGCCGTGATCACCGACGCCCGCTTTTCCGGAGTCTCGACCGGCGCCTGCATCGGCCACGTCGGCCCCGAGGCGCTGGCCGGCGGACCGATCGGCCGGGTGCGCGACGGCGACCTCATCCGGATCGAGATCGACCGCACCCGACTCGTCGGCCGAGTCGACCTCGTTGGCCACGACGGCGAGGAGTTCGGACCCGATCGCGGAGCCGAGGTGCTCCGCGATCGCCTCCCGCATCCGGACCTCGCCCCCGATCCGGACCTCCCCGACGACACCCACCTCTGGGCCGCCCTCCAAACGCTCGGCGGAGGCACCTGGGGCGGCTGCGTCTACGACCCGGCCGCCATCCTCGCCGCCATCGGGACGCCCATCTCCAACCGCCACTCACTGCCGACGGATTGATCGATCGGATCCCCTCGTTCCTCGAGCCGCTCCTCCTGGACCGATCGAGCGTCATTGCGTTATCGAAGCGGGCTTCCCCCTGGCCTGGCATCCGAGCCCACTGCCCCCCGATGCCGAACGCCGGGCAGGGCCGAACAGAAATCGAAAAACGGGCGAACAGCCATAAGCCGTGTCGCCCGTTTGGTTTCAGCGGAGAGGGAGGGATTCGAACCCTCGGTACGGTTTGACCCGTACACGGCATTTCCAGTGCGGTGCCTGGACAGATTATCGCGATCTTCGTGTTGCGGAAAGTCTTTGATAGAAAATACTTACATCGCCGCCTCCGTGTTAACCATGGCCCTCTCTCGCGCCTGTTAACTTTTCTGTTAACTTTGGGTGTAGCTCGACGCACGGCAGGCTGTTAACCTAGGGCCTGTCTGACAGGGCGGAAGTAGTATGATACCTGGCGGTTCGGCACACCGGACGGAGCGCCGCCATGAGCGTCGCCACGATCTGACCGACGCCGAATGGGAGCTGATCGAGCCGCTGATGCCCGCGCCGAGCCGCGGCCGCGCCTGGGCCGACCATCGCACCATCGTCAGCGGCGTCCTCTATTGGGCCGCCACGGGTATACCCTGGCGCGACCTCCCCGAGCGGTTCGGCCCCTGGCAGACCGCCTACGAGCGGTTCCGCCGCTGGCAGAAGGACGGGACCTGGCTGCGCATCCTCCGCCGCATCCAACGCGAAGCCCAGCGGCAGGCCCCGACCACACTCGGCGATCAGGTGCAGCTTCGTGCCGAACCCGCCGCGCGACCGGCCCAGGGCATGATCGGCCGGCTCGGCTGGCGGGGGACAAGGGGTTCGACGACCCGGACGTGCGGGGCCTGCTACGGCGACGCGGCATCAGGGCCATGATTCCGAGCCGCAAGCGGCCGGCGCGCTGGCGGCCGAAGCGGGGCCGGCCGCGGGCCTTCGACAGGGCGGCGTACCGGCGGCGCAACTGGATCGAGCGGTGCGTCGGCCGGCTGAAGGAGTGGCGGCGGGTGGGCACGAGGTACGAGAAGCTGGCCGAGACCTACCTGTCGGTCGTCCATGTCGCGGCCATCGCCCTCTTCCTGCGAGAGCTAGCTCGATGAGCCTGTCAGACAGGCCCTTGGCCCAATACCGTTCAACGGCGCATAACCACTGCCTCTGGAAAGGCTTTCCTCAGGGGCGGAAGGTGTCGATGCTCAGGTCGTTCCTTCTTCCACTTCGACATCTTCCGCTTGATCACCCGGGGGTTGATCCGGTTGCGACGCGGGTCGGTCCGCTCCGTCTGCATCTCCCAGAGCACGCCCCGATACCACGCCTCGAACGACGCGGGCGCCTTGCTGTCGCACTCCGGCAGCCGGCACTTCAGGATCTGAAAGCACCCCGTGAACGACAGCGCGTCGGGGTCGAGCCCCGCCGTCGCGGCCGCCTCGAACATCAGCGACCGGATCACGAAATGGCCCAGCGACAGCGCGTAGATCTCCTGGATCACCCCGGCGGGTGTCTCGCTCCGCAGCTGCGCCGGCTTGGTCGCCCGCCGCGGGTCCTGGTGGGTCTTCTGCTCGTCGAAGACCAACTCCTCCTCCCAACGCTCATGGTAAAGGATGATCAACTCCATCGCCGGGTGCGCCGCCTCATCCAGCAGGTCGGTGATCAGGACGTGCTCCTCGCCGTGGCCGACCCGCTGCGGGTCGTCGAGCGTGTACCGGATCACGCGGACGAGGATGCCGTCGCGGTCCTTCAGCCGGTCGTAGGGGCGGCGGTAGACCTTGGCCAGGTACGAGCCGTCGGCCAGCACCCGGACCGGTCGCAGGATCATCGACCTGACGACCCGAGCAAAAAGCTTCGCCCCCCGGGCCTCCAACTGCCGCCACCGGTAGTAGCTGAAGAAGGCCCGGTCCAGGAGCAGGAGCATCCCCGGTCCGAGGTGGCGAAGCAGTCCGGCGACCGTCGCGCGCTCGTCGCTGTGGCAGGGCTTCACGACGAAGGCGACCTCGACGTGGGTGCCCAACTCGACGAGGCTGAGCTTCTTGACCTGGGGGAAGGCCCCATCGCCGCGCGGCCCCGCCGAGGGGCGGCCGAAGGCGGCGGCGTTGGCGGCCGAGTCGGGGACGTCGAGGACGACGCCGTCGATGCCCATCAGCCGCAACCCGTGGTAGAACGCCCCCGGCGTCTCGGGCGGCGCCAGCGGGCGGACGACCCGGCCGAAGAGGTGCCGCACCGGCGCCACTCCCAGCCGCCGTCGGGCCATGCAGAGGTTCGAACGGCCCGGCGACTCCTCACCCGGGAGGAGCCGTCGGGCGTGCTTGAAGACCTGCCGGATCGGCAGGTCGGTCAACAACCCCATCGCGAGCACCACCCGGAGGATGACCTCGAAGGTCAGGACGCAATCAGATTTGTTCACCCGGCCGGTCGCCGTCAGCGATTGTCGAATGTCTTCCGGGCGGATAACTTGATCGAGACCCGCCAGCGGCCGGGTTGGCCACCGGGGCGTAGCCGGGGAAGTCCTCGGCGACGATCTCGGGTGACGGGCCAGGTACGCATTCACGACCGCCGATCGCTCGTGGATCTTGCTCTGGTCCCACAGGAACGAACGTCATGGCCCCCGGATCTCGCCCCGCAACTGCGCCAGGAAGGCCGTCGTGTCCTCGCCGTGGGCGTTGGCGTCGTCCGGCAGCAGCCGGAAGTACAGGCTGGTAGATGGCGAATTGGTGCTAAAAAACCTTCGCCCGGTTTGGGATGAGAAGAGAGAAACTGCCGACCGCCTTCGTGCCCGTAGTCGCCAATTGTCCGTTAGGATGACAAATTGATGCGCAGTATGCTGCTATCCTTAAATCCAAGGATGCGAACGATTATGGTTTCCCCGATCGTGTCAAGCAGTGAGTAAACCTGTCGTGTGAAGGGTCCCATTGGCCTTTGGGTTTCGCCTTAGACATACGCCAGTGCCTCCCCGACCGAGTCGGGGAGTGCCTTGCGGTCGCACTTAAAACCGCTAACAACAGGGGTTACTACGCCCCCACGAAGGTGATGACGTTCACAAACGCAAGCCTGACGCGGTACGTAATTCCTAAAACTTTTTCTAATGACTTTGGCCTTGCTATACTCAGGAAATAATGAAATCTTTCAAAATTATTGTTTTATTTACATGGTTTGATATAATGTATTTGTATGTTCAATAATGGATTCCGCATTTTCATGGCAATTGCACTGCTGCTGACTAACGCAGCGGGCTATCATAGCCATGCCGCCGAACATGGCGTGTTGGCACAGGCGGGACAGCATCATGATGGCGATGCCGACCATGATGCGCTTGCTGATGGGCAAGATTCTTCCAGCAATGATCTGGCTGCCGACATCGGCGATATGCACTACCATGCTGTGAGCCCTGTTGCCTTTTATATTACTCCTTCCCCGACCGCTTGGGTAGAGTCTCCGGCTCCCCAACTATGGCATGACTTTGCCACGTTTGACTCCGTCAAACCCCTGCTCGAACCCCCTTCACACGCTTAATTCCTGACCTACGGCCCTTCTGGCCTACGCCCTGGGCGTAGCTGTACGCGTACTTTTTGGAATTGAGCGAATCATGATGACATTACGAATCCGGGCCACGCTGCTGCTTGCGGCTGCCTGCCTGCCCTCCCTGGCGATAGCACAGGACGAGGCCATAAAAATAGCGGACAGCAGTGAGCTGACGCAGACCGCCCCCAAGAAAGCGGACAGCAAAACCCTGACGCTGGAAAAGGCCCTGAATATTGGACTGGCCCAATCGCCGCGACTGGCCATGTTCCAGAGTGCGCGCGGCATAGCAGGCGGCGAGTTGCAGCAGGCGGGAGCGCTGAAAAATCCTGAACTGTCCGTGAACTCGCAGTTCATCGGCGGCAATAAGCAATACCGCGTCGTCAACCCGCGCCAGAATTTCTACGGCCTGTCGCAAGTGGTGGAATCAGGCGGCAAGGTGAATAAGCGGGAGCGCATCGCCAGCAGCGGGGTCCTCATCGCCGATCTGGAATACCAGAATGCGGCGCTGGAGCTTATCCATGACATCACCATCGCCTATGCGGATGTCATCGCAGCGCAGGAGAATGTCGCACTGGCGGAAGAGCGAAGAAAACTGGCTAAGGAAGTGTTATCGTCCATCTCCGAGCGTGTGGCGGCGGCGGCGGCACCGCAGATCCAGCAGAATCGCGCCGATATGCAATTGTCGCTGGCGGATATCGCTTATGACCGCGCCAAGCGCGACCTTGAATCGTCGCGCAAGGCACTGGCGGCGCTCATGGGGGAGACGAAGTTGAGTACCAGCCTGTCTGCCAAGAGTTTTTACAGCCTTGCAAAGCCACCCAAGCCCGAGGATACGAACCTGCCGGAAGATACGCCAGAGATGCGCTGGCATGATCAGCAGCTAACGCAATCGCGGCAGAAATTGTCACTGGAGCGGGCCAACGCCCTGCCTGACCCCCGCATAGACGTAGGGATAACGGAGATCAGCGGCGTGAACGGTCGCGCTCTTACCGTTGGCCTGGCAGTACCCATTCCTGTGCTGAACGCCAATCGCGGCAATATCGAGGCAGCACGGCATGGCGTGAAGCTGATGGAAGAAAAAATGCGGGAGGCAGGATATGTGCATGGCATGGAACTGGAGAAAGCCAGCCAGCGTATGCAGAGCGCCTACAATCAGGCCAATACGCTGAAAAAAAGGGTTATTCCAGCAGCACAAAAATCCTTTGGGCTCGCACGTGAGGGATATGTTGCGGGGCGTTTCCTGTATCTGGACGTACTGGACACGCAGCGCGGCCTGTTCGACGCGAAGCAGCAATATATCGAGACCCTGCGAGATTACCACGCTGCAAAAGCAGGCGTTGAGCTTCTGATGGCAAAAAATCTGGGCCTGCTGGCCGCTAAAGGAGAATCCAAATGACTATTTCCCTTAAATCTCCGTGGCTGATCGGGCTGGCTGTCGCTGTCGGCGCTGCATTGCTATTTACCGGTAACGGCGAACATAAAACCGCGAGCCGCGAGCATGGCGAGGAAGCAGAGGCCTTTGAGCGCGGGCCGCATCGCGGGCGGATGCTTCGGGATGGCGATTTCGCGGTTGAAATTACTATCTTTGAGGATAATACCCCGCCCCAATTCCACCTTTATGCCTATGAGGACGATAAACCCCTCGATCCGAAAGAAGTCGATGCCAGAATAACGCTTAAGCGCCTTGACGGTGAGGTAAACGACTTCCAGTTTACACCGAAGGGCGACTATCTGGACGGCGGCGCAACTGTGACGGAGCCTCACTCCTTCGACGTGACCGTGGATGCCAGCCGCAAGGATGAAAAGCACCACTGGGAATTCTCCTCTTATGAGGGCCGGGTAACCATCACCCCGGAGGCTGCCAAAGCTGCAGGCATCCAGACTGAAAAGGCCGGACCGGGCTTGATAAGCGAAATCCTACCGTTAAGCGGACACATCGTACCCGACCCCAACCGCATGGCACAGCTTAAGGCGCGCTTCCCCGGCGTTGTGCGTGAAATGCGCAAGAATTTGGGGGATGCAGTGGAAGCCGGTGAAGTGGTGGCACTGATGGAAAGCAATGAAACCTTGCAGCCGTATCCGGTCAAATCCCCTATCGGCGGCGTGATCATTGCACGCAATGGTAATATCGGCGATGTGGCAGGTGAGTTGCCGCTGTATGAAGTAGCCGATTTATCCACGGTATGGGTGGAGTTCCACGTGTTCCCGCGTAATGCCGCCAAGGTGAAACCGGGACAAAAGGTGAAGATCACCAGCATGCAGGATGATGCAACGGCAGAAGCGGTCATTACCGCAGTACCGCCGGTCGCCGATACGGACAGCCAGTCTGTTCTGGCACGCGCGGCGTTGGATAATGCGGACGGAATATGGCGTACAGGCCTTACTGTGCGCGGGGAAGTAACACTGGCTGAGAAGGAAGCCCCGCTTACCGTTAAAACCAGTGCCTTACAGCGTTTCCGCGACTTTACCGTGGTATTTGCACAGGTCGGCGACGCCTATGAAGTGCGTATGCTGCAACTGGGCTTACAGGATGCAGAGCGCGCAGAGGTACTGGAGGGGCTTAAACCTGGCAGTGATTATGTCACTGAAAACAGCTTCCTGATCAAAGCTGATATCGATAAATCCGGCGCCAGCCACGACCACTGAGGATTTAGCCATGCTTGAGAAAATCATCTATTTTTCCATCCGCCAGCGCTGGCTGGTGCTGGCTTTCACTTTGGCGCTGGGCATGCTCGGTGCTTACAACTTCCAGTACCTGCCTATCGATGCAGTGCCGGATATCACCAACGTGCAGGTGCAGATCAACACCGAAGCACCGGGTTACTCCCCCATGGAGTCCGAACAGCGGGTCACCTATCCCATTGAAACCGCTATAGCGGGTTTACCGGGGCTGAGTTACACGCGCTCGCTGTCACGCTATGGCTTAAGTCAGGTTACGGTGGTGTTCAAGGACGGTACCGATATCTACTTTGCCCGCCAGCTTATCAATGAGCGGCTGCAGGCCGCTAAGAGCCAGTTGCCGAACGGGCTGGAGCCGAGCATGGGGCCTATCGCCACGGGGCTGGGCGAAATCTTCATGTACACGGTGGATGCTGACCCGGATGCACGCAGACCGGACGGCAGCACGTGGACAGCCACGGACTTGCGCGAATTACAGGACTGGGTCGTGCGCCCGCAGCTGCGCAACCTTAAAGGGGTGACAGAAATCAATACTATCGGCGGCTATAGCAAGCAATTCCATATCACCCCCTATCCCGTCCGTTTGCTGGCTTACAATCTGACGCTGGACGATATTACCGCCGCGCTGGCACGCAATAACAGTAATACCGGTGCAGGCTACATCGAACGCAACGGCGAGCAGTACCTTATCCGTGTACCGGGACAGGTGCAGTCGCTGGAGGATATACGGCGCGTTATCGTGGATCGGCGCGAGGGCATCACCATCCGCATTGGCGATGTGGCCGATGTGCTGATGGGCCAGGAGTTGCGCAACGGCGCGGCCACGCAGAACGGCAAGGAAGTGGTGCTGGGCACCGTGATCATGCTGATCGGCGAGAACAGCCGCGACGTGGCGGCGCGGGTGGCAGAGAAGCTGGAGGACGTGAACCGGAGCCTGCCCAAGGGCGTGAGCGCCAATGTGCTGTATGACCGCACGGCGCTGGTGGATCGCACCATTCAGACGGTGGAGAAGAACCTGATCGAAGGGGCATTGCTGGTGGTAGCAACGCTGTTCCTGCTTCTGGGCAACCTGCGGGCAGCGCTGATTACGGCGGCGGTGATTCCGCTCTCCATGCTGCTGACCATTACCGGCATGGTGGAAAACCACGTATCTGGTAATCTGATGAGCCTCGGCGCGCTGGATTTCGGCCTGATCGTGGACGGGGCGGTGATCATTATCGAAAACTGTTTGCGGCGCTTCGGTATGGCGCAGCACCAGCTCGGGCGCATGCTGACGCGGGATGAGCGTTTTGCTCTGGCGGCGGAAGCCACTGCAGAAGTGGTGAAGCCCAGCCTGTTCGGTGTGATCATCATTACCGTGGTGTATTTCCCCATCTTCGCGCTGACGGGCGTGGAAGGTAAAATGTTCCATCCCATGGCATTCACAGTAGTGGCGGCGCTGATGGGGGCTTTGATGCTATCCTTTACGTTCGTACCGGCCTGCGTGGCGTTGTTTGTGACCGGCAAGGTGGAAGAGAAGGAAAACCGCCTGATGCGCTGGGCATACGATAAATACCGCCCGCTGCTGGAATACGCCCTCCGCAATAGCAAGACGATGGCCATCTGGGCATTGGCGCTGGTAGCGGCCAGCGGGTTGCTGGCCACGCGCATGGGCACCGAATTTATCCCCAATCTGGATGAGGGCGATATTGCGCTGCATGCGCTGCGTATTCCCGGCACCAGCCTGACGCAGGCTGTCGGCATGCAGGCGCAGTTGGAGGAGGTGGTAAAAAACCTTCCGGAGGTGGATCGCATCATGGCTAAGTTAGGCACGGCGGAAGTTGCTACCGACCCCATGCCTCCGAGCGTTGCTGATAATTTTGTTATCCTCAAAGACCGCAAGGACTGGCCCAATCCCAAGAAACCCAAAGCGCAGCTTGTGGCTGAAATGGAAGAAGCCGTGCGCAAAGTTCCGGGGAACAACTATGAGTTCACCCAGCCTATCCAGATGCGTATGAATGAGCTGATTTCCGGCGTGCGCTCGGATGTGGCGGTGAAAATCTATGGTGACGACCTTGACCAGTTGCTGGCTTCGGGCAAGCAGATCGAAGCTGTGCTGAAAACCGTACCAGGCGCGGCCGATACCAAAATTGAGCAGGCCACCGGTCTGCCCCTGCTCTCCATCGTGCCTGACAGGGAAGCAATGCAACGCTATGGCCTGAGCATCGCCGATGTTCAGGAGGTTATTACCATTGCGCTGGGTGGCAAGGTTGCCGGACAGCTGTTCGAGGGTGACCGGCGCTTTGATATTGTGGTGCGCCTGCCGGAGACTCTGCGTAACCAGATAGACGCGCTCAAAGCATTGCCCGTAGCCCTGCCCAACCGTGAAGGCGCCCGTGAAACGCAGGCGGGATTTGTGCCGCTGGCAGAGGTAGCAAATTTCGATATCGCCATCGGACCTAACCAGATCAACCGTGAGAACGGGAAACGGCGCGTGGTAGTTACTGCCAACGTGCGCGGGCGCGATCTGGGTTCCTTCATCGGCGATGTACAGGCTGCCGTGCGCGATCAGGTAGAATTGCCTCCCGGCTACTGGGTGGAATATGGCGGCACGTTTGAGCAGCTGATCTCAGCAGGCAAGCGTCTGCAGCTGGTGGTGCCGCTGGCGCTGGCGCTGATCTTCTTCCTGCTCTACACGCTGTTCAACTCCACCCGGGATGCGCTCATCGTGTTCTCCGGCGTGCCGCTGGCCCTGACAGGTGGCATACTGGCGCTATGGCTGCGGGGTATTCCGCTGTCAATTTCTGCGGGTGTAGGCTTCATCGCCCTCTCCGGCGTTGCGGTACTGAACGGCGTGGTGATGGTTTCGTTCATCCGCAAGCTGATGGATGAAGGCATGTTGTTGGAGCAGGCTATCTTAGATGGGGCACTTAGCCGCCTCCGCCCGGTGCTGATGACGGCGCTGGTGGCAAGCCTTGGCTTCCTGCCAATGGCCTTCAATGTGGGTGCAGGCTCGGAAGTACAGCGCCCACTAGCGACGGTTGTAATTGGCGGTGTGCTGTCTTCAACGGCTCTGACGCTTCTGGTGCTGCCTGCGCTGTATGGGATGTTTGCAAGACGTAAGGCGATAATACCGTCCAGCCACGCTACATCTTCACCGAACCGGGGATGGAATAGGGCGAAGGAGGAATAAATGCTGTCAAATATAATGATATGCTTTGTCAGATGGCTTGCCCGTTACTATTCTGTAACCTCATTTGCTATTTATGTGGCTTTATTGATATAACTAAATTGCAGTATTTCCGTTCACAGTGATGCTGGGTTCATACGTCCAGTGGTGACTGCGCTGGTAGTGCCACAGGTTCTCGATCGGGTTGAGCTCCGGGGCGCAGGGCGGCCTCAGCAATTCGATGAGCGTGAAGCCGCGGGAAAGTCGCGGGGCGGGAGCGGGATGCATGGGAATCCTCCTATGTGAGTCGGATCTCTCGGGACGCGGCGATGGTCACCGACACGCAACCCTGGGCGGACGCGGTCGGCGAGACGCGAATCCGGAGGCGAAATCAAAACAGGAAGATTTGCAGCCAGGCATGTCGGATCTATGGCGGAGCGGTCGGCCACCAGACTCGCTCCGCCATCCCTTCGGCCTCGTCCGGCGAGGGGATAGGCATGCCGAGGGCGGGGGGCAGGAAGAAGGGGTCCGTTGTGAGCAAGGCGTCGCCTGCGAAGTCGGCGTGCATCTCGGTGAGCGCGACTTCGCCGGAATCGTCCCCCACCCCGCCATCCGGCGACCCGAGATGGTCGGATGGGAACAGGCAGGCGAGCGACCGCGACAGGTCCGCGGCGGCCTCCGACTGCCGGAGCGGCGTGCCGGTGACGGCCGCGAGCAGGCTGAGTAGGATCGCCAGACGCCGCATTCCAGATCCCCCTCCGGGCGTTCATTCTCAGAGAGGGAGTCAGCTCGGTCAAGCTCGGATGTCCGGGTCGTGTCAGCTTCTCGCGGCGGAGAGGACGAGGCTCAGGCCCGCCGCGAAGAGCAGCAGCCACACCGCGACGATGACGCCGGCGGCGACCCGGCCCGGCCGCCGGTCGGCCACCGCCGAGCCGGAGTGCGCCCGGCAGTCGGCCATCACCTCGGGCGGGATCATCCGCAACGCAAGCACGATGCCGAGCGGAACGACCACGAGATCGTCGAGATACCCGAGGACCGGGATGAAATCGGGGATCAGGTCGATGGGGCTCAGGGCATATCCGACCACGCATCCCGCAATCAGCTTCGCGTACCAAGGGACGCGAGGATCGCGGCAGGCGAGGCCCAACGCGATCACCTCCAGTTTGAGCCGCCGGATGCGCTCGGCCATGCCGGCCGGCGGTCTCGGGCCCGTGCTATCATCCCCTTTTAACACCATAGCTATCGTCCGCTCCCCGCGATCAACGCGACGGCCGAGCCGAGCAACAAGGCTTCCACGAGCAGGGCAAATCCCCTCTCCGGCATCCGGTCGATGAGCTTCCGTCCCGTCCACGAGCCGAGCACCATCGCCCCGCCCAGGGCAAGGCCCTGCAGGAGGTCTGCGAGGCCCAACGCGGCGTACCGCCCGTAGACCACGCTCTTCGTCAGGTGCATCAGCACCGCCGTCACCGCCTCGCTCGCCACATACGCCTGCGCCGGCAGTTGCAGGCCCAGGAACACCGCCGCCCCGAGGGGCCCCGCGCTCCCGGCGATGGCCGATAGGAACCCGACACAGGCCCCAGCGGGAACGAGCAGCCTTTCGGGAATCCTCCGCTTGCCAAACCGCGTGTGACGCATGGCGACCACGGCGAGCAGGAAGCAACCGATCAGCCGGAGGATGAAGGACGAGGGCAGATCGACGAACAGGCGGGAGCCGATCATGCTCGCCGGGATCGCCCCGGCACTGAAGAGCAGGGCCGGACGCCAGCGGATGTCCCGCCGGCCGAAGCCTACACGCGACAGGTTGCCGAGGAGCTGGGCGATGGTTAGGACCGGCACGGCCGCCTTGGCGCCGACCGTCATCGTCAGCACCGGCAGCAGCAGCGAGGCACCGCCGAAGCCCGCCGCCCCCGAGACGCTCGCCGCCAGCCAGCCGCAGAATAGTAAGACCGCCCACATCATCGGCATCCGGGCCTGCTCCAGGAATATCGTGGCGTCCATATTATCTATAATATGTGAATATAATTAATATTATCTTAGATGGCCTGGCAAAATTTTCCGAAAGCCGTAGCAATTTCGGTGTTTCGCGGGACTCTCCGTCAACACCGAGGGTTTTGGCAGGCCCTCTTACGATAGCACCCATGCGCCCGCCGCGAAGATGCCGTACACCAAGGCATTAGGAATCAACGCCCATGCGCTGACGTGGCTATGCCTGAATCCCAAATATAGCATGCCGACGGCGGCCGCCGTGGCGACGGCCGCGACGATCAGTGGTGTGTCGAGCAGCCACGGGGTGAAGAGGAGGCCCAGGGCACTCGGCACCGTCGCCTGGATCATCATGGCACCGGAGATATTGGCCAGGGCCAGCTTTTCCTTCCCCTGGCGCACCCAGATCACCGCGTTCATCGTCTCGGGCAGCTCGGTCGCGATCGGGCTTATCAGCAGGGCGACCAGTTGCGGCGAGAGCCCGAGCCATGGGCCGATCGCCCCCATCTCATGCACGAAGTAATGGGACGCGATCCCCATCAAGGTGAGTGCTCCGAGCGTCTGGAGCAGGATGATGCCGAGGGGCGGGTTGCTCGAGCGCCTACTGAAGGTAAGCGGTTCCAACTCTTCTTCGCTATTATCGCCGCGGTGCGTCATCTCTTTCCAGACGTAGGCGGCGTAGGCCGCCAGGAACAGCAATCCCAGCCAGCGTTTCCCCTCGAAGGCGACGAGCCCCAGGGCGATCTTGAAGATGAAAATGCTCAGGAACCATCCCTGATCCCGGCTCAATCGCCGCTGCTCGGTTATTATTACGGCGTCCCGCCGATTGAGCTTGCGTGCGGACACCAGCAGTACGAGGCCGACAACGGCGTAGGAGATCGTCGCCAGGACAAGGGGGCCGCCGATGGCGGCGCCCACGCCCATTTCCTTCTGGGCCGCCGTCGCCCCGAAGATCACGGCCACGAAGGTGACGGCACTTTCGGGCAGGGCGGTGCCGAACGCGGCAAGCAGGGTGCCGGTCGCCGTCTCTCCGACGTTCAGGCGGCGGCCGAGCCATTCCACCCCGTTGACGAACAGCTCGCAGCTCGCGTAAATCACGGCCGCACAGGCGAGTAACAGGACAATAGAGACGATCATCGAGCACGAATATGCCGGGCGAGCGGTTAAGCCAATGACGCAACGATGCCGCCCACCCGGCCGGTAAGAGCATCGACGTCAAAGGTCTCGCCGGATAGGGAGGAACCGCGTCGGCCCTTCTCTATCGCCTGCACCATGGTGCCGAAGCAGCCAAGTCTGTTGATGCAGGCTCCCGCCTGGATGCGGAATTACTACTCCCCAATGATTATTATATATATAGAACAATAGAACAGAATATCCAATAGATATATTAAACATATTTCGGGAAACGGCGTGCGTGACCGGTCGGTCATTCTGAAAGTCGGACTCCGGCAGACCTTCCAGTCAACACCGGTCGCCGCGTATCCTGAAGGCGTCGGCACTCCGGAGGAGGCCCGGCTGGTGGAACGCCCATCCGCCATCGAAGTTGGCCAAGCCCTTGCGGTCGCACGAGCGTCGGGTCACCCTGGACGAAGTCGAAAGGGTTCGGAATTTGAACACGGCGGCACGCGGAATCCGGGCGGCCCAGGCCGGGCTGATGACAAACGTCGGGCTTGTTCTGGTCAAGCTCATCGCCGGCATCGTCGGGAATACCTACGCCCTGATCGCAGATGCGGTCGAGTCGTCGGTCGACATCTTCTCGTCGCTCATCGTCTGGGGCGGCCTGAGCATC
This sequence comes from Tautonia sociabilis, assembly GCF_003977685.1. Classification (GTDB taxonomy): domain Bacteria; phylum Planctomycetota; class Planctomycetia; order Isosphaerales; family Isosphaeraceae; genus Tautonia; species Tautonia sociabilis. The sequence goes on along the minus strand of NZ_RYZH01000002.1, from coordinate 101,986 downwards.
GCCTCTCGCCCCGCCGACGAGCATCATCCTTTCGGGCACGGCAGGGCCGAGGCGCTGGCCGAGGCGGCGGTCTCGCTCATGCTCCTCGGGGCCGCCTGCGGCATCGCCATCGTCGCGGTGCGGGAGATCGTCACGCCCCATCAGGTCCCCGCACCATTCACCCTCGCGGTCGCCGGGGGCGTCATCCTCGTCAAGGAGGCCCTCTTCCGGAAGGTTTTCAACGTCGGCGCGGAGACCGGCAGCACCGCGGTCAAGGCCGACGCCTGGCACCACCGCAGCGACGCCATCACGTCGGCTGCGGCATTCCTCGGCATCGGCGTCGCCCTCTGGGGCGGGCCCGGGTGGGAATCCGCGGACGACTACGCCGCCCTCGTCGCCGCGGCCTTCATCGCCGCGAACGGCCTGCTCGTGCTCCGGCCGACGATCCACGACCTGATGGACCGGACTCCCGAGGGGCCCGTCGTTGCTCAGGTCGCCGCGGCGGCGGCGGCCGTCCCCGGGGTGCGGGCCGTCGAGAAGTTGAAGATGCGCAAGCTCGGGATGGAATATTACGTGGACATCCACGTCCAGGCCGACCCGCTGATCTCGCTCCGGGACGCCCACACCATCAGCGGCAAGGTGAAACATGCCATTCGGGAGGCCGTCCCGGTCGTGTCCGGGGCCTCGATCCACATGGAGCCCTTCGAGGAGGCCGTCCCAAACCAGGCAGACGGGACCGGGCCACGAGCCGCCCGGGAGGGTGGCCCATAGCGACCGACCCGACAAGCCTCCCGGGACCGCCGTCGGATCGCCTTCGCTCGCGCAGGGCCGTAGCTGAAGTGGGGGGAGGAGGCAGAAAGCCTCCGTCTTATATCCGCTTCCGTAGCCTGGACCTGGGTCGCCCGTCGCAAAACCCGGCGTGGCCTTGATTTCTCCTTCAGTATCCAGCCCGCGTACCCGATGGAGTTAATGGTCGAGGGCGCTCCTCACGGCAGGACCGTCGGTATCACTCGGACCACTCGGACTTGACCCGAACCGGCGGATCCTTATTATTCGAGGATGGTGGCGATCCGTCTCTCCGAGGCATATTCCCGGTGCGAAGTCTCGTCCACACGCTTCTGGCTTGCCTGACTCTGGCCTGCCCCTACCTCTGCGGGGCGGACGAGGTCGGCCATAGCGTGCAGCATGAGCATGCCGGGAAGGGTGACGCACCGGCTCCTTGCCCCGAGAGTGGCGACAACTGCGTCTGTCGCGGGGCCGTCCAGACGAGCGACGCGCGTGCGAGCGCCCCCGATGTCGAGGCGTCCGCCCTGTCCTTCTTCCCCGTCCCCTCGCTCCTGCCAGCCCATCCCTTCAAGCATCTCACCTGGGAAGGCCCGTCCGCCGGGCTCGCGAGTTGGGGCGATTCCCTGACCATCCGCGCCCTCCTCCAGAACTTCCGCTGCTAAGCCGTCCCCTCCCGCCTGGACCGCCGGGGTGCCCTTGCGCGCCCTAGGCCGGTCCTATGCCCGTTTCCGGGCCTCAACACCCCGATCGAACACCGACGCCGCCCAGGGGCACCCCCGGTGTGTGGCGTTGCGCACCCATATTCCAAGCCCGAGGGTCCGACCCATGAAGCGGTTCATCGCCATCGGCGCGGCCGTGGCCGCGACGGCGCTCCTCATCGGCGCGGCCGTGGCCGTCGCCCGCCCCGAGTGGCTGCACTCCGTTCCCGGCATCGACCCCGATCGGCTCCCCAAATGGGCCCACCTCGTGAGCTCCTCCCCCGGGGCCGATGACTATGGCCTGTACTGCAAGGAGCACGGCGTGCCGGAGAAGTTCTGCACCCTCTGCCACGCGGAGCTCGCCAACACCCTTATGCTCTGCACAGAGCACGGCGGCATCCCGGAGGACATCTGCACGCTCTGCCACGCGGAGGTGGAGGCGAAGTACGACATCCGGATGTGCGCGGAGCACGGACTGCCGGAGAGTTTCTGCGCCCAGTGCGGCAACGGCCCCTCCGCATCGGCCGCCCTGCCCGACGACGGCTGGTGCGCCACGCACAACACGCCCGAGGCCCTCTGCGTCGAGTGCCTGGCGGATCCCGGGTCACACGACGCGGACACGGCGACGAAGGTCTGTCGGCAGCCCCTCCCGATCGTTCGGCTTGCCACGGCAGACCTGGGGCGGAGGGTCGGCATCGAGACGGCCCCGGCCCGGCAGGAGCAGCTCGTCCCGCGCCTGGCGGCCAATGCCGAGACGGCCTTCGACGCCAACCGCTGCTCCGAGGTCTACCCGCGCGTGGTCGGCTTCCTCCGCGAGGTCCGCGTCGACCTCGGTCAGCCCGTCCGCCAGGGCGAGGTGCTGGCCGTCGTCGATTCGTCCGAGATCAGCGGCGCCAAGAGCCGCTTCCTCGCCGCCCGGGCCGCCGTCGAGCTGGCCCGGGTCGCCTACGATCGGACCGCCAAGCTCACGGAGCGGGGGGCGCTGCCCGCGAAGAACGAGCTGGAGGCCCTGACCGCCCTGAATCAGGCCCAGGCCGAGGTGATGGACGCCGAGCAGGCGCTGCGCAACTTCGGCTTCGCCGACGAGGAGCTCGCCCACATCGCCGATGCCAAAGATACGTCGAGCTTGCTGGACGTCGTCGCGCCGATCGACGGGTCCATCACGGCCCGTCACGCCGTCCGCGGGGAGGCCGTCCAGCCGACCACCCAGCTGTTCGACGTCACCGACACCTCGCGGATGTGGCTCTGGGTCGACGTCTACGAGTCCGACATCGCCTCGGTGGCCCTCGGGCAGGCGGTGCGATTCACCATCCCGGGGGTCGAGGGGGCCGCGTTCGAGGGTGAGGTGACCTGGGTGGGGGCGCAGGTCGATCCCACGACCCGGACCACTCGCGTCCGGGCCGAGCTGGCCAACCCCGACGGCCGCCTCCGGGCCAATCTGTTCGGGCAGGCCGAGATCCAGGTCGGCGACGAGCGCCAGGCGGTCGTGGTCCCCAAGGCGGCCGTGCAGCGCAAGGACGATGTCGATGTGGTCTTCCTGCCGCAGGACGAGGGCGTCTATCGCCCGCAGAGAGTCGTGGCCCGGCCGGTCGACCGGCGCGACGTGGTCGAGATCGCCTGGGGCCTGGATGCCGGCCAGCGTGTCGTCACCAAGGGCTCCTTCCTGCTCAAGACCGAGATCATGAAGGGCGCCATCGGCGCCGGGTGCTGCGAATAACCCCGTCGCCATGGAGGAGCCACGCACGTGCTCAACGCGCTCATCGAATTCAGCCTGAAGAACCGGTTCGTCGTCCTCCTGGCGGCGGCCATCCTGGTCGCCGTCGGGGTGCAGGCGGCCCTGCGGCTGCCGCTGGACGCCTTCCCGGACACGACCCCAGTGCAGGTGCAGGTCAACACGACCGCCCCGGAGCTCGGGCCCGAGGAGGTCGAGCGGCTGATCACCTTCCCCGTCGAGTACGCCATGGGCGGCCTGAAGGGGCTGGAGGAGGTCCGCTCGGTCTCCAAGTACGGGCTGTCGCAGGTCGTGCTGATCTTCAGCGACGACACCGACATCTACTTCGCCCGCCAGCAGATCAACGAGCGGCTCGGCGAGGCCGACCTACCCGAGGGCGTCGAGCGCCCCGCGATGGGCCCGGTCGCCACCGGGCTGGGCGAGGTCTACCACTACCTGCTGACCAGTTCCGACCCCGAGATCGGGCTGGATGGGCTGCGGACCATCCAGGACTGGGTGATCCGGCCGCGGCTGCTCCGGGTGCCGGGGGTGGCCGAGATCAACCCCTGGGGCGGACTGGCCAAGCAGTTCGAGGCGCGGGTCGACCCGATGAAGCTGGCCAAGTACCGGCTGACGCTCGACGACGTGACCCGCGCCTTGCGCGAGAACAACCAGAACGCCGGCGGCGGCTACGTCGTGCGGGCCGGCGAGTCCAGCCTGGTGCAGGGGGTCGGGCGGACCACCTCGGTCGAAGAGATCGCCGACGTGGTCGTCGCCGCCCAGGACGGGGTCCCGATCCGCGTCAAGGACGTCGCGGAGGTCGGCATCGGCCACGTGATCCGCCGCGGCGGCACGACCGCCAACGGCAACGGCGAGGCCGTCCTCGGCCTGGCCTTCATGCGCATGGGCGAGAACTCCCGCGACGTGACCCTGGCGCTGGACGCGGCCATGGAGGACGTCAAGCAAGCCATGCCCCCGGGCGTCGAGATCGACGTCGTCTACAAGCGGACCGAACTGGTCGACCAGGTGCTCCACACCGTCGAGAAGAACCTGTTCGAGGGGGCAATCCTGGTCATCGCCGTCCTGTTCGCCTTCCTCGGGAACCTCCGCGCCGGACTGATCGTGGCCTCGGCGATCCCGCTGTCGATGCTCTTCGCCGTGACGATGATGCAGAAAGTCGGCATCGCCGGGAGCCTCATGAGCCTCGGGGCCATCGACTTCGGCCTGGTCGTCGACAGCTCGGTCGTCATGGTCGAGAACTGCGTCCGGCGCCTCGCCCACGACCGATCGGGCCGGTCGAAGCTCGCCATCATCCGCGACGCGGCCGTCGAGGTGAGGAAGCCGACGATGTTCGGCGAGCTGATCATCATGATCGTCTACCTGCCGATCCTCACGCTCCAGGGCATCGAGGGGAAGCTGTTCCGGCCGATGGCCCTGACGGTCATCTTCGCCCTGGGCGCGTCGATGCTCCTGTCGCTGACCCTGATGCCGGTGCTGGCCTCGCTCGGCCTGCCGCGGAGGCTCTCGGAGAAGGAGACGATCGTCGACCGGATCGCCCACCGGGTCTTCCAGCCCATCCTCAAGCTCGGCCTGCGGTTCCCGAAGACGACGCTGGTCCTGGTCGGGGCGATCACCATCGGGGCCACGATTCTCGGCTTCGGGCTCGGCTCGGAGTTCGTCCCGCGCCTGAACGAAGGGTCGGTGGTCATCAACACCGTCCGGCTGGCCAGCGTCAGCCTGGAGGAGTCGCTGGAGTACGGGACCCACATCGAACGGATCCTCAAGGAGGAGTTCCCCGACGAGATCAAATCGATCTGGAGCCGGACCGGCACGGCCGAGGTGGCGACCGACCCGATGGGCTTCGAGGTCAGCGACGTCTACATCATGCTCACGCCCCGCGAGCGGTGGAGGCGCACCGGGACCCAGGAGGAGCTCGTCGCGGAGATGGCCGCGCTGACCGAGACGCTGCCCGGGATGCGGGCGGTGTACAGCCAGCCGATCGAGCTGCGAATCAACGAGATGGTCGCCGGCATCCGCGCCGACCTGGGCATCAAGCTCTTCGGGCCCGACCTGGAGATACTCAAGGAGAAGGCCGCCGAGATCGAGCGGATCGTCACCCAGATCCCCGGCGCCGCCGACGTCAGCACCGAGCAGATCACCGGCCTGCCGGTGCTGCGGGTGGTGGTCGACCGGCCGGCCCTGGCGCGCCACGGGGTCTCGGCCCGACAGGTGCTCGACGCCATCCGGGCCGCCGGGGGACTCCAGGTCGGCGAGGTCCTGGAGCCCGACCGGCGGTTCCCGCTGGCGGTCCGGCTGCCGATGGACTACCGCGACGACCCCCGGTCCCTGGAGCGCATCCTCATCCCCACGGCCGGCGGCCAGCGGCTCCCCCTGACCCGCCTGGCGAGGCTGGAGACGGTGACCGGGCCCTCGACCATCCAGCGCGAGTGGGGCGAGCGGCGGATCATCGTCCAGACCAACGTGCGGGGCCGGGACATCGGCTCGTTCGTCGAGGAGGCCCAGCGGGAGATCGGCAGGACGGTGGAACTTCCCCCCGGCTACGCGATCGCCTGGGGCGGGCAATTCGAGAACATGATCCGCGCCGAGCGGCGGCTGCTGATCGTCGTGCCGCTGGCGCTGGCGCTGATCCTGAGCCTGCTGTACCTGACGTTCCACTCCGTGCGGGACGCCCTGATGATCTTCAGCGGCGTGCTGTTCGCGCGGGTCGGCGGCGTGCTCGGCCTGTGGGCCATGGGCCTGCCGTTCACGATCTCGGCGGGGGTCGGCTTCGTCGCCCTGGCCGGGGCATCCATGCTCGAGGGCCTGATCCTGGTCAGCTACATCCGCGACCGCATGGCGTCGGGACTGCCCAAGCGCGAGGCCATCGAGCAGGCACGACTGGCCCGGTTGCGGCCCGTGCTGATGACCGGCACGGTCGCCGCGCTGGGATTCGTCCCGATGATGCTCTCCACCGGCATCGGGGCCGAGGTGCAACGGCCACTGGCCACCGTCGTCGTCTTCGGCATGGCCTGCGACACGTTCCTGACGATGCTGGCCTTGCCGGTGCTCTACCTGCTCTTCGGCAAGGGCCCCCAGCCCGAACCCGGGCCCGGGGGCGACGACGATCGCCGCGAACACGGGCCCGGGCCCGATCCGGAGGGCAACGGGCACCGCCGCATCGCGTCGGCCCGCGAGCCGGAGCCCGTGGGGGCATGAAGGCTCGACCCGCTGAGGAGGGCACGATGATGAGGTTTGGTCAGGAGTCGATGAGCGTGGCCCTGCGAGGGTTGGCCCGCGATGCACGCCGGGTGGCCGTGCGCGGGGTCGCGTCGCCGGGCGAGATGGCGGCGCTGTCCCGACGGATCGACCGCATGCGGCGGCTTTCAGGGCAGCCCGCGGCGTCGCCGTTGGGGCGTTGGCTAGACAGCCTGGAACGGCTGATTGAGCGTCACTCTGTCCCGTCTGGTACCTGCGTCTGCGGCACGAGTCCGAGGGCGGGCCATGCCCCGGAGGTTGGCGTGGCGGCCCATTGCCGGAGGGGGGAGCGATGATCGACGGATTTCGATCGGGCGACGACGGCCAACTCAGGGGGAACCGTTCGAAGACCTCAGGCCGCCGGTTCCTGGGCACACTCGGTGCAGAAGTGCTGCGGCAGGCCGTGCCCCTTCGGGCACATCACGAGGTCGTACTTCTTTTCCGCCTCCGGGTGGCAGAGGGTGCAGATGTCCTCCGGGATGCCGCCGTGCTCTGTGCAGAGCATAAGGGTGTTGGCGAGCTCCGCGTGGCAGAGGGTGCAGAACTTCTCCGGCACCCCGTGCTCCTTGCAGTAGAGCCCCGCGTCCTCGCCTGCGACCGACGCCGTCTCGGCCGGGGTGGGCGGCGCGGAGGACTGGCTGCAGCCCGCGCCGAGGAATGCCATCGACACGACCACCATCCCGATCGTCGTGATGGAGATGAACCGTCCCATGACTCGCTCCTTCGATCGACCTTGCCGTCATCGCGTGGTGCCGACCTCATCGACACCGGCGAGCCACGCCGGCCCGCCCTCTCGGCCACGACTATACGGCCCCGGGGGCGACCGCTTCAACCTCAAGGACGAACCAGCGCCCCCCCCCGAACGTCGCTACATTTTGCGCCGCAGACACATTCAGGCCGCCGGTCCCGCAGGATGCGATTAACCTGATGCCCGCGGTTCATCGAACCGAAAAACTGATCATGGCTTGGTAGGTTCCGCGTACGGAGTGCGTGGACGCACGGGCGGGAAGGATCCCGGCCCCGGCCCCAGGAGGGAGGCTCGAACCATGACCCGGCACGTCGTCTTTCTTGGTATCGCGATCGCCGTCGGCATCGGCACCCCGCAGGCGCACGCCCAGGTCCCGGACCTGTCCGGCCCGGGCTCGGGAGAGTCGACCCTCGGCGCCTCTCCCGGCTCCGACGGGGGCACGCCCGGCCAGGGGCCGGGGGCCGGAGGGGGCGTCATCGGGACCGGCCCCGGGCCGGGCTTCCCGCGCGTGCCCCAGGGAATCACCCGGCCGGGCCAGCCGTTCGGGGCCCCGGCCGAGCTCGGGATCGGCCCGGTCCCCTCCATCCCCGTGCCGGAGCTGCCGCTCTACGGCCGGCTCGAGGTGCCGACCGGGCCGGAGGCCGCAGGCCCCCCGGGGGGCCTGACGCTGGATCAGGCGATCGCCCGGCTCTTGCAGGCCAACACCGACCTCCGCGCCAAGGCGATGGAGATCCCCAAGGCCCAGGCCGACGTCATCACCGCCGGGCTCTGGGCCAACCCCCTGCTGTTCTTCGACTCGCAGCTGATCCCCTACGGCGGCCCCTTCGCGGAAGAGGCGGGGCCCACCCAGTACGACGTCAATATCACCCACCCGATCGACTGGAACGGCAAGTGGAAGCGCCGGCGCGAGGTCGCCGTCCTGGCCAAGAACGTCGTCGAGGCGCAGTATCAGGATGCCGTGCGGCTCCAGATCGACAACCTCTACACCGCCTGGGTCGACGTCCTGGCCGCCCGCGAGACCCTGCGCTACTTGCGCTACAGCAACGAGGCGCTCGGGGGCCTCGTCGAGGCGACCCGGGCCCTGCTCGATCAGGGGGCAGCGACCCCGGCCGACGTCAACCGCGTCGAGGTCCTGCTCGACAGCACGAGCATCGCACTGGTCGAGACCGAGGAGACGCTGCTCGACGCCAAGCGGACGCTGGCCACGGTGCTGTACCTCCCGCCCGACGCGGCGACGACGCTCGAGGTTACCGGCGTGCTCCGCGCGCCGGATCCGCCCATCCCGCCGGTCGAGGAGTTGATCGGCATGGCCCTGGCCGTCCGCCCGGACCTGGCGGCGTACCGGATCGGCATCCAGCGCGCCGGCGCCAACGTGCGACTGCAGCGGGCCAACCGCTTCGAGGACGTCTTCCTGTTCTATCAGCCCTACACCTTCCAGGAGCAGCGAGGGGGGACGGGGACGCACACCTCCTGGGCCATCGGCGCGACGATCCCCCTGCCGGTCTACAACCGCAACCAGGGGAACATCCAGCGGGCACGCCACACGGTCGTGCAGACGAAGATCCAGCTGGCCGACCTGGAGCGCCGGGTGATCACCGAGGTCCAGCGCGCCGAGCGGGCCTACGCCGTCTCTCTGTCCTCCGTACGGCGCCTCGAACAGGATGTCCTCCCCAAGGCCCGCCAGAACCTCGAGGCGAGCCTCGACCTCTACAAGGCCGGCGAGGAGGGCCAGATCGCCTTCCTGGAAGCCCAGCGGAACTTCAACGAGGTCTCGCGGCAGTACCGCGACACGCTCGTCCGGCACCGCCGCGTCATGCTCCAGCTCAACACGGCCGTGGGCCGAAGGCTCCTACCGTGAACGCACCACCGCCGTGCAGGCCGTGCGGGGTCATGGGTTGTCGCGGGGGCCTGCGTTAAACTAGGATGGGACAGATGCCGAGTTCATCTCCCGGTGGATCTGCCATGTTCCGGACAGGGATCATCCTCGCCGTCGTCGGCCTGCTCGTGGTCGATCCGATCTTGTGCCGGACGGCACAGGCAGAGGCCCCCTGTCCCGGACATGGCCACGCCCAGCTCGCCGCATGTCCCGATCACCCCGAACCGTCCCACTCCGACCCGGAATCGGCCCACGGCTGCATCTGCCAGGGGGCCACCTCCGATCGGGCGACCAAGCAGCAGGCGCACGCGGCGTATGCTGACGCCGTGGTCATGTGCTCCACGCCGAACTCGTCATGGCTGCTGGCGACCACCGGGCGAATCCCTTCACCGCTCGTCCTCTCGCGCGGCCCCGCCACCGGCCGCGCGATCTGCATATCCAATCAGTCCCTCCTGATCTGACACTTCCCCTCCCACGCTCCTCGGGCGGGCCCACGCCAAGCCGTGCGCCCCGCTCGAACACGCTGCGCGCCGCGTCCCCTTCCCGCATCGCCCTCCCTTCCGAACGGTGGCCCGATTATGCGCCCGACTCCCGAGACAGGAACTCAGGTCCCGAAACCTCGCGCCCGTCCGCCGCTGAAGCTCGCGCTCGTGCTCCTGACCGGGGCCATCGCCGGGGCCGGGGCGATGTATGCGGCCGGAGGGCTCCTGCGGCCAGCCGCCTCGACTCGGCCCGAGGCCGAGGGCAACCGGGGCGCCGCCCCGCCCGACGAGCACGGGCATGCCGGGGGCGAAGAAGAGCGCGAGGAACATGCACCCGGCGTGGTCGACATGCCCAGGGAGAAGTGGGAGGGCGCCGGGATCGAGGTCGCCCCGGCGCGCCGCGACACGCTCACCCTGACGAAGTGGGTCACCGGCAACGTCACTCCCAACGAGGACCGGCTGGCCCACATCTACTCGCTGGTCGAGGGGACCGTCCACGAGGTGCGCGTCCGCTACGGGGACCGCGTGCAGTCCGGCGACGTCCTGGCGGTCATCGACAGCATGAGGGTCGGCGAGGCGAAGCTCGCGCTGGTGCAGGCCCGGCTCGACGTCCGGATCGCCCAGGTGAACCTCGACTGGAAGCAGACGATCGCCGAGAACACCCGGGGGCTGATCGAGGCCCTGGAACAGGGCATCGCCCCGCAGCAGATCGCCGAGCGATTCCAGGACCGGCCGATGGGCGCGTATCGCGAGCAGCTGGTCTCGGCCTACGCGAGGCTGCACCAGGCCCGCGCCGAATTCGAGCGGGACCGGAACCTCTACGAGCAGAAGCGGGTCATCAGCGAGCAGCAGTACATCAAGACCAAGGCCGACTTCGAGGCCGCCCAGGCCACGTTCGGCGCGCTGAAGGAGCAGGCCAGGTTCACGATCGAGCAGGAGCTGATCCAGGCCAAGCAGGCCCTCGAGGCGGCGCAGGTGGCCGAGGGGACCGCCAGCTCGACGCTCTACATCCTCGGCTACGACAAGGAGGGGGTGGACGGGGTGGATCCGATCGGTCAGGGCGAGGAGGTGGCCCACTACGCGATCGCCGCCCCGTTCGACGGCACGATCATCGCCAAGGACGTCGTCCGGGACGAACGGGTGGGGCCCGACACGAAGCTCTTCGACCTGACCGACCTCTCCACCGTCTGGGTCCAGGCCGACGTCTACGAGAAGGACCTCCCGTACCTGGAGGGGCTGCAGGGCCGGACGATTCGATTGCGGTCCAGCTCCTACCCCGACCGGCTTTTCGAGGCGACGGTCTTCTACGCGGGGGACGTCGTGGACGCGGAGACCCGCACCGTGCGGATGATGGCCGCGGCCGAGAACCCCGATCGGGTCTTGAAGCCCGGCATGTTCGTGGAGGTCGAGCTGCCGACCGGCACGGCCGCGGACATCGTGCAGGTGCCGAAGTCGGCCATCCAGGCCGACGAGGGAGAGACCTTCGTCTTCGTCCAGGAGGCGGAGGAGGAATTCGTGCGGCGGGACGTGGCCGTGGGGCGCGAGGGAGCGGACGTGGTCGAGGTCACCGAGGGGCTCGAAGGCGGAGAGCCCATCGCCATCCGCGGCACCTTCGCGCTGAAGGCCGAGATGATGCGCGGCGAGCTGGCCGAGGGGGGGCATTCCCACTGACGGCGTCCCTGCGAGGTCGTCGGTCCGGCCCGATTTCACTCCCCCGAAAGGCCCATCCATGCTCAACAAGATCATCGAGTTCTCGCTGCACAATCGCTTCCTGATCCTGGTCTTCACCGCCATCCTCATCGGCTCCGGGATCTATTCGGTCCTGCGGCTGCCGATCGACGCGGTGCCCGACCTGACCAACATCCAGGTCCAGGTCCTGACCAACGCCCCTGCGCTCGGCCCCCTGGAAGTGGAGCAATACATCACCTTCCCGGTCGAGACCGCGATGAGCGGCCTGCCGCGGGTCGAGGAGATCCGCTCGGTCTCCCGCATCGGCCTGTCGGCCGTCACGGTCATCTTCGAGGAGGGGGTCGACATCTACTGGGCCCGGTCGCTCGTCCTGGAGCGGCTGTCGCAGGCACGCGACGCGATCCCGCCCGGCTACGGCGAGCCCGAGATGGCCCCGATCTCCAGCGGCCTGGGCGAGATCTTCCAGTTCGAGGTCCGCGGCGAGGGCTACTCGCTGATGGAGCTGCGCACCGTCCTCGACTGGTACGTCGGCTATCAGCTCAAGACGGTGCCGGGCCTGGTGGAGGTCAACAGCTTCGGCGGCGAGCTGAAGACCTACGAGGTCCAGGTCGACCCGGAGCGGCTGCTCAACTACGGCATCGCGATGGACCGGGTGTTCGAGGCCCTGCGCCGCAACAACGCCAACGAGGGCGGCGGCTACATCGTCCACTACGACGAGCAGCGGATCGTCCGCGGCCAGGGGCTGATCAAGTCGCTCGACGAGCTCGGCGACGTCGTCCTGGCCAGCCGGGAGGACGGCACGCCGATCCACGTCCGCGACGTGGCCGAGGTCCGCTTCGCCCCGATGCTCCGCCAGGGGGCCGTCACGCGCGACGGCCGCGGCGAGGCCGTCACCGGCATCTGCATGATGCTCATGGGCGAGAACGCCCGCGTGGTCGCCGAGCGGGTCAAGGCGGAGCTCGAGCGGATCGGGCCGAGCCTGCCGCCGGGGGTGACGATCGAGGTGTTCTACGACCGCACCGACCTGGTGCGCCGGACAATCATGACGGTGCTGAAGAACCTCTCGGAGGGCGGCCTGCTCGTCATCGTCGTGCTGTTCCTGCTGCTGGGCAACCTGCGGGCCGGCCTGGTGGTGGCCTTCGCCATCCCGCTGGCGATGTTCTTCGCCATCGACAACATGGTCTACTGGGGCATCGCCGGCAGCCTGATGAGCCTGGGCGCCATCGACTTCGGCCTGGTCGTCGACAGCTCGGTGATCATGATCGAGAACTGCGTGCGGCGGCTCTCCGGCCACGGCCCCCCGGAGGATGAGGATCGCCCGCTGCTCGACGTGGTGCGGGACGCGGCGATCGAGGTGCGCAAGCCCACGATGTTCGGCGAGCTGATCATCGCCATCGTCTACCTGCCGATCCTGGCGCTGCAGGGCATGGAGGGCAAGCTGTTCCGCCCGATGGCGCTCACCGTCATCTTCGCCCTGTTCGGGTCGATGGTCCTGTCGCTGACGCTCATGCCCGTGCTCGCGTCGCTGGCCCTGCGGCGGCCGCACGACCCGATCAGTCCGGCCCTCGGCTGGTGCCGGCGGCACCGCGTGCTCACGTCGCTTGCGATCGCCGCGGTCTCGGTCGGCCTGCCGCTGGGCCTGGTCCTCTGGAACCTCGGGGTCCCCATTTCGGGCCTCGGCCGCCCGCTCGAGGTCTTGACGCTGTTGCGAAAGCATCTGCCGACCGAGGAATTGATCCTCCTGCTGGTCATGCCCGCCGCCCTGCTCGGCCTGGCCCTGACGGCCGTCTTCCTCGGCGGTCCGGTGCAGGAGAAGGAGGTCTTCCTGGTCCGCTGGGCCGGGGCGATCTACCAGCCGGTCCTGCGCCGTGTCCTCCTCCACCCGGTGCTGACCTTCGCCACGGCCGTCGCGATCTTCCTCGCGAGCCTCTGGGTCGCCAAGGACCTGGGCGCGGAGTTCATGCCCAAGCTCGACGAGGGGGCCGTCGCCCTGCAGGCGTGGCGGCTGCCGAGCGTGTCGCTGGAGAAGTCGATCGCCGACACCACGCGGATCGAGCGGGTGCTCAAGGCCTTCCCCGAGGTCGAGACCGTCGTCTCGCGGACCGGCCGGGCGGAGATCGCCACCGACCCGATGGGCGTGGAGATCAGCGACATCATCGTGATGCTCCGCCCGGAGGAGGCATGGACGACCCTGGAGAGCCCCGAGAGCCTGGCCCGGGTCATGCAGGGGGTGCTCGGGAGCCGGGACCCGGACGAGCTGGGACGGCGGGCCGAGGAGATCTTCGCCGAGTTCGGCGAGCGGAACCTCTTCAACCCGAAGGACCGGCTGGTCATGGCCTTCGACGAGCTGCTGAACGCCGTCGTGCCGGGGAACGTCTTCAGCTACTCGCAGCCGATCGAGCTGCGGGTGCAGGAGCTGGTCGCGGGCGTGCGCTCCGACCTGGGCATCAGCCTCTACGGCGACGACCTGGATCTGCTCAAGCGGAAGGGCGACGAGATTGTCGCCGTGCTCCAGGCGATCCCCGGCGCCGCCGAGGCCAAGGCGCAGCAGATCGCCGGGCTCCCGGTGCTGCGGGTGGACGTCGACCGCGACGCCATCGCCCGCTACGGGGTCAACGCCTCCGACGTGCTCGACGCCGTGGGTGCCATCGGCGGCAAGGTCGTCGGCCAGGTCTTCGAGGGCCAGCGGCGCTTCGCGCTGCAAGTCCGCTTCCCCGCCGACGTGCGCCAGGACCTGGAGGCCCTGCGCCGCATCAAGGTGGCCGACCCCCGGGGCCGGCAGATCCCCCTGGAGCAGCTGGCCTCGCTGACCATCGAGCAGGGGCCGCTGCAGATCTTCCGCCAGAAGATCCGCCGCCGCCAGCTGATCGAGTGCAACGTGCGCGGCCGCGACGTGGCCACCTTCGTCGCCGAGGCGCAGCGTCGCATCGCGGAGGAGGTGGACCTGCCCCCCGGCTACTCGCTGCACTGGGGCGGCCAGTTCGAGAACCTGATCTCGGCCTCGCGGCGGCTGGCGGTCGTGGTGCCGCTGGCCCTGGGGCTGATCTTCATCCTGCTCTACTCGACGTTCAACTCGGCGCGGCTGGCGGCGCTGATCTACCTGGCCGTGCCGATGGCCGCGATCGGCGGCATCTTCGCCCTGGCGCTGCGCGGCATGCCGTTCTCGATCTCCGCCGGGGTCGGGTTCATCGCCCTGTTCGGCGTGGCCGTCCTGAACGGCCTGGTGCTGGTCAGCTACGCCGAGCACGTCCGCGAGCAGGGCTCGGGGCCCAACGAGGCGGCCTTCCAGGCCGGGCGGGTCCGGCTGCGGCCGGTGCTGACGACGGCCCTGGTGGCGAGCCTGGGCTTCCTGCCCATGGCGCTGGCGACCAGCGCCGGGGCGGAGGTCCAGCGCCCGCTCGCCACGGTGGTCATCGGAGGCCTCATCTCCTCGACGCTCCTGACCCTGCTGGTCGTGCCGGCGATCTATCACTGGTTCGTGCCGCCCGGCCCGCGAGCGGACGACTCCCCGCCTGGCACGGCTCATTGATCACCCGGGCCCGCGCGGCTAGGCTTCCACGCCGGGGCGCGGATCCCCGAAGCCGATGAGGGCGACCCGGACGAGCTGATGCCGAACGTCCGGCGCGGATGCGAGCGGCTAGTCCCGCGGCCCATTGGATTTCCTATAGATTACTTATACGAACATCCCTAACATCCTGAAAATACAAGGGTGGAGGAATTGGACATGAGTTCGGAAATCGCAGGCACGGCGGCCGGGAGGAACAAAGGCCGACTCGCCGTCGTGCTCGGCCTGACGACCGTCTACCTGGTCGCGGAGGTCGTCGGCGGCCTGCTCACGGGGAGCCTCGCGCTCCTCGCCGACGCCGGCCACATGCTGACGGACGTGGGCGGGCTCGCCCTGGCGTTGCTCGCGATCTGGTTCGCCGAGCGGCCCGCGACGCCCGAGCGGACCTACGGCTATTACCGGGCCGAGATCCTGGCGGCGCTGGCGAACGCGATCGTGCTCTTCGCCATCTCCTTCTACATCCTCTACGAGGCATACCGGCGATTCCTCGATCCGCCGGAGGTGGCGAGCGGTTGGATGCTCCTCGTGGCCGCCATCGGCCTCGCCGTCAATCTCGCCGGGATGGCCATCCTCCGCTCCGCCGCGGGCGACAGCCTGAACATGAGGGGGGCGTATTTCGAGGTCCTCTCCGACATGCTGACCTCGATCGGCGTCATCGCCGCCGGCCTGATCATGTGGGTAACCGGCTGGTACTATGCCGACCCGCTCTTCTCAGCCGGGATCGGCCTGTTCATCCTCCCCCGGACGTGGAAGCTGCTGATGGACGCGGTCCACGTGCTCCTCGAGGGCACGCCGTCGGACGTCAACCTCGCGGCCGTCCGCGAGGCTATCGCCGGTACCCCAGGGGTCGCGGGAGTGCACGACCTCCACGCCTGGTCGCTCACCTCGGGCTCGAATGCGCTGAGCGTCCACGTCGTTCTGGAGGACGACGCCGCCCCAAGCATCATCCTGGCCGGCGTCCGGAGGCGAATCGTCGAGGGGTTCCCGATCGCCCACACGACGATCCAGGTCGAGCCTGCTGACTACCGGGAGGAAGGGCAATTGCACCTGTGACGTGCCGCGCGGCATCGCCTCACGAGCACCGGTCGCGCCTCTTGGACTGTCATCCGTAACGCATGCGCGGAGACCTTGCCGTGACGTCGACCACCGCGGCATCGCGGGCTGCCGCACGCGGCCCGGCGCTGGGGCGCATCTTGCGATTCTCCCTCCCGGGGCGGGCGCGGCGTGTGGAAGCAGTGCGGCGATGGATAATACCGCGGAGAAAGGCCCTGCGCGATCAGGCCGCCTTCCTCGTCCTGCCCATTTCGCGGCAGCTTTGCGCGCAGCGACGGCAAGCCTCGGCGCAGCGCGTCATCTCCGCGCCGCCGACGCGTTCGCAGGACTCGGCGCATGCCTCGCAGATCTCGGCGCAGCTGGCGCACTGCGATGCCTGGAATTCCGAGCCGCGGCGCATGAAGTCGGCCGCCGTCTGGCAGGCCTGGATACAGTCCGCCATGAGCCTCACAAGCCGGGCTTCGACGTGATCTCCGCCCATCTCCAGGCATTGATGGTAGAGCGTGTTCTCGCAAACATCGTGGCAGTCCCGACACTGCCGGATGCAGTCCTCAATACGGCGATCGTGGTCCATAAATCCTCCATTTGTGTTACGGGTTATCGCCCCGAACGGCATGGGCGAAGGGCGACGGTAGGGCGTTTCGCCTAAGAATTCGATTCACAACGAAAATATATGAATAAATTTAAGTTAACTTATTATTGATAATTTATGATCATTTCTATTGATTTTCCACAATCACTGCCGGGTTCGAAACATGGATTCTCGCCACACTCTCATCGACCTCAATTCCCTCCTGCCCGAGCTGCCCGGGGCCGACGACGCCTGCGTCGCCCGCCTGGAGGCCCTGATCGGCGAGGGGCGCGGCATTAGCCGCGCGCACACCCTGCGCGACGACGGGGGCCCCGCCACACTCTGCCTGCACTACGACCCGGACGTGGTGACGCTCGCCCAGGTCGAGCGGCTGGCCAGGGCTGCCGGGCTGCAGATCACCGAACGATTCGGCCACGCCCTCCTGCCGTTTCGCCTGGTGGGCGGCGAGGACGCGGCGCGGCGGGTCGAGGCGGGCCTCGCCCGTCTCCACGGGGTGCTGGGCGTCTCGGTGAGCCTGCCGGCCCAGGCCGCCCGGGTCGAATTCGACCGGCGGGGCGTCTCCCTGGAGGAGATCGAGCGACGGCTGAGGGAGCTGACCGACCCGCCCTCCCGCGATCGCTCCTGCGCGTCATGCGGCCCCGCGGCCGGCGGGCGCGAGGGGACGCCAGACGGCTGGTATGCGCGTCACAAGGAGCTCATCTGGAGCCTTGTCGCGATCGCGCTCCTCGCGGCGGCGTGGTGCGGCGAGCGGTGGGGAGGCCTGTCCCGGGGGGCGGCGATCGCCGTCTACCTCGGCTCGTACGCCTTCGGCGGCTTCGACCTGGTGCGCCACGCCCTGAAATCCTGGAGCAAGGGGCGATTCACCTTCGACATCGACCTTCTCATGATCGTCGCCTCCATCGGTGCCGCGGTGCTCGGCCAATGGACCGAGGGGGCATTCCTGCTGTGCCTGTTCTCCCTCGCCCATGCGCTGGAGCATTACGCCCTCGACCGCGCCAGGGGCGCCATCCGGGCGCTGGCCGACCTCGCCCCGCCCGTGGCCCGCGTCCTGCGAGAAGGTCGCGAGGTCGAGGTGGCGGTCGAGCAGGTGGCCAAGGGAGAGGTGGTGATCGTCCGGCCGGCCGAGCGGATCCCCGTCGACGGCACCATCCGCACCGGCCGCTCGGCGGTCGATCAAGCCCCGATCACGGGCGAATCCGTCCCGGTGGAGAAGGAGCCGGGGGCGGAGGTTTACGCGGGGACGATCAACGGCGAGGGGGCGCTCGAGGTCGAGACCACGCGTGCCGTCGGGGACCGCACGCTCGACCGGGTCGTCCAACTCGTCTCGGAGGCCCAGACGCAGAAGGCCCCCACGCAGCAATTCACCGATCGGTTCGAGGCGATCTTCGTGCCGGCGGTCCTCGCGGCCGACCTGCTCCTCATCACCCTGCCCCCGCTGCTGGGCGTCTGGGGCTGGCAGACGAGCTTCTATCGCGGGATGGCGCTCCTCGTGGCCGCCTCCCCCTGCGCGCTGGCGCTGGGCACCCCCGCGGCGGTCCTGGCCGCGATCGCCCAGGCCGCCCGCAAGGGCGTGCTGATCAAGGGCGGAGCGCATCTGGAGAATCTCGGGACGCTCAGGGCGATCGCCCTCGATAAGACGGGGACGCTCACCGTGGGCAAGCCCGAGGTGACGGACCTGGTCCCGGCGGCGGGGATCGACGAGGACCAGCTCCTCGGCGTCGCCGGCGCGGTCGAGCGGCGCAGCCAGCACCCGCTCGCCCGGGCCGTGGTGCGGCGCGCCGAGGAGGCGCAGCTGGAATTCCGCGAGGCGGGGGAGCTGGAGAGCGTGACGGCACGCGGGGTCCGCTCGACGATCGCGGGCCAGGAGGTCGAGATCGGCACGCTCCGCCTGTGGGAAGGCGAGGACATCCCCGGCGAGATCCGGGCGGCGATGGCCCGGCTCCAGGCCGCCGGCCGCAGCGTCATGGCCGTGCGGCACGGCGACCGCTGGCTCGGCGTCATCGGGGTCGCGGACCGTCCCCGCGAGGGCGTGAAGGAAGTATTGGGCCGGCTGCGCGACCTGGGCGTTCGGCCGCTCGTGATGCTCACCGGCGACAATCGGGGCGTCGGGGAGACCATCGGCAGGGAAGTGGGGGTGGACGAGGTGAAGGCCGACCTCCTGCCGGAGGATAAGGTGTCGGCGATCAAGGAGATGCTCGCGGCGCACGGCCGGGTGGCGATGGTCGGGGACGGCGTCAACGACGCGCCGGCGCTGGCCAATGCGACGGTGGGCATCGCCATGGGAGGGGCCGGGACGGCCGTGGCGCTCGAGACCGCGGACATGGCCCTGATGGGAGACGACCTGGCGAAGCTGCCCTTCGCCGTGGGCCTCAGCCGGATGGCAAGCAGGGTCATCCGCCAGAATCTCTGCGTCTCCCTGGGCGTGATCGCCCTCCTGATCGTCGCGACGACGACGGGGTATTTCGGGATCGGCGCGGCCGTCTTCTTCCACGAGGGGAGCACGCTCGTGGTGCTGGCGAACGCCCTCCGGCTCCTCGGATATTCGCGCGGACCGGCCGGAGACGCGGGGCCGGGGCAGTTCACCCAAGGATAAGCATGAAGCTCTTCAGCAGGCCCCAGATCTTCTGGCGAGAGGCCTGCACGCTCGACGGATCGGCCACGCCCTACGTCTTCCAGCGCATCCTCATCTTCGGCGGGTTCGCCGCCGCCGTGGCCTTCGTGGACTCCGCGACGGGCCACCGCCCCGAGATCGAGGTCGCGGTCGCGCCCTACGAGGTTGCCGGGGCGG
This sequence comes from Tautonia sociabilis, assembly GCF_003977685.1. Classification (GTDB taxonomy): domain Bacteria; phylum Planctomycetota; class Planctomycetia; order Isosphaerales; family Isosphaeraceae; genus Tautonia; species Tautonia sociabilis. The sequence continues at coordinate 82,764 of NZ_RYZH01000002.1, read as the reverse complement.
CCCTGGGCCTGCTGCTGGTGCTGCGTACGAACGCGGGTTACGAGAGGTGGTGGGAGGCCCGCAAGCTCTGGGGCGGCATCGTCAACCGCTGCCGGCACCTGGCGGTCGCGGCGCTCTCTTACGGGCCGGAGGATCGCGAGTGGCGGCGGGAAGCCATCGCCCGGATCTCGGCCTTCCCCCAGGCGGCGCGGCGGGCCCTCCGCGGCGAGGACGGAGGCACGGAAGCCGTCGGCCTGCTCGGCCTCGCCCAGGAGGAGCGCATCCGAGCGGCCCACAATCGCCCCCTCGCGGTGGCGCAGGGCATCGGCCGGCATCTGCGATCAGCCCGCGGCCGACGGGGCCTGGACGGCTTCGCCTTCCTCGCAGCAGACCGCGACTTGACGGCCCTGCTCGACTATTTCGGGGGGTGCGAGCGCATCCAGAAGACGCCGCTGCCCCGCGCCTACGCCATCCTGATCCGCCGCTTCATCGTCCCCTTCCTCGCCACCCTGCCGTTCGCACTGCTGCCGAAGATCGGGCTGCTGACCCCCTTGGCCACCATGCTCATCGCCTACCCCATCCTGGCGCTCGACAAGATCGGCGACGACCTCCAGGACCCGTTCTCGCCGAAGAACCTGAACCATCTGCCCCTGGACGCGATCTGCCGGACCATCGAATGCGACCTGCTGGGACTCCTCACGTCCGAGGAGGCCCGGGCGGGCAAAGGCTAGGATCGGGGTCCCGCCCCTCCTCCCGTCCCGGCACGGGCCGCAAACCCAAGTCATTCAAGAAATTTATTGTTAATTAACGATTAATATTTATAATGCTGCCACATGCTAAGGTACATCTCGCATCTCTTGGTCGTCTTCTCTCTGCTTGCGTCGCCTGTGTTCGCGCAGTGTAGCGACGTGCCGCTCCCCTCCGACTCGAGCGCGGCGGCGGTGAAGGTCGACCAGGGAAGGTCGAATGACGGCGAGAACAAGATCGCCACGGACCATCACTGCTGCACATCGCATGCGCATTACGGCGAGCCTGTAGGCGCTTACGCGCATCCCTTCGCCCCCGCCACGGGGAATGAGCGGCTGCCGCTGATCGCGGACCGGTTCTTGGCCGCCTTCGAGCCCAATCCCCTCCTCGAACCTCCCGCCGGCTCCTAAGCCGCCCCCGGCGGCGTCCGAGGCCGTCGCCCTGCGCCGCACGCAGCGGCGCCCTTTCGCCCTCCGTCTGTAGATCAAAAACCCAGTGATGAGACTGCCATGCTACGCTACTTTGCATGCCTTTTATGCGTGACCGCCCTGTCCGGCGAGGCGTTCGCCCGCGACAGGACCCTCCTCGCCCAGGCGACCTCCGATGCGCCCCCCGGGGGACAGATGTCGACGGCGGATGCCAAGGCGACGGCGAAGCCGCGCGGGTCGAAGGCGAAGGCCGAGGCCGTCACGCTCGATGAGGCCATCCTGAGGGGCTTGGCACGCTCCCCGCGACTGAAAGCCTCCCAGGCGGCCGAGGCGGCCAGCCGGGGGGAGCGGCGGCAGGCGGGTGCGCTGCTGAACCCCGAGGTGAGTTTCAGCAAGGAGAATTTCCGCGCAGGCAAGGCGTACAAGGTGATCAGCCCGGCCCAGAACGTCTACGGCGTCTCCCAGCGGGTCGAGGTGGGCGGCAAGATCGCCTCGCGGGAGCGTATCGCGGAAGAAGGGGTCCAGATCGCCAGCCTCGAGACCCGTGCCACCGCCCTGGACCTGATCCGGGACATCACCATCGCCTACGCCGAGGCGGTCGCGGCCGAGGAGAATGTGCGGCTCTCGGCCGAGCAGAAGGAGCTGGCGGACGACGTGCTCAAGTCCGTCAGCATGCGCGTCGAGGCCGCGGCCTCGCCCCAGATCCAGAGGAGCCGGGCCGAAGTAGAGCGGTCCGCCGCGGCCGTGGCGCTCGACGGCGCCAAACGCGAGCGCGAGATCGCCCGCAGGGCCCTCGCCACGCTGATGGGCCAGGTGGAGGCGGACTTCAAGCTGGACAATAAGGCCTTCTTCACGCTGTCGAAGCCCGACGCACCGGAAGACCCGGAGGGGCTCAAGGGCAATCCCGACGTCCTCAAGCTGAATCCCGCGCTGGAGCAATCCCGGGCGAGGCTGGAGCTGGAGAGGGCGAACGCGATCCCCGACCCCCTGCTCAGCGCCGGCGTGATCGAGATCCCGAGCGCGAGGGACAAGGCCTTCGTCGTCGGTGTCTCGCTCCCGCTCCCCGTATTCAACGCCAACCGGGGGAACATCGAGAGGGCCCGCGGCGAGCTGTCCAGGACCGAGCAGGAGAATCGCCGCGTCGCATTGTCGCTCGACGCCGACCTGGCGCGGGCAGGGCAGCAATTGGAGAACGCGTACGTCCAGGCGAACACCCTGAAATCCAGGATCATCCCCTCCGCCCAGGAGGCGTTCTCGCTGGCCCGGGAGGGCTACGGGCTGGGGCGATTCCCGTATCTGGAGGTGCTGGACGCCCAGCGCAGCCTCTTCGCCGTGAAGCAGCAGCATATCGCGGCGTTGCGGCAATATCACACGGCCCGGGCCGTCGTGGAGCGCCTCACCGCCAGCCACGCCGACGACGCGGCGAACATGCTCGCGCGATCCGATTAATCCAGGAGGTTTTCAATGGGACGACATTTCAACGCGCGGACTCCAAGCATCGAAGGGGAATATTATGACAAATAAGCGGATCCTGCTCGCAACCGTCCTGGCGCTCGCCGCCCTGGGCTATTGGGCCTGGGGGCCGCGCGCCCCCGAGGCCGAAGTCGCCGCGGGCGAGCAGGACGAGGCGCACGGCGAAGAGCACGCCGAGGGCCAGCCCGACAGCACGGTCATCATCCTGAAGGACGCGAAGTCGTGGCCCGATCCCGGCCTGCCGAAATCCGAGCTGATCGAGCGCATCGAAGAGGCCGTGCGGAAGGTCCCCGGCAACAATTACGAGTTCACGCAACCGATCCAGATGCGCTTCAACGAGCTGATCGCCGGGGTGCGGAGCGACGTGGCGGTCAAGGTCTACGGGGATGATTTCGAGGCGATGGGCCGGACCGCGGGCGCCATCATGCGGGCGCTGCAGGGCGTGGCCGGCGCCGCCGACGTGAAGGTCGAGCAGACCAGCGGCCTTCCCTTCCTGGAGATCAAGCTCGACCGCCCCGCCATCGCCCGCTACGGCCTGAACGTCAGCGACGTGCTCGACGTGGTGGCAATCGCGATCGGCGGGCGCGAGGCCGGGCTGGTGTTCCAGGGCGACCGTCGATTCGACATCCTGGTCCGCCTGCCGGACGACTTGCGCGGCGACTTGCCGGCGTTGGAGAACCTCCCCATCCTCCTGCCCGCTGAGGGCGGGGCCGCGGCCGAGCGCCAGGCCTTGCCGCACAGCCGCCCCCGCCACATCCCGCTCAAGGAGGTGGCGACCCTGCAGCTCACCGACGGCCCCAACCAGATCAGCCGCGAGAACGGCAAGCGGCGCGTGGTCGTCCAGGCCAACGTGCGCGGCCGCGACATCGGCTCGTTCGTGGAGGAAGTGCAGGCCAAGATCGACGCCCAGGTGCGGCTCCCCGCCGGGTACTGGCTGGAATGGGGCGGGCAGTTCAAGAACCTGGAGGAGGCCACGGCGCGGCTGCTGGTCGTGGTGCCGGCCTGCTTCTTCGCCATCTTCGTGCTCCTCTTCACCGCGCTCGGCTCGGTCATGCAGGCACTGCTGGTGTTCTCGGGCGTGCCCCTGGCGCTGACGGGCGGCATCCTGGCGCTCTGGATGCGCGGCATGCCGTTCTCGATCTCAGCGGCGGTGGGCTTCATCGCGCTCTCGGGCATCGCCGTGCTGAACGGGCTGGTGATGATCTCGAGCATCAACGGCCGCGTGCGCGAGGGCGACGAACCGCACCGGGCCGTGTTCGAGGGAGCGCTCCAGCGGCTGCGTCCCGTGCTGATGACGGCCCTGGTGGCCAGCCTGGGGTTCGTCCCCATGGCGCTCTCGCACGGCGCGGGGGCGGAGGTGCAGAAGCCGCTGGCCACCGTGGTGATCGGCGGGCTGTTCACCGCCACGATCCTGACGCTGCTGGTGATCCCCGCGCTCTACCACCGCTGCTCGCTCGCAACCGAGGTAACTTCGAAGGAGGAACCATGAGACACGCCCTGATTATCGCCGCCGCCCTGGCGACGGTCGCCTGCACACCCCAGCCGCCGCCGACGCTGGACGAGAGGCTGGCGGGCAAGACGCCGGAGGAGCGTCGGGAGGTCCTCCGCGTGGCCTGCCTGAACGAGGCCGAACACCTCGGCGACGAGAAGAAGGAAATCCGCACGGTTCACGGCGTCAAATCGGACCAGAGCACCGTACAGACCCGTCGCCTCAAGGCCATCTGCCGAGCGATGGACGGCGAGAACGCGATCGATAACCAGAAATAGGAGGCCTTCGATGAGACTACGAGTCTTGATCCCGGCTACGCTTGTCCTCGCCGGCTGCAATCCCACGTATGGCGACACGCTGGAGCAGAGGCTGGCGGGCAAGACGCCCGAAGAACGGCGCGGCATCCTGGCGCAGGAATGCGGCAAGGAGATCGCGAACAGCCTCAGGCCGACCGAGCCTGGCAGGTTGCAGCACGCCGAGGACATGAAGCGGATTTGCGAGGAAAGCACGGGACGCCCCGTGAACTTCGACGCTCGCTGGCTCTGGCCGGGGCTCCAGTGACCGGAAAAAGCGACGGCACCGAGCTCGATGCTCAAGCGATGCGGAACCCGGAGGGGCATATGGACCTGAGCCGCGACATCCATCCGCTGCCGGACCGCAGGCGGGACACCGCCGAGTCCCTGGCCCGGCTCAGGCCGGCCGGCACAACGTGCTCTCCATCAACGGCGGGGCGGAACTGGTCATCCAGGACGCCGCGTCGTATCGGAAGCTCCTCGACCTGACCGAACGGCTGGACACGATCCAGGCGATCAAGGAAGGGCTAGCCTCGATGGAGCGGGGAGAGGGCAAGGCGCTGGAGGACGCGTTCGAGGCCCTCGAGGGGGAGATCCTAGCGAAGGCAAGCCCATGATCTATCGGGTCGTCATCCAGCCGGGGGCCGAGCGGGATATCCAGCAGGCCGCCCGCCATGTGCTCGCTCGGTCGAGATCACCGTCGGCCGCCCTGAGGGTGGCGCGCGGCATCCGGGCGAAGCTGGTCGCGCTGAAATCGCACCCGCTGAGCTGCCCCATCGATCCCGATTCGGACGCTTACGGCTCCGAGGCCAGGCTGCTGGTGTTCGGCAGGCGGCCCGACCGATTCCGCGTCGTCTTCACCGTCAAATCCAGGACGGTCCATGTCCTGGCCGTGACGCAACCGGGCCTCCGCGGGGAGGCGGACGCGATCGGCGTGGCACCGTGATCCCGCCCACACCCCCGCCGGCGGGGCCGCTAGGGGATATGCTCGATCTCGACGTCTCGCCAGCGCTCCTTCAGATATTCGGCGACCAGGCGGCGATGGCAATGATGGGGCTTCTCCTCGCTGCAAAGGAGGCACCCGCCGTCGAGGAGTTCGGGCGAGAGCGTCTCCTCGATCCTCCTCTCCTCCATCAGCTTCAGGAACTGGCGCTCGTAGAGCCCCCAATCGCCCTTGTGCGTCTTGTAGGCAGTCAGGATGTCCTGGGTCGGTGCCAGCACGGGGAGGTGGAGGTATTCGATCTTGCAGATTTCGTTCGTGAAATATTTCAGGTCGTTCTTCTTCGTGAACCCCGCGAGCTGGGAGACGTTGTTCAGCCTGACGTCGATCAGCTTCCGTGCCCCGGAATCCTTGATCCGGGTGAAGAAGCTCTCGGCCGATTTCTTGGTGAACCCGATCGTGAACAGCTTCATCCCGCGACCCCTCTCCCGTCCTCTCGCGCCGGCATGTTCCATTGATAGGCGATGCGGTCGGCCTGGATCCTGTAGGCGTCCGAGACGGCGAGCTCCCGCGTGCCGAACATGTCCTCGGCCGAGAGCTTGAGCATCCGGATCAGGCGCGACAGGGCTTGCGCATGGCTCTCGGTCCTGCCGTCCGCGTGGATGTGGCGGACCTCGAGCCCGAGCGATTCAAGGCTCCTCGCGACGAGGATGGTCCGGTGGCACTCCAGCGGCTCCTTCTCGGCACACATGAGCGCGATCCGATAGTTCTCCGTCCCCTTCAGGATGCGATCCAGGCCCTTGCGGAAGAGTTCCGTCCGGGCCAGGCGATCATACTGTACCTTGCCATGCTCGTAGCAGGAGTGATCCTCGCTCCTCGCGCCCAGCTCCTGGCCGAGGAACACGTAGGCGATGCCGTGCTCCCGGAGCGTCTTCTTCAGGGATTCCCGGTTGAATTGCGGATGGAACTGGCTGTAGGGCTTCGAGCGCACGTCGCCCAGGGCCGTGATGCCGTGCATCTGCAGCAGGGCGATGAACTGCTCCGCCCGGTGGTTGGAGTGGCCGATGGTGAAAACGGTCCTTGGCATCGCCCCCTCCATCACAATGGCTGCCTTGCCAACACCGCCGCCACGAGCTTGTAGCAGTCGCCGTCGCTGTGCGGCTCGCTCAGGCTGATGGTCAGATAGGCGTCCGGGACGGTGTAGTCGGCGTCCGGCATGGCGAGGAGGGCCTGTTCGGCGACCGGGTCGGTGACGATGAGGCTGTAATAGTCCCCGTTGTAATTGAACATGGCCCGCACCCTCCTCCGCGGAGGGCCGGCATACTGGCTCTCCCCGCTCACCCTGATGCGCAAGTCATCCGGCTGGATGAGCAGGAGGGAGCTCCTCAGGGATGCGGCGGCCGTCGCCCCCACGCGGTCGTGGGAGCCGTGGAAGGTGGAGTTGCCGTTGGCCCAGAGCGTCGGCGGGTGGTCGAGCAGCGATCCCAGCTCGTCCCAGGTCGATGCCCCGACCTTCTCCCAGTAATACTGGGCGTCGATCAGCACATTCTCGGTCTGGTGTCCCACCGGCGTCGGCGCGATGATCGGGATCGTGATCAGGTCCAGCAGCTGTGGCGTGGTGCCGTCCTCGAAGCGCCGTTCCTCTTCGGAGATTTCATGCGTGGGACGAATGCTGATTGGACGCACCCACTTGGCGGAGCATCCGCCGGTGCCTTCCTTCCCGGCGATGCAACGGCCCGAAGGCGGCTTCCGGGAGTTTGCCAAGCATACGATGGTCACCACGTCGTTCATGGCAATTCGTCCATAAAATTTCTACATGTTGTCATATTAGGTGAAATGTGTCGTTAGCTCCACTGGTTTCGTGCTGCCCGCCGAATGCGGCGCCCCTTGACCATTTTACATCGCCCAAAGGCAGGGCAAGAGATCAGTAGCCCCGAGTGCTCCCCACCGAGCGACCGGAAAACGACCGTGTCCTGGACGCACGGACGGGGGGCAGGCGCCGTCCGGGAGAATGGGCCAAGTGAGTTGGCGGGGCTCAGCGGGGGTGAACCGGGCTCTCCCCGCATTCCGCGCAGGCGTACCCCATGTCCGGCCCGCTCCTCGGGAAGGCCCGGGGAGCCGGCGGCGCATCTCCGGGGTCGCCCTCCAGGAGCCGCCTCACCGATTCCTCGAAGCCGGCCGAGTCCGACTGGTACATGCCGCCCCGGGCCCCCTCGAACTCGCAGTTCCAGGCGGCCAAGGCCTGTCCGAACCGGATGGCTCCGTGAAGCTGAGTCGGCGTCGCCCGGAGGAACGCGTCCCTGCCATCCCGCCCGAGCGTGGCGATGATCCCCACCGTACACCAATCGCCGCACCCGGCGGTGTCCGCCACGGCTCGGGCCGGGAGGGACTCGGACGCAATCCAACGCCGCCGGCCGGCCTCCAGGCGGGAGAGGTACCGGAGGCCTTCGTCCCCGCGCGTCTCGATGAGCAGTGGGACGTCCGCCGCCTGGGCCAGCCCCTCGAGGCTGCCCATGCGGTCCTCGGAATACTTGACGACGTGCGCGGCCTCGATGGCGCGCCTCAGTTCCTTCTCCTCCGCGGAGGCGGACGGCTCGAAGACGACGAGGGCCCCCCGCTCGTTCGCCTGCCTGGCGAGGTAGATGGCGCCCGCCGACGTGCGGTCGAAGAAGAAGACGGCCGGATCGGGCAGCCTGGCCAGGACGGCGGCCGCTTCCGCCACCCGGACCGGCTTGTACCAGGGGAGCCGAGTGCCGCACGACTGGCACCTGCGGGAGAAGGAATGCGTCGTCCGCCCTGGCGTGCAGTGGATGTGCTGGACGATCACGGGCGTGCTGCCGGCCGGGTCGACGCCGAGGAAGTCCGGCTTGACGCCCCACCGGCCGAGATCCCGGCCGATCTGCCTGGAAGCCGCGTCGTCGCGAAGCCGTGCGATCGGGTAGGCGTCCCACCCGAGGAAGGCGAGCGCCGTCAGGACGTTCCCGCAGGTCCCGCCCGCCCAGAGTTGGGGCAACGAATCCGGCCCCGTCGGGATGACGACATCCAGGGCGATCAGGCCGGTGCCGGCGATGACGGGACGGGGCCCGGGGAGGTTGAAGGGGAGGTCATTCCGCATAGCATTCGCCCGCTAACCATAATCCGAAGAGCTCCGGCGAACTTTCGAAGTTCTCGACTCTGTACCCCCTACAGTCGACGTGCGCGAGCCCGATGTCAAGCAGAGGTTTCAACTCATAAGCAACCATGAGGGCCCCCAGGGACATCAGCTTGCTCGAGAGCGCCGACAGCGCGACCTTGCAGCCGCCGATCAGGCTGAGCGTCTCCCGGTAGTGGAACACGGCCTTCCGCACGCGCCGATAGACCTCGAACGGGTTCTGCTCGGCCGCGTACATCAGGCTGCGGGGGTCGAGGCGGTGCTGGTCGAACAGGAGGTCCCGGTACTCCTGCACAATATCGTCACCCCTCCTGGGATTCTTCGACGGAAAGGGGAGCACGGGGCAAATCTCGTCCGGCTTGACCCGGTCGTAGATGCGGTCGAAATGCGTGGTCCGCCCTTCCCCCAGCAGGGGGATCCAGACCTTCGGCTGCTGCCCGGTGGCCTCGCGGCTGAAGCTCCCCTCGAAGGAGTGCAGGAACTCCGCCGTCTCGTCGATGCCCTCATCCACGATCCTGGAGTCGAGGAGCGGGTCGTCCGCGACGATGACGTGCAGGTTCGTCCGGCGGGGCTGGCCGGGGGCGGCCTCGTCCAGCAGGAAGAGGAGCCGCGCGAGCAGGGGGAAATAGATCCCCCGCGGCATGGCGCTGATGTCCACCACGACGTCGTCGTAGCGCGTCAGCTCGTCGGGCGCCGTGAAGACGTTGGCGGCATTGAGGGGTCCCACGCGCCGGGTGCCCGACCAGAAGGGTAGCGCATGCACCCTGAGCTCGCCCCGATCACCCACCGCCTTGACGATGTGCTCCCAGTTCTGCTGCACGCGCGGGGCATAGGCGAGCGAGGCGGAACCGTCCCCCTCCTCGTAATCGAGCCCGAGGACGTCCCGGCCACCGCCCCCGCCCGCCGCGAGGATCATGTCGAGGCCGGCATGCGAGCGGGGATCGAAGCCCTTGCCGAGGACGATCAGCACCGACCGATCCCCATCGGCGAGGTGCCCGGCCCAGAACGCAGGGAGCTTCGCGCCGCCCTCGAGGACGTAATCGCGCCAGCGCATGGGCGGGATGGATCCGGCGTCCATGGTCATAGGAGGCTGCCCTCCGACTTCGGTTCGACGAAGGGCCGGTCGATCCAGCCGACGAGCTGCTGGAGCGGGCGCTCCTTGTAGAGACCGTAGTTCAAGGGAAGGTCGAAGTGGACGCATAGCAGCCGGTTCAGGTTGAGGACGATCCAGTTCTCGCCCTTGCACCGGTAATCGAGGTCGGCGACCAGGAGGTTATGCGCGAGCGCGGACGCCAGGATGTCCGCGAACCGCTTGTGGTCCGGGCGGCTGCGCAGATGCCCCTCGTCCATCAGCATGGCACGCTCGGACATGCGCAGCGCCGTGCCTCCCACGCCGGGGTCGTTGGGTGCGGTCGGGCGGTAGGTGTACCACCGGCTGAACTTCCCAACCGCGTCGAGGAAGTTCCTCAGCTCGCGTCCCATCGCCACCCCGTTCGGTATGTCGTCCCAGACCGCCTGCGCCGCACGCTTCATCAGCTTGTGCTGGCGATCCGGGGAGAGCGCCGCCCCCTTCTTCAAGAGCTCCGACGCCGCCGACTCCTCGAAGATGTCGCCCGCCAGGCCGAGGAACTGCTTGATGTTGAGGGACGCCAGCCGCGCGATGCACTCGGGGCCGAAATAATAGGGCAGGCCGTATTCGCGCGCCAGGAAAAGTTCGGCGGCATTCCGGACGGACGAGTCGTCCTTCTGCTCCAGCTCCCCCTCCTCCAAGAGGTCGTCGAACAGCGACTTCTGGGGCCTCCTGAGCTCTCGCTCGATGAGCACCTCCAGCGACCGCCAGCCGATCGCCCTCTCCCTGGGAGTCCCCTGCGCCTGCTGCCTGGCATCGATCCACCCCCCGTACCGTCGGCTCGCCCCCACCCTCGCCCGGATCCGGGACTCGATCTCCTCGCAGGCCCTGGCGAAGACCGGCTCGTATCGGGGGATGTCGAGCGAGTCCTGGACGCAGGCGCGGAAGGAGTTGATCTCGGAGTCCGCGGCGTAGCGGACGCGCCGGTCCGCGATCTTGATCGCGAGCTTCTCGAATCGGGAGTGCTTGGGCCTCCAGTATTTCTCGATGGAGATCGGCTCGTTGTAGTCCCTCCCCTCATTGGTCCCGGACGCCAGCATGTCGCGCGTGTTCAGGGCTTCGAACCGCTCCGCGATCCAGACGCCGACGGGGCTCCTCGCCTCGATCACGGACTCCACCAGCCGCTCGCGCTGCGTCGGGGTGAGCTGCTGGATGTCGTCCATCATGAGCAGGACATGGTCCGCCACGGGCGCCCCGTCGAGCCGGAGCATGTCGGCCCGGATCAGGGCCAGGCCCAGGAGGGCGTCGTGGCCGGGTAGGCTATCGACCCGCAGGGGGCCGAAGCTGTCCAGGCTGCTGCACACCTTGTGCTCCAGGTCCCTCGCCCACTCGAAGAGCTGCAGGCCGTTGCACGGAAGGCCCAGCGCCGGGATGGTGAGCGGCGGCTCGGGGGCGGCGACCTGCACCCGCTGGAGCCCGGCGGGGAAATCGAGCTTCTTGGCCGCGGCCACGTTGTGCAGGACGGCCAGGACGATCCGGGCGTTGAGGAGGCCGAAGAACAGCCGGTCCTTCCTGGCCTCGTCGAGGGGCAGGTCGTCGAGGCGGGAGTAGCCGCGGCCGCACAGGAGCGAGACGCCGAGGAGCTTCGGGCCGCCCTCGTCGATCGCCCCCAGCTCCTTGAGCTTCTGGAAGAGCTCGCCGATCTGCTCGTCGGTGCGGTGCATCTGCATGGCGTGGAGCGTCTGGAGGGCCCCCGGCACGAAGAGCCGCATCAGCGAGGTCTTGCCGCCCCCGGCCGCACTCCGGATGACCTGCACCCGCTCTTTCCAGGCATCCGCCGGGAGGATGTCGAGGATGCCCGGCTCGAACAGGCTCAGGAACGTGGCCTCGGAATCGATGCTCTCGGAGCGCCGCAGCCGGAAGGGGTTCCTCGGGGTCTTCATGGGGCCTCCTTGTGCCGCTGGACCCGCGGGAACAGGCCGACGACGTCCCGGTCGTCGTACGACCAGAGCAGGGCGATCGAGTTGTTCGGCGTGTTGTGGTGGAGCACGACCGGCAGGCCCCCTGCGGCATACCCGTACTTGGCGTGATCGGTCCCGCCCTTCTCGAAATGCTCGTCGAAGACGGAGTGGTCGTAGTAGCGATCGATCAGCCCGTGGATCGGCCCGCCCCCCCCTTGGCGGAGGCGGATGCTGTCCGAGAACCTCTGGACCGCCTCGACATGGTACGCGACCGGGCCCTGACGACCGAGCGTGTCGAGATGCCCTTCCAGATACGACTTGGCCGCCTCGGTCGCCATGTAGAGGAGGACGATCACGTCGATCCGCCCGTCCACGATCTGCGACAGGACCCCTTCCGTCACCGCGTGGTGGAAGCTGGCGATCTTCCCGGCCGGCCCGTCTTTATCCGGCCGGTAGTAGCTCGTGCCGCTCGCCGTGAAGTCGTCGAGCAGCACGACCGTCCGGAATTTCGGGCAGGCCGGGGGCGCGCCGGCCCCGGCCAGCTGGGCGGCATGAGAGGCCAGCTTCTTCAGGAGGCCCTTCGCCCTCGCCTCCGACAGCTCATGCGTCTGCCAGATCTGTTCGTTGTTGAGCTCGCGGTTGGCCCGCCTGAAATCGGCGATCCTCGCGCCGTCGCTCAGCCCGAGGAAGAGACATTCTCGCTGCAGGAGGCGGAATTCGGGGCTGTTGGTGATCTTCGTCACGTGATGGGGATTCACGCCCAGCTCATCGGCCGCGCGGCGGATCAGGAACGGGCGTACGTGGTCGGGATAGGCCATCTCGACCAGGTGGGTCACCTCGTCGGCCGAGCAGAAGATCAGCCGCGTCTTGACGAACTCGTAGGCGGCGTGCCGCTCATCGGGCGTCTCGAAACGCGCGAGCCAGCGGGCCAGGCTCTCGATGAACCGCATGCCCGGGAAGAATTGCTGGTAGCCGTCGTATTTGTAGGCGGCCATGGCCTGCAGGAGCGGGCGCTCGCGCGCCATGTCCTCCGGCTCCCACGCCAGGACGTGTGCCAGCAGCTTCTCCGCCAGGGCGTCCTTCACCGGCCACCTCCCGAGCCCAGATTCAGGGCGACGAAGCCGTCGCCGAGGCGCATGGATCGGAAATACTCCCGGAGGGCGGCGGCGCAACGATTCCCCGGGCTCGCCAGGTTCCAGCAGGTCGAAGGGTCGGCGGAAACGTCGTCGACGCTCAAGGAGAACGGCTCCTGCAGCAGGGCGAAGTCGTTGCCCGGCCAGCGGCCCCGATCGCCGATGGTGAGCACGGGGACGGGCGACGTCCCTGATCCGAACGATCGCCGGATCGCATCGACGACCCGGCGCTTCGTGGTCCCGGGCGCCAGGATGTCCACCGAATGGCTCGACCGCAGCGCGGTGACCCCGGCGGCCTGGCACCGGGACAGGCCTTGCTGCACGGATTCCCAGACCTCCTCCGCGGCCGTACAATCCCGAAACTCGAGTGTCAGCTGCTTGGAGCCCGCCTCGATCTTGGCCAACGCCACGAGGCGGGCGTCGGAAGCGAGCAGGGCGTTGATCTCCTCGAGCGATTCGTCGAGTCTTCGGCCGGGGGGAGGCTGCGAATCGTCGGCCAGCGTGCCGATCTCGGCACCGTTGTGGTACCCGATGAGTACCCTGGCCCTCAGGGCGGGGCTCTCGATCCGGGCCAGGAGATCCTTCCGCACCGACTTCCCCCGGCCGGTGGCGATCCCCACCTGGACGCCCGCCCGGAGGAGCTCGGTCATCATCTGCGTGACGGCCGGCCCCGGCCCGTCGTAGCGCTCGGCCGCATCGCAGAGCGTACCGTCGTAATCGAACACGACGGCGCGGAATTCCTTCCCCTCCAGCTCTCCCCGGAACGTGGCGTAAGCCTCCCTCCAGGGGGGCAGCTCTCCCCGGGCCTGCAGCGTCGCGGTGGACGCGCCCGCCTTGCGGGAAATCGCGGCCGCTTCGGCCGCCGGGAGCGATCGGGCACGCCCCGCGTAGCCCGCGTTCAGGTGATAGAGTCGACGCCCGAACGTGGGGACGCTCGGCCTCCCCGGGTCGATCCGGCGGGCAAGGCCCGCCTCGCCGGCGATGTAGAGCGATAAGACGATCGCGCGGAGACTCCCGTGGATCCCGTCCCCTACGTCCAGCTGAACGACCGGGACGTCCTCGGGGATGAGCGAGATGGTCTTCTTGGCGAGCGGCATGTCCCGGTGCGAGGCCAGCGAGATCACCCCGCTCGTGGCGCCGTGCTTGGCGAGCCAGTGATGCCTCCCATGCGCGAAATTCCGATAATCCGCCGGCTGTACCTGGCCCAGCGCCGCCTCGGTGAACTTGGATTCGAGGTCGACGGCGCCGGCATGCGCCACCTGGCCGTGGAGCACCACCAGGGTCGATCGGTCCCAGAGCGGCCGACAGGCCTCCGAGAGGGCCGCCCGGAAGGCGGATGCGTCCCGGCCCGGGTGTGCGAGGTCTTCGAGACGGGGCGGCAACGGCATGTGCCCGTCAGGCTGTCGGCGATAGGCCCGGGCGAGCAGGACGCAGGTGGCGAGCAGCGAGTTCGTCGCGAGGAAGCCATCCTTGACGGACGGGAGGCCGAATTCGTGGAACGAGACCCAGCCAGCATCGCTTGCAAGGGCCGCGAGCGGAGTGTCCAGCCGCGTGCATACGGCCGACAGGTGCTTGGGCGAGCGGGCGACGCAGGATTCCAGGCACCCGAGGATGTCGGGGTTGCTGCCCCCGGCCGTGAGGAGGAGCACGCCGAGCTCGCCGAGATGCACCGGCGAGCTGAGCAGTTCGTAGGGGGTCATCGCACGGGCGAGCCGGCCGGTGAAGAGCGAATGCAGGTAGCAGGCGAAGTGGGCGGCCGTCAGCGAGCCGCCCGAGCCGACGACGATCAGCGGGTCTTTCGAGAGACGCCGCACCGCCGCCTCCAGGTCTCCCACCTCCGCCTGCAGCGCCCACTCGTAGGTTCGGGAGAGGACTTCAAGTTCACCTTCATACGGCTTGCCCACGAATTTTCCCCACCTCTTCTTATTCCGGTCTGCCCGAGTCCCCCGCGTGCTACCGCTCGGCAATGTGTACAAAATGCCAGACGAGTCGCGTGGCCGCAAGTGTCAACTGTCGGGGTCCGTGAGCGAGTAACTCGTGCTCCTCCCCCCGAAGGGGTCCTTCGTCAGGATCCGCCTGCCCACCAAGTCGAGGATGTCGCGATATGCTGTATCCTGGGAACACTTGGCGAGTGCCGCCCATTTCGAGGAGGTCAGCTTCCCCTCGAACCCGTCGAGCAACCGGTTAAGGACCTTGCGTTGACGGTCGTTCAGCGACTCGCTCGCGTGTTCCTCCCAGAACCTGGCCTTCTTCAGGACCCGGCCGAGCGTCGCCTCCGCCCCGTCGATCGCCCTGTCCAGGCAGCCGAGGAACCATCCGATCCAGCCGGTGGCGTCGAGCGTCCCCTTCTGGGTGCGCTCCAGGATGGCGTAGTAGTCGCTCCTCTCGGCCCGGATCTGCGCCGACATGCTGTAGAAGCGGCTGGGGCTCCCCTCCGAGCGGGCCAGGGCCATGTCGGCGATGGCCCGGGCGATGCGGCCGTTGCCGTCGTCGAACGGGTGGATGGTCACGAACCAGAGATGGGCCAGGGCCGCCTTCAGCACCGCGTCGATGCCGGACGGGCCATTATACCAGGCGAGGAACGCGGCCATCTCCCGGCCGACCCGGGCGGCCTCCGGCGCCTCGTAATGCACCCGCTCCTTGCCGACCGGGCCCGACACGACGTGCGTCGGGCCGGAGCCGTCGTCCCGCCAGGTGCCGACCCTGATCCGGTGCGTCCCGCTGCGCCCGGCCGGGAACAGGGCCGCGTGCCAGCCGAACAGGCGATCCTCGTTCAGGGGCCGGTCGTAATGCTGGGTGGCGTCGAGCATCATCTCGACCATGCCTTCGACATCCCGCTCGGCGGGCGTGAGCGCGCCGATATCCATCCCCAGACGGCGGGCGATCGACGAACGCACCTGGTCCCGGTCGAGGATCTCGCCCTCGATCTCGCTCGACTTCAGGACGTCCTGGGTCAGGGTGTCGAGGACCGCCTCCTCGCGCAGCCGGAAGCCAAGGGCCTCCATCCGCCCGATGAGCCGTCCCTGCCGATGGCGCACCGCGGCGAGCGGGGCGGAGGTTTTCTCCTCGTCCCAATGGAACTTTGGCCAGTCGGTCTTCAGGTGGATGTACACGCAATTCTCCGCATCTCTTGCGGAGGATACTAGCCCGGATTCTCCGCAAGGGCAAGCTTTCTCCGCAGGCATTGCGGAGAATAGCCGCGCGAATCTCCGCAGCACCCCTCAGCTTCCGCTCGACTTTGCTGGCAATTATGGTCCTATCAGAAGTGCTTAACTTAGGGAGGGGCGAGGGGCCGATGGCGACGCAAATCTTTGAACCGCATGACGATTCGCTGGACGTGGTGTCGGCGCACGAAATCGGGACCTTCGTCTTCTGCCCCGAGCAGTGGCGGCTGGAGTATGGCCTGGGCCTCGAACCAGGGAACCAGACGGCCCTCAGGTCCGGAAGTCGACACCATGAACGCAAGCAAACAGCGGAGCGAACCGCGGGCAGGCTGCTCCAGATCGGGCAGAAGGTGATCGCCGCCGGCCTGATCCTCCTCTTCGTCCTGTGGATCCTCGGCCGATGATACCCGACCAATCACTCCCGCTATGGCCGATCGCCCTTTGCGTCCTCCTGGCCGGCGTGCTCCTCGTCATCGCCGCCTGGAGGATGCGGGAGGCCCGCGGCCTCGCTTCGGGACAGACGCTCGCCCTCGACGACGTCAGCCTCTACTCGACTCGCTACCGGCTTGCAGGCCGCCCGGACCGGATCGTGCGTATAGGCAAGACGGTGGTCCCGGAGGAGTGGAAGTCGGCCAAGCGGCTCTGGCCCGGGCACATCGCCCAGATGGGGGCCTACTTCCTGCTCATCGAAGAACGCTACGGCGTCCGGCCGCCCTACGGCTACGTGGTGCTCGGGACCGGCGAGCGGCACCGGATCGAGAACGAGGCGAAGCTCCGGGCCTGGGTCCTGGACCTTGCCGGCCAGATTCGGGAGGCCCGCATGCAGCTTCACCGCCCCCTCCCCGTCCGACCGAAGCCGAACCTGTGTCGGTCTTGCGGACAACGAGGCAATTGCTCACTGAGGATCGGTTGACCGGATTTCATCGGCCGTACCGCGATTCACGGCCACCCTTGATGCAATCCGCGGTGATGAACGGTGCGACGTCCTTTACCGAAGTAGGCAGTCCCGGTCCGGCGACCGGTTTCATCGACACTTCCTTGTCCGCGAGCTCCCCGTTCAATGCCAATAGAAACGCGAGTGGGTCACCCTTCGCCTTCATGCCGTAGGCGGAGCGCACCGCCGCATCGAGCGCTTGTTGGGCCGCCCGCAACGGGTTCTGGCCGGGCGTGTCCAGCGTGCGGTACAGCTGGCGCAGGCTCCACTGATTCTCGGCCATGACATTCCGGCGCAACTGCCGGAGGGCAACGGCGGCCTCGGCCACTTTCTTCACCTGCGGGATCGTGGGCTCCTGCGGCCAGGGGAAGGTGTCGAACACGGTGTCGGAAGTGTAGCGGAAATCCCCCTTGAGCGTGGAGCAGCGGGCGATGAACCAGGACCAGTGGATGCCGCTTTGCAGGATGCCGAACGAGTAGTCATCGGGCAGCGGAAAAAGTTGGAGGGCGTCGCTAGGGCGGATGCCCTTGTCCACGAACTCGAAGATGGGCCGCTTCGTCACCCTGGCGCAGGCGATATAGCGTGGCATGGCTGCAATCTTCGAGATCAGCTCGGGGCGGGGATAGGACAGCAGCCACCACTTATTCAGGAAGTTTCGATGGTGCTGGTTCACCTTCGCCTTCGGGTTCGCATCCAGCGCCCGCTTGTTCCTCTTCGCCTCTTCCTCGGCAGCCGCTTCGCGGGCGGGTAGCACCGTCGCCTTCAGCCGCTCGATCAGCTTCGGGTACTGCCCCGCAGTCAGGATGTCGCGCGGTTGGAGGTCGATGACATAGCGTTGCGGGGCCGGCGGCTGGTGTGAGAGCAGGTCATCCCCCGTCAGGTACGGGAGCAGGACTTCGGCGTTCTCTGCCGAGGCTTGGAGTAGACCGGCGGCCTCCGCCGGACTCAGCAAAAACCCCTCATGCCCGTGCGTCTGCCCTTGGTAGCACGCCCCGGAGTCGATGTTCGCTCGCAGACGCTGGGCCTGCGTCACGTCGAACGAGGCGGACAAGGCGGGACTGATCTCGTCCAACTCGACCACTTCCCAGGGGCTTTCCCGCAGGTCGCCGAGCTGAGTAAACAGCTTTTTCTTGCCCGGCGCATCGCCCTTGACCCAGTTGGCGATGGAGACGTGAACCACCGCGTCACCCGACCACACCTGCGTAGAAACCGCCTCGGTGATCGTCCCGCCGTTGCCGACGATGTAATCCAGCCCCCCTTCGCGGGAATAGTTCTGGCGGATGGTGTTCGTGCCGACCAACCCGGCATGGCCTCCGGCGGGCAGTTCGTCGTGGGCCCGGCGGAACCAGTACACGCAGTAATCGGCGCGGCCCGGAACGCACGGGTAGGCGTCTCGCAGGCGGTTCAGGTAGGCGGGGCCATACTCGCCTTGCATCTTGTTCTTGGACTGGAATGGCGGGTTGCCCACGATGGCGTCGGCCTCGGGCCATTCGCAGAACAGCGCGTCATTGGCCTTGATGTTGTCGTCCAGGTTGTCAAGCGGCAGAGCCGCGTCGAATTCGATGGGCAGGTCCAGCTGCTCGCTGTCGATCCACGCCTGGCTCTCGTCGATCGCCAGCTCTTTGGCGATCATGAGCGTGACCTTCGCCAGCTCCACGGCGAACTCTTCCTTGTCGATGCCGAAGAACTGCTTGATGCTGACCAGGGAGCGGGTGCCGACCGACTGCTGTGCCTTCCTGCCGAACTCGGCGTGAATCTTCGCCATGAGGCTCAATTCCAGCCGCTTCAGCTCCCGGAAGGCGACATAGAGGAAGTTCCCGCTGCCACAGGCCGGATCGAGCACTCGGAAGCTCCGCAGCTCTTCCAGCAGGGCGCGAAGCTCTTTCAGCGTCTTCGCCGCCTCGATCCGCTCCCGCCACGGCCTGACGATAGTCGGCAGCACCACCTTCTGGATATCCGCCTCCGAGGTGAAATGCGCCCCGAAGGCGTGCCGCCGTTCCTTGCCCATGCTGCTCTGGAAGAGCGTGCCGAAGATGGGCGGCTGGACCTTGCTCCAGTTCTCCTCGGCGGCCTTGAGCAGCAGGTCGACCTCCTCCGGCACCAGCTCCAGCGGGTTGACCGTCTGGAAGATGCCGCCGTTGAAGTAGCGCACGCCCTTGAACCGCCCGCCCTTGGCCGGGGACTGCGAGTTCATCTGCCGGAACAGGCCGCCGACCAGGTCGTAGGTGCTCTCGCCGCGCTTGCATTCGTCGAGCAATTCGCTGAACAGCCCGCGCGGCAGCAACTCCGCGTCCTCGGAGAACATCGCCACCACGCATTGCAGGGCGAACCGCTGGGCCTGTTCCCGGTCCTCGCCCCGCGCCACCAGCGCGTTGAACACGCCCGCCACGTTCGCCGCCGCCGCCCGCGTGACATCCACGCGGTTGTTGCCGAACTGCGGCTTCTTCTCGACGGGGAAGAGGAAGTTGAAGGCCGTGTACCGCTGGGGAAGCTCGTCCAGGGCGACCACATCCACCGGGTCATTGAGCTGGGAGTCGAAGTCGTAGATCCAGAATTCGTCGAAGTTGCAGAGCACCACATACTTGGGGCGCTGAGGGACGAGCTGGAGCCAGTATTCAAACGCCTGCGTGTAGTGCTTCTGGAGCTTCTCGCCGCGTTTCTTCATCTCCATGAGCAGCCGGGGCCGCCAAAGCAGGTCGGCGAACTTCGTGCTCTTCGCCCCCTTCACGCGGAACTCGAGCGTGGCCCCTGCTTCCTTGTAGCCGCCATGGCCAAACGCTTGGAACAGGCGGTCGCAAAACACCTGCGCCTCGCCCTTCTCGTCCCCTTTCAGGGTTCGGGCGTACTCGATGAATCGGAGGATCGGCTCAACGGCGGCGGTCGTCATGCTTCATTGAGTCCTATATGATAATAATTGCGCTAATATCATTGGATTCCCCCTTCTCCCGAATCTCGCTTACGCCGGGCTGGGGACGGCCGATTCGGCGCCACTTCCGACACCGTTGTGGCTGGGGTCGCTGTGGTCCGGGCCGAGACGAACTGGTGATGCAGCAAGAATCGCTGCGCGCCCTGCGCACGCCGGTGTTCCGATTCTTTTGCGCGGTCGTCACCCGGGTGGCTTCGCGACTCTACCCACTCACCTGGCGGGTCCATTCCCAAGGCCGCATGATTCGTGCGAATATTGGACAGGACGTTGCGCATCGCCCTGGGCACGTCGCCGTCCAGGACGTAGCCCAGCATGCCGCCGTGGTGGACGTGGCGGCCGTACTTGCCGTCCACGAAGCGCTGCATTCCCTCCTTCACGTACTCATCGGCCAGCGACTTCATCACCCCCTTGACCCTGGCGTTGAGCCGCTTGGCCTCCAGGCAGAAATACAGGTCGCCGTCGTGGCCGGGGAAGAAGACGATGTCCTTCCTCCCCGTCTCCTTCGCCAGGTCAACGTCGATCTCCACGTCCTCGTAGCGGATCAGGAACCGGTGGGCCTGGCGGTCTCGCTTCCTGACCATCGCCGCGTAGAGCCGGATGGACGTGTCCTCCTCCAGCTCGTCCGGCGCCGGGGGCGCGATCAAGGCCCAGGATTCGAGCACGAGGCCGATCACGGTCCCCACCCCTCCCTGGGCGATGAAGTCGTCCCAGGCACTGCTGTCGCCGATCGTCATGCATCCCCCTCGGATCGCATGAGGATCGTGCCCGCGATTTCGTCGGCGTCGTTGAGCGCGGCCGTCGCGGACCAGAAGCGCCGCCCGACGGGCTTGATTACGTAGAGGAGGTTCCCGTCGAACACCTTCAGCCCCCGCGCCAGCTCGAACGCGCCCCTCCCCCTGGCAGCCCCCTTCTGGAGCCGCTGTAGCGCGGCGAGGACGTCCGTGGTCACCCCATCGATCTGCCCCGGGTCTTCCCCTCGCCTCGCCTTCCGCAGGACCACCATGCCGATGCCCAGGCTGCAGTCGGCCATGGACTTGCCATGGACGCGGTATTTGGCGTTCGCCCATCCGTTGAGCGTCGAGCAGAGGAGATCGATGTAGGCCGCATAATCATCGGAGCGGGCCGGCAGGAGCGCGGGCACGTCGATCCGGGCGCGGGTGGGCCTCACGCTGGGGATGACGATGCCGACGGTGTCAGCGACAAGTTTCTGCTCGATGGGATCTACGTCGAAATACTCCTCGATCAGAGGCTCGGCACGCGCCTGGGCGCGCCGCACGACATCGTCCCTCCCGAGGACTGCGTCACTCGCTTCCCTCGCCACCGCCGCCATGAGCCGGCCGGCCTCCGCAACGATCTCGGCCGCTCGATTCGGATGATCCGCCTGGTCCGGCAGCGGGAAGGGCAGCCGCATGAGGTCGTCGATGTCGATTGTTGCGCGGCTCACCCCCCAACTCGCGGAGGTGTGGAAGAGGAAGTAGCGGGCCAGGCTCGACCGCAGGTAGAACGTCAGGAAGGCCAGCAGGTCGGCGTCCCCGGCCGGCCCGTGGATCCCGCGAATGCCGTGGCGGTAGGCCACATTGAAATTCGCGAACGCGACCTCGGGCTCGTTGGAATATCCTCGCTTTATCAGGACGAGCGGCCCCTTGAAGATATCAGTGTTGCTGATGGCTCGCCTCAGCTCCAGCGTGAGCGTTTCCTGCAGCCCGCACTCATCTGGGAGGAGCAGCAGACAGAGCCGGTGTGTGGTCCTCTCGATGCGGCCGGTGCGATGAAGGGTCAACTCCCGAAGGCTATCGTCCGGGTCGTTGGCCCCGAAGGGCTCATAACCTTCAGCGACGATCCACCGCTTGGGAGTCCCCTTGCCGCGCTGGCCGAGGACGTCCCGCAGGCGTGGGTAAAGGCGCAGCCGGTCCAGGAGGCGACGGTCTCGCGAGGTCGCCCAGTAGCGTTCCTTCCAGATCAGCGGCGCATCGTCTCCCCGGAGGTCGTCGAGCACTTCCCGGACGCTCAGGCACGCCCGGTCCTGCGGCAGGATCGAGATCACCTCGGCCTGGGTTACGGCCCAGTCGGTCTTGGGCGACCAGTACTGGATGCGGTGCCCGCTATGCGCCGGCTGCTGCTTCCCGTAGCGGACGACCAGGGCGGGCGCCTCCGCGTCTTCGAACAGGAAGCGCTGGAAATCGGCGAGGTTCATGATCCGATCGACCGCGCGCGACTTGAACCAATGCCGTTGGAACTCGACGGAACTCTGCGTGTGATTGAAGAGCAGCCCGTACGGCAGGACGAGGCAGACGGATCCTCCGGCGGCGAGGTGTTCCGGGGCCTTCCAGACGAAAGCCGCAGCGAGCTGCTTGGCAGGGAATGGAAGTTTACGGTGGGCACACCAGGTCGCGGCCGACGCGTTCGCATCCCTGACCTCTGCCCACGGCGGGTTGCCGATCACGTAATCCACCTGGTCTGGGGCGGCCTGGTCTGCGAAGAAATCGGCGCAGCGGATGGTCGCCGCCTCGCCCCCCACGCCCGCGACCAGCCTCGGCAGCACCTTGACCTTCTTCAGCACGCGGCGAATGTCCGGGGGCGACAGCTGGTCGAGGAAGGCTAGGTAAAGGCTGAAGGCCGCGATCAGGCATGCGGTGCGGTTCTTGTCCACCCCGAACAGATTCGTCTTCAGGATCGCCGTCAGGCCCCTGATCTTAGCGTCGTAGCCGGCCTTCGGGTTGGCCCGCGCCCATTCTTCGGCCAGGCGGTTGAACAGGCCGACGAGGAAGATACCCGAACCGCAGGCGGGGTCGAGGAACCGCTTGCCGAGCAGGGGCTCTCCCCCGTCGAGGGCGGAGTCGATGACCAACTCGGCCAGGAATCGCGGGGTGTAGAATGCCCCGGCCTCCCTCTTCGCTCGCGCGCCCGCCGCCTTCAGGAAGTGCTCGTAGATCGCGCTGATGGTCTCGATCGGGATGATCCCGAATTCGTAGGGCCAGAAGCTCCGCTGGCGGCTCCGCGGGTCTGTCCCTTGGATGAAGTCGCCCAGGATGTCGAGATGTTCGCCCCTGATCTGCCTGGCCTCGGCCTCCAGGTCCTCACTGAACAGGTCGCCGTTGAAATCCTCGCCCAGCTGCGAGAACAGCGCGTAGAGGTCGACCCTCGCCTGCGAGCGTGACTTGCGGCCGAGGATATCCGCCAGGCCCTCGGCCCCGTGGATGCCCGCTTCCTCCAGGTATACCCGGTCGATCACCTTCCGATCGAACAGGTAGCAGGTGAAGACGACGCGGCAGAGCAAGGCGTCGAGGGAGGCGGGATCGAGCCGGGTCGCCGGCACATCCGCGAGCAATTCGCGGGCAGCCTCGAGATGCCGCAACAGGTTGCGGTCCACCCGCTGCCTCGGGTCGAAGGCCCGCCGGTGGCGGTGATAATACTCGCCGGTCTCCACGGCCAAGAGGAATGCCCGCAGCTGCTCGGCCACGCGGTCCAGCCGCTCAACCAGGCCGTCCGGGTCGGCGCCGGGCCTTTGGCTAACGGCGGGCTGCGACAGGCCGGAGTAGATGTGGACCTCGTCGGGCCCGACCAGCGCGAGGATCGGGGCGACCCCCTGGTTCCAGAAGGTACGGTGGAGGGCCATCACCTCCGACGCATCGAGGCGGTCCACCGTCCGGAAATAGACGATCGGGCTCCCATCCTGGCAGAGGATGCCGCTCAGATCCAATTCCTCGAAGGCCCGGCGCAGCACATGCGCCTGGGGGATCGCCCCGCCCTCGGCGTCGAGATCGGCGACCGTGGCGAAGAAGTGCGGCGGCCGCGTCCCGTCGAGGCCGAAATCGAACATCCAGTCGGGCGAGGGTCGGGCGGTCATGGGCCGTCTTCCCCCTTCCCCAACCGCCCGGCTTCGGGCTCGCCGAGGAGCTCGTAAGCCCAACGGCTTGAAAGCCTTCGGGAGCGGATCTTGTAGCCGCGCCGCTTCAGGAATAGGACGTCGCGGTAGATCGTCTGGTCGCATACCTGGAGCTTGGCCGCGATGGCAGGCGTCGAATAGCTGCCCTCCCGGATCAGATCCAGGAGGTTCTCCAAGCGGTTCGTGACCGCGAGCGCCCTCTCATACCTCATTCTCGTAGCTCCCCCAGTCTATCTCTAACCGCAGGTGTTAGACTTGTCAATCGGCTGGGGCGTTTTTGTACACAAATTCAACGGATTTCGGGGAGGTGACGAGGGCCAGCCCTTATGGCCTTCGATGCCTCGGAACCCCTTCCCATGGCGGCTTCGCTCCATAGCCGCAACGATGGCATTCCTGAATGCCCCTTCTCCCTCCTGCCCCCCGGACTATGAGGCCAGGCGCTTAATCACTTATCGAAGTTGTCCACAGGCACCGGACGTTAAGTAAGTTACAATAATACTTGATGTTAAACAGTTAGGGCCCTGGTATCCCATTGACGCCTCGGCACAATCGGGCGATCCGTGCGCCTAATGGGCCGAGCCTTTGCGCCTAATAGGCCGGTCGTTTTGCGCCTAATAGGCCGAGTCGCCTGCGGCTAATAGGCCGTGCTAATCCACAGCCGCCGGATGTAGTTCTTCCCTCCCGGCACGCCAGCGACACAACCGGGCACTTGCGCCTAATCGGCCGTGACCGCGGTTTTCTGGCTATGGGGACAGGAGCGTGGTCGCCTGGCAGGCTCGAGAGAGATTTTATTGGCGCAAATCTGCCATTTTTGCGCCCAATAGGCCGTCCCAAAACGTTCCGCAGGTGCAATTTTGCGGCTAATAGGCCGTGCCAGACCCCTCAAGCAGAGATGACTTGCGGCTAATAGGCCGTGTCCAATCTGCCAACCCGCGGCGCCTTGCGCCCAATAGGCCGTACGCCTATCCCGCGACTTTCTTAAAACTCAGGGCCTTAGATGCGATGCCGCGAGCGACCCGCCGCCGCGGGTGCCTGGCGGACTCATAGCGGGGGTCGTCGAGGGCCAGCTGGTCTCGCTTCAGGAAATGGACGATCTCCTCCCCCTCCTCGTTCTTGTGCAGCATGGTCGTGTATTCCGGCAGGGAGTCGGCTTCGACCACCTTGCGGACGTCGATGGCGAAATCCGAGAACCGCGAGGCTGAGCCGGACTTCTCGTAGAGCTGACGCATGGTGAACTGCCAGCCGCCTTCCTGCTGCCCGGCGTGCTTGCGGGCCACGCGATAGAGCCAGCGTTCGATGCCCCCGGTGAGCAGGAAATAATCCTCGTGGATGGTGAGCACCCCGCCCTTCATGAGGATCCCCTCGTAGAGCCAGTCGGGGAGCGTCATCGTCATCCCGATCGTCTCGCCGGTCTTCTCGTCCGTCACCTCCGTCCAGCTCTCCAGCCAGTGGAACGAGGCGGCCTTCTTCTTGCCCTCTCCCCGGATGTTGGTGCGCACGGCGGTGTGGGTCAGCCTCTCGAGGGCGGCGCGAAGGCGGAGGTAATGCTCCCCGCCCGTCGCCCGGCGAATGGACTTCAGCAGGTTGTGCGGATGGAATCGGACGACGCGGCTGGGCGTCTGGCCGCGGTCGAGGGCCTCGGTGATCTGCGTCGAGGCCCAGATGAGGATGTCGGCGTCCCAGATGGTCGCGAGCCCGAATTTCGGATTGGCCGAGACCTCCACCCAGACGTCGCCGACGTGGTATTCGATGGGCGTGTAACGCGGCTTCTTGGCCAGGCTGAAGAAGGGCCGCTCCATCGTGTCGCGCTGGTCGCGGATCGGGATGTCCGCGAAGTTGGCGGCGAAAAGGTCGGGCTGGTGGTCGCCCTTGGGCGGGAGGCGTTTGGTCATGGTCCTGTCGAATCAATGCATCCGGCGACCGCGCTGCGACTCGCATGGGAGGGGGCCCCCGGCGTCAGCAGCCGATCGCCTCGCGAACCATAGACCAGTCTCGCAGTCGTATCAATCGAAATGCGCCCGGGCGACGGCTTTCGCCGCTCACCTCGGCTCATCACGTCGGAGGCCCCTCGCCTCGCGGCTATTTCAGGTAGCCGTTCGAGCGGAGCCAGGGCTCGACCGCCTGTTCGAGGATGTCCTGGAGCGTGTTGGGCTCGACGCCGGCGAGCTGGCGTTCGAGCGAGGCGCGCTTCAGCGCGGCCGAAAAGTCGGACCTGATGCGCGTGCTCAACGGGACGCGGGAGAGCGCGGTCGCCGCGGTCGGGGTAGCCATCGGCGTAGCGGCCTGCGAGGCCTCCGAGACTTCCCTCTTGAAGACGAAGGCCTTCTCGGCCTGGGGATCTACGGCGGGGCCGGTGCTCTTGAGTCCTTCAACTAATGCGCGTCGTTCGCCCATGGGTCCCTCCTTCACGCGACTGCTACTTTCTTCGACTTGATCGAGGACGGCTTCCGGCCCCTGTTCCTGACGGCCCCCGGCAGGATCTCGCGGAACAACAGGTCCACCTCTCCGGCAGCCTCCTGGGCCCGCGAACCCAGATTCCAGACGACGGAGCCTTGCCCCGGGGCGTCGGCGTAGACCTGACGCAAGACGAGGGCCCGTGTGGCCAGGGGAAGGTCGAGCGCCGCGGCGGCGTCTTTCATGTCCTTGGTCAGCCGGTAGTTCTTGCCGATCATGCTCAGCACGATCACGGCCTCGGGCTTGCCGGCGCGGATGTCCTGGGCCTGGCGGAGCACGTCGGTCGCCTTGGCGAGCGCCCGCACTTCCAGCATGCTGGCCTTGCACGGCACGATCGCGAGGTCGGCGCGGAGCAGCAGGGCGCGGCTGGTCTCCGTCTGGCTCCCCGGCCCGTCGGCGACCACGAAATCCGTCTCCTGGCACAGCTGAGGCAGGTCGTTCAGGATCATGTCGGGGCTGTCCAGCCGGACCGCCCTCACCTCGGGAACGGCCTCGCGGACCCATTCCGATGAGGACTGCTGGGTGTCGCAGTCGGCCAGCGTGACGCGGTGGCCCTGCTTGTGGAGCCAGGCCGCCAGGTGGACGGCCAGGGTGGATTTACCTACGCCGCCCTTGGAATTTGCTACAACGATAATCATGATCTACCGTTTAATTGATTTCCTTCCGGCTGGCAAGCATAATGTGCAGCCGGATGACAGTCCGTCCGGCTTTCAGGCCAGCCAGCAAGAAAGCAAACCAGCAAGTAAGGCGGCAAGTCCCTCCCCGCCCAATACCGACCTCGCCCGCCGGTCGACGGCTGGGGCAACCAAGCAAGCCAGCCTGAAAGACAGAAAGTAAGACGGATGGATGGATGGAAAGCAAGCCAGCCAGGTTTCCTTCCGTCCGTCATGATGAATCGGCCTTTTAAGCGCAAGTCATTCTCGCCCGAAGGCAGCGAGCTTGCGAGACAGTATGCCAGGCTGAAAGAAGGAAAGCACGAAATCAAGCCAGCCGGACAGCAAGCCATCTTGCAGCTGGCATCCCTACGAAAGCTCCGCTGCTTGCCTGATGGCCGTCTGGCAAGAAAGAAAGCCGGATGGCATGCAAGCTGTCCGGAAATAATAATGAAATCCAGAGGTCCGAATGATTGTTGCTCACAGGCGCAGTCTGGCAAGACAGAGTGAAAGGGGGCTTTCATGAAAGAAAGTCAGAAGACCGGAAAGCAAACAATCCGGCCAGCCTCCTGATTGCAGGTTCGGTTGGCCGTGACTCGCCAAATAGCATCCGCCGCCAGGGCGCGGACCCGCGGACCGTCCGAGAACATGCAGTCAGATGGAGCGACGCGAGAGCGAGACGGCTTGCCAGACTGCAAGAACGCCGGAAAGAAAGCAAGAAAACAGGCTGGCTTTCCGTCATGAAATCCTGTTTTCACGGTGAAAAGCACCCTAAGCACTGCTTAGGGAAGATGTCTGACAGCAACAGATAATCCTGCCCTCAAATCAGTCAGTTGACTGAACGAGGGCCGGGCAGGACCGGCGGAAGGTGGGAGGAGTCGCGAATCCCGACTTCGGCAGTGGCCAGGTAGGCAACTGACCGGCTGTGTCATCCTGGCACACCAAGCAGCGATCGGGCGGACGACTCCGACTGATGTCGTCGCTGGGGGGAGGGGGCAACCTCGGATTGCCGCCCGCTCATTCCCATGCAGGCGGAGGGGAGTATGGCCGGGCGCTTCGCCCGGCCACGCGGTTCAGACGAGGGGCAACGGCTGGAAATCAGCGTCGAGTAGTTCCTTGGCCCAGTCCTCGGCGAGGGTCGCTTCGGCCGCCTCGATCTCGGCCCGGAAGGCCTCCAGGGCTTCCGGGTTGATCCGGCAGCTCGCCCGTTCGGCGATGATGGTCAGGGCGTGATAGACGCCGAGGAGGCGGTTGCCGCGGCCTTCGATGTGATACTTGGGATCTTCGGGCCTGAAGGCCCCGTCGAAGAACCCTTCGGCGCGGGCCTTATCTTCGAGGTGGTTCATCCAGTCGCCTAGGCGGCTGGCGGCGCAGCGGATGTCGTGGAAGCGTCGCTTGGGGGTTCCCGTCATGATCGGTCTCCTTTCGTCTCGGGTCACCGGCCGCGCCAATCGCGGCCGGACGGCACGGCGGACAAAGCTGCCCGAGCCCGGTGCGTAAGCGTACCGATCAAGCGAAAGGCCGAGGCTCCCGAAGGGAAACGGCCTTGGCAGCTTGAGCGGACCGGCGGCGGCTTTACGCCTGCCCTGACGAGGCCGCGGGGTGCGGCGCGGCCTCGAACGGGCGGGAGACCGGGGTGAGGGGAGTCAGAACAGCGTTCCCTGGACCTCGTCGCCATCCCCCTCGCGGGAGTGATGGGCCAGCGAAGGCTTGCGGTCGGCCGCTGCCGGTCCGGCCGGGTGCGACGGGTGGTCCGCGGGCAATCCCGAGCAATGGCGGCATCCCGTCCCGGCCGGCGTCTCGATCGGCTCGAACCCGGGGCAGGCGGCGGCGTCGGCACGCTCGGCGGCGCGATAGCGTTCCGCGTGCATCGCCCCGGCCGGGTGGCCGCTGGGGCGTTTGCAGCGTGCCCCGGGCTCGGCGTGGCATTGCGGGCATTGGGTGACGTGCGGGCAGGTGCCCCGTGCCTGCGGACCGCAACCGCACGGCGACGGGCGAGGCCGCCGTGCGGAGCGGGTGCGGGTCATCCCTGCACCCCCTGCGGCTGCAAGCCGTGCAGGAAGTCCACGGCTTTCTGGGCGTAGGCGGCGGCCTGGAAGATGGCCCGCTTGTCCTCCCTCAGGACCTTGAGCCAGTGGTCGAGATAGCTCGCGTGGTCTTCGCGGGGCTCCGGCGTGATGCCCAGGTCGCAGGCCAGGAAGGCGGCCCCGATCTCGGCGACCAGCTCTTCGCGGGCATAGCCCTCGTCGCCGAACCGCTTGCGGCCGAAGTCGCGATCGAGCCTCGCCGGGTGCTTCGTCCAGTGGGCCACCTCGTGGGCGAGGGTGGCGCAATAGCTCTCGGCGTCGCGGAACGACTCGAAGGGCGGCATCTGGACATAGTCCGCCTCGGCGGCATAGTAGGCCTGATTCCCGCCGTGGCGGATCTCGGCCCCGGTGTTGGCGAAGAACAGGTCGGCCGCCTCGACCCTCTGCATCGGGTCGAGTTGCGGCGCGGCGACGGCGTGGAAGTGCGGCGGGAGTCCCTCGATCTGTTCGGCGTTGAAGACGGTGTAGCCCTTCATGAAGTAGATGTCGCGCTCGGCCTCCTCGCCGTCCTCGCCGGCCTCGGTCCGGGTGATGCGGTCGGCGTAGACGACCAGCGAGCCCTTGGCCCCCTTCTTCACACTCGCCCCGAAGTCCTTGGCCTGGTTGAAGGTCATCCAGTAGGGGGCGGCGAAGCCCTGCATCTCGGCCGCCATCCAGAGCATCAGGACATTGACGCCCTTGTAGGGCTGGCCGTTGTGCCGCAAGGGGCGGCTGATCCGGCCCGCCATGTGCTCGGCGTTCCAGGGCTTGAGCCAGGGCCTGACGCCCTTCTCCAGCTCGGCGATGATGGCGTCGGTGACGCGGGCGTAGACGTCGTGGCGTGCGTTCTGCATGGGTCTCTCCTCCGTTGGAACTGTCTGGGTGAATGCGCGCGGCATTCACCCGGGACGAAGGCGAGTCCCGAATCGGGGGGAGGGGCGGTCAAGGACGGGCGAGGCGGGGGGCACCGGCCTGCACAAGCGCCAGCGCGGAAGGTCGGGCGGAGACCGCCTCGGCCGCCGCCGGGACATCCTTGACGGACCCGGGGGATCGCCCCCCGATGTCCCGCCAGCGGGCGTGAGGGCGGCGAAGGCCGGTCCCCGCAGTGGACGGCAACGCAAGTGGACCCCGCGAGCACGCGGCCGGCGTCAGCCGGGGCGGCCGGAACAGCTGCGGGCGAGGTGTTGCACTGCAATATGGCCGGGAATCAGGTAGGCTGCTGGTATCGGAGGGACCCCCCTTCCGCGCAGCTCCTCCCTCCCGGGGACAAGATCATGCCCCGCAACATCCGCATCGATTGTTTCCTGGAGTCCGTGGCGCGTTACCTGGAGGCCAGGGCGGCCGGCGACATGGGCGGGATGGCCGATGCCGTCGCCGAGGCCGAGAGGTGGCTCGCCGAGGACTGGCCGATCGCGCGCATCCGCGAAACAGTCCAGCCCACGGTGGAAGAGTGGCTACGCGACTACGGCCGGCCTTGGGACAAGTCGCACACGCAGCTCGTGCACCGGGTCTCCGCGGCCGTCTTCGCCATGCTCCAGCCCGCGGATCGATCGTGAC
Source organism: Tautonia sociabilis (assembly GCF_003977685.1). Classification (GTDB taxonomy): domain Bacteria; phylum Planctomycetota; class Planctomycetia; order Isosphaerales; family Isosphaeraceae; genus Tautonia; species Tautonia sociabilis. The sequence goes on along the minus strand of NZ_RYZH01000002.1, from coordinate 52,461 downwards.
GCGATCGCCGTCAAGCGGCCGGTTCGAGCGCCGATCGTTCATCCCGCAGGCGATTCTTGCGCGCCAGCTCTTCCTCGAAGTAGCGAAACGCACGCTCCCGCGTGGCCTCCGCGTCGGGGAGGCCTCTGCACTCGAAGGCCAGCTCCACGAACGCGGCGAACGCGCAGCCGTGGAACAGGTCGTCGAGGATCTCGTCCAGATCATTGCTCATGCCCAAGCCTCCGCTGATCGCTCGCGCCTGTATAGCGCCGGCCGGTGATGCGGGCAACGACTTCCTCCGCCTGCTCGCGGGTCTCGAAGTCGCCGATCGCGTGGACGCCCTCGCCGGTGACATGGCCGTACAGCGTCCAGACATCGGCCTCATGCGGCTGGCAGGGCTCGTAGTAGCAACGGCCGGGGACGTCCGGCTCCTGCAGCCGCCGGCAGGGGTTGATCTCGTAGCCGTCGAATCGCGCGGGGTGGCGAGGGGCATCCGCGCCGTGACGAGGGGAGGGGGAGGCCGCCCCTGCCTCGTAGGCGGCCAGCAGGGCGTCCCGTATGCGCCAGACTGCGAGATCGTGGAAATCCAGGCCGTCGGAATGGCGGGGCTCAAGCGTCTCGACGCCGAGATGCTTGCGGGCGATGTCGGCCAGGATGCGGTCGAGTGGTTTCATGGGCGGTTTCCTTTCAGGTGCTGGTTGAATCGTCGGTGATCAGCCGGCGGAGCCTCTCGGTCTTCGCTTCCGGCATCCCGCTCTCGATGCGATCGATGGTCCGCAGCGGCCGCCCGCCGGTATCCTCGTCGAACACGTCCCAGTCCTCGATCACGACGGTGGACGGAACGGTGCTGGACACATCCTCGATCAGGCCGTCCCGGACGGAGATGGCCACGAGGGGATCGCGGCCGCCCGGTCCGGGTCGCGGGCCCTGCTCGAAATCGATGGTGACCGAGCGTTCGTACTCCTCGTCGCCGACCTCATCGACGAGGGCGGCGAGGGTGATCCCGTCGCATTCCTCGACGATCGATGCATCCTCGGCGGTCCGCTCGCGTGCGATCGCGGCGGCCGCCTCCGGGGAATCCGCCTCGATGCCGTCGAAGCGCAGCCGCATCTCGCGGTAGATGTGGACGTTGAACAGTGTCATGGTGAGACTCCTTTCTCGGGTTTGGTTATCGGGTTTTCTCGAAGATCATGCAGACGTCATGAAGGCCGGGGATGAAGCTGGAGCGATAGACCTTCTTGCTGCTGCTCGCGCCGTGGCTGAAGCGGATGATGTCCGTGCAGTGCTGGGCCAGGCCCGCCGCGAAGGCGAGCCGCTTGGTGTGGTAGACGAGGGGGACGTAGCCCGCGTCGCGGTCGCTGTAGTCGCCCATCAGGATGGCGAGCTTGCCGCCGGGCTTCAGGGCCCGGGCCGAGTTGCGGATGAACTGGCCGTAGCGGCGGAGGAAATCCTCCAGCGTCGGTGAGCGCGACAGGTCGCGCGGGTCGTCGGCGTAGAGCTTCTGGCGCCAGTAGGGCGGGTGGGCCCAGATGAAGTCGAACGACTCCGCGGCCGGGGATTGCCGCGGGTCGCAGGCGTCGAAGCCCTCGTGGATGTCGAAGGAGATGCAGGGGACGCCGATCTCCCGGCAGACATCGCGGGCGGTGCCGCTGCCCGTCATCGGGTCGAACACGAGGCCGGGGCGGAAGTAGCGGAGCAGGTCCTTGATCAGGTTGCCGCCGCAATTGCCCGGCCACTTGCGGTCGCCGTACTCGCCGGCGCGGTGGAAATGGTAGAGGCTGGTGAGGTGGGGGACCGGGCTCGCGTTCCTCGGGGCCATCGGCAGCCGGGCGTAGACGGGCTGTGTCGGCTCGTCGCGCCGGATGCGGTGATTGCGACTGATGCGAGCTGCGTAGAAGGGATTGATGATCGCGGTGCTCATGATCAGGCCTCCTTCCCGCCGAGGGCTTCCTTCTCGATCTGCCGCTCCCGGCGCCTGATTGCTCGCCGCAGTCCTGGCTCGTACTGGTCGCCGCGCCAGGAGTTCGAGCCGAACTCCACGTCGCAGTCGACCAGCTTGGCGATGTCGAGGACGGCAACATGGGCGGCCTGGTCGGAGACGACGGCCAGCTTGACGCTGCCCAGCTCTCCGGAGTCGCGGAAGACGATGGCGTGGAACGGTGCACCGCCAATCCCGTTGCGGTGGTAGTCGATGTTGAGGACTCGAATCTTGATGTCGTTGGTCATGGTCTGATTCCTTTCAGGTTGGGGCGGCCTTCCCGGCCGCCCCGGGTGAACGAGCGGTTAGTCCTTCTTCTCCGAGGCGACGCGGAGGGTGATGCGGCCATCGAGCGGCACGGCCTCGAGCTGCACGTTGAAGCCCTTGCCGTCGGAGTGGGGCCAGACGCTCCCGATGCGGGTCCAGAAGCTCTTCTGGCCCTCCCGGTCGCGGACCTGGTAGGCGACGTGGCTCGGGCTCTTCGGGGCGGTGTCGTAATTCTTGCTGTCGGACATGGACGGTTCTCCTTTCTTCGTGATTCCGACCGCGACCATCGCGGCCTGATGTCACCCGGAGAAAAGCCGCCTTGAGCCGGGGCGAAGCGAGCGCCAGCGACCGGGCAAGCGGAAAATTGGGGGAAACCCCAGGGGGAACCGATTTTCCGCTTGAGCGGACCGGCGGCGGCTTTAGGCGTGACATGCCAAAGGCCGCGTGTCGGGGCCGGGAGGCGAGAGGAAAGGACGGACGGGAAGGCAGGCGAGCAATGCGTCACATGGAAGGGTCAACGGCCGAACGCTTCCGGACGAGGAGACCCTGCGGGAGAGGTGTGGACATCCGTGGGGGGGGGGCGGCTTGAGAAGGCCGGCGGGCGGGGCGAGGAGATCGGGCAACCCGCGGCCAGGCGATGGCGCGGGCCGGATAGGATCGAGAAGGGATCGGCGGGATTGAGGCGGGCAGGGCTATGACCTTCCGGCCCCGAGAACCGGAGCGGATCACCGGCACGGCCGATTGGCACCGCGTTTTCGACAATATTGCAAATTGATTGATCAATCAAGGACTCCGGTCGATCGCGTTGCAAGTCGTGGATGGGAAGGAGTTGCGTTCCGGGACGCTTCCCCGAGACTCGAGCGGCACGGCGCGGCCCTCGAATTATCCTGATATCCCGCTCCGCCGCGGCTACCATGGCCGATCCAATCCCGGGGACGTCCTTTCCGATCGCCACCGCTCGCGTGATGCCCTTGATTTCCGCGTTTACGGGCGGGAGAATGGACGCTACGGGGCATTCGGTCCGATCGTGGAGCATTTCCTGATCATGAGAGGTCTGCGGGCGACGAAACCGATACGCATGCTGCTCGCGACCCTCTGCTTGGTCGGCAGCATCGGCTCGTCGCCCGTCATGGGCCACGCCCACGGATTGTCTTCAGCTCCATCCCGCTCCGATCAAGGGTGGTTCGGCCACGAGCACTCCCACGATCGTGGCCTTGAGCAAGACGATGCGGACCACGGCGGTGCTCCCCCGATCGGCGAATCCGTCTTCCACCTCCACGGCGCCTGGTTTGGCATCCCGTTCAGCCTCCCGGCCTCCCCGCAGGGGGCTTCGGGAGAGTCGATCGGTTTCCATCCGGTCTCTGATGCCTGCCTGACATCGGGGGCTATCGCTGCCGCCCGCCTCGGATGGGAGCCCTCCTTCGGCCTGCAAGCCTTGTCGCTTCTTTGGCCCCTCCGCGCGCCTGACGACCCCGCCTCATTTCCCACCACCCCGCCCTCCCTCGGGCTCTGCGATTCGGGCGTGCTCCTGATGCGCTCGGTCTCGCTCCGCTGCTAAAGGCGGCCACCCTCCCGAAGCCCCGTCCGCGGCCCCATGGTGGGCCTCGGCGCGTCCCCCTCATCAGACCCCAGTTCGTTGCCAAAAATCCCGGGCCCGCACCGTCGCCCGTGCTGCAAACGGCGACGCGCCGCTCCCGGATTGGGGCGCGGGTTACCGCCCAGGGCCGGCCGCCGTAGATCCCGGCCTGGCGATCGGCAACCGTATCCGTTCATCTCGGCCCAACGTCTGTCAGGAGGATCCAATGCGGCCTTTCCGGTCTTCCCCCTTGCGCGCCCCCCGGGCCGCCGGGTGGATCTTCGTTGCGGTGATGATTTCGCTTGCGGGCGCTGGCTGCGTCGAGTTTTCGCTCCCCGGGCTCGGGGGCGTGCAGCCGGAGGCGCCGGCCGAAGGGGAGCCCGCGACGGTCGCGGTGACCGATTTCAGCGACAAGTTGGAACTCTTCATGGAGCATCCTTACCTCGTGCAGGGCGCGGGGGCGAAGTTCAACGTCCACCTCACCGTGCTCGAGGATGGCACGCCCATCCGCGGCGGCACGCTCACCGTCGTCGCGACCGGGCCGACCGGCAAGACGACGACCGTCGAGCAGGCGGCGCCGCGGAGCCCCGGCATCTACGGCCCGACGGTCGCGTTCCCGGAGGCCGGCCGGAACGAGATGACCTTGGTGCTCAAGAGCGACCAGGCGGAGGACACGATCCGCGTCCCCGTGACGGTCTATCCGGATGAGGCCGCGGCGACGAAGGCCGCCGAGGCCGCCGGCGACATCGAACCGGAGGGAGTGATCCCGTTCCTGAAGGAGCAGCAGTGGAAGATCGGGCTCGTGACCGAGCCCGTCGCCGAGCGGCGTCTGGTGGAGCGGTTGGTTGTGCCCGGGGAGGTCCGCCCGGCGGCCGGCGCCGAGGCGGTCGTTACGCCGCCGCTCGCCGGGCGGGTCCTGCCACCGCCGGGCGGCGCCTTCCCCCGGGTGGGGGAGCAGGTCCTGGCCGGCCAAGTAGTCGCCGTCATCGAGCCGCCGCTGGCCGGCCCGCCGGGGGTGGCGCTCCTGGCTAACCGGGCGCAGGTCCAGACGCTGGAGACGGAGCTGACCGTCCGGCAGATGGACGTCGAGGTCGAGATCCAGACGGCGAAGCTGGAGCTGGATCAGGCCCGGCTCGTCTACGAGCGCCTGGCGTCGCTCGCGGCGCGGGATGCCGTCCCGAAGAAGGAACTGGACCTCGCCGAGCACGAGATGCACGTCGCCGAGTCGGTCTACGAGGGGAAGCTCCGGCTGCGTCGCCCCTACGAGGAGGCGAGGGCGAAGCTGGTCGCGATGCTGCCCCCGTCGGCCGACGCCCCGGCCGAGGGCGGGCAGCAGGACGGGTCGTCGTCCCCGGCGATGCAGGTCGTGCTGCAGTCGCCGCACGCGGGGACCGTCACCGAGGCCGAAGCGACCCAGGGCGAGTACGTGGGCGTGACCGAGGCCCTGTTCACGATCATCAACCTGGACCGGGTCTGGATCGAGGCCCGGGTCCCGGAGTTCGACCTGGAGCGGGTGGTCGCGGCCCCGTCCGCCGACTTCACGCTCGCCGCCCGCCCGGGGCGTCGCATCTCGATCCTCGGGTCCGAGGGCGGCTCGCTGATCGACGTCGGCTCGGTCGTCGATCCCGACTCGCGCACCGTGCCCGTGCGCTACCAGATCGACAACCCCGACCACGCGGTGCGGGTCGGCCTGTTCGCCGACGTGGCCATCGAGACAGCGCGGGCCGAGGAGGCGCTCGCCGTCCCCGAGTCGGCGATCGTCGACGAGGACGGCCGGCCCACCGCCTATGTGATGCTCGACGGCGAGAGCTTCCAGAGGCGTGACCTGGTGCTGGGGCTCCGCGACGCGGGCTACGTCGAGGTGAGGCAGGGGCTCCAGGAGGGTGAGCGCGTGGCTACCGAGGGGGCCTACGCCATCCGACTGGCATCGGTCTCGTCGGTCATCCCCGAACACGGCCACAGCCACTGACCCTGGAGGGACACCCATGCTCAACGCCATCATCCGCGGGTCGCTGACCAACCGCCTCGTCGTCCTCTTCCTGGCCGTCCTGCTCCTCGCGGCTGGCGGCTATACCGCCGCGACCATGCCGGTGGACGTCTTCCCCGACCTGACGGCGCCGACGGTGACGGTCATCACCGAGGCCTACGGCATGGCCCCCGAGGAGGTGGAGACGCTCGTCACCTTCCCGATCGAGGCGGCCGTCAACGGGGCCTCCGGCGTGCGCCGCGTGCGGTCGGCCACGGCCGTGGGCATCTCGGTCGTCTGGGTCGAGTTCGAGTGGGACACGGACATCTACATCGCGCGGCAGATCGTCAACGAGAAGTTGAGCCTGGTCTCGGGCAGCCTGCCGCCGGAGGTCGAGCGGCCGATCCTGGCGCCGATCTCCTCGATCATGGGCGAGATCCTGTTCCTGTCGCTGACCTCGGACCGCCACAGCGGGATCGAGCTGCGCACGGTGGCCGACACGCGCATCCGCCGTCGCCTGCTGTCGGTGCCGGGCGTCTCCCAGGTCGTCCCCATCGGCGGCGGCGTGAAGCAGTACCAGGTGGTGCTCTCGCCGGAGAGGCTCAAGGCGTACGGGATCGGCGTGGCCGAGGTCGCCGACCGGCTGCGCGAGACCAACCAGAACGTCTCGGCGGGCTTCCTCATCGAGGGGGGGCAGGAGCAGCTCATCCAGGGGATCGGCCGCGTCCGGGACCCGGCGGACATCGCCGACACGGTGGTGGCGGTGCGCGACGGCGTCCCGATCCGCGTCGGGCAGCTCGGGCTCGTCCAGATCGGCGAGGCGATCAAGCGGGGCGAGGGCTCGGCGGACGCCGAGCCGGCGGTGATCCTCGGCGTCCAGAAGCAGCCGGACACCAACACGCTCGCCCTGACCGCGGCGCTCGACGCCACGCTGGACGAGATCGAGGCCACGCTCCCCGAGGGCATGGAGATCGACCGCGACATCTTCCGCCAGGCCGACTTCATCGCGGTCGCCGTGCGCAACGTCGAGGAGGCGCTGCGCGACGGCGGCATCCTGGTGGTCATCATCGTGCTGCTGTTCCTGGCGAACCTGCGGGCCAGCTTCATCACGCTGCTGGCGATCCCGCTGTCCCTGGTGACGGCGGTGCTGGTGCTCAAGGCGTTCGGCGCGACGATCAACACGATGACGCTCGGCGGCATGGCGATCGCCATCGGCGACCTGGTCGACGACGCGATCATCGACGTCGAGAACGTGGTCCGCCGGCTGCGCGAGAACGCCGGGCTCCCCGAGGGCCGGCGGCGCAACCCCCTCGCGGTCATCTACCACGCGAGCGTCGAGGTCCGCTCGTCGGTCGTCTTCGCCACGCTGATCATCCTGCTGGTGTTCCTGCCGATCTTCTTCCTGGGGGGGGTCGAGGGGCGGATGCTGCGGCCCCTTGGTGTCGCTTACGTCGTGGCGCTGTTCGCCTCGCTGGTGGTCAGCCTGACGATCACCCCGGCGCTCTGCTCCCTTCTGCTGCCGAGGAGCCGCGCCATCCTCGGGGGCCGCGAGCCGCTCGTGGTGCGGGCCCTCAAGTGGGCCTACGGCCGGGTCCTGGGGCCGACACTGCGGCACCCGTGGGCCGTGCTGGTCCCCGCCCTGGCCCTGCTCGTCGTCGCCGTGGCGGCCATCCCCTTTCTCGGCCGCGCGTTCCTGCCCGAGTTCAACGAGGGGGCGCTGACGATCAGCGCCGTCACGCTGCCGGGCACCTCGCTCCCGGAATCGGACAAGCTCGGGCGGGTCGTCGAGCGCGTGCTGATGGCGCACCCGGAGGTGACGGGGGTCGCGCGCCGGACCGGCCGGGCCGAGCTGAGCGAGCACGCCCAGGGGGTCGAGGCCGCCGAGCTGGACGTGTCGTTCCGGCTCGGGGAGGGCCGCAGCAAGGAGGAGTTCCTGGCCGAGCTACGCCGCGACTTCACCCTGGTGCCGGGGATGAGCATCGTCATCGGCCAGCCGATCTCGCACCGGATCGACCACATGCTCTCGGGCACCCGGGCCAACGTCGCGGTGAAGATCTTCGGCGAGGACCTGTACAAGCTGAGGGCCCTGGCCGAGGACGTCCGGCGGGAGATGGCGGCGGTACCCGGGGTGGTGGACCTGGCCGTCGAGCAGCAGATGGACATCCCGATCGTGAAGGTGCGCTTCGACCGGCCGACCATCGCGCGGCACGGCCTGACGGTGACGGACGTCGCTGAGGCCGTCGATACCGCGTTCCGGGGGCAGGTCGTCTCCCAGGTGCTGGAAGGCCGCTACGCCTTCGACCTCGTGGTCCGGGTCGGCGACCCCAAGGCGATCGACCGGGAGTCGATCGAGAACCTGCCGGTGGACACGCCCCGCGGGGCGAAGGTCCCGCTGAAGGCGCTGGCGCGCATCGTCCGCAGCACCGGCCCGAACCAGATCAGCCGCGAGAATGTGCAGCGCAAGATCGTGGTCATGTGCAACGTGGCCGATCGCGACGTGATCAGCGTGGTGGAGGACATCCGCGAGCGGGTCGCGGAGCGCGTGCCGATCGGCCGGGGCCAGTACGAGGGGTATTTCGTCGAGTACGGCGGCCAGTTCGAGAGCGCCCAGGAGACCACGCGGCGGCTGACGCTGCTGGGCGTCGCGGTCATCATCGGCATCGGCTTCCTGCTGAACGTGGCCTTCGGCTCGACGCGGGACGCGCTGCTGGTAATGGTCAACCTCCCGCTGGCCTTAATCGGCGGCGTGGTGGGCGTCTACCTCTCGGGCGGCGTGCTGTCGGTCGCCTCGCTGATCGGGTTCATCACCCTGTTCGGCCTCGCGACGCGCAACGGCATCATGATGGTCTCGCACATCCGCCACCTCCAGCAGCACGAGGAGGTCGCCAGCCTGCCGGAGGCGGTCTACCTGGGGGCGATGGAGCGGCTTGCCCCGATCCTGATGACGGCACTGACCGCCGGGCTGGCGCTGATCCCGCTGGCACTGGGCGGCGACAAGCCGGGCAGCGAGATCCAGACGCCGATGGCGCTGGTGATCCTCTGCGGCCTGACGACCTCGACGGCGCTGAACATGTTCGTGGTCCCGGCCCTCTACCTGCGGTTCGGCCGCCCGGCCCCGCCCGTGGAGGGGGCCGAGGGACAGATTCTCGACCTCCCGGGCGGCACGGCGGTCGAGGGCCGACAAGCGTTCTAACCGTCCCGACCTGGTCGCCTACCGGCGCGACGTCCTGCCGGCGACTCAGCAGGTGCTCGAGACCGCCTCGAGGCTTCCAGGCGCGGCGAGGCTGACGTGGTGGGGTTCCTCAACGCCCAACGAGATTACAACCACGTCGGCCGCCCGAACCGGGACACGCTCATCCGGCACCGGCGGAGCATGCTTCGGCTCAACACGGCCGTGGGGCGGCGCATCCTGCACCGAGCCGGCGACCACCGAGCATATTGACACAACACAAGAATTGTGAGATGAAACTTCATGGAAGGGAGCCATCAGCTCGCAACACCGCCGCTGCGGCGAAACCGCGACTTCGGCCTGCTCTTCGCGGCCCAGATCATCTCGCTGCTCGGCAGCGGCGTGACCACCGTGGGCCTCGCGCTGTTCAGCTATCAGTTGACCGGCGGTTCGTCCGCCACGGCCGTCATCGGCAACGCGCTGATGCTGCGCATCCTCGCCTTCCTCCTCTTCTCCCAGCCCGCGGGGGTCATCGCCGACCGCGTGAGCCGGAAGAAGATCCTGATCGCCTCCGACCTGATCCGCTGCGGGCTCCTCGCCCTGTTCCCGTTCATCACGGCGGTGTGGCAGGTCTACCTGCTGATCTTCGCCATCAACGCCGCCACGGCGTTCTTCACGCCGACATTCGAGGCGAGCATCCCCGAGGTCGTGGGCGGAGAGCAATACGTGAAGGCGCTGTCGCTGTCGCGGGTGGCCGTCGACGTCGAGGCCGTCGCAGCGCCCGCCCTTGCTGGGCTGCTCGTCGTGCTCCTCGGGGTGGAATGGGTCTTCTGGTTCGACGCGCTGACTTACCTGGCCTCGGCGGGTGTGGTCCTTGCCGCGAACGTCCCGCAGGCCGGGAAGGACGTCAAGCCGCTCTCGTGGCCGACGTTCCTGGGCGAGATCACGCACGGGATGCGGGTGCTCCTGCGGGAGGCGTCCCTGCGACAGGCATTGACCCTCAGCCTCGCCGAGGCGACGGCGGGGGCGGTCGCCATCGTCGCGACCGTGTCCTACGTTCGGGATGTGCTCGGGCGGGGGGACGCGACGTTTTCGCTGGCCATGGCCGGGCTGGGGCTGGGATCGTCGGTCGCGGCCCTGGCCCTGGGGAGGGCGACGGGTCGTTATGAGCGTGGCGCCGGAGATCCGGCGGTGCTGCACGGCCGGAGGCATCGCTGGGCCTCGCTCGCGATGCTCGCCGGCGGGGGTGTCCTCGGCCTGATCCTCCTGCCGGGCTTCCTCATGCCGCCGCTCGCCCCCTTCGCTGTCCTGTGGTTCCTCAACGGCGCCGGGCAGGCGCTGATCGCAATCTCTTCGTCCACGCTGCTGGCCGAACATACCGCCGAAGCGGAGAGGGGACGGGCCTATGCCGCCCATTTCGCCCTGACCCACGCCTTCTGGCTCGCCACCTATCCGGCGGTCGGCCATTCGGCCGCCCTGTGGGGGGCGCCGGCCACGTTCACCGCGGCCGGCGCCGTATGCCTGCTCATCACCGCGCTCGCCCTGACACTCGGCAGGGGGGATCGCGTCGCCCACCTGCATCGCTGAGCCGGGTCTCGAACTATGTGGCGTCCGTGTCCCGGTGCGGGACATATTCCACAGGCTAAACCGGTGAAATATAACGATAAAACTTGACGCATGCTAATAATGTACATAGCGTGTGCCGCGAGGGCCATGCTCGGACGGCGGGATGGGCCTCTGGCGAGCGACGCCGCGCCCCCTTGCGCTGCGGTCGAAGCGGGCACGCGTAGCACTTTCCGGGTCGAAACGAAGAGCACTTGCTTCGGATATGCTGCGAATCATCCAGAACGCGTCGGCTGCCGGGGCGAAGAGCTACTACAGCACGGCCGATTACTACGTCGAGGGGCAGGAGCTTGCCGGGCGATGGGGCGGCCGTGGCGCGGGGATGCTCGGGCTTTCCGGCGAGGTCGATCGGCAGGCCTGGGAGTCGCTCTGCGACAACCGCCACCCCCGGACCGGCGCCCCGCTGACGCTCCGCAACAAGGACCATCGCACCGTCGGCTACGACATCAATTTCCACGTGCCCAAGAGCGTCTCCGTCCTGCACGCGCTGACCGATGACGAGCGTATTACCGATGCCTTCCGCACGGCCGTGCGCCGGACCATGAACGAGCTCGAGGCGGAAGCCCAGTCCCGCGTCCGCAAGGGCGGGAAGTGCTCCGATCGCACGACGGGCAACCTGGTCTGGGGCGAGTTCGTCCATCTCACCTCACGGCCGGTGGACGGTGTGCCGGACCCACACCTGCACGCGCATTGTTTCGCGTTCAACGCCACCTGGGACGAGCAGGAGCGCGCGTGGAAGGCCGGGCAGTTCCGGGGCATCAAGCGGGACGCCCCGTACTTCCAGGCGGTGTTCCACTCGCACCTGGCCGATCTCCTGGCGGGAGAAGGCTACGGCATCCGTCGCACCGCCAAGGGTTGGGAGGTGGAGGGTGTTTCGGACCGGGTGATCGGCCTGTTCTCGCGCCGGCGCGACGTGATCGAGAAGGCCGCACGCGAGGAGGGGATCACCGACGATGCGCAGAAGGACCGCCTCGGGGCCAAGACCCGCGAGCGGAAGGCAACGCACCTGACGGGGGATCAGCTGCGGGCCGAGTGGCGGTCGCGGCTAGCCCCGGATGATCTCCACGCCGTTGCCCGCATCCGGCAGCGGGCGATTGCCTCTCCCCGGATCCGCGACGACCGGGCCGCGGAGGAGGCGATGCGGTTCGCGATCGGCCATTGCTTCGAGCGCCGCTCCGCCGTGCCCGAGAGGCAGCTCTTCACCGAGGCCCTGAAGCATTCCGTGGGGCGAGCGTCGGTCGAGCAGGTCACCCGATCGCCTTCGCCCTCAGAACTCGTGATCGGGACCGTCCAGGGCCGCCGGATGGCCACGACGCCGCACGTGCTCGCCGAGGAAGGCCGCATGGTCGAGTTCGCCCGCAAGGGGAGGGGGACGCGCAAGGCCCTGGGCGATCCGGACAGGCTGCCCACCCGAACATGGCTGGACCGCGACCAGCTTCGGGCGGTGCGCCATGTGCTCTCCTCCCGCGACCGGGTCATCGTGATCCGCGGGGCGGCTGGGGCGGGGAAGACGTCGCTCATGCAGGAGGCGGCCGAGGGCATCCGGGAAGGGGGGAGGGAGGTCTTCGTCTTTGCCCCGACGGCCGGAGCCAGCCGCGGCGTGCTCCGCCAGGAGGGATTCGGGGCGGCCGACACGGTGACGCGGCTGCTGCTCGACGAGACGCTGCAGGAGCGGACGCGCGGGCAGGTCATCTGGATCGACGAGGCGGGATTGCTCGGCTCGAAGACGATGGCCCGGGTCTTCGACCTGGCGGAGCGTGCCGACGCCCGCATCGTGCTCTCGGGCGACCGCCGGCAGCACAAATCGGTCGAGCGGGGCTCGCCGCTTCGCCTGCTCGAGGAGGAGGCCGGCGTCATCCCGGCGGAAGTGCGGGAGATCCAGCGGCAGAAGGGCCTCTACAAGGAGGCAATCAAGGCCCTGAGCGAGGGCCGGGCGGAGGAGGGGTTCGACCGGCTCGACGGGCTGGGCTGGGTCCGGGAGATCGGGGAGCGGGACCGCCACCGGCAGCTGGCGGCGGACTACGTCGAGGCCGTAGGCGCGGGCGAGACCGCCCTGGTCGTATCGCCCACGCATCTGGAGAAGGACCGCATCACCCGCGAGATCCGGCGGGTCCTCCGCGAGGAGGGCAAGCTGGACGGGGAGGGGCGCGAGATCCCCGTGCTCATCAGCCGGCAACTCACGGAGGCCGAGAAGGCTGACCCGGCCCAATACCAGCCCGGCGACGTGCTCCTGTTCCACCAGAATGCGAGGGGCTACCGCAAAGGCGAGCGCATCGAGGCGACGGGCGCCGCGGCGTTGCCCTTGGGGCAGTCGGGCCGGTTCGAGGTCTTCCACCGTGGAAAGCTCGCGATTGCGCCGGGCGACGTCGTCCGCATCACGAGGAACGGAACCACGGCGGACCGGAAGCACGCGCTGCACAACGGCGACCTGCACCGCGTCAGGTCCTTCGGCAGGGACGGGGACATCGAACTGGATAACGGATGGACGATCGCACGGGACTTCGGCCATCTGGATTACGGCTATGTCGTGACCTCGCATGCGGCGCAGGGCAAGACGGTCGATCGCGTCTTCGTCGGCCAGTCGGCCGACTCCTTCGCGGCGACCTCCCGCGAGCAATTCTACGTGAGCTGCTCGCGGGGGCGGAAATCGGCCACGGTCTACACGAACGACAAGCAGGCGCTGCGGGCGCAGCTGGCCCGCTCGGAGCAGCAGATGTCGGCGAGGGACGTCGCGGCAGCCGGCCCGCGCCCACCGGTTCCCAAGATCCGTCAGCGTCTCAAGGAGGCGGAGCGGCGGAGGCTGGTTCGGATCCCGGCCCCGGCCCGCGCCCCGGCGCAGGAGAGGCAGCATGAGCGATAGCGTCCTGAAGCGATACACGAACCCGAGGGCGGCGTTCGTGCAGCGCGGCGAGCAGCCGGACGAGGAGGAGGGATTGACCGACGATCTCGGCTGCTATGGATGGCTCCGGGGGATGCGCGAGCGCTCCCCCATGCTCGAATTCCGCCGCAAGGACGGGCGGAGCCTCGCGTACGACTACGCGCTGCTTCGCAAGGTTGAGTTCGACCCCTCGGAGGGCATCACGCTGCATTTCGACGGCGAGATCGCCCGCATCGAGGGCCGGAATCTGGGCGACGAGCTGACGCCGGGCATCCAGCTCCTGCGGGGGATCCTCAACCACCGCGTCCCCTGGGTCCGGGAACTGGGCGAGGCTGATCTCCTGGCGGCGGCGGAGGACACGCTCGTCATCGAACGGTTCGATTTCATAGAGGCGAGATGACGCCTCGTTCCTGCCCTCTCACCGGCGAGCGAAGCGAGCGGAAAGGCCGGGGCCGCGGACGCCCCGTCGCCACCACGGGATCTCCCGGTCTTCTTCGAGGTGAGGTGGTTCGACGCAGACGATCCGTTCTCCGGCGTCGATGCGTCGGTCCATCTCTCGCCCGGCGAGTTCATCGCTCAGTGCGTTCCAACCGCGCGCAATCAGCCAGCGGCGGTAGGCGAGGGCGCCGCCCTGCCGGTGGCGGGCGAGGGTGAGCCGGATAGCCGCGTTTCCCGATGGCCCGGATGGGGTCCCTGCCGTAGAGGGCGACCGTCCGTTGCCCGCCCTTCCGGCCTGCCTGCCGGCGGTTCATGGCGCCGCCCCCGCCAACTTCGCCATCTCCTCGGCCAGACGCCAGAGCGCCCGATTGATGCGGAGGTCAGCGTCCACGGAGCGGATCGGCCGCGTGCGGATACGCCGCCCGCCCGCGTTGATGGCGCGCAAGTCGCCCTTGATCACGTTCTCCTGCACGCGGTTCAGCGTGTGCCAGAGGTCCGGCCGGTCGTCCTCCATGCGCCGAGGGATGAGCAGGTGGGACGGCGTGATGCTGGGATTCGGCTTCAGCTCCGAGGCGGCGGCGGCGAATGCCCGCTGCTGCGGCGGGGTCAGGCCGATCTGCTTCCAAACCGCGATCTTCTCCAGGGCCCGGGGCGTCTCCTCGGCGACCCGATAGGTCGCGTCGACGATCCGCTCGTGGAAGTCGCCGCCGCCGGAGTGCCGGACGCTGATGCTGCCGAAGTCGGCGGACTGCACGGTCAGGCCGTTGCCGCAGACCAGCCGGAAGATGCCGGCCATGAAGCGGTAGGCGGAGGTGCCGTCGTGGGAGTTGGTCAGGACCAGTTCGGGCGTCTCCTGGCCGATGGCCAGGGCCTCGAGGTGGTCGGCGTGCCGGAACCGGATCAGGTGGCGGGTGAAGTCGCCCTTCTCGGGGATGCGGGTGCGGGACTGCTGGGCCTTGACCGGGAAGAACCCCCGATCGCGGAGGATGTCCACGACCTCGATGGTCGGGACCATGCGGTAACGGCCCGACATGCCGTGCCACGGCCGGGAGGCGAACACGCTGGGGGCCAGGCGGCGGAGGTCGTCGCGGGACAGGACGGCGGGGACGGTCGCGGTCGTCATGAGTGGATCTCCGGGTGTTCGTGGATGCGGAAAAGAGGAGCGGGCATCCGTGCCCGGGGTGCGTTCAGGCGGTGGCCGCCTCGGCCTGGCCGACGGGGGCCAGCAGCGCGGGCAAGTCCTTGGCCTTCCGGATGGCGGTGTGGTTGACGTTCCTCCACCAGTGGAGGCCGTTGTAGCGCCAGCCTGCGGCGACGAGGGCCTTGCGGGTCGCGGCGTCGGGGCGGACGGTGAAGGCGAGCTTCTCGGTGTGCGAGGTGCGGTGGACGATCTGCATGGTCCGGTCTCCTGATGCGAAGGGCCTGTTGGTCGGTCATGTCGGCACGCGCGACATTCAACCGGCCAACGGCGGCACCAGGTGCCGGATTGATATAGAATGGGTGAATTCGTCACAGGGACGAGCGGAGCGGCTGCACACGGAGCGCAGCGACACGGAAGCTGCGGGAGGAGCGCCCTTGACGAAGAGGGCGACGTCCTTCCGGACAGGCCGGTAGGGCCTAGGCTGAGGAGCTATTCTCTTGAATCAGTTCCCGGAGCCGGGGCTGCGCGAATGGCCTGTACGCTTCAGATCGTCGCTCCCGGGTGCCAGGTCCTTGCTGGTGATCGGTCGCGTCCTCAGGCGGTCTTCCGCGTGTGCGGGAGAGGACATTGCCTCTGCTATCGCCTGCTCGACCTTCGCCCAATCCTCCCGATTGACGCAGATTACGGGCCTGGTGCCTGCCAGCATTTTCCGCACCCGCACGCTGTGGCCCCAGCAATCCATGCGTTGGATGCCGGGCAGCGCGGGGTTGTAGGCATGCTGGATGGGATCGACGGCCTTCCTGATCTCGCGCCTGTGCGGACTGGACGCTTGGCGAATATCGCCAAGACCCATCCATTCCGCGTCCTTGGCGGGCAGGTTCATCTGGCTCGCCGCGTAAGCGTCGGAAAAGGCATGCTCCCCGGGGGCAACGGCAACCCTTTTCTCCTTGCGAACCCTCACCGCCTCCCGGAAGCGTTCAATGCTCGCCGCGTTCACCGCGAACATCATGCTCCTGCCATTTCTCGCGTAGGTGCATTTGATCTCAATCCCTTCCACGACGGTCGGCTGATTCCCGTCCAGCAGGTGATTCAGTTCGGACCACACGCTGCGAAACGCGGGGTCGTTCTGCCGGTAGCCGGAAGTCGTCGCCGCCCGCAGCACATCCAGCCATTCCGACCCCTTTTCCGGGGCAAGCAGGGCGGAGAAGCGGGGCAGCGAAGTCCGCTTGATGCAGAAGGGGATTTTCGGGCCAGCCGACTTATAGCCGCATTCGATGGCGAACTCGCCCGTGTAGTCTTTCACAGTGATTGGCGATTTCCGGGTAGTCGCATACTCCGCCTCGAGCATCTTCCAGCACTTTTCAAATCTCGGCGTGTTGACGGACCACCCGATTTCTGCGGCCGCTTCCTTGCGGCTCGCCCATTCGTCGCCCTTCTTCTCCGCGATGCCGAGGTGTTCGCGGAACCAGTGGACCTGGTCCGCATGGAGGCAAAACACGTGGTGGTTACCCCGCCGCGCGGTGCCGCACTTCACCTCATGCCCCTCGATGACCACAGGCTCCTCGGGCGCGGCGGCATAGCGATCAGAAATCTGCGACCACAACTCTTCGGCCTTGGCGTTCTTGTCGGTGGTCCCCACGGCGCGGAGGAATTCGATGCGTGCCATCCATTCGTCGCCCGACTTCTCCGGATCACCCAGGCCGATGCGGGCGGCGAGGCCCGGCAGTGCCGACCGATTGATGCAGAAGACGACCTTTCCGTCCCAGGTTGCCTTGTAGGCGCAGGTGACGGCGAGGCCGTCGATGGACACCTGCTGTTCGGCGGAGCCGGCCTCTGCCGCGGCCGCGATCTGGTCCCAGAGCGCCCTCAGCTTGTCGCTGGCGGTCCTTAACTCCCTGCAGGTTTCGGTATAATTGATCCAGTCCTCGGACTTCTCGCCATACGACTGATCGCGGGCCTTTTTCGCCTTCGTCACCACCTCGCTTACGTCATCGTAATCGATATGGACTTCGATATCGCTCGGCCAAGGCTTCATGCCTGGCGGCTGCGTCGGCCGCGTCGGCTGCGGCCTCGATTGGGAAAAGACCGCGGCCCTGCCTTCGAGGACTTCGCCGAAGAGCAGCGGATTCATGTTCGGCGCACGGACGTTGATCGCCAGGGCGATCTTCCCCTGGCGATCAATGTCCGGATAGAACCGCTCGGCGTAATCGTCCGTGGGCTTGCGGGCGAAGCGGCCGAGCGGCTGCTCGACGCGGTGCGTCACCCGAGTGGGCCGCAGCATGTAGCCGACGGTCGCATTCCTGTCGTTGAAGCCCATTTCGAGCACCGAGTCGTTCCACAGCGCGCTGATCTGCCCGGTGCGGAAGGCCTCGAGTTTGGCATCGCGCACGGTCTTGGACATTTCCCCGCTGACATAGTCCGCGCGAGCCGACTTGCCGAGTGCCGTGGCGGTCTGGTTGAATAGCTCGGCCCCTCTGCGGGCCGCATCCACTCCTTGGGTGTAGAAGATCGCGGGTAGGCGGTGGAGCGGGCCTCCCATGTCGAGCCGGGCCAGGTGCTCCGGATCCTCGTTGAAGTGGAAGTCGATCGCGCCCTTGATGACGGCTGGGCTGTTCACGAACCTGGCGACGTCCGCTTCGCGAAAGTCCACGCCGGCTCCGGGTGGCTTGAAGTCCTTGAGCCACTGTTCATCTATATTGACGTCGATGACGCCCGTGCGGACGCCTTCGCAGAGCAGGTCTTTTTCGATTGCCGGGACGATCTTGAGCTGGAAGATGGGCGCCTGCCCCTCGAACAGCGCCTGGCGCTCGCCCGCTTCGGTGGCGGTGAACCCGGCGACGATGCTCTTTCGCAAGAGTCCCTTGATCTCCTTCGCTGTCTGAGGTCCCTTGCCCATATGCACCTCGTCCAGAAGCACCAGCGGCCGGTAGTGCTCGCTACCGGCGTCGGCGAAGGGATACTGCCGGAGCAGGGAAGGGAGCGACTGGTAGGTGGTGATCAGGTACTTCTGCCCTATGGCGCGCGCCTTGGCGGCGCGGGGCTGCTTGCCGTCGTATACGCCGACATCGTCGGGATCGAGGCCGATCTCTTCGCAGAACTCCTTCTTCGTCTGGTCATTGATGACATTACGCGGCGTCAAGAACAGGGTCGGCACGTCGCAGGCTTTGGCGAGGCAGCCCATCATGCGCGTCTTGCCGGTCCCCGTCGCAGAGACGACCTCGAAGAAGTCGTCGATCTTCCGCCCCGTCTCCTCCTTGCCCTTCCCGTCGGCGCTGTATGCGATGCCGTAACTCTCCCCTTTGTGCAGCGACAGGAACGCGAGCGAACGTTCCAGCGCCGCGACCTGGTGGTCCATCAGCTTGTCCTTGTGATCTGCCTTCTCCCGCCCGACGTAGTGTCGTAGCTTATGGAGGATCCGGTCCTTCAGTTCATTTTGCAATCGCTATTCATCCATGAAATTAGAATATTAATATTCTATCATATTATAATATGTAAAATAATTAATTTTTCAATGCGGAATCGCCGCAGTTTCAATGCCTTGCAAGAGGCAATGTTCCGTTACGCCCCCGGCGATAAGACCTGATGACCTTCCGGCGGGTCAGTATTTAATGCGCTCAATCTCGTCCAGCGTGACCTGGTCGTTGGTCCGGTCGTAGAGCTTGGTCGTGCGCGGGCTCGCGTGGGCGGCCATCTGCTGGGCCTTCTCCAGCGTGCCGTCGTGCTCCAGGTAGTTGGTGATGCCGGTGGCCCGGAAGCTGTGGCAGCCGATCGGCGTCCTGATCCCCGCCTTCTCCGCCCGTCTGCGGATCATGCGCCAGACGTCGGCGGTGGACATCGGGCTCGCCGTCAGCCCGTCGCCCCTGCGGGTGGCGGTGCGGAAGAGGGGCCCGCGCCGGTCGCCCCCGATCCCCGCCGCCTCGACGTACGCGTCCAGGAACTCCTCGAGCTTATGATGGGCCGGCATCTCGTGCTGCTTGCCGCCTTTCTCCTGGAGGCGGAGCCACATGCGCTTGCCCTGCGGGCAATAGTCCTCGACCGCCATCGTGACGACGGCACCGACCCGCGCGAAGGTGAAGAACATCGCGGCGATGACGGCGCGGTCCCTCTTGTCCACGACGGTGACGGGCGCGATGCTCTCGAACAACGTGCGGGTCTCCTCCGGCGAGAGGACAGGGGTCTTGCCCTTGGTGACGACGTGCTTCGGGCCCCGGACGGCATGCGCAGGGTTGACCGGCACGACCTGGCCGGTGACCAGCCAGTCGAAGAGCATGCGGATCGTGGCCAGGTGCTGCTTCACCGTCGGCTTGGAGTGCGATTTCACCAGCTGCTCGATATAGGCCGCGACCGTCACGGGCCGGATGTCCTTCAGGGCATGGATGCCCCGGCCCTCGCACCAGGCCAGGAATTGCATGGCGTTGCGGAGATAGGCCCGGCGGGTGTGCGGGTTGCGGATCTGGGCGGCGAAGTATTCGACGAACCGCGTGACCGCATCCTCGCCGGCCGAGGCCAGGATGGCCGGCACCGTTAGGCGCGACGCCGAGGGGAGGGCCGGCAAGAGCACGGCGGTGGCCGGCGATGGGGCGCCCGCCTCAGGCGGCGAGGAGGGGGACGTCATACTGGGACAAGATCGTGTCCCTCGACACGAGGGTCATCCCTTCGACCTTGGCCTGGGCGACGAGCAGCCGGTCGAAGGGATCTTTGTGGACGGGGGACAGGTCGCGCAGAGCGGCGGCGTGGGCGACCTTCAGGGGCAGCTCGCGGAATCGGCAGGGGCCGATCATGGCCTCGGGGTGCTCGCTCACCTTGAGCTTCCCGCTGGCCTGCTTGATCGCGATCTCGATGATCGAGGCGGCGCTGACGAAGACGAAATGGCGGGGATTGGCGATCGCGATGCGGGCCTCGGCGGCGAGGTGGGCGGGGTCGGAGAGCCACCACAGGAAGGCGTGCGTGTCGAGGAGGAGCTTCACGCCTCCTCGCCGTCGAAGAGCGCCTCGACTTCCGGGTCGGGGGCGTCGAAATCCGGGGACATCCACACTTGGCCCTTGAGCTGTCCGCCCTGGCGGGGCTGTGCGTCGGGCTGGATGGGCACAAGGCGCACCAGGGGCTCTCCCGAGCGGGCGATCTGCACTTCTTCTCCGGCGAGCGCCAGCTCGATGAGACGGGAGAGCTGGGCCTTGGCCTGGTGGATATTCGCGATTTCCATATGAACCACAATCAAATTGGCATGATAACATATTAAACCAAAATGGACCATCTTGCAACCATCTTGACCATGTGACCCTCCCATGTGAAAGATAACGTCCTTTATCTATCATGCTCACGGCAAGCCGGAAGCCCGCCGAGTCGTCACGCGGACGAGCCGCCGGCTGGCTTTCAATAATTGACATGCCATGATACCATGTTAAGCTTCCTGTTAGTCCCATATGGTGCCCGCATCCGCAATAAATCGCCGGCCTGCAGGTCTTGCGTATCATTGACGATAGGCAGGGAGAAGCGGCGCCCCGTTGGAATTTGTCAACTCACATGGAGGTGCCTATGCAAGTCGAGTACGTCAAGATCGGTGACGACGGCCGGGTGGTGATCCCGTCGTCTCTCCGCAGGGAGCTGAACATCAAGCCCGGCGATACGCTGGTCCTCGAGTCCGACGGCGACAGCCTGCTGGTCCGCGGGTACGAGCAGGTCCTGAAGGAGGTCCAGTCCGCGTTCGCGGACGTCGCACCGCCGGGGGCGCTGTTGTCCGAGGAACTGCTCCGCGACCGCCGCGACGAGGCGACCCGCGAGTCCCGTGACTGAGTCGGTCTTGGATGCCTCGGCGCTCATCGCTTTCCTGCGGAACGAGCCCGGGGCCGACAACGTGCGGGCGATCCTATCCTCCGCGTGCATCTCCGCCGTCAACCTGGCCGAGACCTACGGCAAGCTGGTCCAGTACGGCAAGCGGCTCGACGACACCATTCGGCTGATCGCCCGGCTCCGCCTTCGGGTCGTCCCGTTCGACGCGGCCCAGGCGAGCATCGCCGCTTCGCTGTGGGTGCCGACCCGCTCGGCCGGGCTATCGCTCGGCGATCGCGCCTGCCTGGCCCTCGCCTTGCACCTGGACGCACAGGCCGTCACTGCAGAACGGGCCTGGGCGGCGTGCGAGCTGGGCGTCCGCTTGGTCATGATCCGATAGCAATTCTCATCGGGCAACCACTGGCCCCATAACCGGAAGGCGGTTCCCGAGGGACGGGAGCCAATCGGACACCGAAAGCACGTGACCGACGGGAGCCGGCGTCTCATTCCCGATGAAGGACGTCAAGGGCTTCGACGACAGCCCGACAGAAGGGATCTCAGTGGGATTATAATTTTATTTATGATAGTAAAATACAATAACTATATTGTTCATATCATATAGAGAAATGGAATCACCAGTGCCCAGTAGCCAGCCTCAGCCAGAGATCGACCACTCCCGCATCAAATATCCGAGCGACCGCGTGACCCTCAAACATCTGCGGGCCCTTGCCGAGGATGATTTGGGTTTTTATTTCAGGCAAGAAGGCACAGACATTGGGAACATGACGATTCGAGAGCAAAACCATGCGAAGCTTGGATTCGCCAAGGCATTAGGAGACCCGGCAAGGATTGAAAAAGCGATATTCAACCTCGTGGGCGACGATTGGGACGAGGAAATGGATGGGAAGTATAGCGATGCCAAGGGGCTAGAGAAAGCCGTCGAGATGCTCACCGAATACTATATACGCTACGGTGTCGCAGAAGGCCCGATCTCCGCAAAGCAAGCGATCCGCCGCATCGAAAAACAGGGCGCGGAACAGGCCAAACAGTTCATGGGGCGGACAGGAGGGGATTAGGCCCTCTGCCGTGGCCAGCTAGCTCCTCGCGTCCGGCCGCCGCACTCCGATGTTGAACCAGGTCCCATTGAATATTATGAATTCCAACAAATCATGTGATAAAGCAGGGCAGTGATGGACAAAGGGGAGAAACAAGGGCCCTCGTGGCTCGGCTCGGTCCCGAGATACGCGGGCATCCTGGCTGCAATGGTGCTCGCCCGGCTGGGCATCTTCGATCCCGTCGTGCATGCGGTGGGGGGATGGCTCGGTTTCGGCGACCGGGCGGCGGGAGGAGGCGGTCATACGGATCGTCCGTCGACGGCGGCCGCGGACACGGCGCCTCGTCCGGGTCACTTCGGCGTCGTCCCGGATGACATGCGCGCGCCGGCCACGCCCGGAGGCCACAAATCCACCCGGGCGCGATAACTCCTAGCCTCGCCATCCCTCGGCGTCAAGCCCTCCACGGCTGGATTGGAGATGCGTTCTCCCGCGGCGTAAAATGGTATCCGGAGCGAATCGAGAGCGATTGCCGGGGCGACGTACCCATGAGCGAGCGATCGGTTACCGGCGACGAGCGGACTCGGGAGCTGATTGCCCGCTTCGCCGGCTTGTACGAGAAGGATCGGTTAGCCGCCGCGATCGAGGCGGGCACGCTCGGGGCGTCGGCGATCCCTCCGCTGGTCGATGCGCTGCGTCATCGCGACCCCTTCGTGCGCGAACAGGCCGCGCTCGCCCTCGGCAGGATGGGGCCGCCGGCTTCGGCCGCGGTCGCGGACCTGATCGACTCGCTCGACGATGAGGCGTCCTGCGTGCGCGAGAAGGCCGCCGCGGCACTCCGCGCGCTAGGCCCATCCGCTTCGGCCGCGATCCCCAGCCTGGTCCGGTTGCTGGGCGAAGATTTCGGGCTCGTGCTCGAGGAATCGGCGTTGGCGCTCGCCGCGATCGGCCCGGCGGCCGTCTTCCCACTGATCGGGCTGCTGGGGCACGAAGACGGCAGCACGCGCGGGTATGCGGCTTTGGCGCTCGGCGAGATCGGGACGGCCGCGGCCCCGGCCGTCCCGGACCTGATCGGGCTCATCGAGGATCCGTACCGCTTCGCGTCGCTCTCCAGCGTCAAAGCGCTGGGACAGATCGGGGCGGCGTCCGAGGCGGCGATCCCCGCGTTGATCGGGGTCCTGGCCAGCGATGACGCGAAGGCTCGGGCCCTCGCGTGCCAATCGCTGATCCGCATCGGGCCCGCGTCGGTCCCCTCCCTGCTCGATGCGGCGTCGGCCGGGATCGACCGGCGCTGGGAGCTCGACGAGTTTCCGCGGGTGTGGTCCCGTGATCTCATCTGCAGCATCATCCAGGCGGTTGGGCCTCCGGCCCTGCCCTACCTGGCCCTGGCCCTGGCCGGTGGCGAGCCGGCCTGCTCGCGCGCCTGGGAGGCGCTCTCCACCTGGGACGAGGAAGTCGAGTCCTGCCTCGAGGACGCCCTCCGGCATCGCAACCTGGTGATCCGCACCAAGGCGGAGGCCCTCCGGACGATGCGCCGTGCCGCTGGGCTTGTCGAGAGCCCCCTGTCCGGGCTGAAACATCGATTCCCGCAAGCCCACGACGTCCTGCTCGCCCTCCTGGCCATGCCCAAGACCGCCCCGAAGACGAAGGAGCGGCTGCGGAGCTTCCGGGCCCTGGTCAAGCTCCGGTCGTTCCGGAAGGTAGCAAAAGAAGCCCGGCTAATGGGGCGCAGCGGCGACCATTCCAGTCCGGCCTCGCAGGTCGCGTGGCTGGAGGAATCCCTGGGTGCCCCGCTGACCCGGGCCGTGGAGGGCACCGGCCGAAAGCGGGTTGAGCTCACCGACTTGGGGCGAGCCCTCGGCGAATGGATCGAGGCCAACCCCCGCCGGCTCGATTGAACGCCCGGAATTCCGCCGGCATCCGCGTACTGGGCGCATGTCCCCCTGGGAAACGCTAGCCCTGCATTTTCCCAAATTGCTGGCCGTCCTCGCCTTCCCTATCTTTGGGTATCCGATCACCCCGACCTCGCGGTGACCGGAATGGCGAGAAAACCAGCCTGCTGAGCTTGCTCGCCCGCACCCCCGTCGTCGGCTCGGATCAGGCGATCCCGCCCTCCCGCATGGCCGACCAGTCGCCCGTAGGGCGGTTGGGCCGCCTCGGAGATCGCTGCCCAAACCCCGCGTCGAGCCCTCTCGGTCTCGCGCTGCCGGGAGCGTGCGCGTCCGACCACGCTTGATCGCCCCACAAAGGAGGCACCATGGCCCCCGAACTGATTCGCATCGTCCCCCTCGCGGAGATCGAACTGGTCCCGCTGAACCGGAAGTCGCTCGACGAGGAGGCCCTCGCTGGCCTGACCCAATCCATGCAGGAGGTCGGGCTGCTCTATCCGCCCCGGCTCACGCGGAAGGGGCAGAAATACATCCCGTCGGACGGGTATCACCGCATCCTCGCCGCCATGAAGCTCGGCTGGACGGAGATCTCGGCGATCATCGAGGAGAAGCCGCTGGCCGAAGGCGAGCTGATCCAGAAGGGCCTGATCGCCAACTCGCACCGGATCGCAAACACGCCGGTGGAGAAGGCCGAGGCCATCGGGCGGCTCATGGAGGTCACCGGCTGGAACGCCTCGACGGTCGCCGAGAAGCTCGGCATGTCGAACGCCACCGTCTCGCGGCTGCTGTCGATCCTGGAGTTGCCCGAGCCGATCCGCGAGCGGGTCCATCGCGGCGACATCTCCTTGAGCGCGGCCTGCGAGCTGGCGCGCGTCGAGGACGGGGCTGAGCAGGCGGACCTGGCCTCGAAGGTCGCCGCGGGCAAGCTCACGCGGGATGCGCTCAGCGGGTCGCTCAAGTCGCGGAAGAACGGGCACGCCTCCAAGCCGTCGGCCGCCCCCTCCCCGTCCCGCGTCACCGCCAAGCTGGCCGGCGGGCGGGCGGTCACGGTGGCCGCCGATTCGGTCGACCTGGACGCCTTCATCGAGGTGCTCGAGGAGGTCCTGGGCAAGGCCCGCAAGGCCAGGACCCAGGGGATCGAGCTCGGCACCTTCGCCAAGATGCTGCGCGACCAGGCCAACTGAACCGCCGCTGTCCGTCATGCTTTCATGAAAGACAGCAAGCCTGAAAGCACAGCAAACGCGATTCCGATAGGGGGAAACATGTGGCGGCGGAAGTCGGGACAACCGTTTCAGCAGCCAGGGCCCTGGCACCTGTCCGAGGCGCTGCTGGCCCTGTCGGCGGATGACGATTTGACCCTCGCGGACGCCTTCGAGGGGACGGTCGTGTTCGGTGCTACCGGCAGCGGCAAGTCCTCCGGGAGCGGACGGACGTTCGCGCTCGCCTTCCTCCGGGCCGGGTTCGGCGGCCTGGTCCTCACCGCGAAGCCCGACGAGCGGGCCGTCTGGGAGACGTATTGCCGGGAGGCGGGGCGATCGGACGACCTGTGCGTCTTCGGCCCCGACCGCCCCTTGCGCTTCAACTTCATCGACCACGAGCTCAAGCGGCCCGGCCTCGGCGCGGGCCTCACCGAGAACATCGTCAACCTCCTCTCGACCGTGCTGGAGGTCGCCGAGCGCGGCACGGGCAGCGGCCAGGGCGGGCGCGAGGACGAGGGCTACTGGCGCCGGGCGATGCGCCAGCTCATGCGCAACCTGGTGGACCTCCTCGTCCTGGCCCGGGGGAGCCTCTCGATCCCCGACCTCTACCGGCTGATCGTCTCGGCGCCGACCTCCCTCGAGGAGGCCCGGTCGCCCGAATGGAAGGCCGAGTCGTTCTGCTACGCCTGCCTGCAGGAGGCCGACGAGCGGGAGAAGACGGAGCGGCAGCGGAAGGATTACGAGATCGTGGCCGACTACCTCATGCTCGAATACCCGGCACTCTCCGAGAAGACCCGGTCGGTGATCGTCTCGACCTTCACCAGCATGATCGACGTGCTCAACCGGGGCATCCTCCGGGACCTCTTCTGCGGCGAGACGAACGTGGGCCCGGAGGCGGTTGAGGCGGGCAAGGTGCTGGTGATCGACCTGCCGGTCAAGGAGTTCGCCGAGGTCGGCGTCTTCGCCCAGGTGCTCTGGAAGTACGTGTTCCAGCGCTCCATCGAGCGGCGGGACGCGGCCGCCAACCCCCGGCCGGTCTTCTTCTGGGCGGACGAGGCCCAGAACTTCGTGACGTCGTATGACATGCAGTTCCAGACCACGGCCCGCAGCTCGCGCGTGGCCACGGTGCTGCTCAGCCAGAATCTCTCGAACTTCTACGCCGCGCTGGGCGGCGGGGAGCGCGGAAAGGCCCAGGCGGATTCGCTCCTGGCCAACCTCAACACCAAGGTGTTCCACGCCAACGGAGACCCGGTCACCAACGAATGGGCGGCCACGCTCATCGGCCGCACGCGGCAATTCCTGGTGAACGGCGGCAACAGCTACCAGACGCCCGATTTCACGACCTTCCCCTGGATGCGGTCGTTCCCGTCGGTCAACGCCGGCATCTCCGAGACCTTCGAGTTCGAGGTCCAGCCGAGCGCCTTCACGGCGCTCCGCCGCGGCGGCTTCGCCAGCGGCGGCGAAGTGGACGGGATCGTCTTCCAGGGCGGCAGGCGGTTCCTCGCGAATGGCCGATCCTGGCTCCGCCGGACGTTCCTGCAGCGCGGCTGAGACATCATACCAACGGCCGGCCGACGAGGTCCCGCGCGGGGGCCGCTCGCACGCGGGCCGCCAAGATCGGAGGTGTCCCCTGTACAACCCGTCATCGCACGGCCCCCACGGGGCCGGGAGGCTGACATTCGCGGAAGTCCTCTTCATCCCCCGGACGCTCGCCTTCTCGGTCGAGGTCTTCCTCCACACCCGGATGGGCGAACGCTACGCGGACATCCAGGCCCTGGCCGTCCTGGTGCTGGTCCCCTTCTACGCGGCCCTGTGGGAGGGCCGGGACGTCCGGCCGCTGTTCATCTTCCTGCTGGCCTACGTCGCGATGTGCGTGCGCAACCGTGCCGAGGGCCTCCTCCGACGCCGCCAGATGCCCATTTGCCACTCCCGATACACGGGCGTGCCGCGGCTGATGGGCCAGCTCCCGGGGCGCACCGAATTGGAGGTCAAGAGATACGCCGAGCCCGGGCTGGTCCTGCTGGTGGGCGGCGCGCTCTGCACTTTCACCCCGCCGCTCGGGGTGTATCTGATGCTCGCGGCCGGCGGCCTGTTCGTCTCGGTGATGGCCTCGGGGGTCGTCGACCGCCAGCACCTGCTCGACCTGAATGACCTGATGATCGAGAACCAGGCGCGCGCGGAACAGATCCGCGCCATGCGTGGCGACGAACCTTGAAACGGAGGTGATCCATGTCGCGTCAGCAGGAGCCCAAGCCCAAGATCGGGGCCGGGCACGCCTCGGCCATGTGGCGCCAGGGCTTGCGCGAATTGCGGGCCGCCGTGTTCCCCGAGTCGAACGTCGCGCAGCCGGCCGAGTATGGCGTCTACGGGACCAAGACGCCCGGCGAGGTCGCGCATGACCGGCGCGGCGAGGCCCGCGGCCTCGAAGACGAGAAGGCGAAGGGCCGGGGCTCGGTCCTGGAGAGCCGCTCCCGGCAGGCCGAAGCCCGATCGGATCGGGCCGACAAGGGCAAGGGGATGGAGCGCGGGTAGCCCCTCGCCCCTCGCCAATCCTCACGACTGATCACGGCCCGCAGGAGACCCCCGCGGGCCGATCCCGGGACCGCGCGCCCCGGGAGCCCACCGGGGGCCGCGACTCCGGGCACGGATGCCCTCTCCTCATTTCCTCCAGGGAGGCACAACCGATGCTGACCGCAACCGAAGTCCGCCAGGCCATGGGCCGTCGGCGGACGGCCCTCCTCACGCTCGGCATCCTGACCGGCCTGGCCCTCGCGGCGGCCGGCTACTACTGCTATCCGCGTTACGACCCCGTCCGACTCGCGGCCTGGGAGAAGGTGACGCCCCGCCTGGCCGAGGTCGAGGAGGCGTCGAAAGCCGACGTCGACGAGTCCGTGGCGCAGATCCGGGCGTTCTTCGCCGAGCGGCACCCGGGCGCCAGGGACTTCGCCTCGGACGTGCTCTCGCTCGGCGGGAAGTGGGCCTACGTCAAGGACTACTACGAGCCGGGGAGCCACAACCGGTTCCTCGAGGAGTCCTTCGTGCGGCACATCTTCAGCCCCGAGGAGTTGCGGACGATCGTCGACTCGGCGGTCTCCGGCTGCGTCAGCAAGCTCCAGGGCCGCGAGAACCAGCTCCTGGTCGACATCCGCGCCGACCTGGCCGACGGCGAGATGGCCGCGGCCGACCGGCTGCCCGCCCTGCATGACGAGGCGGCGTTCCGGCAGCAATACGAGGCCATGCTCGAACAGGTCATGCCCATCGTCTCGCGTGAAGTCGGTTTCAGCGTGACGAGAGAGGTGGTCTCCTTCGTGGGCTCGGAGATCGCCGCCCAGGTCGTCGCGCAGATCGCACAGGCGCTCGCCGTCCGGCTGGGCATCTCCGGCGGCATCCTCGGGACTGGCGCCTACTCAGGGACCGTGACGTTCGGCATCGGCCTCGTCGTCGGGATCCTGGTGGACATGGCCCTCGATTGGGCGATCCGCGAGGCGGGGTATGACCCGGAAGGGGAGATTGCCGCCAAGGTGGATGAGACGCTCGACCGCCTCGAATCCACGATCCTCGACGGCCCGTCTGCTGCCGATTTCCCCGACTACCCGTCACCCCATCCGCTAACTCCCGAGATCGCCCGGATCCTGATCCCGCCTCGCGGAAGCCCCCCGCCCTCCGCCGAGGAAGAACAAAGAAGGCACGCGGTCGCAGAGGAGTATTTCGCCGCGAAGGACCGGTGGTTCATGGCCAAGGCGGCCCATGAAGATCCCGGGAGCCTCGGCATGCGGAATCAACTCAGCAGATTGCACGAGGCCCGCGCCCGGCTGCGCCAAGCGGCGCTCCGGCGGCTGATCCTGGAAGGAGGTACGCCGTGAGACCCCTCACCTCCCTCGCCCTCCTCGCCGCCCTGGCCGCGGCCGCGTCCCCTTCCGTGCGGGCCGATTGGCGCACCAAGGCGGCCCGCGAGGCGGCCGAATACGCCGCGAAGAAGTTCGGGCGGACGGCGGTCAAGGAGGGCACCGAGACGCTCGCGGAGCGCATCGCGGCCGGGGCCGCCCGCCACGGCGACGACATGATCACGGCCGTCCGCAAGGTCGGGCCGAAGGCGCTGACCCTGGCCGACGAGGCCGGGGAGCAGGCTCCCGCGGCGGTGCGGATCCTCTCCAGGCACGGCGAGGAAGCGGCCGTCTGGGTCCTGGGGCGCCCCGGCGCCATGAGGCTGCTCGCCCGCCACGGCGACGACGCGGCGGAAGCCCTCGTCAAGCACAAGGGCCTGGCCGAGCCCGTGATCGAGCGGCTCGGTGGCCCGGCCGTGGACGCGTTCCGCGCCGTCGGCCCCCGGTCCGGGAGACGGCTCGCCATGATGGCCCAGGACGGAGGGGATCTCGCCGCCATCGGGCGGACGCCCGAGGTGCTGGGGGTGATCGGCCGGCTCGGTGACCCGGCCATGGACTTCATCTGGCGGAACAAGGGCGCGCTCACCGTCGGGGCCACCCTCACCGCCTTCCTGGCGAGGCCCGAGGCGTTCATCGACGGCACGAACCGGCTGGCCGGCACGGTGGCGGAAAACGCGGTGAAGCCGGCCGTTCAGGAGGCCGTCGGCGCCTTCGCCTGGCTGCTCCGGGCGGCGACTGTCCTCATCGTCCTCATCCCGGCGGGGACCGCGTTCCTCGCGATCCGCCACCCGCAGGCCGCGGCGGTGCTGGGCAGGGCGATCGCCCGCCACATGGCCAAGGGGCGGAACCCATGAAGCCTGCCTCCCGGTCCAGCCCGAGGGAGGCCGGCGTCGCACGGGCATTCCTGGATCGCCTCCGTTTTCTCGCGCCCGGCAGATTCCCCCGGGCGGGCCGTTGGGGCCCGCCCCTCACCGAGGAGGTGACCATGTTCATCGAGTCGCAGGCCGCCGACCCGGCGGTGCATCAGCTCTGCAGCCGGATCGCCCGGCGATGCGTCTTCATCATCCAGGCGGTGCTGCGGGAGGAGGAGCGGGGCGAGGCCCTGCGGGAATTCTACCGCGTGTGCCGGGAGGAGCTCGACAAGCCCGCGTCGGCGGGGGAGGTGTGACATGCCGGACAAGCTGTACTGGTCCGACGAGGAGATCAGGGCCCTCAACGGCGAGTGGGAGGCCGACGAGCACGCCGCCCGGGTCCGCGATTACGGCGAGGCCGACGCCGCGACATACCCGGCCAGGATGGCAGAGTCCTATCGCCTGCGGGCGGAGGCGCTCGGCCCCGCACCTCCCCCCCAGACGCCGGTCGGCCCCGAGGAACTCGACCGGATCGTCGACGACTTAGTGCGCCAGTGGCGCGAGACGACTCCATCCGGAAGCATCCTCGAAAGAACCACCGCCCGGTCGGCCGCGAGGCCGAAGGGGCCGGAGGAAGGGCGAGACCGGTGAGCGCGGACGCAGAACCTCGGTTGCGGCGTCCGGAGACGTGCCGGCGGGATCGCGCGGGCTGAGGTCGCAGAGGACCGAGGGCGAGCAGGGCGGCGACCATGTTGCAGGACCAGCCGGATGAACTCGACGCCTTCATGGACCTCGGCGCCGAGGACGTCGCCAGGCTGGTCCTCTGCCTCCTGGTCGAGGAGAGGCTGCGCGAGCGGCTCGATACGTTCCGCGCGGCCGCGACCCGGCGAGGAGACCTCCATCCGCCCCGGGCCCTTCACGTCCCGTCGGGCTCCGTCCCCAGCAATCGCCCCCTGAGCCACTCAAGCGCCTCGATGAACTCCGCCTCGCTGGGCTTCACGTAGTGCTTCTCGGTCATGTGCCTCGGCGAGTCGGCCAGGAAGTGGGTGGCGTAATACTTGTACTGCGGGTGCTCGCCCAGCAGCGAGGCCGACGTCTTCCGCAGGTGCTTCAGGCCCAGTCGGTTCTTCTTCATCCCCATCTTCTCCGCCAGCCGCATCCAGGCGGAGCGGACGGCGTCGTACTTCCGGTACTTCCCACCGTCGAGCCATTCCTTGACGAGCGGGTTGCCCGCGCCGGTGGTCAGGACCGGGTCGCCCCCGGAGCGATGCTTCTTCAGCAGGGCGAACGTCTCGGGCCAGAGCTTGTAGGTGACCACGGGGCCGCCCCGCTCCCGCGTCTTGCTCCTGGCCCGCTTGATTGTCCCGCGCGTCCAGTCCACCTCGTCCTGCCGCAGCTCGGCGATGTCGTTCTGATACATGCCGCAGTTGAGGCACAGCAGGAGGAAGAGCCTCGTCCGCTCGCCGGGGCCGTCGCAAGCTCCCAGGAATGCTCGCACTTCCTCGACGCTGTAGGTCTCGATCTCGGCGGCGACCGAGTGGTTGAAGCGGAAGCGGCGGTCGCGGATGTTCCCCGGGAGGGGGATCAGCCTGAGCGTGGCAAGTCGGCTGATGAACTGCTTGGCGGTCATGAGCAGCTCGTGGGCGGAGGACCGGGAGTAGCGGCCTTCGGCCACCTGCCGCGAGAGGTGGGAGTAATAGCCTTCCAGGCGGGCCTCGTCGATGACGTCGACCGCGGCGCCCGGCCCGATCCAGTCCATGAAGGGCTTGATCCTGCGGCAATAGGCGTCGTACCGCCCCTCGGAGAGCTGTCGCGACTGGCACGCGGAGCGGAGCAGGCCCTTCCACGCCTCCACCTGGGCGGAGACCGTCCGGTCGACGGGCGTCGGCTTCGCGGCGGTCTCGACCATGGCCTCGGCCTGGGCCTTGATCTTCCGGTACTGCCCCTCGCCGACCATCGAATCGACCAGGCGCTCGCGGTCCTCCTCCGCGAGCTGCCCCCAGTCCTGCACCATCGACCAGACCTTGAGGGCGTTGGCCCGGCGGTCGGCCTCGGAGGGCGGTGCCGCCTCGACCTCCTTGAGCTTGGCGCCCCACCAGGCGTTGGCTGCGTTGCCGCTGCCTTCCTTCGTATCCGGGCAGCCGAGCTGCCGGCAGGATACGGTGTACATCTTGCCCTTGTGCTTCTTGAACCACCGACGCGTGGACGCCTGCCACGTCATGTCGTACTTGCGGGCCATCGGCGAGACCCCTGTTAACCGCGGATGCCGTGTCCGTGATGGTACGGCCGGGGCGCTTTCCGGGCAAGGGGCTGTTAACTGATTCTGTTAACCACAGGGCGGCTGGTCGGTACGGGCGGTTAGCAGGGAAAAAAGGAAGGGCTCGCGACCTTTGGACGCAAGCCCTTTGGGGATCATATCAAGCGGAGAGGGAGGGATTCGAACCCTCGGTACGGTTTGACCCGTACACGGCATTTCCAGTGCCGCACCTTCGGCCTCTCGGTCACCTCTCCAGTCGAACGTCGACGCGATGCGCCAAAGAATGCCCCCTCAGCAGGGGGGGCACATTCCGAACTCGCGTCACGTCCTTGATCTTACCCGCTCCGGCCGTCTCTTTCCAGATCATCAGGGAGTCGAGTCGCGTGAACCAACCAGAAAGGCCGCTGATTCGTCATTTCCGCCTCGAGCGGTCGCGTGGCCTCACCCGGATTGAGGCGCCCGGGAGGAATGGCTCGAGCGGGCTCAGGTCGGGATCGATGATCAGATTGAGGCCATCAGCGAGCAGGCCACTCGCGTCAAGGTTCGGCCGAATCGGATGAGGATGCCTCGGAGTATTGAAGCATCCAGGACGTGACGGCTCGCCCCGCGATGATCAGCATCGTCAGCAGCACCAGCAGCGCGATGAGATAGCCGATCCAGCCCTGAAGGTGGAGTTGGTCGAGGGTCCAGAAACGTGATGGTCGGGGGCGGCCGGGGTCGGTGTTCCTCGAAGGAGGCGTGGCGGGGCTTCCAGACGAGGAATGGACAGAACGCTGGGACTCGTTCGGGTTCCCGTCCATCTGCCGACCTCTTGCATTCGACGCCCCGAGATCGACCGCCTCACGTCGACGCGGCCCCACTCGCAGTATAGCGAATGACCGTCGGAATGGGGTGTCGGTTGAGGTCCAAGAGCGAATTCGATGATCAGGTTCGGGAGTCGGTTCCGGGAGCCCCGAGGCGTTGTCGGATCAGCCTCCCGTCCCGAGCGACTCATCCGGTTCCGGGGGAACGGCCGAACCCCGATCGGGACGCCGGCCGGAGCCGGTCGCCATCGGCAGGCACGATGCCGGTCGACTGGACGGGAGCGTATGGGAATCGAACCCACCGGCGACCTGTCTCCAGGCCGCCCGACTGGTTTTGAAGACCAGGGCCGGCACCAGCCGTGCGCCCGCTCCCCCGGGGACTCCAGGTTACTCGACCTCGACACGGCCGGGGAGATCCCTTCGGCCAGGTTCCCCAATTTCTCCGGGTGAAGGGCGAATCGCCCAGGGACGGCGGGGGCTATTCCGGAAGCCGGGCCGCCGTTACCATGCTCCCGACGCGGCGCCGCCGATCTCGGAACGGATCGCGCCGGCCCCGGAACCGCTTACCCTGTCCCAGGAGTCGCTCGCGATGGCCGCGGACCCCAAAGCCCAGGAAACGCCGACACCGAAGCCCGATCTGGAGTCGGTGAAGATCTTCTCCTATCCGAAGATCATCTTCATCTGGCCGACGATGGTCTTCGCCCTGATCTGCGGCATCGGGATGCTCATCGTCGGCGATGCCCAGCCCGAGACGAGCCCCCCGGTCGCCGAGGAGGCCCAGGTTGTCGAGGCCGACGGCGCCGAGGCCCAGGCCCAGGCCGAGCTGACTCCCCCGAAGGTCCGACGCTTCTCCAGTTGGCAGAATATCTTCGGGGTGATCTTCCTCATCGTCTTCGGTGTGAACATGATGGTGATGTCACTTGACTTCCCTCGGTTCACCCTGATCGCGGTGATCTTCTTCATCCTGATGATCGTCTTCCTGATGCTCTATCTCGCTTCCCAGGGAGTCGATTTCCTCTCTCCGCTGACCTACCTCTCCCGGCACCTCTACTTCACCGCCAACGCCGGCTTCTACTTCGCCATTTCGGCGATCCTCGCGGTCATGTTCGCGGTGATCTGGATGACGCGCTACCTCGATTATTGGGAGGTTCGCTCCAACGAGGTCCTGCACCACCACGGCCCGCTGAGCGACCTGGAACGCTTCCCGACCCTCCAGTTGAAGTTCACCAAGGAGATCCCCGATGTCCTGGAGTTCCTCCTCGGGCTCGGCTCGGGTCGGCTCGTGCTGTACTTCAGCGCGACGGATCGTCAGGTCGTGCTGGATCACGTCCTGTTCATCAATTCGAAGGAGGAGCAGCTCAAGCAGATCATGAGCAAGCTCCGAGTCGACGAGTGAGTCCGACCGGCATCTTGAGGCCGTCGCCGATCTCCCGCCGAGGGGCGGCGGCGAGCCTTGTCCAGCCAGCCACGGCTCAAGGTCACGCCGCCTCTTCTCGAATGTCGGGAACGGCCCCGGACGACCGCCGAAGCTCCTCCAGGACCGGACCGAGCAGGGCCGCCTCCAAGTCTTTCAGCCGACGGGCGACCTGGGCGCCGTCCAGAACCCGGTGGTCGTAGATGAGCTTCACCGTCACCCGGCCTTCGGCGTCGATCGGCCCGTAGGTCAGGGTCGTTGTCAGGGGGCTGATCGGGTGGTACGACTCGGCCCCCAGGGCGCCGTAGCTGGAGAGGCCGAAGGTCCCGAGCCGCTTCGCCCGCTTCGGGCCGGAGACGTGCAGGGTGCTCCACCAGAGAAACCGCCGCACCGGAGCCGGATACCCGCTGATCCGGAGCATCTGCCGGAAGAAGCCGACGCGATCCAGGGGCAGGCTCCGGTACTCGTCCAGGGCCTTCTGCAACTCGGCGATCGACTGCCGTTCCGGCGCCCGGAACAGGCCGACGACGACGCAAGGCTCTCCCTCGTGCTCGCGTTCCATCGCCAGTGCGGCGATGGAATAGGGGTGCTCGTACAGCCGCGGGACCGGGACCGTCAGGAGGGCCCGCTTCAGCTCGGGGTGGGCCTCGCAGACCATCCCGAACGCCTTGAGGAACAGGACCGACCAGGAGGGGCGAATCGGGTGACCCGCCCTTGCCTCGGCCAGCGGGCCGAGCCGCATCGCCCGGCCCACCGGCACCGATGGGACTTGTCGGGCGAAGTGCATCATGTCCAGGATGAACCGTCTCGGGCCGGACAGCGGCAGCGAGCGTCCCTTGGGTTGCGGCATCCGAGCACCTCTCGACCTGGGGGGGCGATCCGAGCCCGCACGATACGATCTGCCCGAGGACTCGTGAAGTCGAACCATCCTCCTCCGGCCGATCGAGGCGATTCGCCCCCATGACGACCGACCGTCCCGTCTCCGTCCACCTGCTCCCCGCCCTCATCCCCCCCGGAGCCCTGGCCGGGGGAGTCGCTGTGGTGGTCGACGTTCTCCGGGCGACCACCGTGATGGTTCACGCCCTGGCCTCGGGAAGCGAGGCGATCGTCCCCTGCCTGGAGATTGACGAGGCCCGATCGATCGCGGCGGGCCGGCCTCCCGGCTCGACCCTTCTGGCCGGCGAGCGGCTCGGGATCCCGATCGAGGGGTTCGACCTCGGGAACTCCCCCGAGTCGTTCTCCCCGGAGGCCTGCCGGGGGAAGACGGTCGTGATGACGACCACCAACGGCACCCGAGCGATCCTCGCCGCCGCCGAGGCCGACCGAGTGCTCATCGGCGCCTTCATCAACCGCCGGGCGGTCCTCCGCCACCTTGAGGGGTCCGTAACCCCCATCCACCTGGTCTGCTCGGGGACCGATGGCCTCATCAGCTTCGAGGATTCGCTGCTGGCCGGTTGGATTACGTCCCAGCTGGTCCGGGATCACGGCGGGTCGTTCGGGAACGACGCCGCCCGGATTGCCTCGGGCGCCTGGGAATCGGTCGCACCGGATCCGGAAACCCCGGAGTCCCTTGCGGCGATCCTTGCACGGGGCAGGGGGGGGCGTCGTGTGACCGAGCTGGGCCTCCGGGCGGACCTCGAGGCCGCCTCCCGGATCGATCGCTTCGACCTCGTGCCCGAATTGCACCGCGATCCCGTGCGAATCGTCGCCTCGGGGGCGCCGGGAGGACCGGGGATCGGGTAGAATCCTCGATCGGACGATCGAGCCGGCCCGAACTCGGAGGCGCGAGCCTCAACGGGCGAGCGGATGTCCCGTTCTGGCCTTCGACGACGACCAGAC
The DNA here is from genome assembly GCF_003977685.1 of Tautonia sociabilis. Lineage (GTDB taxonomy): Bacteria > Planctomycetota > Planctomycetia > Isosphaerales > Isosphaeraceae > Tautonia > Tautonia sociabilis. The sequence goes on along the minus strand of NZ_RYZH01000002.1, from coordinate 16,489 downwards.
GACCCCACCCCGCACCGGGGCGGGCCAGGCCAAGGTCTGCCCCGAGGAGACGCGAACCGATGGATATGGAGAAGCTGGTTTCCCTCTGCAAGCGCCGGGGGTTCATCTTCCCGTCGAGCGAGATCTACGGGGGCATCAACGGCTTCTGGGACTACGGACCGCTGGGCGTCGAGCTGAAGCGGAACATCAAGGACGCCTGGTGGCGCGACAATGTCACCGGGCGAGACGACATGGTCGGGCTTGATTGCTCGATCATCATGAACCCCCGGGTCTGGGAGGCCTCCGGCCACGTCGGCGGCTTTGTCGACCCGATGGTCGACTGCAAGCAGACCAAGGAGCGCTACCGGGCCGACCAGCTCTATGTCTTCGGCCTCGCCCGGGAGATGCCCGGACCGGACGCCGAGCACCTTCGGCAGGGGGCGACCGGCCTGGAGTTCCCCAGCTGGGTCGAGCACCGCGTCTCGGCCGTGGGCGCCTCCCCGCTTGACGCCTGGGAGCTGGCCCGGCCAAAGGCCGCCAAGCTGCTGAAGACGAAGCCGGCGAGCCTCGGCGATCCTCCGGCCGCGACGACCGCCCTTTACCTGCACCTGTCCCCCGAGGAGCGCTCCCGGGTGCTCGGCCCCTCCGCCGACGAGCCCGGCACCCTGACCGAACCCCGTCAGTTCAACCTGATGTTCAAGACGAACGTCGGCGCCCTCGAAGACGCCTCCAGCGTCGCCTACCTCCGCCCCGAGACGGCGCAGGGCATTTTCGCCAACTTCAAGAACGTCCTCGACACCAGCCGGGTCAAGCTCCCCTTCGGGATCGCCCAGATCGGCAAGAGCTTCCGCAACGAGATCACGCCTCGGAACTTCACCTTCCGCTCCCGAGAATTCGAGCAGATGGAGATCGAGTTCTTCTGCCGCCCCGAGGACTCGCAGCAGTGGTACGCGTACTGGCGCAAGGAGCGGTTTGACTGGTACGTCCGCCACGGCCTCCGCAGCGACCGGCTTCGCCTCCGAGACCACGACCCGGACGAGCTCGCCTTCTACTCCCAGGCCACGGCCGACATCGAGTACGAGTTCCCCTTCGGCATCAGCGAGCTGGAGGGAATCGCCCATCGCGGCGACTACGACCTTGGCCAGCACCAGAAGTTCAGCGGCAAGGATCTCACCTACTTCGACGAGGACACCAAGCAGCGCTTCCTGCCCCACGTCATCGAGCCCTCGGCCGGTGCCGACCGCGGCACGCTCGCCTTCCTCTGCGAGGCGTACACCGAGGACGAGATCGGAGGAGAGGCGCGCACCGTGCTCAAGCTCCACCCGAGGCTCGCGCCGATCAAGGCCGCCGTCTTCCCTCTGGTCAAGAAGGAGGGGATGCCCGAGCGGGCCGAGGCCATCTACCGCGACCTCAAGCGCCGGCACAACGTTTTCTACGACGAGAAGGGGGCCATCGGCCGCCGCTACCGTCGTCAGGACGAGGCCGGCACGCCCTACTGCATCACCGTGGACGGCCAGACCCTGGAAGACGGCACGGTCACGCTCCGCGACCGCGACTCGCTTGTCCAGAAACGCGTCCCGGCCTCGGGCCTGGTCGGGCTGATCGGCGACCTACTGGACGGCTCGGCTGACTTGGCCGGCATTGGCTCATGACCTCGCCCCCGGGGGGAGTCGTCCGGCCCCGATCCCCAGCGGCGATCGCCCCCGTGATGACCACGATCGGATCGTCCCTCGCCCCCAAGGCACCGGCCCGCCTCAGGCAGGACGGAGAGACATGCAGCCCTGTTTCAATCAGGCGACCACCCTCGGCACGCCGTTCGAGGCCGAGATTCCGGCCCTCGGGCGGGCCGGCTGGCGGGCGGTCGAGCTCTGGCTCACCAAGCTCGAGGAGTTCCTCCGCGGTCGGCCGGTCGGCGAAGCCCGCGCTCTGCTCGATGGCGAGGGGATTCTCCCCGTCGCCGCGTCCTTCCAGGGAGGCCTGCTGCTGTCCCGAGGGCAGGAGCGGCAAGCGCACTGGGATCACTTCCGCCGCCGGCTCGACCTCCTGGCCGAGCTTGGCGTGCCGACCCTCGTCGTGGCTCCCGACTTTGTCTCCTCCCCCGAGTCCGACGACCTGCACCGCGCCGCCGCCTCGCTCATCGAGGCCGCCGAGCTGGCCGGCCCGAAGGGAGTCCGCCTGGCGATCGAGTTCCAGAAGACCGCACGCTTCTGTGCCAGCCTCGATACAACCATCGCTCTGGTCGCCCAGAGCGGTGCCCCGGGCGTCGGCGTCTGCTTCGACGCCTTCCACTATTACACCGGCCCGAGCAAGTTCGAGGACCTCGCCTACCTCTCCCCCGAGAACCTGACCCTGGTTCAGGTCTGCGACCTCAGCGGCGTTCCCCGAGAACTGGCCAGCGACTCCGACCGCATCCTGCCCGGCGAGGGAGACCTGCCGCTCGGACCGATCCTCGACCACTTCGCCCGGATCGGCTACCGAGGGCCGGTGTCGCTCGAGGTGCTCAACCCGATGCTCTGGGAGATGCCCGCCGACCGCGTTGTCGGAATCGCCTTGCAGGCCCTGGAGCGGACGCTGGCGAGCCACCTCGCCCCTCCCCCCGGGGCCGAGTCCGAATCGGTGGAGGCCTGACCGTGTCGATCGTCATGATCAACCGGCCCCCGGTCGCCATCTACCGGGAAGACCAGTGGTTTAGCGGCTGGATCTACGCCGGCCTGGCGGCGATCGCCGCCCTGGCGGTCGGTGTCGTCGCCTGGCACGTCGATCCGGCCACCCCCTTCCTTGGCTGGCCCGGCTGGCGAGAACTCCCGCTGGCCGCCGCGCTCTGTCTGAGCCTGCCGCCGATGCTCGTCGTCGGCCTGCTGAGAATGACCACCGAGGTCCTTCCCACCGACCTCCGCATCTGGTTCGGCCTGCTGCCGACCTACCGCCACGTCGTCCCCCTCTGCGAGATCCGATCGGTCGAACCCGTCCGCTACCGCCCCCTGGCCGACTGCGGCGGCTGGGGCATTCACCGCTGCCGCAACGGCGAGCGCGTCTTCTCCGCCCGGGGGGACCGCGCCGTCCGCATCACGCTCCACGATGGTTCCACCGTGCTGATCGGCTCGCAGCGGCCCGAGGAACTCGCTCGGGCCCTCGATCAGGCCGTGCGGAACCTCATCTGATCGGGTTCCCTGGCACAACCGGCCGGGAGGATCCGCGATCGAACGCCGGCTCCTCCGCGAGGAAGGCGCCGACACCTCGACCTGACGGCTTCGTTCGGAAGTCGACCGGAACCTCTTCGGCCTCGTCCTTGCCCGGGGTTGCGAAACGACCCCGGAGATCCTGCCGATCGCGGCCGGCCCCCGGTCTGATCGTTTCGTGCGATCGGCTTCGGACGACGAGTTCCGCGCGTTGGTGGCCGCGATGCGAGCCGGCGACGACGCCGATCGAGCCCGAGCCGTCGAGTCAGCCTAGCGAGTCCTCTTCGCCGGGCGGTCTGGAAGGGCGAAACAATCGCTCGATCAGACGGTGAGCTCCCGATCCCGAGCCACGACCGGCCAGCGGTCGATGACTCGGCCGTCTTGGACGACGATCGCCTCCTTGTGCAGGGCGCAGGTCGGGCAGATGTGGGTGGGGATCGCCAGCACGGGAGTTCCTGGCGGGAAGTCGGACGCGGCGCTCGTCTCGACGACGAGATGCTCCTCGTTCTGCGAGCCGAGCTTCGCGCCGGGAATGCCCAGAACCGTCACCCGATCGCCCGCCGGGTCGGCCGCCACCGCCTTCGAGCCGATGTCCAGGCAGAGCAGCCCCTCCTTCGGCCGGCTGATCACCCGGCCGAGCAGCAGGGCGGCCGGCGTGAAGCCGAGATCGGGGTACATCGTCCCGTAGCCGGTGTCCTGGAGCACGACCGTCCCCGGCGAGCATTCCAGGCCGGGCAGGTCAAGCGAGGCGTAGATCGGGAACGGGGGAGTCCCTCCCATCACGATCCTCGGGACGGGCAAGCCTCTCGCCTCGATCCGTCCCCGGAGGTCCAGCACCCGCTCGACGATGTTCCCGACCGACGCCCGACGCTCGGTCAGGTCGCGGGCCTTCGTGTGTCCGTCGTAGGCGTGCAGGCCGTCGGGCTCCAGCCCGGGGAGGCGGGCGACCTCGGCATACAGCTCCTCTGCCGCCGGGCCCGGGAGGATCCCCGTGCGGTCCATGCCGACGTTCAGGTCGAGCAGGGTCGGCAACGGGCGATCGAGCCCGACGACCGCCTCCGACAGCGCCTTCGCCGCCCCAGGGTCGTCCACGACGGCCCGGAAGGTCGTCCTCGGGAACGCCGTCATCAGCCTCGCCATGCGAGCCGGGTTCGGTCCGACCAGCGGGTACGCGAGCAGGACGTCGGGCGCCCCGGCCTGAGCGGCCATCTCGGCCTCGGCGATGGTGGCGGCCTTGTGCTTGGTGATCCCCAGCTCGACCGCCATCCGGACGATCGCCGGCATCTTGTGCGTCTTGACGTGCGGTCGGAGCCGAGCCGGATCACCGACGAGCTCGATCATCCGGGCAAGGTTCTCCCGCACGAGGTCGACGAAGACGATCAGCGAAGGGCTGGGGATCGGAGACACCTCGTCAATCCGATACCTCGGTTCGGGAGCCAGCGCGCTCATGGTCGATCCGCCTCGGTCGGTCCGGCCCGCGACGCGAGGCCCCGGACGGGGGGCGTTCCGCTGGCATCGAGGCCGGGGTTTCGCCACAATATCGGCTTTCGCGAGACCCGGCACAACCCACCGCACGTCTCCGCGCCCCATCCCCCCTCCGCGAGGCCCTCCCACGATGGAATTCGACCCCCGCCACCGCTCCCGTCTGCTCCTCGACGGTCCCTCCCGAGCCGCGGCCCGATCCTACCTCAAGTCGATCGGCTACACCGAGGAGGACCTCAGGAAGCCGATCATCGGCGTCGCCAACACCTGGACCGAGACGATGAACTGCAACTTCCACCTCCGAGACCTGGCGGTGGACGTGAAGCGGGGCATCCGGGAGGCCGGCGGCACCCCCATGGAGTTCAACACCATCGCGATCAGCGACGGCATCACCATGGGCACCGAAGGCATGAAGACCAGCCTCATCAGCCGGGAGGTGATCGCCGACTCGATCGAGCTGATGGGCCGCGGGCATTATTTCGACGCCGTGATCTGCCTAGCCGCCTGCGACAAGACCATGCCTGGCTGCGCCCTGGGCCTGCTCCGGCTTGACGTGCCCGGCTTCGTCCTCTACGGCGGCTCGATCGCCCCCGGCCACTACAAGGGGAAGGACGTTACCGTTCAGGACGTCTTCGAGGCCATCGGGGCTCACTCCCGGGGCCGGATGACTGACGAGGAGCTGCACGAGCTGGAGGGCGTCGCCTGCCCCGGCGCTGGCGCCTGCGGCGGTCAATTCACGGCGAACACGATGGCCCTGGCCTTCGAGTTCCTCGGCCTCTCCCCCATCGGCACCGCCAGCCCCCCGGCGATGGACCCCCGCAAGAAGGAGGTCGCCTACAAGGCCGGCAAGCTCGTCGTCGATCAGCTGCGCAAGGGGCTCATGCCGAAGTCGATCCTCACCCGGCTCGCCTTCGAGAACGCCATCGCCGGTGTTGCCGCCACCGGAGGCTCGACCAACGCCGTGCTCCATCTGCTGGCGATCGCCCGGGAGATCGGCGTCCCGCTGACGATCGACGACTTCGATACCGTCAGCGCTCGCACTCCCACCCTCGCCGACCTGAAGCCCGGCGGCCGGTTCGTCGCCGCCGACCTCGACCGAGCCGGCGGCGTCCCCCTGGTCGCGAAGCGCCTGCTCGACGCCGGCAAGCTCGATGGCGGCCAGCTCACTCCCACCGGCCGATCGCTCGCCGAGGAATCGGCCGTGGCGGTCGAGGAGCCGGGGCAGGAGGTCGTCCGCCCGCTGGACAATCCGCTCAAGCCGACCGGAGGCCTGGTGATCCTCAAGGGGAACCTCGCCCCCGAGGGCTGCGTGATCAAGGTCGCCGGCTCGGAGCGGCAGTACCACCAGGGACCGGCCCGGGTCTTCGAGTCCGAGGAGCAGGCGATGGCCGCCGTTCTCTCGAACCAGATCCAGCCGAATGATGTGGTCGTCATCCGCTACGAAGGGCCGGCCGGCGGCCCTGGCATGAGGGAGATGCTCGGCGTCACCGCCGCGATCGTCGGCGCCGGTCTGGGAGAGACGGTCGCCCTGATGACCGACGGCCGCTTCAGTGGTGCCACCCGGGGCCTGATGGTCGGGCACGTCGCCCCCGAGGCCGCCCGGGGAGGGCCGATCGCCGCCCTCCGAGACGGCGACGTCATCACCCTCGACATCCCCAACCGCCGGCTTGACGTCGCGCTCTCCCAAGACGACCTGGCCGCCCGGCTCTCCGGCTGGACCGCCCCCAGGCCCCGATATCAGACGGGCGTGATGGCCAAGTACGCGGCCCTGGTCTCGTCCGCCTCCGAGGGGGCCGTCACCCGGGTCCCCGAGCCGAAGTCCGCTCCGTGATCCCGGCCGGTCCTTCCCGCCGCCGGAGCCTCTCCGAGAGGCCCCGGCGGCGGCCCCTTCCGCCGTCCCGGGCCCCGAGGTCTTGACCAGCCCGGGAAACCGTTTGACACGTCCGGAGGGGCCGGTAGGATAGAATGAGATTGAACCCGCCTCGCGTCGTCCCTGTCGAGACGCTCTGGCCTCGGTCGGCTCCGATCTGTCGGGCCTTCCGCATCGAGGTTCGTTTCCCCACTCGTGCCTCGGACGACCACCTTCGAATCCGGTGCGACCCGCCCCCGAGCGACGCCTCTCCGCGGGTACAACCTCGAACCGATGACCGGTCCTCGCTCGCGGTCAGTCCGCGCAAGCGATCGTACCTGTGTGTCTCGGCCGATCCCGGAGGTCCCGCCGAGGTTTCGCCGTGTTGTGGAAGCTCGCGATCACCCTGGGCGTCGTGTTCTGGATCGCCGGCCGCACCCCCGCGCTGAGCAACCCGCTCATCCGCCTCCTGCTGCCGAGGTCCTGGGCGGCCGTGCTCTCCGCTCTGCCGGCCCGGCGTCCGACCCGGCCCGGCCCGCCGGCCGAGCCTCCGAAGCCCTGGCTCGACCGGAGGACGAAGGTCGCTCTGATCGTCGTGCTGCTGCTGGCGATCGCCGCCTGGTTGGCCACTCGGGCGACGATCTCCTCGCAGGCCGTATCGATCGACGAGCCCAGGGGAACGGCCCGCTGACTCGACCGATCGACCCCAAACCCTGATCCACCGTCCGCGTCCCCCAATCGATCCCCCGACGTTCCCCGACCCGGAGGCCCCCGAGATGTTCCAGGACCTGATCACCTTCGCCCTGCTCCCCTCGTTCGGCCCCTGGGAGCTGGCCGTCATCGGCATGGTCTCCCTGCTGATCTTCGGCAACCGTCTGCCCAGCGTCATGCGCTCGCTGGGGAAGAGCGTCGTCGAGTTCAAGAAGGGGATGAACTCCATCGAGGAGGAGCTGGATGAGGCCGGCAAGCCCGACGCGAACGCCAAGAAGGCCGAGACCGGCGCCGACGTCTGATCGCCGGCTCGACCGCCTCCCATCCCGCCGTCCTCCCGAGGGCGGGGTGCCCGAGCATCGGCCGCCCCGCCCCCTCTCGCCGCCCCCGGCCCCGCTTCTGACGACTTCTCCGCCTCGCTCCGGGAGTTTCCATCGATGCTCTACGCCCTGCTGCCCGGCATCGGCCCGCAGGAGATGGTGATCATCGGCATCCTCGGCGTCCTGCTCTTCGGCAAACGACTTCCCGAGGTCGGGCGTTCGCTCGGCAAGGGGATCGCCGAGTTCCGCCGCAGCATCAGCGGTGTCGAGGATGAGCTCCGTTCGATCAACCGGCAGGTCACCAGCACCGCCAACTCCGCGACCCGCCCCTACACCCCCGCCAACGCCGCCCCGGCCGTGACCAACGACCTCTCCCCCGATCCCGCGGTCCCCAAGTTCGAGCCTCCCACCGCCGCGCCCTCTCCCCGCGGCGAGACCGCCTCGGATTTCGATCCCCAACCCTATTACGACTGATCCGGCTCGGCCCGATGGAGGCCCCGCCGCCCCGATGAGCGACCCCAAAGAGAACCGGTTCACGCCCCCGGTGCCCGCTCCCGGTCTGCCGGTCGATCGCGTCACCGAACGCGACCCCCCGATCTGCTCCGTCACCTTCCGCTATTCGGACCAGGACCTGAGGCGGGCTCTTGCGCCCTCGGCTCGGGGGTGGGTCCTGCAGCCGGTGACGTTCACGACCCTCGCCGCGGTCGTGCTCGCGGTGCTCGCTCGGTCCCCCGAGGGGCGCTGGCCTTCCGAGGCCCTGCTCCCGACGGGCATCGCCCTCGCTGGCTTTGCCCTGATCGTCGGCGCGGGAGCGATCTCGCAGCGCTGGCGAGGCCGGAGACCGACGGAGTCTCCCTTCGAAACCACGTTCGAGCTGACCCCCTCGGAGCTGATCATCCGGGAGTCGGGGACCACCGAGATCCGGCGCTCCTGGCCGAGCATCGCCGCCATTTCCTCAGATCGCCATCTCATCCGCTTCGACCTCGTCTCCTTTGACACATCCACTGGCCGGTATGTCACCCGTCCCGGCCCCGTCCTCCCGATCCGAGCCTTCGACAGCGAGGCCGCCGCCTCCTCGTTCCTGGCCACCGCCTGCTTCTATCGCGCCTCGGCTGGCCCGACGATCTCCGACGCGTGAGGCCCTTCCCCGTGCGCCCCCCGATCCCCGACAGCCCCGAGTTCAATCGACTCCTCCTTGGGGACGAGGACGCCGACCTCACCCGGATCGCCCTGGAACTCGCCAGAGACGCCGACCCGGACCTCGATCCCGCCTCCTGCCTGGATCGCATCGCCTCCCTCTCCCGGAGGATTGGCCCCCGACTCCCCTCCCAATCGGGCACCGAGGACGCCTTGCGGCAGATCAACTGGGTTCTCTACGTGGAGGAGCGGTTCTCGGGGAATGAGGATGACTACGACGACCCGAGGAATAGCTACCTCAACGAAGTCCTCAGGAGACGCACCGGCATCCCCATCAGCCTCGCGGTGCTGTATCGGGCGGTCGCCCTGGGAGTGGGCGTCACGCTTCACGGCGTGAACCTCCCAGCCCACTTCGTCCTCCGGGCCGACCGAGACGACGGGCCCCCCGTCTTCATCGACGCCTTCCACGGTGGGGCCCTGCTCGATCGGGATGGCTGCCGACGCCTGATCTCCTCCCGATCCGGCGGCCGAATCGAGCTGGACGACGCCCTGTTCGAACCCTGCGCCACGTCGGACATCGTGGCCCGGATGCTTCGCAACCTCAAGGCGGTCTACCTCGATCGCGGTGAGCTCGCCGCTGCCTGGCCGGTCCTCCGACGGCTCGTCGCGCTCCGGCCCGGCGAGCCCGAGCATCGTCGCGATCTCGGCATCGCCTCGCTCGCCGTCGAGCGCCCCGAAGAGGCGGTCGCCCAGCTCTCCGCCTACCTTGAGCAGGTCCCCCAGGCCTCCGACTCCCCGGCGATCCGTTCGATCCTCCGAGAGGCCAGGCGTCGGAGCGGCCGGTCCAGCTGATCGAGGGTTCCGAGCGTCCTGGTCCGGCCAGGGCCGCTCCCGAAGCCCGCGCGCGTCGGCGCCCGGTACGGTCGATCCCCCCCATTCCGTCCGCCCCGAGGGCAGGATTTCTGGTAGAACCAGGAGAATCCCCTCAAGTCCCTTCCGGATCCGGCCGATGATCTGACGAGGAGGACGAACCGAAGCCTCGACTCGGGCCGAAGCTCCCGAACTCGGGGCATCGTGATCGGGTTCGTCGCCGGTTCGGGGAGGGGCGGAGGCTCGTCGTTGCAGATCCGCACGGTCGGCTCGATCATCGTGGCCGCAATGCTCGTGCTCGGCCAGGCCGGCTGCCGGAACCTGCCGAGGGGTGGGCTGGCCCTGGGCCGGGCCCCCGAGATCCGCACGATCGCCGGGGTCGGCGCCCGTCCGGATCGACCGGCGACCCGAGAGGGAACTCCCTCGACCATCTCCAGCCGCGTGGACCCCCCGGCCGAAGGTCCCTCCTCCGACCGCGTCATCGGCCAGGTCGTTGACGACCAGGGCGTTCCGGTCGCCAACGCCCGAGTCCGGCTCGCCGTCGATGGCGCCCCGGCGGGGAGGGAGGTCGAGGGGACGACCAATCGTTCCGGCCGGTTCCTGCTCAAGGGGCTCCGACCGGGAGAGCGGTATACCCTGATCGCCGAATGGGACGACGGTGACGACTTGTTGCTCGGCCGTTCCACCGTCTCCACCCCGGCCGAGGAGATCGAGATTCGGGTCGCCTCGGTCAAGGAACCGAACCGCGCCGAGGTGACCTCCGGTAGCCGGTTTGAAGCCTCTGGTGTCCGACTCTTCGAGGCTCCTCCCCAGGAACCCGACCGGGTCCCGATCCGGTCGTATCGCCCGGACATTCCCGGGAGGATGCCGCCGCCCGACCCCGGGACCAATCGAGACTCCAGAGCCGGCTGGATTCCCAGCGACGGCGTCCGTCGCGCCTCGCTCGACCCCGATCGGGAGGAGTCCTCCTCGGTCGTCCGGGCTTCGGCCGCTCCCGAGGGACCGAACTTGTTCCCGGAGACCGAGCGGTCCCCTGTCGATCCCCCTCCCGATCGATTCGGGGCGCTGGCCGAATCGTCCCGGATCCCCGACGAGATCGAGCTCCCCGAACCGATCCTCGATCCCGCTCCTGGCGGGGCACTCGATCCTCCCCTTCTGAAGGAGCCGTCGGGAACCCGATCCCCCTCGCCCCCCTCCCAGCCGTCGCCGGCTCCCGTCCGGCCAATCGAGGAGAGAGCCGCTCCCACGGTACGGATCTTCGAGCCGGAGTCGGAGCGAGAGGCCGACCAGCCGGATCCTCCGCTCTTGATGACCGACACGCCCCCAGTCGTCGAGCCTCGGGACGACCGAACGAACGCTCCCCTCGCGCCGATCGGTGCGGATCGCCCTGGGGCGATGCGGGTGCCGACCGGGGCTCCTCCGTCTCGGGAGGGGTCGCCGGCCGAGGACGCGACGCCGGAACGATCTCCGATCGGTCCCGATCCGACGATCGTGCCCGATGGGCATGGGGAAGAGATGGGCTCCTTTGATCCCGAGCCGTCTCCAGAACGGTTGGCCGACGGTCCTCGGATCGCCCCCCTCCCGGATCAGGATCCCCAGGAGGCTCGAACTCCGGCCAGGGTCGGTCCGTCGTCCGATCCGTTGGAGGTCGATCGCACCCCTGGGGAGCATCCTCGCTTCGAACTGGAGCCGAATCCGGAAGCTTCCAATCGGGTGGTGCGTTGGGGGGATCTCCCCCCTCCTGAGCCGCTCGATCCCCGAGGGCCGGAGGCCTCCCCTCCGGCCGACGAGGGCCAGGAGCCCGCGGGATCGGGTTGGGGAGCCGGCCTGTTGCGGCTGATCCGTCCCGGCCGAGAGGAGGCCCCGGCCGTCGAGCCGAGGATCGAGTTCGACGCCGAGCGCGGCAGGCTGGGAGACTTCGAGCTGCCCGACGTGCAGGGCCGTCCGTTCCGGCTCAGCGAGGCGAACTCCGACTATGTGCTGCTCTGCTTCTGGGGCACCTGGTGCGATCCCTGCCTGGCCGCCCTGCCGCACCTGGACGAACTCCAGGGGCAGTTCGGCCCCGATCGGCTCCGGGTCGTTTCCATCGCCTACGAGCGGAACGGCCAGGGAGGGCCTCGCTCCGTCTCCCGGACCGCCAGGCGCCTGGGGCTCCGGTTCCCGATCTTGCTCGCCCCGGCCGACGGGACCTGCCCGGTCGCCTCAGCCTTCGAGGTGAAGTACTACCCGACCCTCGTGCTGCTCGACCGCGAGGGCCGGGTCGTCCACCGCGAGACTGGGGCGACCGGCGAGACGCTCATGAGGCTCGACCGGGCGATCGCGGCGGCCATGGCGGAGGGGGTGATGACGGTGACTCGCCACTGAGGAGGGCCGGCCGACCCTCTCCTCAGAAGAGTCCGGTGATCTGCCCTCCACTGTCGACGTCGATCCGAAGGGCCGCTGGCTGCTTTGGGAGCCCCGGCATCCGGACGATATCCCCGGTTAGCGCGACCAGGAAGCCCGCCCCGGCGGCGATCTCGATGTCTCGCACCGTGATGGTGAACCCTCGGGGTCGTCCCCGGAGCTTCGGGTTGTCGGAGAGCGAGTCCTGGGTCTTGGCCATGCAGATCGGCAGGCCGCCGTAGCCGAGCCGCTCGGCCTTGCGGAGCTTGGTCCGAGCCTCCGCGGTGAGGCTGATGCCGTCGGCACCGTAGATCGACCGGGCGATGGCCTCGATCTTCGCCTCGGGGGAGAGGTCGAGATCGTAGAGGGGCCGGTAGGGCGTCTCCGGCTTCTCCGCCGCGGCGACGACTCGCTCGGCCAGCTCGGTCGCCCCCGCTCCTCCCCGACCGAAGACGTCGGCGGTGGCGCAGGGGACGCCGAACGACTCGCAGAAGGCGTGGACGACGCCGAGCTCGCCGTCGGTGTCCTCTCGGCGGCGGTTGATCGCCACGACGACGGGCTTGCCGAAGTGTCGGGCGGCTTCGAGGTGGGCGGCCAGGTTCTCCAGGCCGCGCTCGACGGCCGAGGGGTTCGGCGTCGTCAGGTCGTCCAGGCCGACGCCGCCGTGCATCTTCAGAGCGCGGACCGTGGCGACGATCACCACCGCGGCCGGGTTCAGGCCGGCGGAGCGGCACTTGATGTCGAAGAACTTCTCGGCCCCCAGGTCGAAGGCGAAGCCGGCCTCGGTGACGGCGTAGTCCGAATGGGCCAGGGCCATCCGGGTGGCGAGGACCGAGTTGCAGCCGTGGGCGATGTTAGCGAACGGCCCGCCGTGGACGAAGGCCGGCCCCCCCTCGGTCGACTGCACGAGGTTGGGCATCAGCGCCTCGTTGAGGATCGCCACCATCGCCCCGGTCACGCCGACGCTGGAGGCGAGCACCGGGCCGCCGTCGCGGTCGTAGCCGATGAGGATGCGATCGAGACGCGCCCTCAGATCATCATACGACTCGGACAGGCAGAGGATGGCCATGACCTCGCTGGCGGCGGTGATGTCGAAGCCCGACTCCCGGGGCACCCCCTGGCCGGGGCCGCCGAGGCCGATGACCAACCGCCTCAAGGCGCGGTCGTTCATGTCCAGCGCCCGCTTCCAGAGGACCCGCCGCGGGTCGAGCGGCGTCTGGCCGAAGTGGAGCTGGTTGTCCAGCGCCGCGGCCAGCAGGTTGTGGGCGGCGGTGATGGCGTGGAAGTCGCCGGTGAACTGGAGGTTGATGACGTTCGAGGGCTCGACCTTGCTCGCCCCGCCGCCGGTCGCCCCCCCCTTGCGGCCGAAGACCGGCCCCATCGACGGCTGGCGGAGGGCCAGACAGGCCTCCTCCCCAATGCGGCGGAGCCCCTGGGCCAGGCCGATCGAGGTGGTCGTCTTCCCCTCGCCGGCCGGCGTCGGGGTGATGGCGGAGACGAGGATCAGCTTGCCCGGAGATCGCCGAGATCGGGCCGCCTCCAGCGCCTCGAGCCGGACCTTGGCCTTGTCCCGGCCGTAGGGCTCCAGCAGGTCCTCGGGGATGCCAAGTTGGGCCGCGATGGCGGAGATCGGCTGCCGGTCGGGCGACGTGTCAGGCATCGACATGTCCTGTGGTTGTCTGTTCGAGAGGCCGATCGGCGGGGCCGACGCCGAGGTCGTCGAGGGCGAGCAGCAAGGGGGGACGCCAGCAGTCCTCCCGGTCGTCGAACCAGCCGGGGACGATTTCAGCGGCCGTCCGCATCGACTCGGATCGCCGGGCGTCCCGCAGCCGCCGCCGCTGGGCGTCACCTCGGGCGTGCTCGTCGTCCGGCGGGACCTCAGTTACCGCCTCTCGGATCGTTGCCAGCGCCGGGCAGGCCGACGAGGTGACCCCGGCGATCCGGAGCATGGCCCAGTGGAACCGGAGCCCGTACCTAGGATGCGGGTAGCGGCGGTTGACCGCCGGCCCGACGGCGCCCCGCTCCTTGCGAGCATCGTCGCTCTGGACGGAGAAGGTTTGGGCCACCTGACTCGGGTCCTTCCGGCCGGCGGCCCAGTGGTCGAAGGTCCCGAGACGGTCGTCCGGGCCCGCCGCGGAGTCGATTCGGGGTGGCGTGTGCATGTGAAGACCTTGCTGACCCGATGCGGCGGCACCTGAGGAAATCAAGCCGGCGGGCCCGGTCCGGATTCCCGGGGACCGAAGCCCGATGCTAGCGGTCCTCCCGCCCCTTGACAATCCGGTAGGGTGACCCTCGGGGGGCTTCCGGGTTGGTCAGGGCAGATACCGGGCCAGCCAGCGATGGACCTCGTCCCACCAGACGACCCGGTTGGCCGGCTTGGCGATCCAGTGGCCCTCGTCGGGGAAGAAGACGAACCGGCTGGGAACCCCCCGGCGCTGGAGGGCGGTGAACATGCCGAGCCCCTGGGAGTCGGGCACCCGGAAGTCGAGGGCCCCGTGGAGAACCAAAGTGGGTGTCCGGAATTTTTCCACAAAATTGCTGGGGGAGTGGATCTGGTACTGCTCGGGGCTGGTCCAGGGAGGTCCGCCGAACTCCCATTCGGGGAACCAGAGCTCCTCGGTGGTGAAGTACATGCTGTGCAGGTCGAAGACGCCGGCGTGCGAGATCAGCGCCTTGAAGCGGTCGGAGTGGCCGGCGATCCAGTTGACCATGTAGCCGCCGTACGAGCCGCCGGCGGCGGCCATGCGGTCGCCGTCGAGGAACGGGTAGGTTTCCAGGGCATGATCGAGCCCGGCCATCAGATCCTCGAAGACCCGGCCGCTCCAGTCGGTGCTGATCTGGTCGGTGAAGGTCTGGCCGAATCCGGTCGAGCCCCTCGGGTTGACCGCGACCACGGCGTAGCCGGGAGCGGCGAACAGCGCGAGGTTCCAGCGCGCGTGCCAGCTGTTGTGCCACGAGCCCTGCGGGCCGCCGTGGATCAGGAACAGCACCGGGTAGGTCTTCGAGGCGTCGAACCCGGGGGGCCGGACGAGCCAGCCCTGGACCTCGTCGCCGTCGGCGCCGGCGAAGGTGAACGACTCGGCGGGGTTGAGGTCGAGCTGGGCGATCAGCTCGTCATTGTGATGCGACAGCGCCCGGATGTTGTCCGGGCCGGGGGGATCGACGTAGAGCTCGGCGGGGCGATCGGCCGAGGATCGGGTGAAGACGATCGCGGCTCCGGCCCGCTGGGGGGAATCGTAGGAGCCGTCGCCGGAGAGCAGGGGGCGGGGGGCCATCCGGGCGAGAGCGGGGACCTCGTAAATGATGCTGTCGCCGCCGCTGTCGACGACCGCCAGCAGGGACGGCCGTTCAGGATCCCAGGAGAAGGCGGAGACCGGCCGGTCGATCGCGGCGGTCAGCGGCACGGGTCGGACCCCTTCGGCACCGATCTGGTCGGTGGGCAGGAGGTTGAGGATCCACTGGTCCGCCTCGAACCCGGCCCGGGACTGGCTCAGATAGGCGAGGAACCGGCCGTCGGGGGAGAAGGACGGCTGGGCGTCGGCGGCGGGGTTAGCGGCGGTCAGGTTCGTCGGGGCGCCGCCGGCGACGGGAACGGTCCAGATGTCGGTGTTGGTGGACCAGGGGTGGTCCTTGAGCGGCTCGGCGGTGAAGGCGAGGGTCTGGCCGTCGGCGGAGAAGGTGTAGTCGGACGAGCCGCCGAAGGGGGCGGGAGGGACATTCACATCGAGGTCCGGGGCCAGATCGCGGGCCTCGCCGGTCGAGGCGTCGACAATGAACGGATGGCTGCGCTTGCCGTCGTCCCAGGAGGCCCAGTGGCGGACCATCAGGCGGTCATACGCCTTGACCTGGCTCTTCCGCTCGGCCCGCTCCTTGTCTCGCTTCGCCGTCTCCTCCGGAGTGGTTCCCGGATAGACGCGGGCGACGACGGCGAGCCGATCGCCAGTGGGGGACCAGATCGGGCCGTCAACGTCGATCGGCAGATTCGTCAATTGCCTGGCCTCGCCGCCGTCGATGGGCAAGAGCCAGACCTGGGAGGAACCGCCCCGATCCGAGAGGAAGGCGATCGTCTTCCCGTCGGGGCTCCACCTCGGGTGCGAGTCGGCCCCGGAGGCGGTCGTCAGCCGCTTCGGCTCGCCTCCGGAGACGGGGACGAGCCACAGATCGCTCCTCGACTTCCCCGCCTCCCGGTCGACCTCCGAGACGACGTAGACGACGAGCGAGCCGTCCGGAGAGACCTGCGGGTCGGACACGGTCTTGACCGCCAGGAGGTCGTCGACCGTCATCGGTCGGCCGGCGGCAAACGCCCGGCCGGCGAAGGCCAGGAAGGCCAAGAGCATCAGCGGGACGAGTCGGGTCATGGTCGTCGGATCCTCGAGGTGCGCTGCTTGGTGCGCTGCGGGTGCGCTGGGATGGATTGACGGAAGTCCGATTCTCGTCAATGGTTTCGCGAGTTCGTTGAAACTATGAGAGGGGAGGTCGAGCCGACGGGGCCCGGGGCCCCGAGCCGGTGGAAGACTGGAGGTGTAGAACCGAACTCCTGCCCCACCGAACCGGAGGACTCCCGTGCACCACGTCGGCAT
>NZ_RYZH01000029.1 GCF_003977685.1 Tautonia sociabilis | reverse complement strand
AGAGCGTTGACGTACACGACGGGTCGCTGGGAGCAGTTCTGGGGCAGGCTCAGCCGGGAGGGATACCCGGTGGCGGCGTAAGCGAGTCCGGAGGGGCCGCGAACCACATCATTCGTCGGTCACACCCCATGGTGCCCAGGGTGCGGGTACGACGAGGACGGCGAGCGGCTGCTGGGATCAGGCCGACTCGGCGGTACGGAGGCGATCGGCGTCGCGGGAAGAGGCGAGGATGGAGGTGGTGCTGAGGCCGGGGACGAGGGGGATGGTGGCGACTCGGCCGCCGTAGGAGCGGACGAAGTCGGCCCCGACGATGCCGTCGGGGGCGTAGTCGCCGCCCTTGACGAGGACGTGGGGCTCGATCAGGCGGATCAGGTCCTCGGGGGTGGGCCCGTCGAAGAGGACGACGGCGTCGACGCAGGAGAGGCCGGCGAGGAGGGCGGCGCGGTGGTCCTGGCCGACGACGGGTCGGGTCGGGCCCTTGAGGCCCCGGACGGAGGCGTCGGAATTGAGGCCGACGATGAGGCTGTCTCCCAGGCGACGGGCCTGTTCCAGGCAGGCGAGATGGCCGGCGTGGAGGATGTCGAAGCAGCCGTTGGTGAAGACGATCGAGCGGCCGGCTCGGCGCTGGTCGAGGGCCCACTGGCGGGCGGCCTCGGGGGAGCGGACCTTGGGGGAACAGCCCCGGAGGGCCCGATCCAGTTCCGAGGCGCGGACGACGTAGCAGCCGGGGTGGCCGACGGCAATGCCGGCGGCGACGCTGGCGGCGCGGCAGGCGTCTTCGACCCGGGAGCCGGAGCCGAGGCAGGCGGCGAGCACGGCGGCCACGGTGTCGCCGGCTCCGGTGACGTCGGCGACCTCGCGGACCTCGGCCGGAAAGTGGTGCAGGCCGCCGGCGGTGGCGAGGGTCATGCCGTCGGCCCCTCGGGTGATGAGCATCGCCTCCAGGCCGAGCCGCTCTCGGAGTTCGCAGGCGGCCTGGCCGACCGAGTCGTCGTCGTCGATCGGCCGGCCGACGGCTCGACGGGCCTCGAGCAGGTTGGGGGTCAGCAGCGAGGCGCCGGCGTAGACGAGGAAGTCGACCTGCTTGGGGTCGACGATGCAGGGGAGGCCGCGGTCTCGGCAGGAGGCGATGGTGGCCCGGACCAGCGCAGGGGTGAGGGCGCCCTTGTCGTAATCGGAGAGGACGACCACATCCTGAGTATCGAGCAGGGAGTCGAGCCGGGCTCGGAGGGTGGCGCCGGCGGCTTGGAAGGCGGGGCGGTCGCCGTCCTGGTCAAGGCGGAGGAGCTGGTGCTGGCCCTGAGAGACGACCCGGGTCTTGCAGATCGTCCGGCAGCCGGGGGGGCCGACGAGGACGCAGTCGGCGACCCCGGCCTCGTTGAGCGCCTGGCGGAGGCGGTCGGCCTCGGGGTCCTGGCCGGCCGCTCCGGCGAGGGTGGTGCGGCAGCCGAGGCCGGCGAGGCTGGCAGCCACGTTGCCGGCGCCGCCGGGCCGGTACCACTCCCGGGTCATGCGGACGACCGGGACCGGAGCCTCGGGGGAGATGCGGGCGACGTCCCCCTCCAGGTAGCGGTCCAGCATCACGTCGCCGATGACCAGGGCCCGCACGCTCGACCAGTCGCTCACGGGAGTCGCTCCTCGCTGAGCCTCCTGGGCCGCCGGCTGCCACCGCCGGCCCGCCCGCCGGGCGGTTCCGTCCGCCTCGGCCCGATCCTCGCCGCCCCGGGATTCGGGGAGGAGCCCCGTCAGCAGGGGGGCGACGACGCGGCGACCAGCCGCGCGATCCCCTCCTCCAGCGAGGTGAACGGCTCCTCGTAACCGACGGATCGCAGTCGGGTCAAGTCGGCCTGCGTGAACGACTGGTACTTGCCCCGCAGCGTGTCGGGAAAGGGGATGTATTCCACCCTCCCTCGACCGAGCTGTTCGATCAGGATGCGGGCGATGTCGTTGAAGCTCCGGCTCTGGCCGGTGCCGACATTGAACACTCCCACCCTCGGCGGCCCCTCGGCAAAGAAGAGGTTGACCCGGGCCACGTCCCCCACGAAGACGAAGTCTCGGCGCTGCTCGCCGGGGCCGTAGCCGTCGGTCCCCTCGAACAGGCGGGCGACGCCGTCTCGGGCGAGCTGCTGGTGGAGCTGGTGGACCATGGACGCCATGCGGCCCTTGAACTGCTCGCGAGGGCCGTAGACGTTGAAGTAGCGGAGGCCGACCACCGTGGTCCTCAGGCGGGGCCGGGCGGCCTCGACGTAGCGGTCGAAGAGGAGCTTGGAGTAGGCGTACACGTTGAGCGGGTCTTCGCAGGCACGCTCCTCCCGGCAGACCGTGCCGGCGCCGTAGACCGAGGCGCTGGAGGCGTAGACCAGGGCCGAGCCAAGGTCGACGGCCCAGCGCAGCAGCTCCTTGGAGAAGGTGAAATTGTTATCCATCATGAAGCGGCCGTCCGACTCGGTGGTGTCGGCGCACGCTCCCTGGTGGAGGATCGCCTGGACCGGGCCGATGGACTTCCCCGACCGGATCAGGTCGCGGAACTCGGCGAGGTCCATGTAGTCGGCCAGGTCGCAGTCCTTGAGGTTGCGGAACTTGTCCCCCTGGCGGAGGTCGTCGACGGCGAGGATGTCCGAAATGCCCCGATCGTTCAGGGCGCGGACGATATTGCTGCCGATGAAGCCGGCGGCTCCCGTGACGATGTGCATGGCGAGGGGATCCGCGGGGGAGATGCGGGGCGAGGGTCGGCCGAGGCGCATCCCGGCCGGCCCGGGGGCGGCCCTCCCCGGGCGCGACCGACGGTAGCAGACGGGTTCAAGACCGTCAACGCGAGCCGGCGACCCGCCGCCGGTTGGTCCTCGAGGGCCCGGCCTCTGCCGACGAGCGGCTTACCGGCGGTCGAGGCCGGCGGCCGCCTCGGGGTCGAGCATCCAGGTCACCCGGGGGCCGGCCGGGCGGAGCAGCGAGCCGGGGACCCGAGCCGAGACCTCCCCGAGCAGCGATCCCGACACCGCTCCCGCCTTGTTCGGGCCGAAGGCCAGCACGAGGATCTCCCGGGCCGACCGGATCGGGGCGATCCCCATGGTCAGGGCCCGCCGGGGGACGTGCTCCTCGCCGCCGAAGTCCTTGGCGGCGTCGGCGATGGTCGTCGGGTGCAGTTTGACCGGGCGGGTGGGCAGGGCCAGGGCGCGGTCGAGGTCCAGCTCCGTCGGCTCGTTGAAGCCGATATGCCCGTTCCGGCCGAGGCCCAGGAGCTGGAGGTCCAGGCCCCCTTCGCCCTCGATCCAGCCGTCGTACGCCCTCCCGTATGCCTCCAGCGCGGCTTCCGGGACGGTGCCGTCGGGCACGTGGGAGCGGTTGGGGGCCAGGTCGACCCGGGAGAACAGGTGCCGGTCCATGTAGAACCGGTAGCTCTGCGGGTCGAGCGGAGAGATGGGGTAATACTCGTCCAGGTTGAAGGTCGACACGCCGGCGAACGACAGCCGGCCGGCGCGGTGCTCCTCCACCAGTCGATCGTACACCGGCACCGGAGTGCTCCCGGTCGCCAGGCCGAGCACGGCCTTGCCCGAGGCCGAGACGCGGTCCCGGATCACCGCCGCGATCCGGTCGGCCGCGGCCGAGCAGGCGTCGATCTTGTCGTCGAAGACCAGGACCGAGGCGCCGTCGATGGAGAAGGAGCGGGAGGGCTTGGGTGCGGGCATCGTCGTCGTGGGGTTCCGTGTCAACGGGGGGCATGGGCCGGTGTCGAGGATCGAGCCCGGTTCGGCGCGGGTTGAGCCAGCATACGTGCCGGGCCGCTTTCGAGGAAGCCCCGGCAGGGATCCCCTGGTATCCGCCGTCTCCTCGTCATAAAATTCGGTGGAGGATGCCGGGCCGGTTCCCGATCTCGACGAGGCAACGGCGATGGCTCGCCTAAGGATCCGCTATCCCTTGCCGGGAGACGAGCCCGGCCACTGGAGCGGAGAATTGCTGCGGGAGGGCGAAATCCCGGAGCTGGGCCAGGCCCTGGATCTCCCTGGAGACGAGCGTCCGCTCCGGCTTCGGGTCGTGGCTCTGCTCTTTCGGGCGACGTTGGCGGTCGTCGGCATCGACGCTGATGTCTTTGCCTCCTGCGTGGAGCCAACGTCGCCGCTGATGACGTCCTCGATCCTCTGCTCTGCGAGCGATTCCGAGCCAAGCCCCGACTCCGGATGATCGGCCGGGAGCGATTTCGGGCTCAGGCCGAGGCCGGGATCGCCTCCCGGATGGCCCTCGGGTCGAGGTGGCCGCCGAGCACGCCGAGGGCCACCTGGATCGGGTCGCTGGCCAGCAAGTCGGCCCGGGTCGGGTCGAACGACTCGATCCGGAAGAGCTCCACCCCCGCGGCGTGGTCGTCGGCCCGGGGCGTCCGGCCCCCGGCCAGGCGATGCCCCTCGGACCATTCCCGGGTCAAGGCGGCGTAGGCGCGGCCGAGGTGGTTGCAGAACTCGGTGTAGTCGGTCAGCTTCACCTGGGAGGCGTGGCAGTTGATCGCCCACTCCTTGGTGCGCTCGGCCTGCTCGTCGTAGGTGAAGAAGGCGTTGGGCTGCGGGAGCGGGCCCCAGGGGGTCCAGCCGCTGAGCACCAGCGTGTCAGCCAGGCCGGCGCCGATCAGGCCGATGGCCGCGAAGCACCGGGTCATCCGGTGCGCCATGTGGGCGTCGGTCGCCGGGGGGATGATCAGGGCCCCGGGGCGTCGCTGCTCGAACCAGCCGACGATCTTGTCCAGATCGGCTGCCGTCGGGCGGTAGCCGGGGCTGCGGTAGGCGTCCAGGTCCCAGCAAACGGGCTCGGCGCCGAGCACGTCGCACTCCAGCCGGAACTCCTTCTCGCGGACGGTGACCTTCTTCTGGTTGTTCAGCCAGGGGGCGTCCACGTTCCGTTCCCCGGCGAAGACCAGCACCTCGATCACCGGCAGGCCACGTTCGACGGCGAATTCATGCAGCAGGCAGGCGGCGGTGATGGCGCCGTCGTCCGGATGAGGGCAGAGCATCACCAGGGGTCGATCGGCCCGGACCGCCCTCCGGATCGGTTCGCGAACGTCGACGAGCTGGCCGTGAGCCCCGCTGGCCAGAACGATGCGGAGCAGGTCGTCGTAGACCGGCTTCCAACGGCTGCTCGAATCGGAGAGGGGGGACTCGGGTTGCATGGGCTCGCCAGGGCGTTGGGGCGGCGACTCGGCCGGGACGCCGATGTCCCGGGCGCCGCCGGGGCGGGCAGGGCGGGGCGAGAGGAGGTCCAATTTTATCAACTGTTCATGTGCGATGGGGCTTGGGTCGGCATTTCCGCCGCATCCATTGTGCGGCCCGCCCGCCCCGGAGTCAACTCGTGATCCGAGGCCCCCTGCCCTGTCTCGCCCGCCCGGCCCGGCCCGGCTCGGTTCCTGATCGCCGTCAGAGGCGTTCGACCCAGGCCTCGGCCTCCTCGGTCGCCCGGGTCATCCGGCGCTCGACTTCGAGGCGGTAGTGCTCGATGCCGTCCCGGTCCACGTCCGGCGGCACCGTCACTGGCGGCGGGACGACGCAGCAGGCGGCCCGGAACGGGCGGGGAACGGCGAAGCGGTCCCAGCTCTTCGCCCGCCAGGGGCGGTGGAAGGCCATACCGGCCCCCACGATCGGCCAGCCGGTCTTCGAGGCCAGGTAGATCATCCCCTGATGCACGTGCCGCCGGGGCCCCCTCGGGCCGTCCGGCGTGACGCAAAGGTGGCCCCGGTCGATCCGGGCGATCATCTCCCGGAGCGCCCGGGCTCCTCCTCGGGTGGTCGATCCTCGCACCACGCCGAAGCCCAGCTTGCGGACGACCCGGGTGATGTACTCGCCGTCGCGATGGTCGCTGATGAGGATCTGCATCTCCGGCCAGGCCCAGTAGTACGCCGGGAAAAGCATGACCTCGTGGAAGAACGCGTAGATGTAGCGCGTTCCCAGCCTCCGGGCGACCTCCGGGTTGACGTTCGGGTCCTCGTACCGGAAATGAAAGCGGCTCGACCCCACCAGGCGACGAACCGCCCACGCCCCGGCCGTCCCGACGGCCGAGAACAGCATCGGGTGCTGGATCTTCATCCCCTTCGGCCTCCGTGCCTGCTCGCGAGCCCGGTTGTTCCGGAGCGTCGAGCAGCCTAACCGATGGGGGAGAACCCGGCCAGATTAGCTGGAGCGGGGAGGGATCGCTGGGCCAGCTCGGGACGGGGAGCGACGCCCGGGGAGGATCAGCGGGCCGAGCCATCCAGCGTCGCTTCGCGGAGCGGAGGTTCCGGGGGCGATCCCCCCTGCCCCACCCGGTATCGCTCCCCGAAGAACGGCCTCCCTTCCTGACGGAACTTGTTGGCGAAGTTCGTTTGCAATTGCCAGGCGTCCCCCGCCTCGACGCGGGATTCGTCGATCGCCTCGAACGCCGGGTGCTCGCCGAGCACGTCGACGATCTCCCGGAAGTACTCCTCCACGTCGGTCATCACCCGGAGCTCCCCGCCGAGGCGGACGACCTGCGCCGCTCGGGAGACGAATCGCTCGTTGACCACCCGACGCTTGCGGTGCCGCTTCTTCCACCACGGATCGGGGAAGTAGACGTGCAGGACCTCGACCGAGCGGTCGGGCACGAACTCGTCGAGGAACTTCTGAGCGTCTCCGGCCACGACCCGGACGTTTCGCAGGCCCGCCTTCACCACCCTCGCCGCGGAGTGCAGCGCGTACTTCTTCGCCAGCTCGACCCCCACGAAGTTCGTCCCCGGCTGCTCCGAGCCGGCTGACGCGAGGAAGACCCCCTTGCCGGGCCCGACCTCCACCTCAACCGGGTGGTCGTTGCCGAAGAAGGTCGGCCAGTCGAGCGGAGGCTGCAACTCGTCCAGCGGAACGAACGTGCCCGTCGTATCGACGGTGATGCGGCGTCGGGGCATGGCGATGGAGGCGTTGGCCTGGCTTCGGGTCGAGTCAAAGCGAGCGCGGGGGGGGACCGACGATCCTACCGCGTCGCCTCGCGCAGCGACCAGAGCAACGCTCCCGGGCGAGATTCCCCGAGCCTGCCTTGCTCGGCCGACTTCGAGCAGCGTCGGGCATGGAGGGGGGGATTGGCGCGGGGGACTCGGGGGGTGCCGAGCGATCGGGCTCGGAGGCGGACGGTGGCGATCGCCTGTCGCATCGCGTCGTAGTCGACCTCGTGCACGTCGATCGGCCGGCCGACGCCGGGGATCATTGTCAGCGTGAGCCGGCCGCCGAGGTGCTGGCGGAACTCCTCCAGGCCGAGGAACAGGTGGTCGGTGTCGTCCAGCGCCGGGTCGTCCAGCGGCAGGCCGAGGTCCGCCAGGCAGCGGAGGACGCGGTCGGCCGCCGAGGGATCCAGCCCCAGGGCGATCGAGGAATAGACCGAGTCGATCGCCACGCCGATGGCCACCGCCTCGCCGTGCCGGAGCGAGAAGCCGCTGAGCGGCTCCAGCTTGTGGGCCGACCAGTGGCCGAAGTCCAGCGGCCGGGCCTCCAGCGCCTCGAAGGGGTCGCCCCCCCGGGTGATGTGGTCCAGGTGCATCCGCACCGAGTCCCGGATCACCGGCCCGGCCGCCTCCGGGTCGCGCCGGGAGATTCGCCGGGCGTCTCGACAGATGCGGTCGAACGCCGCCGGGTCCTTCAGCAGCGACACCTTCACCGCCTCGGAGAAGCCCGAGACGTAGTCGCGATCCGGGAGCGAGTCGAGCAGGGTCTCGTCGTTGACCACCGCCCAGGGGACGGCGAACGCCCCCAGCCAGTTCTTCTTGCCGAACAGGTTGACGCCGTTCTTGACCCCCACGCCGGAGTCGGCCTGGGCCAGCGTGGTCGTCGGCAGCCGGACGAGCCGGATCCCCCGGTGGGCGATCGCCGCCGCGAAGCCGACCGCGTCGAGCACCGCGCCGCCTCCGATCACGACGACGTAGCTGCGGCGGTCCAGGTCCGCCTCGTTGAAGGCCTGGAGCATCCCCTCCAGTCCCTGGATGTCGTTCTTGATCGCCTCGCCGCCGGGCACGACGATCGGCGATCCGACGACGCGGAGCCGGTCGGCGAACCGCTCGGAGAAGCAGCCAAGAGCCTCGATCAGTCCCGGCCGGGCCTCGGCCACGTGACCGTCCACCCAGAACTGCACCCGGGCCGGCCGATCGCCGGAGGGTTCGAGCAGCTCGGCGAGCACCTCGGGCTCGGCGCCGAGTACGTCCCGGGTGAACCGCAGGCGATGGACGAACGGGGCGGAGAACGGTACGTCGAGCCGCTCCTCCGAGGATCCGGTCGGGGTGGTCATCTCGCGGCGCACTCCTACGGCCGGAGGCGGCCCCTCGGCGGGGAAGGGCCGGCACCGGGCCTCGGGTGGTCAAGGGGGGGGAGCCGATTCGGATCGGGTCGAGGAGGGACCGATCGCACCCAGACCACGGGGTCGAGGGGCCGGGTGTTCAACACTCGTCGTTCATTATTTCCCCGGGAATCGACCCGGAGCAAGAGCCTGAAGGCCCCCGGTCACGGGCCCCTCGGTGCATCCGGACCCTCGGGGGCGAGCTTCCGGAAGGTCATCAGCGTCCTCGCGCTCCCCGGCCCGGCCTCGAAGGCGGTTGGGCGAGGGCGGCCGGGATCCGAGGTGCAGAGGATCAGCCGGCCGTCCTCGAACGAGTAGATCCCGAGCACCCGGTTCCCCCGGTTCGGTCCCCCTTCGGGGATCAGGTCGATCGCCTTGGGCTCGGCCTTGGGATCGAGCTCGAACCGGGTGGCCGCGAAGGGCTTTCCCGATCGCTTCCAGACGATCCGGTCCCCCTCGACCACCCGGATGATCTCCCGGATCGCCTCGGGGGGGCCGTCCTCGCCGTTGCGGATCGAGCGCTCGACCGCCCAGGTTCCCTGATGCCGGGCCAGGTCGTCCGGGAGGGACGCCTCGTCCTCCCCGGCCCCGATCAGCAAAACGGCCAGCAGGGCGGCGATCACGGACGGGCCTCGATCGGGTTCCGGAGCGTGCCGAGCCCGTCAATCTCCACCTCGACCACGTCCCCCGGCTTCAGCCAGACCGGAGGCTTCCTCGCCATGCCGACCCCAGGAGGGGTGCCGGTGAAGATCAGGTCGCCGGGCTCCAGGGTCATGATCTGGGAGAGGTAGGCGATCGTCTCCGGCACCCGGAAGATCAATTGCGCGGTGTTGGAGTTCTGCATCAATCGGCCGTTGAGCCGCAGCCGGATCCCCAGGGCGTGCGGGTCGGGAACCTCGTCGGCGGTCACAAGATACGGGCCGACCGGGGCGAAGGTGTCGAACGTCTTGCCGGCCATCCACTGTCCGCCGGGCTTGCGGAGCTGCCAGTCCCGAGCCGAGACGTCGTGCCCGACGGCGAAGCCGGCGACGTGCGCCATTGCCCGGTCGGCCGGGATGTCCCGCCCCGGCCGGCCGACGACGATGACAAGCTCGGCCTCGTAGTCGACCTCGTGGCAGACCTTCGGCAGCAGGATCGGCGCCCCGTGGCCGATCAGGGCGGTCGGGTACTTGCTGAAGAGGATCGGCTCCTCGGGGATCTTGGCGCCGGTCTCGATGGCGTGGTCCCGGTAGTTCAACCCGAGGCAGATGATCTTTCTCGGGTCGGGGACCGGGGCCAGCAGCCGGCTCGACTCCAGGTCGTAGCGGACCGAGCCTTCCGGGGCCGCCTCCCGGGCCCGGGCGATCCCCTCGGGCCCCTGGGCGATCAGCTCCCGGACGCTGCCCGGCAGGGAGGGGTCGGCGGCGTTGAGGTCGACGAGGCGGCCGTCGATCTCGGCGCAGGCCCTCGGGCCTTGATCGGTGGCGACGGTCAGCAGGCGCATCGTCGACTTGTCTCCCGGAACGCGACGAGAGCACGATGGAACCGGGCCCGTGCCCGGCCGGGTGGGTGGAACATGTAAGCTACACCGATCCCCCCTCCGGGACCAGGGGGCGACGGCCTCCGTCCTCCCTCTCCGTCCTCAGAACCGGGCTGGCCGCACCCCGACGGGCTGGTAAGATGCCCGGTCGCCGGGGCGGCCCGCCTCGGGAGAATTCCCGAGAGGCCCCGATCGCCTGGGCCGATCGCGGCGATGGCCCCTCCTCGGGGAGGAGGTCCGGCGGGCCATCTCCGAGAGCGCCCCACCCTTCGAGGCGAGAGGTCCGGGCCCCCTGGGAGGACTGCTGCCGTGGAACCGCTTTTCAACCCCGTCTCCATCGGCCCGACGACCCGGATCGGCCGGGGGGAGCGGCTGGCCCTGATCGCCGGACCTTGCGTCATCGAGCCGGGCGACCTGACCGATCGGATCGCCGACCGACTGGCCGGGATCGGTCGGGAGCTGGACATCCCGGTCGTCTTCAAGGCGTCGTTCGACAAGGCCAACCGCACCTCGAAGTCCAGTTTCCGGGGGCCGGGGGTCGACGAGGGCCTTCGCGTCTTCGAGCGGGTCAAGGCCGCCACCGGCCTGCCGGTGACGACCGACGTGCACGAATCGATCCAGTGCTCCCCCGTCGCCGAGGTCGTCGACTTGCTCCAGATTCCCGCCTTCCTCGCCCGCCAGACCGACCTGCTCCGGGCCGCCGCCGCCACCGGACGGCCGGTGAACGTGAAGAAGGGGCAGTTCATGGCCCCCTGGGACATGGCCCACGTCGTCGCCAAGCTCGCCGATGCCGGGGCCGCCGGCGTGCTGCTCACCGAGCGAGGGACCACCTTCGGCTATGGCCGGCTGGTCAACGACTTTCGCTCGATTCCCATCATGCAGGGCACCGGCGCGCCGGTCGTCTTCGACGCGACCCACTCGGTCCAGCTCCCGGGAGCCGGCCAGGGGGTCACGGCCGGCGAGCGGGAGATGATCCCCTTCCTCGCCCGGGCCGCGGTCGCCGCCGGGACCGACGCCCTGTTCCTGGAGGTCCACCCGAGGCCCGAGGAGGCCCTCTCCGACGGCCCGAACTCGCTCCGGCTGGACGAGCTGGAGGGCTTGCTCCGGACCTGCCTGCGGATCCGGGAGGCGATCGAGGCCGGGATCGAACCGCTTGGGGCGCCCGAACCTTCGGCCGGCGGCGGGCGTAGCTGAGGGCGGCGCGGCCGCCTCGCAACGCCCCCCGGCTCGCCGAGTCGCCCGCGATCAGTCACAATGGAGGGCGAAGTGTCCCGGCCCGTCCCCGGATCCGGGACCTCGGCCACTCCTCGCCCCCTCGTCGCAACGCGACGACGCCCCGGAGAGCGACCCCCGTGCGAAGGCGACACCCACGCTGGCCCGGCCCGATCGGCCTGGCAATGGTCCTCGGCGCGATCACCCTCGGCTGCGGCGGCAGCGACCGCGACCGTCTCCCGATCGTCCCTCCTCCCCGAGGCGGGGCTGATTCCCCGGCCGGGGCGGCCGACTCCGGCGGCGGCAGCGACCGCAACCCGCTCCGAGGCATGGCGATGGACCCCGCGATGCGGGAGGCCCTGCTGCGCAACGTCGTCAGCCTGCTGGAACGCGCCCCGATGACCCCGGGCGGCCAGAACATCGACATCGCCACCGCCAACCTCAACCAGTACTTCCGGAGCACGCCCGACGCCGAGTTCCTGCTGACCGACGCCGCCCGCTCCTACCTCACCGAGCAACTGGCCGACTCCCCCTTCCAGGTCAAGGAGTTCGAGGACCGGCAGTTCGGGCTCAAGGACGCCCGGCACATCGAGGACTGCCTGCTCTACCACAACATCGCCGCGCGGGTCGCCGGCGGGGGCACGACGCTCGATCGCGTCCGCCGCCTCTTTGACTGGACGGTGCGGCACGTCCAGTTGGTTCCCCCCGAGGGCCCCTACCCCGACGTGCTCATCGAGCAGGGGATCAAGCCGGTCCCCACCCGCCCCTACGACGTGCTCGTCCGGGGCTTTGCCTCGGAGATCCCCGGCGACGCCTGGGCCGAGCGCTCCTGGGTCTTCCTCGCCCTCTGCCGCCAGATTGGGGTCGACGCCGCGATGATCGGTTACGACGTCGAGGGGCGAGAGACCCCCTATTACTGGCTCTGCGCCGCCCTGGTCGACGGCACCCCCTACCTCTTCGACACCCGGATCGGCCTGGAGATCCCCTCCCCCGACGGCCAGGGGGTCGCCACGCTGGAGCAGGCCGCCAACGACCCGAGCCTCCTGGACGGCCTGGACCTGGCCTCCCCGCCGATCCCTTATGAAACCGAGGCCGCCGACCTGGGCACGATCCGGGTCTTCCTCGACTCCAGCCGGGGGTACTTCGCCCCCAAGATGCGGCTCCTCCAGAACGACCTGGCCGGCGCCAACCGGATGGTCCTCCATCGCGACCCGACCGAGCAGCGCGACGCTTGGACCGCCGCCCTGGGGGATCGGCTCGCGTCCGTCGAGCTCTGGGAGCTCCCCCTGACCGTGGAGTTCCGCCTCTTCACCGACGGGGCCTACGTCCAGGCCATCCAGTACGTCAACTACTACTTCGACCCCCAGTTCCCCCTGCTCGGCCCCCGGCTCCGGCAGCTCCGAGGCGACCTCGCCGAGGCCAAGCAGGAGTTCACTCGGGCCCGGTTCCGCCGGGATCTCTCCGAGGCATCGGCCCCGCAGCTCGCCCCCCAGGTCCGGCAGGAGATCCACGAGTCGATCGACCTGTACGCCACCTACTTCCTCGCTCTCACCCAGCTTGACGACGAGATGCCCGACCAGGCGATCAACCTCTTCGAGCAGGCGCTCCGCCTTCCCCCCCAGGACACGATCCTCGTCAAGGGCCGTCCGGCCACCCTGCTCCGCCTCGGCGCCGAGACCAACCTCGGCATGCTCTACGAGGCCAAGGGGGACGTCCGTCGCGCCGTCTCCCACTATGCCGCCAGCAACACCACCCCCCAGTCCCAGGGCAACCTTCTCCGCGCCAACGCCCTCGTCTTCGCCGACCCCTTCGGTCCGGCCCCCCCCGAGCCCGGCCCCGGGGCCGGCTCCCCGGCCGAGGAACCTCCCTCCGACGCCGAGGCCGATCCCTCCGTCTCTCCGAACGACGGCTCCTCCGGGCCGGACGCCGCTGCCGAGCCCGACCCCTCCCCGGCGGCTCCCTGAGCTTCGCTCCCCTCCCCCCCGGGGCTTGAGCCGGTCATTCCGGGCCGGGTCCGCTCCGAATCTTCCCGGAAGGGCGGCGGGGAGGCTGGGGTCGACACGCCCCCCGCATCCCCGCCGGGATCGAGGCTCTCGATCCGGAAATGCCCCTCTCCTCCTCCCCTGCCCTTCCTTGTTCCCTTCGTTCGCAGAGCGATTCCCTTGCCGAACCGAGCAGCCCTCGGGGCCCTGGCCTTCCCCTTCCCACACCCCGACCTGGCCTCCCGGCTGGATATCCGCCCTTTCCGGTGACGATAGAAGAATCGGCGCAGGCCGATCGAGGCCCACCTCGCCAGCCAGGTAGCCATCCAGCCCAGCCAGGAGGGCGACTCGCCATGCCGTCGCACCCCAATCGGCCCGAGGGGTCGCCGATCGACGCGGAGGCGCTTCGCGAGGAGGTCGAGGCCCTCCGTCGCCAGGTGGTCGAGCTCCAGCGGGTCAGCGCCCTGGGGATGCTCGCCGGGAGCGTCTGCCACGAGTTGAACAACGCGATGATGCCCGTGCTCAACTACGCCAAGCTCGGCCTCCGCAGCAAGGACCCGGACTACCGGGATCGCGCCTTCCAGAAGATCCTGGAGGGTGCCCAGCGCGCGTCCGCCATTGCCGGGGGCATCCTCGGCCTGGCCCGCCCCCGGGCCGATCGCCGCAGCGTTACCGACCTGGTCCGGCTGACCGAGGAGGTGGTGCTGCTGGTCGCCAAGGACCTCCAGAAGCACCGGATCGCCCTCGACTACCGAGCCGAGGGCCGTCCGTACTCCCGAACGAATCCGGCCCAGATCCAGCAGGTCCTGCTCAACCTCGTGATCAACGCCCGTCAGGCGATGCCCGACGGCGGCGAGCTTCGCATCCGGGTGGGCACCGACCCCGCCGGCCGCCGAGCCGAGCTGTCGGTGGCCGACACCGGTGTCGGCATCGCCCCGGAGGACCTCCGCCGCATCTTCGAGCCCTTCTTCACCACGAAGACCGGCCCCGATGCCAGCGGCCTGGGTGGAACCGGCCTCGGGCTCCCCGTCTGCCGGGAGATCGTCGAGGCCCACCACGGCCGCCTCCGGGCCGAGAGCCGCCCCGGGGCCGGCTCGACCTTCACGCTCATCCTCCCCACCTGCCCCGCCCCCGCCCGACAGGGAGCCGCCTGACGACCGCCTCGATTCGGTGGGGGCCGACGCGAGATCCGCCCCCCGATTCGGGCCCCGGCTCGCCTCGAGCGCGGGCGAGGGGGACCGGGCTTCGGCCTCCCCGATCGGTTCGGGCGCTCCTCTTGGGGAGCCGGACACCTAGTCCAGGAATCCCCCCGCCAGTACGATCGGGGGCGACCGCTGGCGACCCGCTCGACCGCCTCACCCGCCCGATCGAAGTCCCCAGACGCCCCATCCCCGAGGAGCCCCCCGAGATGGACCTCCCCCGAGCGAGTGGGATCCTGCTGCACTTGACCTCCCTGCCCGGCCGGTTCGGGATCGGCGACCTCGGCCCGGCGGCCGACTGGTTCCTCGACGTCCTGGTCGAGACCGGCCAGCGCTGGTGGCAGATGCTCCCCGTCGGCCCCGCTGGCGCGGGGGATTCGCCCTACGCTTCCCCCTCGTCGTTCGCGGGCAACCCGATGCTCATCTCGCCGGAACTGCTCGCCGAGCAGGGGCTGCTCACCCCCGAGGAGCTCGCCGACGTTCCCGAGCTGCCGGCCGACCGCGTCGACTTCGCCGCCGTCGGTGCCGCCAAGGGCCGCCTGCTCCGCCTTGCCGCCTCCCGGTTCCGGCCCGACGACGGGTTCGACGCCTTCCGCCATCGCGCCGCCGACTGGCTCGACGACTACTGCCGCTACAACGCCCTGAAGCGGCGTTTCGGCGGCCTCCCCTGGAGCGAGTGGGACCGCGAGCTCGCCGACCGCGTCCCCGACGCCCTCCGCCGGTGCGACCGAGAACTCGCCGACGAAATCGCCTTCGTTCGATTCGAACAATATATGTTCGAGCGTCAGTGGGAATCCTTCCGGGACCGCTGCCGGGCCCGAGGGATCGGCCTGATCGGCGACCTCCCCATCTTCGTCGCCTTCGACGGCGCCGACGCCTGGGCCCACCGCGACCTCTTCCGGCTCGATGCCAACGGCCGCCCCTCGCACACCGCGGGCGTCCCCCCCGACTACTTCAACGAACTGGGACAGGACTGGGGGAATCCGCTCTACCGCTGGGACTCCCATCTCAAGGACGAGTTCGCTTGGTGGTCCCGCCGCGTCTCGACCGCGCTCGAGCGGTTCGACCTGCTGCGGTTCGACCACTTCCGGGGGCTGGAGGCCTGCTACTCGATTCCTGTCGAGGCCGAGAACGCCGCCGACAGTCGATGCGGGTGGGAGCCTTCCCCCGGGCACGCCCTGCTCTCGGCCGTCCGCCGGGCGCTCGGGGGCCGCCTGCCGCTGATCGCCGAGGACCTCGGCGTCATCACCCCCGGTGTCGAGGCCCTGCGGGACGACTTCGGGCTTCCTGGCATGCGCGTCCTTCAGTTCGCCTTCGGCAACGATCCGCTGGCCGACGCCTACCTGCCGCACGCCTACATCCGGAACTGCGTCGCCTACACCGGGACGCACGACAACGACACCACCCTCGGCTGGTTCACCTGCCCCCCCGGTTCGACCACGCAACCGATCGAGGAGATCGAGGCGGAGCGTTCCTTTGTCCGGCGCTACCTTGGCCCCGGCTGGTCCGACGACGTCCCCCGCGGCTTCGTGCGCCTGGCCTGGGGATCGGTCGCCGACACCGCCATCGCCCCCTTGCAGGATGTGCTCGGCCTTGGCTCCGAGGCCCGCATGAACACCCCCGGGGTCGGCGAGGGAAACTGGGGCTGGCGATTCCGAGCCGACGCCTTCACCCCGGAGATCCGCTCCTGGCTGGCCGAGCTGACCGCCGTGTTCAACCGCTGGAACGGCCCGATCCCCCAGGCCTACCGCACTCGCCTCGGATCCTCCGGAGTCGAGGCGCCCGGCGCTCATGCCTCCGGGGACGACCCCCGCTCTCAAGCACCAGCACCGGCCGCCAGGACGCCTGATCCCGGATCGGGGCGCTGAGCCATCCTCCGAGGGCCCGCCTCCCGGGCCGATCCCTCGGGGAGGCCCCCGGGAGGACCGGCATGACTCGGACCGTATCCCGGTCAGCGGGCGATCAGGACGATCGTGCTTCTCGGTTGGACCTCGTACATCGGGTCGGGCAGGAACGCGGCCTCCTCCTGGGGGACGATGTCCGAGCCCTCCTCCAGCGAGGTGTCCACCACCCGGTACCAGCGCCGGCCCTCCTGGTCGGGCAGCTCCACCTCGATCGGCTCCCAGAAGGCGTTGCTGGCGACGTAGATTGGGACGTCCCAGCGCTCGTCGGTCTCGAACGCCTCGAGGGTCCAGGCGAGGAACCGAGAGGTTCCCGAGAAGTCCGGCTTTCCGGGCTTGACGCCGTGCCAGGTGATGTTGCGGAGGATCGGCGTCTCGTCCTCCTCGGCGGTCAGGTAACGCCAGCGCCGGACGATCGAGTGCTTCTTCCGGAAGGCGATGATCTGACGGGTGAACCGGTAGATTTCCCGGTGCTTCTTCAGCAGCTCCCAGTTCAGCCAGTTGTGCTCGTTGTCCTGATAGACGGTGTTGTTGTTGCCGAAGGCGGTGCGGCGCATCTCGTCGCCGTAGAGGAGCATCGGCGTCCCTTGGGAGAGGAACAGCAGGGTCAGGAAGTTCTTGATCTGCTTGATCCTGAGCCGCTCGATCTCTTCCTTTTGCTCGCTGGTCAGGTCGTCCGCGTCCTCGACGGGCCCCTCGTAGCCGCAGTTCCACGACTCGTTCTCGTTGTGGCCGTCGCGGTTGTCCTCGCCGTTGCGTTCGTTGTGCTTCTCGTTGTAGGAGACCAGGTCGTTGAGGGTGAAGCCGTCGTGGCAGGTGACGAAGTTGATCGAATGATACGGCGAGCGCTCGCTGTCGCTGTTCGGGGCGAACAGGTCGTAGGAGCCCGCCACCCGGGTGGCCAGCTCGGAGGCGATCCCCATGTCTCCCTTGAGGAACTTGCGCACGGCGTCGCGGAACTTGCCGTTCCACTCGGCCCAGCGCCGGTCGGAGAACGACCCGAGGCGGTACTGGGTGATCGACCAGGGCTCGGCGATCAGCTTGATCCGGGAGAGCACCGGATCCGTCTCGATCTCCTCGATGATCGGCGTCTTTCCCTTCTCGACCAGGTCCACGTCGATGGCGAAGACCGCCGCCAGGTCGAAGCGGAAGCCGTCGACGTGCATCTCCTCGACCCAGTAGCGCAGGCAATCGAGGATGAACTTGCGCACGACCGGGTGGTTGCAGTTCATCGTATTGCCGCAGCCGGTGACGTCGTAGTAGTACTGCGGCTGTCCGGGCACGAGCATGTAGTAAATGGAGTTGTCCAGCCCCCGGAAGCTGACCGTCGGGCCGTAGTGGTTTCCCTCTCGGGAGTGGTTGAAGACGACGTCGAGGATGACCTCGATCCCCGCCTTGTGCAGCTCTCGCACCATCATCTTGAACTCGTCGACCTGGGCGCCGAGCTTGCCGTAGTAGCTGTAATGGCTCTCCGGGGCGAAGAAGGCCATCGTGTTGTAGCCCCAGGCGTTGGCCAGCCGCTCTCCCGTGATCGGGTCGCGGAAGGGGCCGTCGAACCGCTCGAACTCGAAGACGGGGAGGAGCTCGACGGCGGTGATCCCCAGATCCTTGAGGTGGGGGATCTTCTCCATGAAGCCGCGGTAGGTTCCCTCGAAGTCCGTTTCGGACGAGTGGTGCCGGGTGAACGCGCGGACGTTCACCTCGTAGATGATCGACTCCTCGATCGGGATGTCGGGATGCTTGTCCCCCTGCCAGTCGAAGTCGCTGCGGTAGGCGATGCAGCGGGGGGCCCCGCCGACGTTGGCCACCTTGCTCCTCCTCAGGTGGCGGTCGGGGTCGTCGGGATCGCTGGCGTCGTAGCCCAGCGGGTCGCCATCGTTCCAGTCGAAGTCCCCGGAGACGGCCGGGGCGTAGGGGTCCAGCAGCGCCTTGCTCGGGTTGAAGCGTGAGCCGTCCTTGTCGGGTCGGTACGGTCCGTCGGCGCGATAGTTGTAGAGGGTGCCGTTGGGCAGCCCTTCGACGAACATGTGCCAGACGTCCCCCGTCTTGTTCACCTCCCGGGAGAAGGGGATGACCACGGCGGGGCTGTCGTCGGCGATGTTGTCGAACAGGAGCAGCTCCATCCGGGTCGCGCCCCGAGAGTGGATCGCGAAGTTGATCCCGTCGGGCCGCACGGTCGGGCCGAGGGGTTCCGGCTCTCCCGGGTGGATGTCCCTGATCGTCGGCATCGTCGGCGAACGGGCGACGGCGCGCCCGCCTCGGTGTAAGATCGAGTCCCGGCCAGCATCGCTGGCGACGCGAAGCCCCGGGAAGCCGGCGGCCTGATGGCCGGCCGCGCCCCGGGGCCTCCCGTGGCACACTCTAGCAGAACCCGAGCCGATTGTGCAGGCCCGCCGCGTAGCGGCCCCGCTCCCGGCCGCTCGACCCTGACCCCCGCGAGGCCCAGCGACGATGACGCCCCGCCCCGACGCCGCCGAGCTCCGACCGAATGCCTCCCCCCCTGACGCCGGCCCCTCCCCGGCCGACCTCGAGGCCGACGCCCTCTTCGCCGCCGCCGCTCGCCGTGCCGAGTCCCATCGCCTCCGACGCCCTCGCGCCACCTATCGCCTCCAGCTGCACCGCGGCTTCCGCCTGGTCGACGTCGAGGCCATCCTCGACTACCTTGACGACCTCGGCGTCTCCGATGCCTACTTCTCCCCCTATCTTGCCGCCCGCCCCGGCAGCACGCACGGTTACGACGTCTTCAACCACGGCGAGATCAACCCCGAGATCGGCGACGACGAGGCCCACGAGCGCCTCGTCTCCCGGATGATCGGGCTCGGCATGGGCCGAGTGGTCGACGTCGTTCCCAACCACATGGGCATCACGGGAGGCAACCCGTACTGGTTCGACCTTCTGGAGAACGGCGAGCAGGCCGAGTCCGCCCGCTACTTCGACGTGGACTGGGAGCCGGTCAAGGAGGAGCTCGAGGGCCGCGTCCTGCTGCCCATCCTTGGCGACCAGTACGGCAAGGTTCTCGAGGACGGCCAGCTGGTCGTCGGCCGCGAGGGGGGGGCCTTCCACCTCGATTACTGGGAGCACCGCCTTCCCATCGCCCCCCGCTCCTACGCGCTGATTCTCCGCCAGCGGCCCGACGAGCTGGCCGCCCTGCTGCCCCCCGACGACGTCCATCTGCTCGAATTCCGCAGTGTGATCTCCGCCATCGAGAACCTTCCCCCCCGGGACGCGACGGACGACGAATCCGTTGCCCGATATCGGGCCGAGAAGGAGGTGATCAAGCATCGGCTTGCCCGCCTCTGCGAGGAACGTCCCGAGCTCTCCGGCTTCATCGACGAGAACCTCACCCTCTTCCGAGGCACTCCCGGCGACCCCCGCAGCTTCGACCTGCTGCACGAGCTGCTGGAGATGCAGGTCTACCGGCTCGCCTACTGGCGCGTGGCGGTGGAAGAGATCAACTACCGTCGCTTCTTCGACATCAACGACCTCGCCGGCATCCGCACCGAGGACCCCGAGGTCTTCGAGACCACCCACCGCCTCATTTTCGACTGGGTCGACCGAGGGGGCGTTTCCGCACTCCGCATCGACCACCCCGACGGCCTTGCCGACCCCGCCGGCTACTTCTCCCGCTTACAGGAGACGCTGTTCGTCCGCTCCTGCCTCCGGGAGCTCGATCCGGACACCGACCCCGCCCACCGAGACGCCATCGAGGCCCGTCTCCGCGACCGCTTCCGATCCGCCGTGGCCGCCGAGCCCGACGGGCCGCTCGCCCGCCGCTTCCCCGTGGTCATCGAGAAGATTCTCAGCCGAGGGGAGGACCTGCCCGAGCGCTGGATGGTCGACGGAACGGTTGGATACGAGTATCTGAACACGATCAACGGGCTTTTTGTCGATCCCGACGGCCAGCCCACCATCGACGCCTCCTACGTCGAGTTCACCGGCGACCGGGAGCCCTGGGCCGAGGTGGTCTACGACGCCAAGCAGGTCATCTGCCGAGCCTCGCTCGCCAGCGAGCTGAACATGCTCGCCCGCCAGCTCAACCGCGTTTCCGAGCACGACCGCCGCAGCCGGGACTTCACGCTCAACGACCTGAGGCGTGCCCTCCGCGAGGTCATCGCCTGCTTCCCCGTCTACCGCACCTACCTCCGGCCTGGCGAGCCGATCTCCGAGCGTGACCGGGCCTACATCGACATGGCCGTCCACCGCGCCCGGCGGCGCAACCCCACCATCGACCCCTCCGTCTTCGAGTTCGTCCGCGCCGCCCTCCTGCTGGAGCACCCGGAGGGGATCTCCGACGACGAGATCCGCCAGCGAGAGGCCTTCGTCACCCGGTTCCAGCAGACCACCGGCCCCGTGACCGCCAAGGGGGTTGAGGACACCGCCTTCTACCGGCAGATCAAGCTCGCCTCGCTCAACGAGGTCGGCGGCGAGCCCGGCCGATTCGGCCACTCCCCTTCCTCCTTCCACGCGATGAACGCCCACCGCCTCTCCCGGTGGCCCGGCGGCTTCTCCACCACCGCCACGCACGACAACAAGCGCGGTGAGGACGCCCGCATGCGCATCAACGTCCTCTCCGAGCTCGCCGACGACTGGCAGACCCACCTCAACCGCTGGGGATACTGGAACAAGACCAAGAAGGTTGACGTCCAGGGCTCCCCCGCCCCCGACCCTCGGGAGGAGTACCTCTTCTATCAGACGCTCGTCGGCATCTGGCCCTTCGGCAACGGGGACGACGTGCCCGAAGGGCTTGTGGGGCGCGTCCAGCAGTACATGCTCAAGGCCATCCGGGAGGCCAAGGTCAACACCACCTGGACCGACCCCGACCCCTCCTACAGCGACGCCGTTTCCGGCTTCATCGCCGACGTGATCACCGGCGAGGGCTCCGACATCTTCCTCAAGGACTTTCTCCCCTTCGCCCGCCGAGTCGCCCGGATCGGCGTCATCGGCTCGATCGGCCAGGCCCTGCTCAAGGTCGCCTCTCCCGGCGTGCCCGACATTTACCAGGGCTGCGAGCTCTGGGATCTCGCGCTCGTCGACCCCGACAATCGCCGCCCCGTCGACTACGACCTTCGCCGCCGCATCCTCTCCTCCCTCCGCGATGCCCTCGCCTCGGGCACTCCCCGAGCCGAGCTGGCCTCCCGGCTGCTCGCCTCCCCCGACGACGGAGCGATCAAGCTCTACGCCATCTGGACCGCGCTGCAACACCGCAAGGCCCACCCCGACCTCTACGCCCAGGGGGTCTACCGCCCGCTGGAGGCCGAGGGGGAACGGAAGGCCCATGTCGTCTCCTTCGGCCGATACCGAGACGGCCGCTACGCCGCCGTCGTCGTCCCCCGACTTGCCGCCTCCTTGATGGGAGACGACGGCACCTGCCTCCCCGTCGGCCCCGACGTCTGGCAGGACACCCACCTCACCTTGCCCGACTCCGGCCTCCCCCGACGCTGGCGCAACCTCCTTACCGACGAGGTCGTCACCCTCCGAGACGGCGACGACCGCCCCACGCTCCCCCTGGCCGAGATCTTCCGCACCATCCCCTTTGGTCTGATGGTCGAGGATTCCTGAGCCCGATCCGGGGAGGGGCTTCCCTCCTCGGATTCCCGGGAAGGTACATCGTCGGCGGCCCGGCCAGGGGAGGGGGCCTCGCCCTCAAGGGTGGGCCTCCTCGACGGCCGGGGGGCCGGGCGCGTCGACGGTCGGGGTGATCGCCGGGAGGGGCACCATCCGGGAGGCGAGGGGGAGCCAGCACTCTGCCGGGCGTTTCCCCCGGTCAGGAGGTCGTCCGCTGGCCCGATCGCAGGTACGGCTCCAGTTGCGATCGCAGCTCCATCCGGGCCCTCGCGAGCAGCGACTTGACGGCCGCCTCCGAGCGGTTCATCACCGAGGCGATCTCGGCATAGCTCATGTCCTCGAACTTGTTCAGCAGGACCGCCAGCCGCTGGTCATCCCCGAGCATGCCGACCGCCTCGCGGACGACCTGCTCCAGCTCCGACTGCCGGAGCTGTCCCGAGGCGGTCCCCTCGGCGGCGGCCACGCGCTCGGCCGCCGGCAATCCGGGGCGGCTTTCGGTGCCGCCGTCGAGCGAGCCGGCCGGACGTCGGCCCTTGCCCCTGAGATGGTTCAACGCCAGGTTGTTGGCGATCGTGAACAGCCAGGTCGAGAACTTCGCCTGCGGCCGATACCCCTTGCGGGCCCGGTAGATCCGCAGGAAGACCTCCTGCGCCAGGTCCTCCGCGTCCGACTGGTCGCCGACCAGGTGGGTCAGCACCCCGAGCAACCGATCCTGGTAGCGCCGGACGAGCACCTCGAAGGCCCCCTGCACGTCGTCCCGCACCTGGAGCATCAGCCGGACGTCGGGATCCCGAGCCGCCAGCTGTTGTTCCTGGTCCTGGTCCTGGTCCTGGGCCGGGGTCGGGGTCGGAGTCGGGGTCGGGCCGCCGGTGGATGCCACGGGATCGGTCTCTCCGGTGTTCCGATCGGTCCGACGGGATCGGCGCGTCTGGCTCGGCGATGCGGTTCAGGGCTGGCCGATCAGCGCCACCGCCCCGGGCTCGGGCCCCGCGTCGGCCTGGAGCCGGCGCCGGAGCTGGCCGCAGGCGGCGTCGATCTCCCGCCCCTTGGTCTTGCGGACGCTCACGCTCACGCCTCTCCCGCTCACGATCCGCTCGAACCGCCGAACCGCCTCGGCCGAGGGCCTCCGGTACGGCAGGCCGGCGACGGGATTATACGGGATTAAATTGACGTGTGCCTTCCGGCCGCTCAAGAGCGCACCGAGCGCCTCCGCGTCCTCGGGGCGATCGTTCAGATCGGCGAGCAAGACGTACTCGAACGTCACCTGGCGGCCGGTCCGGTGGAAGTAGGCGTCGGCCGCCTGCATCACGGCGTCCAGCCCGACCTTCGCGTTGATCGGCACCAGCTCGTCCCGCAACCTTGGCGTCGGCGCGTGCAAGGAAACCGCCAGGTGATACTGCCGGTCCAGTTCCGCGAGTTTCCGCATTTTCTCCGGCAGGCCGACGGTCGAGATCGTCACCCGCCGCTGGCCGAAGTTCAGGCCCTCGGGAGAGCAAAGGCGGTCCAGCGCCGGGATCAGTCGGTCCAGGTTCGCCAGGCTCTCCCCCATGCCCATGACGACCAGGTTCGTCAGCCGATCGTCCGGCGGCAGCAGGTTCCGGAGGCGGAGCACCTGCTCCAGGATCTCCCCGGTCGAGAGGTTCCGCTCCACTCCCTTCAGGCCGCTGGCGCAGAAGACGCAGCCCATGCCGCAGCCGACCTGAGTGCTGATGCAGACCGTCCTGCGGTCGGCCTCCGCCATCAGGACGCACTCGATCGTCTTGCCGTCCCGGCAGCGGAGCAGCAGCTTGTCCGTCCCGTCGGGGGAGACGTGGTGGTGGGCGATCTCCGTCTCGAACACGGTCCACTCGGTGTCCAGCTCCGAGCGCAACCCCCTGGGCAGGTCGCTCATCCGATCGAACGACTCGGCCCGGTGGTCGAAGACCCAGCGCACGACCTGCCTGGCCCGGTAGGAGGGGTGGCCCCTTCCGGTCATCCAGGCGGTCAGTTCCTCGGCGGTCGCGTCGAGCAGCGCTCGCTTCATCGGCTTTCGGGGGAGGATGGTCCTTGATCGGGGCCTTCCCTGGATTCTACCGAGGGACGGCGACTCTGG
The DNA here is from genome assembly GCF_003977685.1 of Tautonia sociabilis. GTDB lineage: Bacteria > Planctomycetota > Planctomycetia > Isosphaerales > Isosphaeraceae > Tautonia > Tautonia sociabilis. Next base: position 68,400 of record NZ_RYZH01000029.1, on the reverse strand, counting down.
TGTCACCACCGCCCGTCGACGGCCCCGCCCCCCGCTCCGAGGCGAGGCCGACGGTCGCCGTCAGGCCCGGACCGCGACGTCACCGTACTCCTTCTTGAAGAGCTGGTCGTAGGTCGTGGCGTCCTCGGCGTAGGAGGGATCGCTGGAGATGGTCTGGTAGGTCTGCTGCAAGGCGTCCTTGTCGGCCTGGGCCTTCAGGTCGCGCAGGTTGCCGGGGCCGGGGGGGTTGGCGACCCGTTCGGCCCGAAGCGACGACCGGATCTGATCGAACAGGCGATCGGCCCGGGGGGACATGCGGAACAGCTTGCGCATGATCTTCGCGTCGAACGTCTCCATCGCGGGGACCTCCTGGGGGAATCGAGCGGTTCGGTTGGGGAGCCGGGCCCGGGCCCGGTCGGCGATCGCCGGGGCCTCGTCGCCGAGGCGGTCGGCCCTCCTCTCGCCCGGGGGGTGGTTCGGATCCCTGGTCCCCCGGCGAGGCGGGAAAGGGGTCATCGTACCACGGGAAGTCGCGTCCCAACAGGCCGTTTCCCGACCGCCTTGTGTGTCCGCGAGCAAACACCCCTTGCGGCCCGATCCGGGATCAGGTCTGCTCACCTCATTGCGTTCCCTCCGGATGCGCTCGAACTGGACCGACGCGACGACCGGGAGCCCGGCCATGCCGATCGCGATCAGGTGCCCGGACTGCGGCTTCGCCGCCCGAGTGAAGGATCACCTGGGCGGCCGGGTGGTCGAGTGCCCGAAGTGCAAGGCGGGCATCGCCGTCCCAACGGCCTCGGCGTTGGTCTCCCCCTCTTCCCGAGACGCCCTCCCCCGATCGGCTCCCGAGACGGCCAAGGCCCCCCCTCCCCCGACGGCCGCTTCTCCTTCTCCGTCGAGTCCGATACCGGACGGCGGCTCCCGACTTCGGCCTCCAGCACCGCCGGCTCGAGGAGGCTGACGCCACTCGGCAGGAGCTGGAGGCCGATCCGCTTCCCCTTTCCCCCCACTTCGAGCCCTTTGAGGATCAGGCCGTTTGCCACCGGAGAGCCGGCCTCTCGTTGCTCGAATCCGACGTCCTCGTCCCCCGCCTCCCCGACCTCCCCTCCTGGCGATCCGAGCCCCGCGACCTCGACCCCGTCAGCGCCCACGTCGCCGGCCGAGTCCTGCCGGCGGTGGTCGCCGTCATCACCGCCCGGGGGGCGATGGAGCGGGCCCTCGGCCTGCATCAGGCGAACGAGTCTTACGCCAACGGCGTCCTCCGCGCTTCCCCGGCCTCACCTCGGGGCCGGGCCCCCCGCCTTCGCCATCGACCGCAGCACGCCCAGGCCCCGCTCCAGCGTGGCGTCGTCAACCGCATACGAGAGCCGGACGTGCGTGTCCCGCTTGCTGAAGACGTTCCCCGGGATGATCAGCAGGTTGTGCCGGATTGCCTCCTCCACGAACGCCGACGCCGACGGCCAGCGTTCCGGCACCTTCGGGAACGCGTAGAAGGCCCCGGTTGGCCGGGGAAGGTCGTAGAGGCCGGAGAGGACCTCGGCCACCCGATCTCGCTTGCGCCGGTAGGCGTCGATCTGACCGGAAAGGTCGAGCCCTGTCGCCCCGACCACTCCCGCCTGCAGCGGGCTCGGCGCGCAGACGAACGAGAATTGCTGCAGCTTCGCCATCTCCTGGATTAGCCGGGACGGTCCGTGCGCGAATCCGAGCCGCCAGCCGGTCATGCCGTAGGTCTTGCTGAACCCGTCGACCACGAGCACGTCCTCGTTAAACTCGGCCGGCGACCGGAACGGCTCGTCGTAGCAGAATGCCTTGTACACCTCGTCGCTGATGAGCAGGATTCCCCGCTCTCGGCACAGGGCCGCCAGCGCCATCAGCTCTGCGGCCGGAGCGACCACGCCGGTCGGGTTCCCCGGGCTATTGACAAGGATGGCCTTGGTCCTCGGGGTGATCGCCGCCTCGATTTTCGCCGTCGGGATGCCGAAGTCCGGATACGTCTCCACCAGCACGGTGGTCCCCCCGGCCAGGGCAACGAGGTTCGGATACATCACGAAGTACGGGTCGAGGACGATCACCTCGTCCCCCGGGTTCACCGAGCAGCAGATCGCCAGCAGCAGCCCTCCTGCCGTCCCCGAGGTGACGATCACCTGGCGGTCGTCGTGGCCGAAGGAGTGATCGACCAGCCGCTGCAATTCTCCGCGCAGCGTGGGGTCGCCCATCGTCACCGTGTAGGCGTTCTTCCCCGCCCGGATCGCCTCGCAGGCGGCCTCCTTGATGGGGTCGGGCACGTCGAAATCCGGCAGTCCGATCGACAGGTTGATCGGGTCGGTCATCTGCCTCGCCATCTCGAAGGCCTTGCGGATGCCCGAGGCCTCGATCTTCCCCATCCGGTCGGCGATCCAGGCGTCGTTCACGGTCGCTCTCCCCTCCTCCTCGTCCTCCGGCCTGACCGCCGGCCCCGCCTCCCCGACCCCGGGGCGACGACCGATCATTCTACGACGCCCCGCCTCCCGGATTCGACGACCCCGCGTTCCCGGCCAGGTCCCCGAGGCCTCTCCGCTCCGGTCCCGCTCCGGGAGCCGGCCGCTCGACCTCAGAAACCGCCGGTTCTCCTCTCCCGCCCGGGAGCGGCATCCCTTCTGCCATCCGGATAGAATGACACTCCCCGAGACCCTCCACTCCCCTCACCTCGGCGAGCCACCACGCCCATGCCCGAGCCCGACTCCCCCCGCGCGCTGCTGCTCGACTTCGACGGCACCATCGCCGACACCCTCCCCCTGATCTTCGACTCCTTCCGGTTCGCCGTCTCCCCCTGGGCCGAGCGTCTTCCGACCGACGCCGAGGTCGAGGCCACCTTCGGCCCCGCCGAGCGCTCCTGCCTCGCGGTCTTCGCCCCCGAGCACTGCCTCGACGAGGCCGAGGCCCGCTTCTTCGACCACTACGAGCGAGAGCACGACCGCATGGTCCGGCTCGTCGAGGGCATCGCCGGGGCGATCGAACACGCCCGATTCCGGAGCTGGAAGGTCGGTGTCTTCACGGGCAAGGGCCGCCGAGCCGCCCGCTTCTCCCTCCGGGCCCTGGGGCTGCTCGACCGCGTCGACTGCGTCGTCTCTGGAGACGACGTCGACCGCCCCAAGCCCGACCCCGACGGCATCCTCCGCGCCGCCGAGCTGCTCGGCGTCTCCCCCTCCCGGATCCTCATGGTTGGAGACAGCCCTGCCGACATTCGTGCCGGCCTCGCCGCTGGCTCCCTCACCTGCGCTGTCTCCTGGGCCGCCTTTGAGCCCCACCGTCTCGAGGCCGAGTCCCCCCACCACCGCTGTTCCCGGGTGGACGAGCTCATCACCCTGATCGACTCCCTCCACGCCGATCCTCGGGGCTGATCCGATCCCTCCCCTCCGGCTAGGATAGATCCGCGCTCGCACGGATCTCCCGTTCCCGGTCCGGTTCGCAACGGCCGTCAGCCACGGCATCCGCCATCCACCACCTGGCCCTCCGCCCCGCGAGGCCCCGCCATGCCCGTGCTCGACCGTGAGGAGTACATCGAGCAAGCCTATTTCTTCCGCGCCTTCCGCGAGCGACTGCTCGACGGCATCCCCGCCCAGGAGGTGCTCGCCCGGATTGGAGAGGAGCTGCTTTCCACCACCCGACTACCGATGGCCGTCGGCTTCATGCACTCCGAGGTCAAGGTCAGCGGCCTGATGGGCCCCGCCATGTGGCGGCTGACCCATTACTTCGCCCCCTTCCAGGCCTATGTGATCAGCAAGGCCGAGGAGGAGGTCTTCAACCGCTTTCCCATGGACCAGGCCCTGCTTGTCCTCGAGCGCGAGGCCTCCTACCGGGCCGGCGAGCCCTCCCCCGCCGGCCTGTTCGTCTACCAGTTCGAGGCCGTCAGCCGCAATCGGCTGGGCTACGCCGGCGGCCTCGACGCCATGGCCGCCGATCCCTTCTACAACGACGCCTGGCGCGACTACATCGCCCTGCTCAACGCTCGCCTCGGCGACGTCGACTTCGCCGACCTCATCTACTCGCGCTCCGCCTTCCTCGTCTCCCAGATGCGCCGCAAGGACCCGGACTACTCCCCGAAGTTCCCCATCCTCTTCGGCGAGAAGGAAGGCAAGATCGCCCGAGCCAACCACGGCCGAGATCCCCTCTACCTCTTCTCCGCCCTCCAGCGCCAGCTCAATTACCCCGAGGTCCCCCGCCCCAAGCGCCCCGACGAGGCCGAGACGAGGCTCACCCTCCTGGAGCAGCAGGTCAAGCTCCTGGAGAATCGCCTCAAGCTCGTCGAGGTCGACCTCAAGGGAGACGTCGACCTTTCCCAGTTCCGCGTGAAGCCCGAGGACACCGCCGGCGTCCCGGACCACTGGGGCCTGAAGGCCTCCGACCTCGATGACACCCCCGAGGACTGAACCCCATGCCCCTGGCCTCCCTGCTCCTCCTCCTGCTCTCCCCGGCCGCCCCGGCGCCCGACGACCCTCCCGCGATCCGCCCCCTGCCCTCCTTCGAGCGCATCGTCCTCGACGACGACTTCCCCGGCGCCTACCAGGTGGAGGTTGCCGACGTTGACGGCGACGGCCGCCTCGACGTCATCGCCCTCGGCGGCGGCTCCTGCGCCTGGTACCGGAATCCCTCCTGGACCAAGCACCTCATCACCGGCCCCGACACCACCCCGGGGATCATCTCCTCCGCCGCCGCCGATCTCGATGGCGACGGCCGAGCCGAGGTCGCCATCGCCTATGACTTCGAGATGAACGCCCCCCGCCGAGGAAAACTCGGCCTGGCCCTCCCGGGAGAGTCGGCCGAGGCTCCCTGGTCCTTCCGGACGCTGGCGGAGATCCCCAGCATCCACCGTGTCCGGTGGGCCGACGTCGACGGCGATGAGCGCCTCGACCTGGTCGTCGCCCCTCTCTTCGGGGCCGACGCCGCGCCGCCGGACTACCAGCAGGATCCGGCCCGCCTGGTCGTCTATCGCGACGTCGCTCCCGACCGGCCCCTGCCCGAGCCCGAACTGGCCACTCGGGCCCTCGTCCAGCATGCGATCGCCGTCGAGCGCCTCCCCGGCGCCGATCGCGATGTCGTGCTGTCGGCGAACAACGAGGGCGTCACCCTCCACCGCCGCCTCGACCCTCCCATCCTCCCCGCCGAGGAGCAGGAATTCCTCACCCCCCTGGTCCCCGGCCTCTTCGGTCCTCCTCCCGCCCGGGGGGCGAGCGAGGTCCATCTCGGCCGGCTTTCGGAAGATCGCGCCTTGCTCGTGACCATCGAACCCTGGCACGGCTCGATCGTCGCCGCCTACGACGCTCCGTTCGTCCCCCACCGCCGCTTCAACCGAGTCCCCGGCCCGTTCGGCCCTCGCACGATTCTCGATCGCACCCTCGATCAGGGCCACGCCCTCTGGCTCGCCGATGTCAACCACGACGGCTACGACGAGGTCTTCGCCGGCCACCGCGGCGATGACCATCGCGTTTCCGCCTACCACTTCGACGGATCCTCCTGGACCCGCACCGTCCTCGATCGCGACATCGCCGCCCAGGACCTCCGCGGGGGCGACCTCGACGGAGACGGCTCCCCCGACGTCGTCGCCGTCGGCGGCGCCACGCGCAACGTCGTCTGGTATCGCCCCCGATCGGACTGATTCTCCGGAGGTTTTGGATCGCGGGAGTCTGACATCCTGGAGAGGCTGGGGTCCCCGAGCACGCGATTCCCCTCTTGCGATCGAGTTGCTCCCCAATCGCCCGGGCCCGGCTCCCTGTCGACGACGACCGTCGAGCCGGCCAGGATGCCTCCCGAGTTGTCGCGTCTCGGCCGACCCGCATCGATCGACAGGCCGAAACGAAACGGGCCTCCCGGCGTCGAGAACGCCGGGGGGCCCTTCGCTCGTGTGGTTGGCTCCCGGGAGGCGGCCGTCAGCGCCGACGCCTCGGGGGAGGCCCGGCCGGCGGGTTCGGCGCCGGGAGGAACGGGACCTCGTTGCCGTGGGCGTCGACGATCTGCACGACGAGATGCTCCCGAACGGCTCCCGGGCTGGGGCAGACGTGGACGGTGACCGACGAGTTCGACTCCAGGGCGGCCAGCTCCTGGCGCTTGCGGTTGTTGAGGAAGGTGGCGACCTCCTCGCAGACCTCGACGCGGATGTGACGGATGCCGTCCTTGTTCAGCGCGAAGGCGATCAGCCGCATGGCGTCGATGGCCATGGATTCGACCGTCTTGACCAGTCCGCCGCCGCCGCAATGCTCGCACTCGTGGTAGACGGAGCGCTTCAGGCTGGGCCGGATGCGCTGTCGGGTCATCTCGACGAGGCCGAACTGGCTCATGCGGAGGATCTTCGTGCGGGCCCGGTCGCGCTTGACCGCCTCTCGGAGGGCGCGCTCGACGCCCCGGCGGTGCTTCTCCTCCCTCATGTCGATGAAGTCGTTGACGATCACCCCGCCGAGGTCGCGCAGGCGGAGCTGCCGGGCGATCTCCTTGGCGGCCCGGAGGTTCATCTCGTAGGCGGTGCGCTCGGCGTCGTCCTCGACCCGGAAGTTGCCGCTGTTGACGTCGATGGCCACCAGCGCCTCGGTCTGGTCGATGACGATTGAGCCCCCCTCGGGCAGGTGGACCTGCCGGCGCTGGATCTTGTTGATCTCCTCCTCCAGGCCGTACTTCTGGAAGAGGGGGACCTTCCCCTCGTAGAGCTTCAGGCGGTCGACGAAGCGGGGCATGACGACGTTGAGGAACTCCCGGGCCCGCTCGAAGGCCGAGGGCTCGTCGATCCAGATGGTGTCGATCTCGGAATTGAAGATATCCCGGATCGTACGGATGATCATGTCCGACTCCTGGTAGATCGGAGCCGGGGTCTTCGCCTTCTTGATGCGCTTGAGGATGACCTTCCAGAGGCGGAGCAGGTAGGCGAGGTCGCGGGCCAGGTCGCGCTTGGAGCGGTCCAGACCGGCGGTGCGGACGATGAAGCCGAGCCCCTTGGGCGGGTTCAGCTCATGCATGATCTGCCGGAGCTTGCGGCGCTGGCCTTCGTCGGCGATCTTTCGGGAGACGCCCACTCGGTTCAGCCCTGGCATGAGCACCAGGTAGCGGCCGGGGATGCTGATATAGGTGGAGAGGGTCGGGCCCTTGGTGCCGATCGACTCCTTGATGACCTGGACAAGCACCTCGTCGCCGCGGCGGAAGACGTCCTGGATGGGGGGCTTGACGGCGACCCGGCGGCCGCCTCGGGTTTCTCGGGTTTCGGGGGGGACGTCTCCCCGACGGGCCCGGGCCTCGGCGGCGGCACTGCCTCGGAAGCCGACCTCGCGTTCCAGGGAGCGGATCTCCTCGATCTCCCGGGCGATCTCCTCGAGCAGCTCGGGCTCGATCTCCTCGGTGTCGCGTTCCTCGTCCAGGTCGACGTCGCGTTCCTCGTCCTCCTCGTCGTCGCGGTCCTCCTCCTCGTGATCGACGAAGTCGAAGTCACTGGAGAGGGCATCCTCGCCGAGCCGAGCGGGGGGCTTCTCCAGGTCGGCTCGGGCCGCGGCGTCGTCGGGGGACTCGTCGAGGCCGGCCGCGAAGGAGGGTTCCAGGTCGCGGTCGCGGCCTCGGCCGCGACGGCGGCGACGGCGGCGGCCCCGGCGGCGGGAGTCGTCGTCCTCTCCCTCGGTCTCGCCGAACAGATCCCCTTCCGTCGGGGGGGCCGAAGCCTCCTCCGGCCCTCCGGCCGACTCGAAGAGGCGAGCCCGCTCGCGGCGGGGAATGTAGCCGGGTTCACCGGCTCGGTCGAAGCGGCGGGGCGGCAGGGCCGGCGACGGCTCGGGGGCCTCGGCCTCATCGGCCTCGGGGCCCGGGGGCTCGTCGGAGGGGCCGTGCCGAAGCTCCCGTCGGGGGCGGTCGCGGTCGCGGTCACGATCACCCCGGGAACGAATGGCGTCCCGGCCGCCTCGGGGACGGGGCTCCTCGGGGGCTGGAGCGTCGAGGTCGCCCCAGGGGCGTCCCTCGCCAGCGGACGGGCGATCGGCTTCGGGCTCGAGGTTGGTGGCGAGCTCGTCCCAGGAGTCTCCCCGTCCCCGACGGCGAGGGGGGCGGCCGCTCCGGGGGCCGGCGGCCGGGCGGCCGGGCTCCTCGGGTTCAAGGGCCTGGCGACGATCGCTCCGGGGCTCCTCCTCGACATCTCGAGGCTCGGGCCGGGAGGGGACGCGGTCGCGCTGGGTCCGGCTGGGGGGAAGCAGGTGCTCGTAGTCCTCCGGCTCGGGCTTCCGCTCGACCGACCAGCGGTACCGCTGCGACTCGGGGACGTCGTCCGGCTCGGGCGCTGGGGAGCGGCCGAGCGGGAGGGCGTTGTCGTCGGAGGGGACGTCGAGGTCGAGCCCGGTGCCGAACTCGCGCCGGCCTTCGCCCGACCTTCGGGGAGGAGGCGAAGGCCGCTCGGCCCGGGTCCGATCGGGCTCCGGGCGGTCGTCGGGCTCGGGCTCGGGCTCGGGGGGCAGCGGTCGCGGGTTGGGCGCGTCGAGGTCGTCGGCGAGGCCTTCGCCGAAGCGGCGGGGGACGGAGCGGTCGCGACGGCCCTTCTCGGAGAGGTCGGGGCGCTCGCGATCTCGGTCTCGGGAGCGACGCTCGCGGATCTTGTCCCGGCCCCGGCTGCGGCCCCGGGGTCTCGGGGGGGGCGAGGGTTCGTCCGCCTCGGGCTCGTCCTCGTCTCCGGAGTCGGCCCGGGGGAGGGCGTCGTCGAGGTCGCGGTCGTCGAACTCGGACTCGAGGAAGCGATCGCGATCGCGATCACGATCCCGGTCCCAGTCGCGATCCCGGTGACGTTCCGGGGGCTGGCGACGGTCGCCGATCGGCTCGTCGAGTTCGGGGGTGACGGCTTCGGAGCGGGCGGGCTCGTCCCGGGACCGGCTGCGGTCGCGGTCTCGGTCTCGGCTGCGGCGGCGAGGGCGATCGCCGTCGGACTCCCGGCCGCGATCGGCTCGGGGGCTGCGCGAAGGGGGGCGGCGGGGCTCCCCGCCCTCGTCTTCGAGCTCGACCGTTCCCTCGTCCTCGTCGTCGCCGAGGTCGAAGTCGCGGCGGGGGTCGCGGCCGCGGTCCCGGGCGCCGAGAACGGCGTCGTCGTCGAGCTGGTCGCGGTAGTAGCGGGGTTCGACGTCGGAGACGTGCAGGAACCCGTTGCGGCCGACGGAGAAGTCGACGAAGGCGGCCTGGATGGCGGGCTCGATGTTGACGATTTTGCCCTTGTAGATGTTGCCGGTGTAGTTCTCCAGGCTGGTGCGCTCGACGTAGAGCTCCTCGAGGACGCCGTCCTCGACGATGGCGATGCGGCACTCCTCGGGCTGGAGCACGTTGATCAGCATCTCTTTTTTCTTGCTCATGCCTCGGTCAGTCTCCGGGCGGGTGTGGGGGGGCCGGCCGGCCCGACCGGGGCCCGGCCCGACACGGGGCCTCCCCGGGCCTCGACGCCGCCCGACGGCGGCGGAGGCGGGGGGGGGCTCGGGCGGGTCGCGGTGCGGCGGGGTGTGCCGCGGCGGTGGTCGCGAGGGCCTCGGATGGTCTTGGCTCCGGCCGGGACGCCGCGGCGACTCCTCGATTGGGTCGCGGCGCGGGGCCCAGGCCCCGGGGGTGAAGGCGACGAGTTCGTTGACGACGATCGGTGAGTCGGTCGGGTGGATTGGGTCGATGCGGTTTGGGTCCGGCGCTGGCCGATCGGTCAATCGGCGGCCAGCGCCACGTCGGTGCGGACGAGCACGGCCCCTTCGGCCAGCAGGTCTCGAAGCCCGAGCACGTCGAGCACCTCCTCGGGGCGGGCCGAGCCGCCGGGTTCAACTTTCAGGCGGAGCCGCAATGCGCCGTCGTCCGGGTCGACGCTCGCGTCGAGCAGGAAGGGGCGCAGGTCGAGAGCCACGTCGCGGTCGGGCTTCCGGCGGAGGATTGGGCAGTGCTCTCGGCCGAGCAGTTCGGCGGCCGCGCGGGCGGCCGCCTCCCGGCGGGGTTCGGGAAGGGGGAGGCGGAACTCGACGGCCTCGACGCGGCCGGCCCGGGAGGGGGCGGGCTCGGCCTCCAGGAACTCCAGGCCGGGCGGGACGACGTCGGCGAGGCGTCGAAGCACCTCGGCCGGCGGCAGGGGCTCGGCGAGCTCCAGCTCCAGGACCTCGCGGCGGCCCTCGATCCCCAGCGCCAGGGCCGAGGGGAAGGCGTACTTTGGCCTTGGGTTGAACCCCTGGCTCTGGGCGACCGGCAGGCCGGCGCGGCGGAGCGCCCGCTCCAGGCAGCGCATCAGGTCATGATGGCTGACCAGCCGGAGGTCGCCTTGCTTGGCGAATCGGAGGCGGAGCCGGTGGGAGGGTTCGTCCATAGGGCCGGGAGGGCCGTTGAGGTCGGGGTCGCGCCCGGGGGCGGGGTTGGTCGGAGGCGTCGCGCCGGCCAATCAGTCGGGCCGGGAATCCGAGGGCGGCCACGAGCCGGGCCTCGGCGGGGGATGGCGAGGGGCCGGCCGGTCTCCCGGGAGGGGGCCGGCGGCGGGGAGGGGCCTCGGTCAGGTCAGGCCCCGTCGTCTCCGGCCAGGGCCGGGTCGTCGGGCAGGGCGCGGCGGAGCGCCCGCTGGAGCAGGTCGAGCACCTCGGCGGCCGAGCCGCAGCGGAGGGCCTCTCGGGCCAGGGCCCGGGCCTCCTCCGACCGGGCAGCCCGGATGACGCGCTTGACCTCGGGGAGCTGGTGGGGAGGGGTACTCAGCCGGTGGATCCCCAGGCCCAGCAGCAGCATCGTGTAGAGCGGCTCGCCGGCGATCGACCCGCAGACGGTGACCTCGATGCCGGCGTCCCCGGCGGCGCGCGCGACCATGTCGATCAGGCGGATCACGGCCGGGTCGGCGGAGGTGTAGAGGTCGGCGACGGTCTCGTTGGTCCGGTCGGCCGCGAGGATGTACTGGGTCAGGTCGTTGGTCCCGATGGAGAAGAAGTCCACCTCCTTTGCCAACAGGTCGCTCATGATCGCCGCGGCGGGCACCTCGATCATGGCGCCGACGGGCAGGTCGGCGCGGGCGGGGATCCCCTCGGCCTGGAGCTCGGCGGCCACGTCGCGCAGGGTGGCCTTGGCCTGTCGGAACTCGTCGAGGGTGGTGACCAGGGGGAACATCACCCGGACGTCGCCGCCGGTCTCGGCGGCGGCCCGGAGGATGGCGCGGAGCTGGGTGCGGAAGGTGTTGGGCTCGCGCAGCGACCGCCGCAGGCTGCGGAGGCCCAGCGCCGGGTTGGGCTCGACGTGCTGGGCTCGGCCGGGCTCGGCCTTGTCGGAGCCGAGATCCAGGGTGCGGATGGTGACCGGGCGGCCTTCAAGGGCGCGGATGACGGCGGCGTAGGCCTCGGCCTGTTGCAGCTCGCCGGGGGGGCCGTCGGTGCCGAGGTAGAAGAACTCGGTGCGGAAGAGGCCGATGCCGTCGGCTCCGCGTTCCCGGCAGGCGTCGACCTCGGCGGGGAACTCGATGTTCCCCAGCAGGTGGACGCGCTGGCCGTCGGCGGTCTCGGTGGGCAGGTCGGCCAGGCTGGCGAGCTCGGCGAACCGGGTGGCGCGCTCGACGGCCTGGCGGCGGTATCGGCTGAGGGTCGCCTCGTCGGGGTCGAGGACGACCAGGCCCTCGTCGCCGTCGATGATGGCCGACCGGCAGTCCCGGGCCTCATCCAGGACGCGGCCGAGGCCGACCACCGCGGGAATCTCCAGCGCGGCGGCGATGATGGCGGTGTGGCTGGTCCGGCCGCCCGACTCGGTGGCGAAGCCGAGCACGCGGCCGGGGTCCAGCGCGGCGGCCTCGCTGGGGGTGAGGTCCTCGGCCAGCAACAACAGGGGCTCGACCGGCGCGTTGGCCGGGGCCGGGGACGGGGGCTGGCCGGTCAACTGCTCCAGGATCCGGCGCTGGATGTCTCGGACGTCGGCCGCCCGGGCGGCGAGGTGGGCGGTGCCGAGGCGTTCGAGCCGCCGGGCGTAGCCGTCGAGGACGTCGAAAACGGCGTGCTCGGCGGCGATGCGGTCGCGCTCGATGCGGGCGGCGGCCTCGCGCCGGAGGCTGGGGTCGGCGATCATCCGGACGTGGGCGGCGAGGATGTCGGCGTACTGGGGGCCGAGCCGGCTGCGGGCGTCCCCCTCGGCGGCCTCGGCCTCGATCCGGGCCGACTCCAGGGCGCGGTCGAGGCGGCGGCGCTCGGCGGCGACGGCCGAGGCGGGGATGGCGCGCCGGGTCAGTCGAGGGCCTCGGGGGGCCAACACCAGCACCGGCCCGATGGCGACGCCGGGGCTGACGGCGATCCCCCGGAGGATCTTCATCGGGCTGGGAGCGGCGGGGGGGGCGGACACGTCGGGATCCCTGGGCGGCGCGGGGGCGATGGGCGTCGGGTCGGGGGCCGTCGTCGGCCCGACGTCGGCCGGTGCGGGGCGCGTGCCGGGCCTCATGGGTGCAGCTTCCCGGCCTGCCCGGAGTCGGCCTCGGCCGGCGGACAGGGGCCGGGGGGGGTGAGTTCGCCGAAGCGGGCGGCAACCAGCTCGGCCAGGGCGGCGACGGCGGCATCCGCGTCGGGGCCGAGGGCCTCCAGCTCCAGCCAGGTGCCGCACTCGGCGGCCAGGGCCATCAGGTCGAGGATGCTCTTTCCGTTGAAGTCCCGACCCTCGTGACGGACGCGGACCTCGGCGCGGAACTGGCCGGCCAGCCCGACGAACTTCTCGGCCGGGCGGAGATGCAGCCCATACGGGTTGGTGATCTCGACCCGGCGTCGTGCGAGGTGGGGGTCCTGAGTCATCGGCGATCCGGTCTGGCGACGGCCGCCGTCGGGGGCGGCGTGCTGCCTGGGGTCTGGAAGCTCACGGGGCATCGCGGCGACCCTCCCTCCGTGCCGCCCCACCGGCGGGCCCGGCAGGGCGGCCCCGCCGGCCCGAAGGCCCGGCCTCAGGGGCTGGCCTGGTCGGCCTCGTCGAGCACGTCGAGCACCTGCTCCCGCGTCCGGGCCTGGCGGAGGAAGCGGACGAACTGCTCGTCCTTGAGGTGCCGGGAGATGTTCTCCAGCGCCCGGAGGTGGTCGCCTGGCTGGTTGGGGGGGGAAACCAGCAGGAAGAGAATGTCGACCGGCTCGCCGTCCAGGGCGGCGAACTCGACCCCCTTGCGCGACAGCGCCACGGTCCCGATCAGCCGGTCGACGGTCGGGTGCCGGGTATGGGGCACGGCCACCCCCTGGCCGATCCCCGTGGAGCCGAGTTCCTCGCGATTGAGGATGGCGCGGGTGACGCTCTCCAGGTCGGCTTCGGCGAGCCGACCAGCTTCGCGGAGCCCGGCGACGATCTCCCGGATCGCCTCCTCCTTGGTCGTCGCTTGCAGGTCGACGGCGACGGCCTCGCGCACGACGAAGTCCGATAGTTTCATGCGGTCCTCCATCCGCCGAGGCGGCACCGGCCCCCGATGGCCCTGGCGACGCGGCGCCCCGGCACGTGCCCCGGAGCTCAGTCTGCTCGCCGGCCGGGGCGGCCGGCTCCCGGACGAGGGCTGGGTCTGTCAGCTCTCCCGGGGCGGCTCGGTCGATGCGGGAGGCTCGGGCAGGTCCGGCCGCGTCGGGGATGTGCCCCCGTGGGGCATCTCGTCGCGGTGGTCCTGGATCCGGTCCTTGTACCGCCGGATCTGCTGCTCGATCATGTGGACGACCTGATCGGTCACCGCCTCCAGGCCCGGTGCATCTCCCCGGGCCACGAAGTCGTGCTTGTGCTCGGCCGAGGCCACCATCTCCATCCACCAACCGTTCTTCTGGTGATCGATAATCACCTCGATCGCCATCAGCCGGTTGAAGTATTTAAGCAGCTTTCCGGCCTTGTCCTGCACGTACCGCTGCTGAGAGGGGTCGAGAGTCAGACCATGGCGGGTCGATAGTTCGATTTGCACCCGACTGCTCCTTGCCGCACGATGCCCGACACTGGTGGACCATCCGGGCGCGTTACAAAAGTAACCGCCCGCGCCTGCCGGGGTCAAGGGTGCTGCGGCGCCGCGGGGCGCGTGGCGGGGGGTGTCGTCCCCCGGGCCGATCCCGTATGCTCCGGTTGACCTTGCGCGGGTCGGGGGCCGGGGCCCCGATCCGCTCGACGACCGTTCGGGGGGCCGATGACGATGGGAGAGGTCTGGACGCAGGACTACGACCCGATGGGCTCCTGGCCGCTGTCGACGCTGGCGGCCGGCGTCCCGGTGCTGGTGCTGCTGGGGCTGCTGGGCTCGGGGAGGGCGTCGGCCTGGCAGGCGGCGCTGGCCGGGCTGGCCGCGGCCGTGCTGACGGCGGTGGGGGTCTTCGGTATGCCCGCCGAAATGGCGATTGCCGGGGCGGGCGTCGGCATGGTCTTCGCCCTCTTCCGGATCGTCTGGCTGATTACCGCGGCCGTCTTCCTCTACACGATCGCGGTCGACACCGGCCAGTTCGACGTGATGAAGGCCTCCATCGCGGGGCTTTCGGGGGACCGGCGCATCCAGGCCATTCTCGTGGCCTTCTCGTTCGGCGCGTTCATCGAGGGGGCCGCCGGCTTCGGGGCTCCGGTGGCGATCTCGGCGGCCTTCCTCGTCGGCCTGGGGTTCCGGCCGTTGCAGGCGGCCATCCTTTGCCTGGTGGCCAATACGGCCCCGGTCGCCTGGGGGGCGATCGGCACTCCGATCCGGGCCCTGGGAGAGGTGACGAGCCTGGATCCCGAGCTGCTCAGCGCCACCGCGGGGCGGATCCTGCCGTTCCTGTCGCTGGTCGTGCCCTGCTGGCTGGTCCGGATGATGGTCCCCTGGCGCCTGACGCTAGAGGTCTGGCCGGCGTTGCTGACGATAGGGGGGGCGTTCGCGGCGGCGCAGTTCGCCTGGTCGAACCTCGTCGGCTACGAGCTGGTGGACATCATCTCCTCGATCGCCAGCCTGGTGGCGGGGGTGGTCCTGCTGCGGTTCTGGAAGCCTCGGCGGGAGTGGCGTTTTCCCGAGGAGCAGGCCGGGAGCCCCGAGGGGCCCGACCCGGCCTCCTCGCCGTTCGAGGCGGTCGGCCCGCTGACCCCGGGCCGGGTCTTCCGGGCGTGGATGCCGTTCCTGCTGCTGACGGTCATGGTGATCCTCTGGGGGGTTCCGGCGATCAAGGGGAGGCTGGAGGCGTCCACGTCGTGGAGAAGCCGCCGATGCCCCTCCTGTTCGCTCCGCTGGAGGAGGCGGCCCCGGAGCGGGGCTGGCCGGCCGGGGTGCTGGAGGAGGCCGAGGGGAAGGGAGCGGCCTTCGTCTCCCGGGTGGTCAAGGGGGAAGCGGTGACGGGCCGTTCCGAGCCGATCGCGGCCGATTTCGAGTCGGTGACCTTGGACGTGGCCCCTGTGGCGTCGACCGGCACCGGGATCATGATCGCGGCCGTCCTCAGCGGCCTGATCCTGGGGCTCCGCCCAGTGGACCTGGCCCGACTCTTCGGCAAGACCGTCTACCGGCTGCGATGGGCGGCGGTGGCGATCCTTTGCATGCTGGCGCTGGGGTTCGTCACGAAGTTCTCGGGAATGGACGCCGTGCTCGGCCTGGCGTTCACCAGGACCGGAGCGACGCTTTACCCGATTTTCGGGACCCTGCTCGGCTGGCTGGGCGTGGCGCTGACGGGCTCCGACACGGCGAGCAACGTCCTGTTCGGCAACCTGCAGCGGATTACGGCCGAGAAGCTGGGGCTGGACCCGGTCCTGATGGCCTCGGCCAACTCGACCGGAGGCGTGATGGGGAAGATGGTCGACGCGCAGTCGATCGTCGTCGCCGCGGCCGCCACCGGCGAGCACGGCCGAGAGGGTGCGATCCTCCGGGCGGTGCTGGTGCACAGCCTGGCCCTGGCGATGATCGTCGGGGGGATTGTCTGGCTCTACGCCCACGTTCTGCCCGGCGCGGTCCCCTCCCGGCCGGTGGAGGCGCCGGCGGCCGTCGAGACGACGCGGTGAGTTCGGGGTCGGCCCTCCGGGCCGGAGGCCGTCACGAGGCGGCCCTCACCGGCCCGGGGGGGATCGATCGGACGGAGGGATGAGGGCGAGCCGGTCAGCTCATGCTGCGGCCGTGGGTGTACTCCTGATCGAGGAGTCCGGCTCGGGAATCGCCCGCGTCGGGGGCCTCAGCGGACCGGGAGACGGCGTCTTCCGGCGGCTCAGCGAGGAATTCGCCCCGGTCGGGGGCCTCGACCGGGTGATCCGGGAGGCGAGTCGAGGCAAGGTGATGGGCCGGGTCGTTGCGTCGGACAGCGTGGCGGTCGTGGTCGGTCGTGAACAAGGGACACCTCCCCGCGCGGCGCGGGTAGAACCAGGGATCCCGGCGGGGCGCACAGCGGGAACGTCTGCCGTCCGGGGAGGCGGTCCACCGTTCCCGTCGCGCTCGCCTGAATGGCCGGGATGCCCGCGGCCGGCCGTTTCCGATCGACCGGCCGCTCGCCTCCCCGACAAGGGGCAGGCGTCGGAACTCCGCCGGGACAGCTCCCATCTCCGCGAGCGAACTGGCGTGCGGGAGAGGATGGCGATGGGATCGTCGTGCCGGAATTCCCCACATGATTCTACGTCCCAAGAGGCGGGCGCCAAGCGCCGGACGAGGAGAATGCTCGCATGCGCATCGGGATCCTGTCCGACTCGCACGACCAGATCGACCGGACCGCCGCCGCCGTCGCGCTGCTGGCGGCGGAGGGGGCCGAGTCGCTGGTCCATTGCGGCGACCTGACCGGCCCGGAGGTCGTCCATGTGGTCGCGGCCTCGGGGTTGCCTTGCCGCTACGTGCTGGGAAATAACGACTTCGATCTCGAAGCGGTCGAGCGGGCGATCGCGGCGACCGGCGACCTTCTGCTCGGCTGGTCGGCCGAGTTCGAGCTGGGGGGCCGGCGGTTGGCGGTCACTCACGGGCACCTGTCGGGGGAGTTCCGCCGCCTGGTCCGGACCGCCCCGGACTACCTTCTTTTCGGTCACACCCACCAGCGGCTCGACGAGCGGGACGGGCCGACCCGGGTGATCAACCCCGGCGCCCTGCATCGGGCCCGGATCTGGACGGTCGCACTGCTCGACCTCGACTCGGATGTCGTACAGTTCCATCCGGTTCGATGACCGGGCCCGACATGCCGATCGTCCGAGGCATGTCCCCGGGGAACTCGGGCTGGCCGGGTCCCGGATCGCCGCTATAATCCCCGGCCGGGCCGGCGGGCCCTGGAGGTCGAAGCGGGACGCCCGACGGGCCGGGAGGCCGTCGGGCCGCCGGGGGAGGATGGCCGGCGATCCGTCCTAGGGCCGGTTCCGGCCGCCGTCGGGCGCGAACTGAGACGAGATCCGGCAACCGGAAGGAGCGACCGATGCGCCTTTGCCTCGTCGAAGACCTGGCCGTCGCCGGCCTGGAGCCCCTGACCCTGACGCGACCGGCCCACTCCCTTCGCCTGGGGGCGGGGACGCTCGGCGATCGCATCGCCCGGGCCTGGCGGGTCGGCCCGGGGCCGGCGAGGAGGGCGGCGGTGATCCGCCCGCATCTGCTGGGGATCGCCCGGGAGCGCGAGCCGCACACGACGCTCAACAGCCCCGAGTGGCTGGCCCAGGGGCCGGCAATCGTCGCCAACGCCCGATGGGTGCCGCCGGCCGGGTTCGACGGCCCCGGGGCCGGTCTGAACGCTCCCTGGCTGGGGCTCTGCGAGGGCCGGCCCGCCTGCGCCGTCGTCGGTCCGGAGCGCGCCGTGGCACTGGAGCCGAACCGGATTGACGACTGGTTCGACGATCTGCTGGCCAAGGTCGGCGGCGAGGAGGTCGGCGGCCGATGGATCGACCGCCCCTGGGATCTCGTCTCGCTCAACGAACAGGCCGTTCGAGAGGACTTCGAGGCCCTTGGCGGCGAGGGCGTGACCAACCGACACCTCCAGGCGATGGCCCTGGTCGGCCCCTCGAACCTGCTCCGGATTCACGAGTCGGCTCGGATCGACCCGTACACGGTCTTCGACACCACCAACGGCCCGATCATCGTCGAGCCAGACGTCTGGGTGCAGCCCTTCACCCGGATCGAGGGGCCGAGCGTCATCGGCCGGGGCACGCACCTGTTCCGAGCGAATATCCGAGGGGCGGTGAGCATCGGCCCGGTCTGCCGGATCGGCGGTGAGGTCGAGGCGTCGGTCGTTCAGGGGTATTCGAACAAGTACCACGAGGGGTTCCTCGGCCACGCCTTCGTCGGCGAGTGGGTCAACCTCGGCGCCATCACCTCCAACAGCGATCTGAGGAACGACTACGGCGAGGTCCTCGTCCCCCTGCAAGGGGACCCAATCCCGACCGGCCAGGCCAAGGTCGGCTGCTTCATCGGCGACCACACGAGGACCGGCCTGGGCAGCATGCTCAACACCGGCACGAGCATCGGAGTGATGTGCAACGTCTTGCCGGCCGGCTGGCTCTTGCCGAAGCATGTGCCGAGCTTCTCGGCGGTCCTCTGGGGCAAGGTCGCTCCCGGGTTCGACCTGGAGCAGATGTTCGAGACCGCCCGGATCGTCAAGGGCCGCCGAGGCCTGGAGTTCACCGAGGCGGAGGAGCAGCTCTACCGCTCCCTGTTCGAGCAGACCCGCCTGGAGCGGGAACGGGCCTTCCAGCGTTCCCTGGATCGCCGAGGAGACGCCTGGCCCGGCTCTTCCTCGGCCGCCTGCCGCTGAGTGGTGGCAGGCCCGACGATCGTCCTCCCTTCCAGACCCGTCCCGTCCCTTCCGTCCCTTGACCGACATGGCCTGGATCCTCCTTGTTTGCGCCGGCCTCGCCGAGGTCGGCTTCACCACGTGCCTGAAGCTGAGCGAGAACTTCTCGAAGCCGGTCCCCTCGGCCGGCTTCCTGGCCCTGAGCATCCTCAGCTTCGCCCTGCTGACCCGAGCCATTCAGACGATCCCCCTGGGGACGGCCTACGCCGTCTGGACCGGCATCGGCGCCTTCGGCACGGCGGCCATCGGGATCGTGTTCTTCAAGGATCCGCTCTCGCCCGCCCGGGTCGTGTTCCTGCTGGTGCTGATCGGCTCGATCATCGGGCTGAAGGTCGCCTCGACGGGGTGAGCCGACCGCGATCGGGCCTCCGCCGATATCGGCATGGAGGGATCGAACCCGGCGGCCTTGTCCAGTCTCCTACCATTGGGATTGTCGCGGCCCGCGGAGGGCCGATCGGGAGGGGACACGATTGAGGCGAGGTCCAGGCGATGTCGGGGCAGGATGACGGCGGCGGGTGTCCGAGTCGAGGCGAGGGCCGCATCGACCTCTCGGCGTATGTCTTCCTGGCCCTGATGGTGCTCATCGGCTCGACCACGGCGCTGTCGGCCAAGCTGGCGGTGCGAGAACTGCCGCTTCCCCTGGTGCCGGTCGTCCGCTTCGGCGTGGCGGGGCTCTGCCTCCTCCCGTTCGCCCGGAGGTCGGGGGCGCTGGCTCGGATGGTCCGGGAGGATCGAGGGCGGCTGATCGCCTCGGCCGTCTTCTGCGTCGGGCTGAACCAACTGTTCTTCCTGACCGGCGCCCGGCTGGCGCCGACGACGCACGTCGGCCTGATCTACGCGACCAATCCTCTGTTCGTGCTTCTGATCTCCTGTGCGATGGGGCAGGAGCGGATGCGGCTCGACCGCGTGTTTGGCGTGATGACCAGCGTGCTCGGTGTGCTTGTGATCGGCCTGGGGAACCTGCGGTCCGGGGCGGGGGCCGAGGCGTCCCAGGGGCTGCTCGGGGACCTGCTGCTGGTTGGCGCCGTGACGACCTGGGGGGCGTACATGGCGGTCAGCCGCCCGCTCATTCGCAGGCACGGGGCGATCCCCGTGCTGGCGGGGACGTTTCTGGTCGGGGCGCTGCTCGACCTGCCGATCTCGCTGCTGGTGATGGACTGGGACGGCTCGACCGCGCCGCTCGGCCTGCTGGCGATGGGCCGGGCCTCGGCGACGGCCTGGCTGGGTCTGGCCTACCTGACGCTGGTGGTGACGGTCTTCGCCCTGGGATTCCAGAACCTGGCGATGACCCGGTTGGAGGCGAGCCAGGTCGCCACGTTTGGCAACGCGGCGCCGATCCTGACGGTGGTCTGGGGGTACCTGTTCCTGGGAGAGGCGATCACGCCGTTCCTGGTGGTCGGCGGGGCGCTGACGCTCGGCGGCATCCTCTGGACGATCCGACCGAGGAGGGCTCGGAGCCGGGCCTCCTCACCAACAGCGGAGTATCCCCAGCCGGTGCCGTGCCCCGATTGATCCCGCCCCGGCCGGGGGTTCTAATGGGCGTCTTCGAGGGCCGTTGTGCGAGCGGCCCCCAGACACCTGACGCCCCGCCCCGCTCCGACCCCCGGGAGGCCGCGATGCCCCGCCTTGCGATCGTCCCCCTGCTGCTGTTCGCGATCGCCCCACTCGCCCCGGCCCAGGAGGACGGGTTCCGAGTGATTTTCGACGGCAAGTCGCTCGACGGCTGGAACCAGGTCGGCCCCGGCTCGTTCGAGCAGGTCGACGAGGGTTACAAGACCGTCGGCGGCATGGGCCTGCTCTGGTATGAGCCGGAGACCTTCGGCGACTGCGTCATCCGGGTTGTCTACAAGGCCGAGGACGGCCGAGACAACTCCGGCGTCTCCATCCGGATCGCCGAGAAGCCCGACGACCCGTGGTTCGCCGTGCACCACGGCTTCGAGGTCCAGATCTGCGACCAGGCCGACCCGCTGCACCGCACCGGGGCGATCTACTCCTACTCCGCCTCGACGGCCACCCCCGCGCAGGCCGGCCAGTGGAACACGATGGAGATCACCCTGGACGGCGAGGAGATCCGAGTCTCGGTCAACGGCGAGGAGGTCAACCGCTTCGATCCGACCTCCGACCCGATTCCCCCCCGCCGTCAGGACTACGAGCCCATCCGAGGCCCTCGCCCGACCCGGGGCTACCTCGGCCTCCAGAACCACGGCGACGGCGACGTCGTGTTTTTCAAGGAGGTCAGCGTCCGTCCCCTGGCCGGGGCCGACGCGAGCGATTGAGCCCAGAGCCCTGGACGGTGGACGGGTCGAGGGCCGGGGGAAGCCGTACCCGGTCCCGGGAGGCGTCCGACCCCCGGAGCGACCCGCCTCCGGCCCTCCCAGGGCATCGTTCCGTCCTCCGCTCGAGCCGGGCGGAGCCGGAGATCGGCCCGATTCGAGCGTTCGGTGGTCCGCCGGAGGGGCGGTTGGGGGCCACCGACCGCAGGCCTGCCTGCCTGAGGCCCCCGAGACGGACCTGTCGGAGGACCCGACGGAGGACCGATCGCCCCCTCTGAACCGCCGACCGATTGATGATCCGAACTGAGTCGCCCCGGAGCTTCCCGCCCATGACCCCGAGCCCGACCCGAGCCCTCCTCGCGGCGACGGTCGCCGCGCTGGCCGCGGCGTCCGCCTCGGCCGCCTCCCAGGACGAGAGCATCCCCCGCCCCGAGCACCCCGAGCCGCAGGCCGTCCGATCGGATTGGGCTAACCTCAACGGCTCCTGGGAGTTCCGCTTTGACCCCGACGATGCCGGGCTCGACTCGAGGTGGTTCGAGCCGGAGGCCGAGGGGTTCGACCGGGAGATTATCGTCCCCTTCGCCTGGGAGAGCCGGCTCTCGGGGATCGGCGAGGTCGACTCGCCCGAGATCGGTTGGTATCGCCGAACGTTCCGCGTGCCCGATGACTGGCCCGAAGGGCGTCGGGTCTGGCTCCGCTTCGGGGCGGTCGACTACCGGGCCGACGTTTGGGTCAACGGTACCAAGGTCGCCGAGCACGAGGGGGGCTACACGCCGTTCGAGGCGGACGTGACCGATGCGCTGGCCGACGGCGACGGCGAGAACGTCCTTGTCGTCCGAGCCTTCGACCCCACCGCCCGGAACCTGCCGACCGGCAAGCAGATCGACTGGTACACGACCGTCTCGGGCATCTGGCAGACAGTCTGGCTGGAAGCTCGGCCCGAGTCGTACATCGCCGGCTTCTTCATCCGTACCGAGTCGCTCGACCCGGCTCGGGTGGCGATCGACGTGACCGTCGGCGGCCCCCGGCCCGAGGGGGAATGGACCGTCTCCCTGAAGCCCGACGATCCGACCGTCGAGGCGGCCTCGGCCCGAGTGGCCGCACCCTCCCGGTCGTCCGAGGGGGAGCTGGCCTCGGCCCGGATCGAGGCCGTCGTGAGCCAGGCGAAGCCGTGGTCCCCCGAGTCGCCGCACCTGTATGACCTGGCGATCGAGTTGAAGGACCCCGCCGGCAACGTCATCGACTCGGTGCGCACCTATTTCGGCCTGCGGACGATCGCTCGGGGGACCTTCGGCGACGAGCCGTTCGAACGCTTCCTGCTCAACGGCAAACCCGTCTACATCCGGGGGGCGCTCGACCAGTCGTACAACCCCGACGGACTCTACACCGCCCCCAGCGACGAGTTCCTGCGGCGAGACGTCGCCTCGGCCCGCGTTCACGGGCTCAACTGCCTGCGCATCCATATCAAGACCGAGGAGCCGAGGAAGCTCTATTGGGCCGACAAGTACGGCCTGCTCATCATGCAGGACCTCCCCAACACCTGGGAGCAGGACCAGACCGCCCGAGACTCCTGGGAGCGCACGATGCGGGAGGCCGTCCCTCGCGACCGCAACCACCCGAGCATCTGGTCCTGGGTCGCCTTCAACGAGACCTGGGGCCTCGCCCCCTTCCCCTGGCAGTCCTACAAACAGGCGACCGAAACGCATCAGTGGGTCAAGGCGATGGTCGCCGCCATCCGGGCGCTCGATCCGACCCGACTCGTCGAGGACAACTCGCCCGACAAGCGCGACCACGTCGAGGGGACCGACATCAACTCCTGGCACTTCTACATCGACGACGACGACCGCGCCCGGGCCCACATCGAGGAGGTCGTCTCCCAGACCAAGCCCGGAAGCCCGTTCAACTACGTCCCCGGCCAAGTGCAGGGAACCGAGCCCCTGATGAATTCCGAATACGGCAACGTCTCGGCCGGCGGCGGCGACCGGGACATTTCCTGGGGCTTCCGCTATCTGACCACACAACTGCGCAAGCACAACACGATCCAGGGGTATATCTACACCGAGCTGACCGACATCGAATGGGAGCACAACGGCTTCCTCAACTACGACCGCACCCCCAAGGTCTTCGGCTACGACGCCTTCCTGCCCGACATGTGGGTCAACGAGCTGAACCAGGCCGACTTCGTCGGTTTCGACGCCCCTCCGGCGATCGTCGGACGGCCGGGGGAGACGGTCGAGGTGCCGGTCTTCATCAGCCATTACTCCGATCTGGACTTCGAGCCCGCCCTGCGCTGGTGGGTTCAGGGGGCCGATGATCGGGGCAACGAGCGGATGGTGGTGGCGCCCGAGTCCTTCCCCGCGCGCTGGGAGCCTTACGGCGTGACCTGGCAGGAGCCGATCCGGGTGACTTTGCCCGATTACCCCTTCGTCGGCGCCCTGATCCTGACCCTTCGGGATCCCCAGAATCGCCGGTTCGCGGCCAACTACGTCAATCTGGTCGTCCGTTCCGAGGACGGGGCGCCCCGGGTTTCCCGGAAGGCGGCCCTGGAGCGTGAGGTCACGCTGCGGTTCGACCCGGAGGACTACGCCCGAAGCCAATGGTCCGACCCCGCCAACGCTCCCGAGGGGAAGGTCTACGGCCGAGGCCACGGGTACTTCGAGTACCGCATCGCCGTTCCCCAGGCAGTCGCTCAGGCGAAGCCCGAGTCGTTCAACCTGCTCGTCGAGGCCTCGGCGAAGGCCGGTCGAGAGCGGGTCGACTGGCCCGATCGCGTCAACGCGCAGGACTATCCGCAGACCGACGCTCGCCCCTTCCCCAGCACCCTGGTTGTCTCGATCAACGGCGAGCCCCTGCCCGCTGAGCCGCTCGAGGACGACCCGGCCGACTCCCGGGGAGTGCTCTCCCACCTGGCCGGCGTCGAGCACGGCAGCCACGGCGCCCTGCTGGAATTCGGCGGTGAACTGCCCGAGGCCGCCCGCCTCGCCATCGCCGCCGGCGAGCCGCTGGTCCTCCGCTTCGAGGTCCCCGAGGACGCCGAGCACGTTGGCGGCCTGGCGATCTTCGGAGACTCGACCGGCCGCTACCCCATCGACCCGACCCTCGAACTCGTCACCGCCGAGCCCTTGCCCGAGGACCTTGGGGTCGATCCCTCGGTGCCGGTCGCGGTCGACTCGGCGGCATCCCGCCGCCAGGCCGTGCTGCCGACCGGCGAATCGGGAGCCGGGGCCTCGTGGTCCTACACCACCAGCGACCCCGGTGAGGGCTGGGCCTCCCCCGACTTCGATGCCTCTTCCTGGGCCTCCGGCCGCTCCGGCTTCGGCACCGAGGGCACCCCGGGCATCGCCGTGCACACCCGATGGGACACCCCGACCATCTGGCTGCGCACCGAGGTCGACCTGCCCGGGCTCTCGCCCGACGATCAGCTGACCCTCCGCCTCTTCCACGACGAGGGGGCCCAGGTTATCGTCAACGGCCGCCCCATCGTCTCGGTCGACGGGTACGTCACCTCCTATCGCGACCTGCTGCTCTCCCCCGAGCAGCGCTCCGCCTTCCGAGCCGGCCGGAACGTCATCGCCGTCCGATGCCGGCAGACCGGCGGGGGGCAGGGCATCGACCTTGGCCTCTCCCTGCTCCGCTCCGAGTAGGGGCCTCTGGCGATCAGGCCGCTCGACGTCGCGACGGCCGGGGAGCGGGGGTCGTCTCTCCCCCGGCGTCGAGCGCCTCCCGAACCGGGGTCGCCCCGACCCCGGCCATTCCGGGCCGATCGCCGGTCATCCAGCTCAACCGGCCTCAGGCCGCCTTCGGCTTCGCCTTCCGGGGTTGCGGCTGGTGCTTCCAGCGCCGGTGGAGCCAGAGGTACTGCGTTGGATCGCGGCGGATCATCCGCTCCAGGGCGGCGGTGTAGCGTCGGGTCAGCTCGGGGACGAGGTCGGGAGAGGCGTTCTCCGGGTCGGGGTCGATGATCTCCTCGACCTCGACGACGTAGCGGAAGTCGTCGCCGATGCGGCGGGCGCCGCCGACGACGATCGGAGCGTTGTACTCGATCGCCAGCAGGGCGATCGCCTTGAACGTCGACGCCGGCCGGCCGAAGAAGGGGACGAACAGCCCCTTGGGCCCGGCGTCCTGGTCGGCGAGCATCGATAGCAGGCCGCCGGACTCCAGCACGTCGACCATCGCCTCGCTCCCCCCCTTCTTGGCGATCATCCGCTGGCCGGTGCGCTCTCGGAAGGAGCGGAGGAAGCGGTCCAGGTGGGGGTTGTCCAGCGTCCGGGCGACCGAGTTCGGCGGGAAGCCGAAGGCGCCGAACAGGTAGCCGGCCATCTCCCAGTTTCCATAATGGCCGGTCAGCATGATCATCGGCCCGCCCTTGAGCAGCCGTTCCAGCACCGCCTCGTGCCCCTCCAGGCGGAGGTACCGTCGCCAGGTGGTCAGGCTCATCATCCGGGGGATGTGCAGCATCTCCATCACCATCCGGAGGAAGTGCCGGTAGACGCCTCGGACGATCCGCTCGCGCTCCGCCTCCGAATAGTCGTCGCCGAACGCCAGGCGGAGGTTCTCCATGGCCACCTCGCGATGGCGTTTGTCGATCCGGTAGACCAGCGCCGCGATGGCGTCGGCCAGCGCGTACGATTGCCGGATCGAGAGCCGCTGCGCCAGGAAGACGACGAGCCGGACGCCGAGGTACGTGGCGTAGTCGATCGCCTTGTTGCGGGGCTTCTTCGCTCGGGATCGCTTGGGGAACATCGGCGGTCACTCCGTTGAGCCGCGATGGGAGTCGGCCGGCGATCTCGTCCGGTCGAGGAGGTTGGGCGAGGCTGATCGGCCCCGCCTCGCCTCGGTTTGTGCTCGGGGTCATCCGGGCATCAAGCGGTGGTTGGGCTCGGGGATCGGCGGGGGCGGGAGGGGTCGGGTCGACCCGAGCCGCCCCAGGACTTGGAGGATCAGCGGTCGGAGACCTCCGGAATCAGTCGTCCGTCAAGGGCAGCGTGACCGGTTTCCCCCCCTGCTCTGCCGACCGGTAGATAGCGCGGATGATCTCGACCGACTTGCGCCCTTCGCGGCCGTCGACGAAGGCGGGGCGTCCCTCATCGATGGCGGCGAGGAAGTCGGAGAGCTGCAGGCGGTGCCCCTCGTGGGTGATGCCGCGGGGGTCGGAGCCGCCGCCGGTGGCGCCGGCCCGGGCCATGGCGGCGAGGATGTCGTTGTCGCTGGGGACCTTCTCCTGGAACTCCCAGAGGGTGATGTCGTCCTGTTCGATCCGGGCCGAGCCGCGGTCGCCGTGGATCTCGATCCGCTTGGAGAGGCCGGGATAGGCGCTGGTGGCGGCCTCGATGACGCCGAGGGCGCCGTTCTTGAAGCGGACGGCGGCGACGGCGGTGTCCTCCACCTCGATGCGTTCGTGGGCGAGCGTGGCGGTCAGGGCGGT
This sequence comes from Tautonia sociabilis, assembly GCF_003977685.1. Lineage (GTDB taxonomy): Bacteria > Planctomycetota > Planctomycetia > Isosphaerales > Isosphaeraceae > Tautonia > Tautonia sociabilis. The sequence goes on along the minus strand of NZ_RYZH01000029.1, from coordinate 42,073 downwards.
GACGGTCTCGACCTCTCCCATGAGCCAGGAGAGCAGGTCGACGTTGTGGATCGACTGGTTCATCAGGGCGCCGCCGCCGTCGAGGGCCCAGGTGCCGCGCCAGCCGCCGGAGTCGTAATACTCCTGGGTGCGCCACCACTTGATGTAGGTGTCTCCCAGCGTCAGTCGGCCGAAGCGGCCCAGTTCGATTGCCTCCTTCAGCCGGGCGTTGGCCGGGGAGTATCGTGAGGGGAAGATGGTGCAGAGCCGAGTGCCGGCGGCGTCGCAGGCGTTGATGATCGCGTCGCAGCGGGCCAGGGTGATTTCCAGCGGCTTCTCGACGACCACGTGTTTGCCCGCCTTCGCCGCCGCGACGGCCGGGTCCCGGTGGGCGCCGCTGGGGGTGCAGACGCTGACCACGTCCAGCCCCGGGTGGGCGAGCATCTTTTCCAGATCGTCGTAGATGGCGACCTCTCCTCCCTCGGCCATGCCGACGATTTTCTCTCCCCGGCCGGGCACCTGGTCGAAGACGGCCACGACGCGGGCCCCGGGGATCTCGTTGATCGCCTTGGTGTGGTACTCGGCGATCATGCCGCAGCCGACGAGTCCGATGCCGTGTTCGGCCATGATTCGTGGTCCCTGTCCTTTGTCTGTCCTGCGAAGGAGTGTGGCGGCGATCGGGGCCGCTCGCGTCAGGAGCGCCGCACTCGGGCGATCTTCCGCTTGCCGACACGGACGATCAACCCGTCGGGGACGGCGATCGGCGCCTTTGGGTCGGTCACAGGCGTCCGGTCGGGGCCGATGGTGACGCCCCCCTGCTCGATGACTCGGCGGGCGTTGGAGGTGCTCGAATCGAGCTTGAGGGCGACGATCAGCCTGGGCATGGTGATCCGGCCGTCGGCGTCGAACTGGTCGCGGGGGACCGGGACCTCGGGGATCTCCTCGGGGTCCTCGCCGGCGGCACGGCGGCGGAAGGCGGCGGCGGCGGCCTCGGCGGCCTCGGGGCCGTGGTACTGGGAGACGATCGTCTTGCCGAGAACCTCCTTGGCGTCTCGGGGGTTCACCCCGGGGGCGAGCATCGCGTCGATCTCGGCCATCGGGAGGTCGGTCAGCAGGGTGAAGTACTGGCGCATCGGCTCGTCGGGGATGCTCATCACCTTGCCGAATTGCGTTTCCGGAGGCTCGGAGACGCCGATGTAATTCCCCAGGCTCTTGCCCATGCGCTGCTTGCCGTCGGTGCCCACCAGAATCGGCATCGTCATGGCCACCTGAGGCGGCTGCCCCTCGTCCTGCTGGAGGTCGCGGGCGACGAGCAGGTTGAAGAGCTGCTCGGTTCCCCCCAGCTCCACGTCGGCCCGGATCTCCACTGAGTCCCATCCCTGCATGAGTGGGTAGAGGCATTCGCTCAGGTAGACCGGCTTCTCCGACTTGAGCCGCAGGGCGAAGTCCTCGCGGGCGGAGACCTGGCCGATGGTCATGCGTCGGGTCAGGTCCAGGACGTCCAGGAAGGTCCACCGGGAGAACCAATCGCCGTTGTGGCGGACCTCGGCGCGGGAGAGGTCGACGATCTTGCCGACCTGGGCGAGGTAGTCTCGGGCGTTGGCCTCGACCTGTTCCTTCGTCAGACCGGCGCGGTGGTCGGAGCGGCCGGAGGGGTCGCCGACCAGGGCGGTGTAGTCGCCGATGATGATGACGGCCGTGTGCCCGAGATCCTGGAACTGCCGGAGCTTCCGCAGCGGGACGGTATGGCCGAGGTGGACGTCGATGCCGGTCGGGTCGATGCCGTACTTGACCCGCAGCGGGGTCCCGGTGCGGGCCGACGCCTCCAGCTTCTTGACGAATTCGGCCTCGGGGGTGATCGCGTCGATCCCCCGTCGGAGGAGGTCGAGTTGCTCGGCGGCGGGTCGCATCGGGGGCGCTAACCTGGGTCGGGGCTTGCGGATCGGGTTCGAGGGGGCCCCCGGGGCGGGGCGGGAGCGATTCTAGGCCATCGCTTCGGTTCGGACAAGGTGGCCCGATGGCCGGTCGGGTCCTACCATTGGAGGGTCGAACCTCCTCGTTCTTTCCCGCCTTGCCGGAGTGCCGCCGCCGATGCCGCTCGATCCCCAACTCGACGTTCCGATGCGATCGGCGCTCCTGCTCCTCGGCCTGGCGATGGGGGTGTTGCTGGCGATCTCCGCCTCCTGGGCGGTGGTCGCCGAGCGCTGGTGGTCGGGCCGGCCGATCGTGCCCACCCGGCCGGCCCGGGCGGTCCCCTGGGGGGGCCGAGAGGCCCTCTTCTGTTTCCTCGCCTGGCAGGTGGTCACGGTGATCGCCTCCGCGATTCTCCGGGGCCGTCGGGACGAGTCGGGGAATCTGGATCTGGTCGACGCGATGGCCGCCGTGTCGTTGGTCAACCTGACGCTGCTGGTCGTGCTGCCGGCGATGCTCGTCCTTTCCTGCCGGGCGAAGGCGGCCGACCTGGGCTTCCGCTGGGAGACGCTTCTGTCTGACGTGGCGACTGGCGTGGTGGCGGCCCTCTGCCTGGTGCCCCTGGTCTACGCGGTCCAGCTCGCGGCGATCTTCGTCTGGGAGCCGACGGCCCACCCGTTGCAGCAGATGCTGATGGAGCGCCCCTCGCCAGCGGTCATGGTGCTGGCCCTGGTCTCGGCGGTGGTGCTGGCGCCGGCGGCCGAGGAGCTGATGTTCCGCGGCATCCTGCAGGGCTGGTTGGAGAAACGGCTCGATCCCGCCCGGGTCCGGGAGGAACTGCCCCGGGTCGAGGATCCGGGGGACCTGGTCTTCCTGAAGGCCCCGGACGGAGGGCCGGCGGTCGCCGAAGTTGGGGAGGACTCCCCGGCGGGGAAGCGGGGGGCGAGCGCCCCGGTCGGCCGACCGAGGAGCCGGGCGGCGTTGCTGCTGCCGGCGGCCCTGTTCGCGGGAGTGCACTTTGGCCAGTGGCCGGCGCCGATCCCGCTGTTCGTGCTGGCGGTCGGGCTGGGCATCGTCTACCGGAGGACCGGCGGGCTGGTCGCTCCGATCGCGATGCATGCCACCTTCAACGGCCTGAGCACGGCGGCGATGATCGCCCTGCTGCTGCTGGTTCCCTCGGCCTCCCAGGACGAGGAGGCCGAGGCGATTCCCGTCCCGCCGGTCCCCTCCTCCTCGGCCGAGCTCGAGGCCGATCCGGTGGGGGCGGAAGCCCGACCGGATTGATCCCCACGGTTGGGCGTGCCCCGCGAGTGTCTCGAATTGTTGAATCGGGGTGAAGATCCCGGATTTCGCTTGCCGGGTCTCGGACACCAGATTAGGATGCTTTTATTCCGATTGAGGTGTCGGTGTGGCCCACATCCCTTCGAGCCGGCTGATTGAGCGATTCACACCGGATCCGGCGAACCAGCGGAACCCGTCGTGATCGGTGAAGTTCTCGGCCGATCGGGACGATAACACCGGGGCTTCTACCGGACTCGATCGGGATCCGGCGGCCCGCACATCCTCCTGGTCGTGCGCAGTGCGGGCGCCTCAGCAATGATCCGAACACCTGGCCCCCGCGGTGCTGGGACACCGCGACCGGTCGCCCGGCCGCTAGGGAGAGCGTGCTGGAACGCTGGAATTCGGGGCCCTCGCGGTGCAACGGATTGGTCTGGTGAGGTCGGGGCCGTCGAGCTTTCCGGCACCCCGGCCCCCTGAACCTGGAGCGATTCGATACGATGAGCGTGGTGAATTCCAAGAAGAAGACCGCACCGACGCATCACGGGTTCGAGTGGGCCGGGGCCATGGCCCGGATCCGTCGCGGCGGGGTCTCGGCCCGGAGCGGTCGCCGCTCGCTGCTGCTGGGCGCTCTGACGGCCTCCTACGCCAACTCCGGCCGCACGGGCCGGCGCTCCGCCGAGCCCCGCGGCACCGTCTCGACCGACCGCTCCTGACCGGAGCCCGAAGCGATCGGTTCGCCCCGATTGACTGCCCTGGGGATCGGACTCCCCTCGGGCGAATGGCCTCCGATCGGCTGACCGATCCGCTCGAATCACCCCTCGGCCGCCCCCCGGATCGATCCGGTGGGCGGCCGTTTCGATTTCGGGATCGCCCCGCCTTCTTCCTGGCCTCTTGGCGTCCTCTGCCGACACCGGCCGTCCGGGGGGCTGAGGGGGCGGCGGGTGGGGCGTCGGCGATCGGATGATGAACGAGGCCGACCGGTTGAGGCTCCCGGCGGCTCGCGGACGGAGGGACCGCCTACCCCCGGGTCGGCCCTGGCGACCCGGCGCCCTCGCCCCCATAATCGGGCGATCGGTGCCGGAACACCGTCAGGGAACGCTCGAAGGGGACCTCGGATGATGACACGACGCCGACGTTCGGCCTGTTGCCTCACGGTCTGCTGGTTCCTCGCCGCGCTGGCGAGCCCCCTCGCGATCGGTGCGGCGGGCGTTTCCGCCGATTTGGTGTTGAAGGGCGGTACCGTCGTCGACGGAACGGGGGCGCCGGCGCGATCGGCCGACGTCGCGGTTCGGGACGGCCGGATCGTGGCCGTCGGCCGGTTCGAGATCGAGCCCGGGACCGAGGTGATCGACGCCACCGGGCTGGTTGTCGCTCCCGGGTTCATCGACCTGCATACTCACTCCGACCGCTCCATCCTCCAGGATCCCACCCGGGCCAATCGGAACTACCAGGCCCAGGGGGTGACGACGATTGTCACCGGCAACTGCGGCGGCGGGCCGATCGACGTGGCGGCCTACCTCGACGCCATCGACGAGAACGGGGCCGGCACCAACGTCATCCACCTGGTCCCCCACGGCGCCGTTCGCGCCGAGGTCATTGGCAACGCCGACCGCCGGGCCTCCCCCGACGAGCTGGATCGCATGGCCGAGATCGTCCGCCGGGGGATGGAGGCCGGAGCCTGGGGGATGTCGACCGGCCTCATCTACATCCCCAGCCGATACGGCGACACCGACGAGCTGATCGCCCTGGCCCGCGTCGTCGCCGAGCACGGCGGGATCTACGCCAGCCACATCCGGGGGGAGGGGACCGGGCTGCTCGACTCGATCGACGAGGCGTTGCGGATCGGTCGGGAGGCCGGCGTTCCGGCCCACATCTCCCACCTGAAGGCCAGCGGCAAGGACGCCTGGGGCCTGGTTGGGCCGGCCTGCGACCGCATTGCCGAGGCCCGGGCCGCCGGCCAGCGCGCCTCGGCCGACCAGTATCCGTACGTTGCCTCCAGCACCTCGCTCGGTGCGATGGTCGTCCCCGACTGGGCCCTCCGAGACGGCGATGAGGCGTTCGCCGAGATCGCCGACGATCCCAGGCGCGGCGAGGAGCTCCGCGAGGAGATCCGAGCCGGCCTCGTCCGCCGGAACGGTGGGGAGGCCATTCGGATCGCCCGATACCCGAAGCGGACGGACTGGGTCGGCAAGTCGGTCGCCGCCATCGCTCAGGAGGAGGGCATGCCCCCCGAGGAGATCGTCGTTGAGATCCAGCGGAACGGCGGCGCCTCGGCCATTAGCTTCATCATGAGCGAGCAGGACGTCCGGCACGTCATGGCCCGCGACTTCGTGGCGACCGCCTCCGACGGCTCCGCCCACTTCCCCGGCGGAGACGACCGCCCTCACCCCCGCTCCTACGGCACCTTCCCGAGGAAGATCCGGTACGCGCTCGACGACGGCGTCATCAGCCTGGAGGCAGCCATCCGGTCCTCCTCCGGACTGCCGGCCGAGATCCTTGGCCTCCCCGACCGAGGTACGATCCGGGAAGGGGCTGTCGCCGACCTCGTCGTCTTCGACCCCGACGCCTTCCGGGACGCCGCCACCTTCGACGATCCAACGGTTCTCGCGCCGGGCGTCGTCCACCTGCTCATTGCCGGCACGCCCGCCATTTCGGGGGGACGCTTCATGGACACCCTGCCCGGCCGGGCCCTCCGCCTCCAGTCGGACGGCCCCGCCGACCTGATCGTCTCGGCCTCCCGCATCTGGACCGGCGATCCCGAGCTCCCCTGGGCCGAGGCCGTCGCCTGCCGAGCGGGTGAGATTGTCGCGGTCGGCTCGATCGACGACATCGCCCGGTATCGAGGGCCGAACACCCGGATCGTCGACCGCCCCGAAGGCTTCGCCATGCCCGGCCTGATCGACGCGCATGGGCACCTGCTGATGCTCGGCTCCTCGATCGAGGAGGTCGATCTCCGAGACGTGGCCGCGCTCGATGAAGTCGGGCGATTGATCCGGGAACGGGCCGAATCGCTCCCGGAGGGGGCCTGGGTCACTGGCCGGAACTGGGACCAGAGCCTCTGGCCCGGCGGCGAGTTCCCGACGGCCGCGATCCTCGACGAGGCCAGCCCGGATCACCCCGTCTGGCTCCGCCGCGTCGACGGCCACGCCGGCTGGGCCAACTCCGAGGCGATGCGTCTGGCGGGAGTTACCGCCGGATCCGAGGCTCCCAGCGACGGTCAGATCATCCGGGACGACAACGGGAATCCGACCGGCGTGTTCATCGACGGCGCGATGGGCCTCGTCGGCCGGGTCGTGCCCGAGCTGTCGGCCGACGACGTTCGCCGCCGCCTCCTGCTGGCCCAGGACGCCGTCCTCGCCGTCGGCCTGACCGGAGTGCACGATGCCGGCGTGCCGGCCGGGGTCGCCGCCGCCTTCCGACAGCTCGACCGCGACGGGCTTCTGAAGCTCCGCGTCTACGGCATGGCCAACCCCCCCGATGGCCGGGAGCTCGAGTTCGTCTCCAGGCCCCCCGAAGCCTCCGACCCGGACGCCCGCTTTCGCCTCCAGGCGATCAAGCTGTTCATCGATGGCGCGATGGGCTCCCGAGGGGCCCTGATGTTCGAACCCTACGCCGACGACCCTGAGAACTCCGGGCTCTACCTGATCGAGCCCGACCTCCTGCTCGAGGTGACGACCGCCGCCCTCCGCAACGGCTGGCAGGTCTGCACCCATGCCATCGGCGACAAGGGAAACGCCCTGGTCCTCGACGCCTACGAGGCCGCCCTGCAAGCCGTCCCCGAGGCGGACGACGCCCGGCTCCGCGTTGAGCACGCGCAGGTCGTCCGCCCTCAGGACGTGCCCCGGTTCGCCCGGTTGGGGATCATCGCCTCGATGCAGCCCGCGCACGCGAGCACCGACATGCGCTGGGCCGACGATCGCCTCGGCCCCTCCCGGGTGCTCGGCGCCTACGCCTGGCGCTGGTTCCGAGACGCCGGCGTCCGGCTCGCCTTCGGCAGCGACTTCCCGGTGGAGATCCCCAGCCCCTTCTGGGGGCTCTATGCCTCCGTTTCCCGACAGGACGCCCGGGGGCTTCCCGACGGCGGCTGGCACCCGGAGCACCTGCTCTCGCTGCACGAGGCCCTGCGCGGTTTCACCTCCGGCTCGGCGTTCTCGGCCTTCGACGAGCAGCGGCTTGGGCTCCTGAGGCCCGGCTACCGGGCCGACCTGACGGTGATCGACCGCGACCCGTTCGCCAGCTCGCCGCAGGAGATCCGGGAGGCCGAGGTGACCGAGACGATCATCGACGGCGAGGTCGTCTTCTCGGGGGATTCGCCCCGCTGATCCCGGGCTCGGGCGACCTTGCTCCCCCGGAACGCGCTCCGTATGCGTCCCGAAAGGCGGGTTCGAACGAGTTGCCGAGATGCAACGGCGCCGCCGCCCCCGGCCGGCCGTCCCCCCCGGCCCGCTTCTCGTATGTTAATGTTAGGCCTCCGCGGTCGGGCCGCCCCACCCCCAGCCCTTCTCGGGGGGATCGCGGCGACCGGAGGCCCCGGGGAACTCCCGGCGGTCGCCCGACGTCCAAGGGAACGACGAGGAAGGGGCCCCACCTCGACCGATTGACGACGTGTCGATCCCTCTGCTAGCGTGGGGCACCCTGACGCCCCGCCTCCCGTCCCGGGGGGCCGCGGACTCTCCGCGACTTTCTGCCCGACCTTCGACGCAACTATCACCCAGATCAAGGCTTCAGGCCGGAGCCGGTTCCGGCCCGCAGGAGAATGACCGCATGCCGAAGATCCAGCCCGTCTGGGCCATCGATATCGGCCAGGCCGCGCTGAAGGCCTTGAAGCTGGTGCCGGGCGAGACGCCCGATCACGTCATCGCCGAGGCCTTCGACTACATCGAATACCCCAAGATCCTCAGTCAGCCCGACGCCGACCCCGAGGAGCTGGTTCGCGAGGCGTTGGCCACGTTCCTCGAACGGAACGAGGTCAAGGGGAATCGCGTCGCCATCGGCGTCCCCGGGCAGTCGGGCCTGGTGAAGTTCATCAAGCTTCCGCCGGTCGACAAGAAGCGCATTCCGGACATCGTCAAGTTCGAGGCCCGCCAGCAGATCCCCTTCGCCCTGGAGGAGGTCATCTGGGACTGGCAGGAGATCGCCACCGAGGGGGACGAGGAGTTCTCCCAGACCGAGGTCGGCCTCTTCGCCATGAAGCGGGAGATGATCCAGCGCGCGATCCTTCCCTTCACGGTCGCAGGGATCGAGGTCGACATCGTCCAGATGAACCCGATCGCGCTGTACAACTTCATCGCGTATGACCGGCTCCGCCCCCAACTCGCTGGCGAGGCCGACGCCGAGGGGGAGGACGTCCCCGCCGAGGCCAAGGTCGAGCCGGCGATCGAGCCGGGCGGCTCGATCGTCCTGCTCGACATCGGCGCCGACCACACCGACCTGATCATCTCCGACGGCGAGCGCATCTGGCAGCGCAACGTCCCCATCGGCGGCAATCACTTCACGCGGGCGCTGACCAAGGAGCTGAAGCTTACCTTCGCCAAGGCCGAGCACCTGAAGCGCAACGCCACCAAGGCCCCCGACCCCCGCGCCGTGTTCACGGCCATGCGCGGCGTCTTCAACGACTTCTCCAGCGAGGTCCAGCGCTCGATCGGCTTCTACGGCAGCGTTAACCGCCAGGCCAAGGTCGTCAAGGTCGTCGGCCTGGGCAACGGCTTCAAGCTGCCGGGGCTGCAGAAGTTCCTGCAGCAGAACCTGAACATGGATGTGGAGAAGCTGGAGCACTTCCAACGCCTGGCCGGCGAGGAGGTCCTCTCGGCCCCGCAGTTCCAGGAAAACCTGCCGTCGTTCGCCGTTGCCTATGGTCTGGGGGTCCAGGGGCTCGGTCAGGGAGGCCTGCGGACCAACCTGCTGCCGGGGGAGATCGCCCAGGCCCGGATGATCCGCGCCAAGAAGCCGCTGACCCTGCTGGCCGCGGCGCTGATGCTGCTGGGCTTCTCCGCCCTGTTCCTCGGCGACTACCGCGCCTTGGCCAAGGTGAAGAACCCCGACTTCGAGTCGGCCGTGGCCCAGGCCAAGCAGGTCAAGTCCACCGGCGACGGGTTCAAAAGCTCCTACGAGGCCGATAAGGGCCAGTTCAACACCCTCAAGTCCCGGGGCGAAACCCTCGCCGAAACCAGCGCCGACGGGGCCGACTTCAAGTCCCTCTTCCAGATCCTCAGCACCTTCATCTACGACCCGCGCGAGGATCCCAGGTTCAAGGATGTCGACTTCGACTCCCCCGAGGGCCGCCGCCTGCTCGACCTGCAGCGTGTCCACATCGACGCCATCCGCCCCGTCTTCAAGCTCGACCTGGCCGAGTGGTTTAACGGCCCCGAGCTGAAGGACCGCATGAAGAACACGATGCACCCGTACGACCAGGAAACACCCCCCGAGGGCCCCGGCTGGGTCATCGAGATCATCGGCCACCACTACAACCCGCTCGTGCTCCGAGAGCCGGGCACCGGTCCCTACTTCTTCCTGACCCAGCGCGTGCTGCCCAACTTCTGGGGTGTGCCCATCCGTCGCCTCGGCTTCTCACATGCCGCCCTGGCCTGGATGCTCACCGACGACCAGTGGACCAGCGAGAAGGCGCTCGCCTCCAACAGCCTCCCCACCAACGCCCCCACCCTCAAGCACTCCGTCGCCGCCCCGACCGGCGGCGCGGCGGGCGGGATGGCCGGCATGATGGGCATGGAAGCCATGATGCCCGGCATGGAGGGCATGGAGGGCATGTACGGCGGTCGCGGCATGGGCATGGAAGGAATGGAAGGCATGATGCCCGGCATGATGGGCGGGATGTCCGGCATGATGGGCGGCATGGAAAGCATGTACGGCATGAGGGGCGGCCGAAGCTCCGCGTTCGGCCGGATGCCCGGCATGGGCAACGAGCCGGAGATGGAGTACCTCACCCGGACCGACTTCGTCATCTACGTCGTCTGGCAGCCCCCCACCGAGGAGAAGCCGGCGAAGGAGCCCGCCGAATTGATCAAGGCCCTCCGCGAGGCCGAGGACAAGTACAAGGGCAAGATCCAGGCCCCGGACCTCGAGGACCTGAAGGCCTTCGAGGAGGAGTCGGCCGCCGAGTCGGAGCAAAGCCTCCAGCAGTTGCAGGCCCCGGCCGCCGGCGCCGAGACGGCCCCCGCCGCCGGCGCCGCCACGACGGCCCCCGCCGAGGGGGGCACGCCACCCGCCGAGACGCCCTGACGACCCCGAGCCCGGTCGGGCCGCCGCCCCCTTCTCCTCGGGCGGCGGCGGCCCCGGGTCTTCCGAGGCGGATCCCGGCGCGGGGACTGCCCGCAACCGGCCGCCCTCGCCCCCCGTCGTCCCTCGCGAATCGACCCGGTCCCTTCCCCACCGACCACCTGAGGCCCCCGGAACCGACCCCATGGACGCCAAGGAAATCCTCCGCCTGATGATCCGGAATCGCTTCTGGATCGTCCTGGGCATCGCCTTCCTGCTGCCGATCATCGGCTATTTCGTCACCGCTGGCACGGTGAAGTCGGAAACCGAGGCCAAGGCCAGCGAGATCAAGTCGGCCAAGGAAGGGGCCCAGGCCTATACCTCGGGCGCGGTCATCAATGGCCAGTATGCGGAGTTCACCAAGGAGAAGATTGAGCTGATCGAGGAGGACGTCCGTGAGGCCCACCGGCGCCTCTACGAACGGCAGGCGCCGCTGCTCGATTGGCCCGAGGAGGTTGCCCCCGAACTGACCGCCTGGGGCCGGGATATCCCTGAGGACATCCCGCCCAACGTCCTGGATGGCGTGTCCTACGTCTATACCAAGGTCTACGACAAGTACGCCGAGGAGGTGTACAAGACGGTCGACCCTTGGGACCCCGTCACCGGTGAAGGGATTGTCGTCACCCCACCGCTGGAAACCCTTCTGGCCACGGTCACGTTCGATGTCAACAACCTCCCCTCGATCACCAAAATCTGGCAGTACCAGGAGAACCTCTGGGTCCGCCGCTCGATCCTCGAGGTCATCGCCCAGGTCAACCGGAAGGCCGGGGCCACCGACTGGGAATCGGCTCCGATCAAGCAGATCAACCGCCTGGAGGTCGGCAACTCCACGGCCGTCGACCACCGCACGGCGGCCGAGGGGTACGAGCTGAAGGATCCTCCCGAGGTCACCAAGGGGGGCCAGTCCCTCGAGCCGGAGAAGCCGGCCACCGCCTCGAGCGGCATGCCCGGCATGGCCGGCGGCATGGCCGGCATGGAAGCGATGATGGAGAGCATGATGGGCCGGGGCGAGTACGGCCCCGGAAGCGGCATGATGGGCGGCATGGCCACCAAGAGCGGCGAGCCCGTCAAGTTCCTCCAGCCCGAGGGAGTCGAGGACCTCTTCCGCGACTACCCGGCCTACGTCTCGGTGCTCATCGACCAGAACTCCATCCAGAACTTCCTGGTCGAGTTCGAGAACTCCCCGATGTCGATGCGCGTGCTTGAGGCCAACTGGACCCGCCCCAAGACCCGGGTCCAGCCCCCCGTCAAGGGTCAGGGCTTCGCCGGGTTCGGCATGGGCGGCTTCGGCCTCGGTCAGGGCGGCGGCCTGTACGGCATGATGGGCATGGAAGGGATGATGCCCGGCATGATGGGCGGTATGCCCGGCATGGAGATGATGGGCGGCTACGGCCGCGGCATGGGCATGGAAGGCATGATGGGAATGGGCATGGAAGGGATGATGCCCGGCATGATGGGCGGCTACGGCCGGAGCGGGATGGGCCGCAGCTCCCTGAACCAGCCCCGCTCGAAGGTCCGCCGCGACCTGACCAAGCAGGAGAAGGACGCCGGAGCGGAGGCCGAGCCCGAGAAGATCACCATCTACGACCCGTATTACAACATCGTCGAGCTTCAGGTCTACGTCCAGGCCCGCTTCTACTACCCGCCCGCCCCCGAGGAGACCCCCGAGGAGGGCAGTCCGGGCGACGTCGCCACCGACCCCCTCTCCGCCGAGGAGTCGACGGAGCCGATCGTCGGCGACGACACCTCGATCGAGCCGGCCCCCGCCGCCGAGGAGGAGGTTCCCGCGGCGACCGACCCGGCCGACGGTCCCGACGCCACCCCGGTCGACCTGGCGCCCCAGGACGCACCCGCCGGGACGGACGCCTCCTCCCCGGCCGACGTCGAAGCGGCCGAGCCCCCGGCCGAGCCGGTCGAGCCCGACACCCAGCCCTGATCGGCCCTCCCATCCGGGCCGGGCAGCGCCCGGCCCCTCGCATCCCCTCCCCGCTCATCTCGTCGCACCGACCTCGACCCGAGCCAGACCGGTTTCCGCAGGAGTCGTCCCATGGCCAACCCGACGGTGGAGAAGCTCAAGTCCTTCGGCCTTCGGTTCGCTGACAAGGCGGCCGTGGCCCTGACCGCCGTGCTCTGCCTGGTCTTTGTCTTCCTCGCCCTGAACAAGGAGACGATCGAGACCACACCCGACGAGCTCAATCGGATCGCCCAGTCAGCCCAGCAGAACATCAACCAGCCCCAAGACGAAAAGACGATCCTTGAGCGCATCGAGCAGGACGGCATGGACCTTAAGGAATCCTTCGGCGCCGCGATCGCCGCCCGGGAGAAGACCAAGGTCGACGTCCGCCAGTTCTCACTGGCCCGCTCGTTCGTCAAGGCCGAGCCCGGCGCCGGCCTGATCCGGGACAGTGTCAAGGACCAGTTGCTCGCCCCCTACGACCTGGTCGCCACCGCCGGTCGCGGCGGCATCCCCTTCGCCGCCCGGGACAGTGCCGGCAACCTCCTGCCCCCCGATCCTGAGGAGCAGAAGCGGCAGCTCTCCGGCATGTACGGCATGATGGGCGAGGGCTCCGGGATGTACGGTGGCATGATGGGGGCCGGCGGCACCGCCAAGAAGAACGTCCGCCAGGAGCAGCTCACCAAGCGCCAGGAGCAGGTCGCCAGCGCCCGGGAAAAGGCCGCGATCGCCGGCGGGGTGACGGTGCCCGCCGAAGAGGAGGAGGAATCCACCTCGATGCTGGTCGACTTCAAGACCGAGGTCCGGGGCCAGCGTTGGGTCGCCATCGTCGGCCTGCTTAATAACAAGCAGTTCCGCGAGCGATACGCCCGCGCCCTGAAGATTTCCGAGGACAGCCCCGAGTCTCACCCCGACTACAAACGCATCGAGATGGAACGCCAGGCCTTCAACCCCGTCACCGGCGACTGGTCGGATTGGACCCTGGTCGATCCTGAGGAACTCGAGCGCCGTTCGGCGGACATCGCCTTCGAGGAAGAGAAAACCTTCGAGATGACCCCCGATGCCGTCCGCCTGCCCCCCATCGTCGACTTCCTCCCCTACCTCGTCTCCGGCTACTGGTCCGGAGTCCACCACGGCCAGCTCATCCCCCCCGAGAAACTCCGGGAACTCTTCGCTGAGGAGGAGGATCAGGGAGCGAACAACATGGCCATGATGGGCATGATGGGGATGGGAAGCAGCATGATGGGTATGGAGGGGATGGAGGGCATGATGTCGGGGAGCCGCGGCATGATGGGCAGCGGCATGATGGGCAGCGGCATGATGGGCAGCGACATGGACGAGATGGCCATGATGGGGATGGGCATGGGGATGGGCATGGGGATGGGCCGGGCCGCCGGCACCGGGCCGGAGTACATGACCGACGAGGAGATCATCATGGTCCGCGGTCTGGACTACACGGTCCAGCCCGACACGACCTATCGCTATCGCCTCCGCGTCGTGGTCGCCAACCCCAACTACAATCGCGATGACGTTGCCCACGGCGTCGACAACACCTCCCGCGAGTTCGCTGGACCCTGGAGCGAGCCGACCGAGGCGGTCAAGGTCCCGGCCGACGTGTCGATCTACGTCATGAACCCGGCCCGGGGTTCCGCCTACAGCGAGGACACCGTCAGCTTCGACGTGGTCGCCTGGAATCCCGACACCGGCGCCCTGGCCGTCAGCAACTTCCCCACCGCCCCCGGCCAGTTCGTCGGCCATCCCAAATCGGTCCTGGTGCCCGAGGAGGGAGAGGACGAACCCAAGAATCAGCTCATCCCCTTCCAGAGCCGGGAGCTGGTCGTGGACACCGTCGGCTCGCAGCGTCCGGTCCAAAACCTCTCAGCCGGCGGTCGGCCACTGACCGGAACCTTCGAGATCCCGGCCGTCGTCACCGTGCTCCGGCCCGACGGCACGATCGCCCTGCACAGCCAGGCGGTCGACGCGACCGACGACCAGCTCGCGTTCATGAAGGAGTCCTACAACCTGTCCATCTCCCCCGAACTGAACAAGAAGGCCCGGGGCAACAACATGGGGATGATGGGCATGATGTCTGGGATGATGGGCGGCATGCCGGGCTCCTGAGCCCCCCGAGCCGCTTTCGACCTCCCCGATGGGCCGATCGGCCCCCGTCGCCTCCAGGCGATGGGGGCCGATTCGTTGCGCCGCGGCCATTTTCCCGGAAGACATTGAAGATTCCGGGCGATCGACACGATCCCTACAGACGGAACTTCGCCGGATTCGGCGTGCCCGGAACGCACCGAGCCATCGGCTCGAGACGGTCGGGGGCGCCGGTCGGGCTCGGGGCCAGGGAGGCGTTTCCTCCCGGGTGCCGGGACCCGGATCCGGCGGGACGCGAACGGTCCGGGAGGATGACGGAGGCGCGGGTTGGGTTGAGCGAGGCCGTCGGCGCGGGCCGCGGCCGTCGGGGTTGACCGGCCGGGTCGATTGCGGTAGCAAACCGGCTCGTCACTCCCTGTCTCGGCAGTCGCCGGTCGCCCCACACCTCGACAGCCCATCGCAGCCGGATCGGAGCAGGGTGCAGCCGCCGGGTACGCACCGGCCGGGACGCCCCCCCAGGGGAGGCGGGCCGGCCGTCGGGCCTCGGCGGCCTTCAATCCCCCGCGTCGGAGGCCACGCACGGACCGCCGCCAGGGAAGTCGGCGGTCGTCTCCGGCCGCGGCGAAAGGAGGTCGCGTTGGGAAGGCTCAGAACACTCACGATCCTGATGAGCATCGGGGTCTGGTCGGCCGCCGCTCTCGGCGCCTACCAGGAGGGCGGACCGTCGCCCGGCCCCGCGTCTCGCCCGCCCGCCCCGGTGCCGCCGGTGGAATATCTGCGGGCTGGCGCCAAGCTCTTCAATAACGGGCAGTATGATCTGGCGGCCAGGTATCTGAAGGCCGCCCACGACTATCGCGATCAGCTCTCCCAGGAGGAGGCCGCCCGGCTCGACGAGTACTTCCGGGCGATGGAGGTGGTTTCCGGCCAGCCGTCGTCGCCGGCCCCGACTGTCGACGGCAGCGTCTCCCAGGCCCAGCAGGCGTCGGCCCCCCCGGCCGCGGCGGAGGGGCCGGCTCGCTCGGCCGGCTTCGCCGCGGGGGTCGACCCGAGCACGTCGATTCGGGACTACCCGACCGACTCCAAGTCGGCCGCCCGCTGGCTGCTCGTCTCGGCCCGAGAGGACCTCGCCCGGGGCGACTACGACGCCGCCCAGGCCAAGGTCGACAAGGTCCGGACGATGGACGTCAAGTGGGGCCTCTTCGACGAGGTGACCCCCAACAAGCTCCAGAAGGAGCTGGACAAGGTCCGGCCCGACGGTGCCTCCGGCGCCGCCGCCGCCTCGGCCCCGCCGGCCGGCGACCTCGGCCAGCGGAAGGACGCGGCCCGCTCCCGGCTGGAGGAGGCCCGCCAGGCCCTCTCCGCTGGCGACTACGACCGCGCCCAGGCGATCGCCAGCGAGGTCGGCTCCTGGGGCCTGAGCTTCGGCGTCCTCGAGGATAGCCCCGAGAAGGTCATCGCCGCCGCCCGGGCCCTTCGGGTCCGCCAGGCGACCGGCTCGGCGAACGATCAGTCCACCTACGACCTGCTCGTCTCCGAGGCCCGCGCCCTGCTCCAGCAGGGTCGGCTCGACGAGGCCTCCGAGAAGGCCCGCCATGCTCTTCGGCTGAACGTCGTCCCGACGCTCGACGCCGACCGTGCCGAGGCGGTCCTGCACGACGTCGAGATGGCCCGATCCGGCCAGCCGATGTACCTCCCGGAGCCCTCGGCCGGCGACTCGGCCGTCCGGATGGCCCAGCACACCCCGGACGATCCGTTCGCCGGAGCGGCCCCGGCCGCCGAGTTGCCCGGCTTCGATGAGCCGGCCCCGGCGGTCGAGTCGGAGCCGGCCGGCCTGGCCGTCGCGGTCGGCGAGGTCCCTGCGGAAGAGGCGGGCGACCCGGCCTCCGTCGCCATGGAGCAGGCCAACGCCCTGCTGGCGGGCGGGAACTTCGCCGCCGCCCGAGAGGCGATCGACCGGGCCGTCGCCGCTGGCGCCGGTGCCGAGGCCGAGGACCTGAGGGCCCAGATCGGCCTGGCCGAGCAGGCCGCCTCGCTGCAGCTCTACGACGCCGCCCTCGCGGCCGTCCGCGAGCAGGAGTTCGAGCGGGCCCGAGCCCTGCTCAACGAGGTCGCCGCGATGCCCTCGGCGCTCGACGCCGAGATGGCCCAGCGGGTCCAGGACCTGCTCATGAGGCTCCCCCAGGGAGCTGACGCCGCCCCGGCCGGCGGCCTGGAGGCCCAGCTCGACGCCCAGACGATCGAGGCTCAGCGGCTCAATGCCGAGGTCGGCACCAAGGTCGCCGAGTCCCGTCGCCTGATGGAGACGGAGCCGGACAAGGCCATCGCCCTGCTTGAGGAGACCAAGGCTTCGGTCGAGGCCGCCGGCCTCTCCGCCCCGGTCGCCCGCACGATGATCCGACGCCTGGAGGTCGCCATCGAGCTGGCCAAGCGCGACAAGTTCGCCGTCGAGGCCAAGCTCGCCGACAAGGAGGCCCGCGAGGACGCCCAGCGCACCAAGCTTCGCGTCTACGAGGCGGATATCGCCAAGCAGAAGCAGATCGCCGAGATGATGGAGAAGGCCACCGCCGCCCAGAACGACGGTGATTACGCCGCCGCCGAGGCGTGGGCCGAACGCGTCATCGCTCTGGACCCCAACAACACCGCCGCCGTCGCCATGGCCACCGTCATGCGGGTCCGCCGCCACTACGAGGAGGACCAGCGCATCCGGGACGCCAAGGAGGAGGGAGTCCTCAACGCCTTCCACGACGTCGACTCCGCCGCGGTCATCGATGGCGACGTGCTCAGGAACGGCATCGCCTACCCGCGCAACTTCCTGGAGATGACCAAGGACCGCGGCAAGTACGTCGACCCGGTCCCCTACAAGGAGCCCGAGACGCTGGAGGTCGAGAAGAAGCTCAATGAGCCGATCTCGATCAACATGCCCAACGGCACCCTGGGCGAGGCGGTCAACTTCCTCCGCAACTACACCGGGCTGAACATCGTCGTCGACAACGTTGCCCTGCAGGACGAGGCCCTGACCGAGCAGACCCCGGTCAACAACCTCATCCTCAACAACACCAAGATCAAGACGGTCCTCCGCCTGATGCTCGAGCCGCACGGCCTGAGCTACAAGATCGAGGACGGCGTCCTGATCGTCACCACGCCGCAGTCCAAGAGCCGCGTCTTCCCCCGGGTCTACTCGGTGGCCGACCTGGTCGTCGCCCCGCCGAAGAACCCCAAGCCGCCGGCCGAGATCATCAACCCGATCGCCGCGGCCAACCAGCCCGGCAAGGTCAGCGGCGAGGCCACTCCCGCCTCCCTCGACACCACCTCCGGTGACACCGGCGGCATGCAGTGGACGATCGAGGACCGCAAGGAGGACTTCGGCCCACTGATCCAGCTGATCACCACCTCGATCGCCCCGGGCACCTGGGAGATCAAGGACCCCAACACCGGCGCCTCGGTCCGCACCGGCTACGGCCTGGGCGGCGGCTTCGGCGAGGGCGGCGGCCTGGGCTTCGAGGACGAGGAGCCGCCGATCGGCTCGATCACGCCGTTCTTCCTCAACCTGAGCCTGATCATCCGCCACACCTCGGAGGTGCACGACCAGGTCATCGACCTGCTCCGTCAGCTCCGTCGCCTCCAGGACCTGCAGGTCTCCGTCGAGGTCCGGTTCATCACCGTGAATGACAGCTTCGCCGAGTTCATCGGCGTCGACTTCGACTTCTCGATCCAGTCCGACCTGTATGGGCCCAAGAGCAGCTTCGTGGTCCCCAACCCGGCGGCCGTCCCAATTGCTCCCGGCCCGGGCGGCGGCGGCGGCGGCGGCGGCGGCGGCGGCGGCACGGCCACGGCGGTGCCCCCCTACCTGGTCGACCCGGCCCGGGACCACTCGCTCGGCAACCGGCAGCCGCTGGTGCTCGGCGTCGGCAACGCCCAGCCTGGAACCGGGGCCCTCAAGTTCACCAATGACCTGCAGATTCCCGTCCTGCAGGACAGCTTCTCCCCGGCGAGCCTGATCTCCAACCTCGCCAACCTGAACGCCGGCACCAACTTCGGCATCTCGTTCCTGAGCGACCTGGAGGTCTACCTCTTCCTGCAGGCCGTCCAGCAGAACACCCGGTCGAACGTGGTGCAGGCCCCGAAGGTCACCACCTTCAACGGCGCCACGGCCACCATCGGCGATCAGACCCAGCGGTTCCTGGTCACCGGCCTGACGCCGCTGGTCAGCAACGGGGCCATCGCCTTCCAGCCTCAGATCACCCCGATCCAGGACGGCGTGACGCTGAGCGTCACCCCGGTCGTCACGGCCGACCGCCGCTACGTCCGGCTGACCCTCTCGCCGTTCTTCCAGGTGATCCGAGACGTCCAGCCCTTCACCTTCGGCTCGGGTGCCGTCGGTGGCGGTGGCCTGGGCGGCGGTGCGGCCAACCTGCAGTCGACCATCCAGCTGCCGATCGTCGCCAACACCTTCGTGATCACCACCGTCACCGTCCCCGACGGCGGCACGGTGCTCATGGGCGGCGTCAAGCGGCTCCAGGAGCAACGGCTGGAGTACGGCACCCCGGTGCTCTCGAAGATTCCGACCATCAACCGGCTGTTCCGGAACATCGGCATCGGCCGGACGACCGACAGCCTCATGCTGATGGTCACCCCGAGGATCATCATCCTCGAGGAGGAAGAGGAGCGGATCGGCATCCCGGCCGTCCCGGTCCAGGGCCTCCCCTGATCCGGCCCCGGCCTGCCCGACCGCGGGCCGGGTCGATCGGATCGCATCGCACTCGCCTTGCGACGCGGCCCGGCCCTCCCGCCAACCTTCTTCCCAACGCGACCCGGCCGCCGGGGGGTTCTCCCCCCGGCGGCCCTTTCCATTTCCTCCCCGGGGCGATAGCCTCGATCGAAGACGCGCCTGATGGCCGATGACGGACGGCGGATGGTGTTGACGGATCCCCCCGTCGGCACTCGCCGGAGGACGGATGGCCGATGAGGGGCAAGGGACGCCTTCGGCGGCGCCGAGGAGCGTTGCGGGAGGGCGGGCGCGGGCGGTCCGCCCTCGTTCTGATCGTTGTCCTCTCCCGGTGCCAATCCTGACTCCCGACGATCGCTGATTGCACCCTCCCGCCCCGCTTCCTTCCGCCTTCCCGGATCCATCATCATCAAGGAACGGTCGTCTGCCCTCCAGGTACAGGCATCAACCGGTCGCAATCCGAGATCGCCCGGCCCACTCCACCGGAGCTCCCGAGATGTCCCCCCTCCGCTCCCTCGTCCTGGCCTCCGCGCTCTTCGGCGTCCTCCCCTCCCCCCCGGCGTCCGCCCAGCTGCCGGTCGACGCTCCCAAGACGGATGACTACACGCCCCCGGCCGGCTACCGACCGCTCGGACCGAGCCTGTGGTTCGACCCCGAGGCCCGTCGGCTCGTGATGCGAGCCCAGGTCGTCAAGCGAGACGGCTTCCTCGAGCACCTGCTCTGCCTGCGCAACACCAAGGAGCACGAGGCCATTCTCGCCACCGACGCCACCCCTCGGCTCATCCACGCCGGCCTGATCCTCACCGGCGTCGAGCCCGGCCACCCCGTCCGCTACCGGCCCGACTTCCAGCCCCCCGAGGGACCGGCCATCGACATCACCGTCGAGTGGACCGAGGGCGGCCAGGCCCGATCGGCCGACGCCCGCTCCTGGATCCAGGACGAGGCCACGGGCAAACCGTTGGAGCTGCGCTGGGTCTTCGCCGGCAGCCTGGAGATCGAGCGCCCCGGCCTCGACCAGCCCCTCTACGGCGCCGACGGCGGCGACCTCATCACCGTCGCCAACTTTCCCGAGGCGATCCTCGACCTCCCGATTGCCAGCACCGCCGAGGACGCCGCCCTGAACTACGTCGCCAACACCCCCGTCATCCCGCCGCTGGGTCAGTTTGTCACACTGATCCTGAGCCCTGTCGACAAGCCGGCCGCCCCGGCCTCGCCCGGGGCCGATCAGCGGGACTGAGGCCGGACTTCGCGGAGGACGGCCCCTCAGCCGCGAACTTCGGCCTGATCTCCCGTCGCGTTCGCCTCCTCCGCGGGAACGAAATCCTTGGCTCCCTCGGCGATTGCCCCCCCCTCGGGCCAGGCGTCGCCGGGGACGATCCGGCCGGCGAGTCGGTCGAACCGGGCCCGGGACTCCGCGACCACCGCCGCCGTCACCCCCACGAACAGCGCCAACTGGAACAGCAGGTAGGCCGTCCCCCCGCCGATTGGGAACCAGGGCGTCGGCGTCACCTGTAACCCCACCTGCGACGACACCACCCAGATCAGCACGAACAGCAACGCGCCCACTCCCACCAGGATCCCCGCCAGCATCGAGAGCAGGGCGATGGCCGCCAGCCACGAGCCGATCGTCACCGCCATCGCCGTCGGCACGGTCGCCGATCCGAGCGACGCCCTCACGCCCACCGCCGCCATGAACGCGGCGATCACGATCGTCCAGGCGAGGTTCGAGGCGTACTGCCACGGCGACATCGCCTCCACCCCCAGCGCCAGCGACCAGGCCAGCAAGGTCGCCAGGAACAGCCATCGCAGCGCGTGCAGACTGCCCAGCAGCTTGCCGAAGACGATCTCGGACCCATCGAGGGGGCTGGTCAGCAGCGCGTCCCACGTCCCCCGCTCGCGTTCTCCGGCGATCGCCACCGCCGCCCTCAGGCCGACGGCCCACTGGATGAACACGCCGAAGAAGGTGGCGGGGTCGACGACCGCTTCCTGTACTCCGATCAGCCTCAGGCTCGCCAGCTCCACGTCCCCGAGCCGGATCAGTGCATCCAGGTATCGTCCGACTGTGATGGTGCTTGCCAGCACCAGGTACGCCACCGCCAGGTAGCCGAGCCACCTCCCCAGGCCGCCCAGGCTCCCCTTGTGCTCGATGTAGATCTCCTTCCAGAGCATCGGCCGATCGCGCAGCGGCCGGACCCTCCCCCGTCGCTGTGCTCGTCGTCGGTGGCGGCCCGAGTCGCCGTCGAGCCACCGCAGGCTGTTGGGCCGCAGCCGGCCGATCGCCACCCCGGCGCCGATCCCCCCCACCACCAGCCAGGCGAGCATCGATCCCAGCGCCGGCCCCGGGGCGTCCGCCCAGGTCAGTGGCACGAGAGGGCCGAACGGGTTGAGCCGAGCCAGCGCCGGGATGTTCGCCCCGGCGGTCGAGGCGATCGGCCCGAGCAGCGTCAGCAGGAGGCCGATGGCGTACGTCCCCAGCAGCGCCTCCCTCCCCCTCCGAGAGACGACCGCCACCCCCGCCGTCAGTCCCCCGGCGCCGACGGCCAGTGCCGGCCCGTAGAGCAGCATCGCCAGCATCGGGCCGGGGCGGATCGCCGCCAGCGCCCCGACCAGCACCAGCGGAGGCACGATCGCCAGCAGGACCATCAGCACTTGGGACAGCCGCCCTGCCAGCCGGCCGAGCACGATCTCGAAAGCGTTGACCTTGGTCGTCAGCAGCAGGCCCATCGACCCGCGCTCCTGCTCCCCGCTCAGGCTGCCGGCCAGCACCGCCGGTCCGAGCACCAGGGCGATCACCGTCTCCAGCCCCACCAGCGCCGTCAACGCCCCCCGCAACACGCCGAAGGGTGAGAACTCCGGGTCGATCGCCTCGTTCCAGCTGATCCACCACCACCAGAGGACCGTCAGCACGACGGCCGCCGCGACCAGCGCCGCCACCGATCGCGCCAGGAAGAGCCAGCCGCGCCGAGACGCCCGTCGGCACTCCGGCCCGACCAGCGGGCCAACCAGGATCGAGGCCAGGGGGCGGCTCACGGTGTCGCGACCTCTCTCATGATGGCCTGGGCCCGGTCCTCGGCCGACTCGCAGGCGGCCCGCACTCCCGGACGGGAGAGCACGACGAGCGAGACGATCGGGTAGATCGAACCAACCACGAGCATGAACACCCCCCAGGCCGAGTAGATGATCGCGTAAAGCTGCGTCATGTTCCCCATCCCCGGCGGCGGGCCTCCCCCCTGGGAGGCCATCATGTCGCCGACGCTCTGCCCGATCACCCGAGAGAGCGCCGGCACCACGACCGCCAGCCAAATCCCCTGCGACACCACCAGTCGTACCAGCTTCAGCCCCGCCACCCAGACCGACAGCCGACGCCCCCACTCCACCCGTTGCACCAGCAGGACCCCCGCGCCCACCATCAACAGGTTCAGTACCAACCCCGAGGCCGCGTCGACCAGTGTCCAGGCCACCATCGACCCCATCCGGCCGCTCATCAGCATGATGTCCGCCTGCGGGGGCAGCTTCGGCCCGAGCCGCTCCAGCCGGTCCCGTTCGGCCCGGTAGATCTGCTTCGCTTGCTCCGCCTTGGCCTCGGCCTCGAGCGCCGAGAGCCGATCGAGCTGCTCGTCCAGTCCCCGGGCGGCCCGATCCTTCAGCACCCGTTCCAGATCGTCGTGCGGGCCGACAACCATCCCGTTGAACGCGGTGCCGGCGAGCATCAACACCGCGTAGGCCAGCAGGACGGTCCCAAAGATAATGTTCAGCACGCCGATGACCCGGGCCGGCCTCGGCCGAGGTTTCACCGGGATCTGGGATCGGACGTCGTCCATCGGCTCGGACTCCTCTCGGGGCTTGCCCGGGGCCAATCGTCGGGATGGGGCCGGTTCAGGACGCTCGAGGCCGGGCCACCGCGGCTCGGACCCCGGGCCGGGAGGCGACGACCAGGACCGCGATCGGGTACAGCGCCGCCAGGCCGTTCGCCGTGGCCGAGGACACCGTGAACAATCGCTTCATCCCCTGCTCGTAGCGGCCCATCACCTCGGCCAGCTCCGGGGGAGTCTCCTCGAGGTTCTCTTCTTCGAGGAGGAGTTTGGTCATCCCGGCCGACCATCGTTCGGCGATCGTCGGAGCCTCCCTCGCCGAGGCGACCGCGAAGACCGCCAACGCCGGGAGCAACAGGCCCGCCACGGCCACCGAGAGCGACCTTCCCCACCTCCTCAGCTTCCACAGGCCGATCCCGGAGGCGATCAGCAGGAGGTTCAGGACGAGCATCACCCCCCCCTTGGCGAGGATGCCGTTTCGGATCCTCGGGGTGTCGAGGAAGTCGAAGCTGAAGGGCATCATGTTCGGCGCCTGGTAGGCGTTCAACTCCATCCGGGTCCGCTCCGCCTCGATCACCTCCCGCTCCTCGTCCGACTCCGCTGCCTTGAGCCGCTCGTCGAATCGGTCACGCTGGCCCTGCATCGCCTTGTCCAGTTGCTGTTGCTGTTGCGACTCGGCCCATTCCAGTAGGCGGCCCAGGGCCGGTAGCGTCAGCACCACGCCGACCTCGTAGCCGACCCCCAGCAGGAACAGCACGCCGAAGACGATGTTCAGCAGCCCCAGCGACCGCGCCGTCAGCGGTTCCGGGCGGGCATCCGTCTCGAAGTCGGTGGCCATCGCGGTCGTCCTCTCGTCGTCGGGAGCAGGGTCGATCGGTCCTTGAAGCGAGGACGTTTCCGGATCGACTCCGGGTGCCAGGGCGGTCGTCTGCCCGCTCGCGCTCCGGAGGGCCGACATGACCGGGCTTGGGGTCCTCGGAACGCTGGCCTGGGCGAGTTCTGGGGCTGGAGCTTCAAACGGCCACGGGCGAGGGCGGGCAGGCCTCCCGTGGCCCAAGGCTCCAGGGATCGAGCGCCCCTGAGTCGGGAGCGGGTCGGAGGGGTGTTCGCCTCCCGGGTGCGATCATTGTGGCGGAAGATCGCCTCGCGTCAGGGCCCCACCGTCACCGTCGCGATGTCGGTCACCAGCGCCGCATCGGACGTCGACCCCGCTGGAGTCCCGAGGCTCAGCGCGACCCGGGCCGTTCGACCCGGGCCGAGCAGGTCGACGGGGATCGACGCGAGGACCGTCGGACGGCCCGGCTCGGCCGATCCGAGCCGGTGGGCGAAGTGGGCGCCGGTCGGCCCGTAGACGTTCAGCCACCAGTCCGACCCGATCACCGGCAGCGGATCGTGCCACGTGATGGGAAGCGGGAGCCGAAGCAGCCTCCTCCCCAGGGTTCGGACGGGAGAGGCCGGGACGGTCGGAGCGCCGATGGACGCCAACCGCCCGGCCGACCGTGACGGCACGCGGATCTCATCGACCGCCGCCGCCAGAAACCAGAGCGGCCGCAGCGCCTCGAGCGCCCGCTTCCGATCCGCCTCCCCGGCAACCGTCCCCGACAGCGTGGACGTCGCCCGGTCGGGGTCGAACGCGACGGCGACATCCTCTAGCCCCGATTGGCCGTCGAGGACGGCCCGGATGAGCGCGGCCCCGGCCTCGGCGTCGAGGGTGAACGCCGGCCGGACGCCAACAAACGGGTCCGGGCCGGTGGAGGCCGGGTCGTCGACGATCGTCGGGTCGAGGGCCGCTCCCGGCTCGGTCCGGAAGTGGCCCCCCATGCGGACGAACGTCGAGCCTCCGTCCTCGCCGGCCGAGGCCCATTCGGCCACGTTGCCGAAGGAATGCCGGAGGCCCCACTGATTCGCCCCATACGCCCCGCCTCCCGCCGTCGGGGGGACGGTCGTATCCGACTCCTCCCCCGGCTCGGGCCCGAGGAAGTTCGCCCCCTCGGGGAAGACGGGCACGTTTCCCCACCAGAACTCGGTGTCCCTGCCCGCCCGGGCGGCGACCTCCCACTCCGATCGGGTCGGCAGCCGGTAGGTGACTCCCGCCGGATCGTTCTCGGTCAGGGCGCCGAGGTACTTCTGGGAGGCGTCGGGCGTCAGGTTGATGGCGGGCTGGTCGGGGGCATCGAGCGAGAATTCGTCGGAGCGCCCGGCGTTCGGGTCGAAGCCGGGCAAGCGTTCGGCCACCTGCCGGTTGGTCGCCTCGGTGGCGGCGATGAAGAACCCGGACCGATCCGGGGTCCCGGCCACCCGGACGAATCGCCAGCCGTCTGGCCCCGGGTTCGGAAGCGATCCGGCCCCGCCGGGCTCGATCTCCAGCGGCCGTCCCCAGCTGAACGGCCCCGAAGGCTCCCGTCCTCCAGCAGAGGAGGGGCTCGGGAACTGGTCGATTCCGGCCACCAGCGGGTTGCTCCGCAACGCCCCTGACACCGGGTCGATCAGCGCCACCTCCACCCGAACGGCCTCGGGCCTGAGGTTCCGCACCGCCCCGGCCGGCACCGGGGCCGAGAGCACCGGCGCCGGCGGGCCCTCGGTCGGCAGCAGCGGTCGGCGCTCGACCCGCCCGCCGGGCAGGGTGATCCGCCACTGGTATCGGTCCCGCTCCCGAGACGCCTCCGGCCGCCATCGCACCGAGGCCGGCAGCAGGAACAACGCCTCCCCCGGGCCTCGATTCGTGTCGATCGCCATCGCTGGCCCGGCCCAGCCGGTCAACGTCACCGGCCCCTGGGGAGCGACGCCGGCCGCCGCCGATGCCGGTGCCAGGGCGATGAGGATGAGGCCGAGCAGCGGTCGGATCGTCGGCAAGGGCGTCACGGTGATCCTCCGAGCGGTCAGTGCGATGGGGACGGCCGGCCGGGGGAGTGCCTGGTGGAGTTGTCCCCCCTCGGATCCTCTGTACCATACAGACATACCATGACGGACAGTCCGGCGAATCATGCCGGTCTGTCCCGGATCGGACGCCGGCAGGGGAGGGACGATGCCGCCGCTCTACCGGATGCCCGTCTTCTACCTCGTCCTGATCGCCCTCGGCGCGATCTCCGGCCTCGCCCGCCTGATTGGGGGAGCGGCCCCCTCCCCGGGCGAGTCCGCCGTTGCCTCCGACACCGCCGCCATCCCCCTCTCGGTTCCCGAGGCGGCCCCCCCGGGAACCGATCCCGGCGACGAGGACGACTCCATCCTCCGCACCGGAGAGGGCCTCCGCCGCAAGGTGCTCGTCCGGGAGCTGGGCCTCCGCCCCCGATCGTCCCCCGACCCGAAGGCCCCGTTCGTCGGCCCGACGCTGGAGTACTACGCCATCCAGTTTGTCTTCGACGAGGCCGACCCGCCCACTCCCGACGCCCCCCGCTTCCTCCGAGTCGGCCCCGCCGAGGGCCCCCCGATCGGCTGGGTGCCGGCCGACGCCGTCCTCTCCTGGGATACCCGGCTCATGGCCCGCCCCACCCCCCGGGTCGGCCGCCCGCCGCTGGTCATCTACCGGGAGCGTTCCTGCCTGCTCGACGCGATCGCCGATCGCGACTGCCCCCGCCACGACGGCCCTTGCCCCGTGGAGGGCGAGGAGTCCGACGGCTCGGCCGATCCCGAAGGGGAGGCCCCCGCGCTCGGGCTCCCCATCCTCTCCAGCGTCTCGATTCCCCAGCCGGATGGCCGCGACCGGACCATCTTCGAGGTCGCCAGCCTGGTCGCCGACCGCTCTCCTCCCCCGCCTCCCCCCGCCGAGCCTCCGGAGCACCTGAGACGCCTGCTCCGCCGGGTCGACATCGCCTTCGTGATCGACACCACGGCCTCGATGCAGTCCTACATCGAGGCCGCCCGCTCGCTCGCCGCCGACCTGGCCGCCGAGGCCGCCCGGGGGGATGTCATCCTCCGCCTCGGGCTGGTCGCCTACCGGGACCACCACCCTGGCTTCGGCTACGCCACCCGGGTCGTCTGCCCGCTTGCCCACCCCGACGCCTTCCGGGCGGCGCTCGACGGCATCGACGCCGCCTCCCGAGGAGACGGCTCGGTGGCCGAGGCTGTCCTTGACGGGGTCGCCGCGGCCCTGCCCGCTCCCGAGGGAGAGCCGATCGGCTCCGCACCCCACCTCTCCTGGCCCGTTGGCCGCGAGGGGGACCTGGCGACCAAGCTCCTCGTCCTCATCGGCGACGCTCCCGACCACGACCGTGATGCCTCCCGAGCCGAGGCCCTCGCCCGCCTCGCCCGCGACCACCGCATCACCATCGCCGCCGTCTCCATCGCCCGAGACGACCTTGCCGGAGACGAGCCCGACCGCTACCGATCTCAGTGGGAAGCGCTCGCTTCCGGCTCCTTTCGCCCCCGAGATCCGCGAGCCGGTTTCACCGAGCCCATCCCCCCCGTCCTCCCCTCGCTCGCCGACGCCGGGGCGCTGGTGCCGACCCTCCGGGCCCTGATCGCCGACCGCTTCGAGTACGCCCGAGAGCTGGCCGCCCTGCTCTCCGCCGAGGCCGAGGGCCGGCTCCGCGACTATGTCGATCGCCGAGGACTAACGCTCGACCAGATCGCCCCCGTGCTCGTCGACCTCCACGGCGGCCTCCCCCGCCCCGAGCCCAAGCCGGATCCCCGCCTCGACGGTGTCCGCGCCCCCTCCGTCCGCTCCGGCTGGATCGCCGAGTCTGTCGCTGGTCACGACCTCGTGACGGTTGAGATCCTCATGACCCGAGCCGAGCTGGACGGGCTGATCGAGGAACTCTCCCAGTTCCAGCAGGCCCTCCAGGCCGGCGCCACCGACCTGACCGACCTGCTCCGCATCGGCACCGCCGCCGCCTCCGGTGAGACCGCCTTCCTCGCCGCCGACCGCGGCTCCCGCACCTTCGCCGAGCACCTCTCCCGACGCCGAGGTCTCCCCCCTGCCCCTCCCGACAGCCTCCTCTCCCGCTCCCAGGCCGAACTGCTCCAGGCCGATCCCCCCTATCGCGCCGCCGTCGAGCACCGCCTCTCCGCCGCCCTCTCCGCCCTGATCCAACGCCGCAACGCCCGAGACTGGGACGATCCCGACCGCACCGTCTCCGGCATGGCCCTCGTCCCCTACGGGCCGATCGACTTCTGAGGCGGGATCACGTTGAGGACCTGCCTTCGGGCCGAGGAGGACTCGATCGCGACCACCTCTCCTCTCCTCACCTCAGGACGATTGCAAAGTCTTCCTTGGTTGATTATCCCTTGCCTTTGGAAGGACTTCCTGTTCCCGCCCGAGGGCTGCCCCCGATGACCGCGACACCGGCTGACTCGCTGCTGGCCGCCTTCGGACAGCTGACCGACCCGCGGCATCGCCGCGGCGTCCGCCACCCCTTCGCCTCGCTGCTGGCCCTGACGTTCCTCGGCCTGCTCTGCCGCCAGCCGGACTTCGCCGCCATCGCCCGCTGGGCACGCCACCACTGGGACGAGCTGGCCGGGCCACTGGGCTTCACCCGCGACTCCGCCCCCCATCAGACGACCCTCAGCCGGGCCGCGGCCTGCTACTCGGTCGCCGAGTTCCGCGCCGCCCTCGCCGGGTGGCTGGCCGGCTTGCTGGGCGAGGACGAGCTGGTCGCCGCCGTCGACGGCAAGACCAGCAAGCAGGCCCACGTCGCCGAGGGCCGCCCGATCCATACGCTCAACGTCCTCGCCCACGGGGTGAAGCTCGCCCTGGCCGATTGGCCGGTCGACGGCGAGAAGAAGACCGAGCCGGAGGTGCTCAAGGCCCACCTCGACGAGCTGTTCGCCGCCTACCCCGGGCTGCGCGTGCTGACCGGCGACGCGTTGTTCTGCCAGCGGCCGCTGGCCCGGGCGATCGTCGAGGCCGGCCGGGACTACGTGCTGGCGGTCAAGGACAACCAGCCCGAGCTGCACGAGGCGGCCCGCACCGCCTTCACCGCCGCTACGGCCGAGACGGCCGCGGCGACGACGCGGGAAAAAAACGCGGGGAGGTGGTCACACGGCGGCTCTGGTGCGATGCGGCAACGGCCGACTCTGCCCGCGAGGCGCTGAGCTTCCCCGGGCTGCAGGTGCTGGTCCGGGTCGACGGCGAGACGCGGCGGCCTGACGGCGTGACGACGCGCGAGACGCGGTACTTCGCCGCCAGCCTCGACCCGACGCGGGTCACGCCGGCGCGGCTGCTGGAACTGGTGCGGGGGCATTGGGAGGTCGAGAACGGGCTGCACTACGTCAAGGACCGCTGGTGGGACGAGGACCGGCACACCTGCCGCCGGCCCGGGCTGGCGGCCGGCTTCACGAGCCTGTTGACAGCGGCCTTGACGGTGCTGCGGGCCAGCGGGTGTGCCGAAGCGGCCGGGTCGATGCGCGGGGCCGCCGACGCCCTGGGCTGGGATGTCGGCCGGGCGATCAACCTCCTGACGGGCTCAGGCTTCTGACTTTGCTATCGTCCTGCTCCTCACCTCTCCTCCCAGCCCTCAAACAGTGTCCTGCTGTGCGGCATGGTTCCGCAGCGCGGGGCCGGGTGGTGTGTTCCTCCGCTCGAGCAACGGCCGACGCGGCTGGGCACGCCGCCTGGACCCGCCCTGCAAGGAATGCGGCGGCTGGCCGGGCGCGCTCATCCGGTCAGGAAGCCCTTCGCGGATCGCCGCCGGAACGACAGACCGCCCGGGCCTCCCCGTCCTCTCCTGATGCGAGACTCCTCGCGCCATGCGTCATCCTGCATCCCCCCTCCTCCCGTCGCCTTGGGGGATGGCTTGCTCGCCCGTCACCCGTCGCCCGTCGCCCGGCGCCCGGCGCCCGGCGATCGTGAGCGATCGGCCTCTGGCCCGATCCTCCACTCCCCTGCCGCTTGACGCCGCCCCCTCTCCCGCCAATGATCCGGGCGAGTCACATCCCCCGCCCTTGCTCCCGCCCCAGGAGCCGACCATGCCCCGCCAGCCCCGAATCCGATGCTCGATGCCCTTGCCGGCGCTGCTCCTCGCGCTCGCCCTTCTCCCCTCCTGCGGCGGTCCCGGAGAGGGACCGGGCCTCCCCTCCTCCCGGTTCCATGAAGGCCTCCTCCTCCCCGAGGCGGCTCGCCACCTTCCTCCCGACTCCCCCGTCCAGGCGGTCCTCTCCCGCACCGTCTACGTTCCTGTCTACTCGCACGTCTACCTCGACGACCCCCGAGAGGTCTATCCGTTGGCCGTTACGCTCAGCGTCCGCAACACCGACCCCGCCACCCCGATCGTTATCGCTTCCATTCGATACTTTGATACCTCCGGCACGCTCGTCCGAAACGACCTCTCCCAGCCCGTCCGGCTTGGCCCCCTGGCCACGGCCGAGGTCGTTGTGCGCGAGCGCGACCTCTCTGGCGGCTCCGGCGCCAACTTTCTCGTCGACTGGCTCGCCGAGTCCCCCGTCAGCCGTCCCGTGATCCAGGCCGTCATGATCGGCGCCGCCGGCAACCAGGGCATCTCCTTCGTTTGCCCCGGCGTTGACGTCTCCTCTCTCCCTCCCGACTCCTGATCACATGGCTGATGTTCCGGGAATTCTTCATTCTGATCTTTTATGGAACATGTCGTGTTCTCTGCGTTTTGTGTTGACTCCTCGCCGTCCATCTTTAGGGAGAGGACGGCGCGGCACACCGCCCCTCATGCGGCAGACCGGCGGAGACGTCCTTGTCTCCGCCGCCGCGAGGGGATCCTCCGCGTCGTCTGGACCGGACGACGAGTCGGTCGGGGAAGCCGAGGACCGTCGTGATCTCCCTTCGGCGACCCGCGGGGCGCCGCTCGGCTTGGCCCTCAACCGATCGGACGCGCCCTTCGCCGCCAGGCCGCCCGGCCGATCAAGACGGGAAGGCCGAGGCCGCACAGGGCGATCGTCGACGGCTCGGGCACGGCCTGGATCCGGATCGTCGCGATCAGGTCGCTGGGAGCGAGTTGCTGGCTGATGTTGTAGCCCGGAATATTCATCCCCTGCCGCACGCTGCCCCTCCGCCCGGATGAGTCGAGCTTGAGCCGAACCCCCGGGCGTTGACGACGGACCTTCCCCCTCCCCGGGGCGGTGATAACGGTATTGGTGGCGGTACGAGGGGAGACCAGGGGCGGAGCGGCAATCCCGAGGGGGATCGCGTCGGCGGACCGCTCACCGCCCGGCTGACCTGCAGGAAGTCCTCCAGGTGCGGCCAGCTCTCCGACAGCCGCACCACCACCCGCCGCGCCCGCGTGATCACCACCGCCGCCACCTTGATCAGACGCGTCCGCCACGTGCACGCGAAGCCCTCTCCCAGCGGGTCCCGCCGACGCCGCCTGTTGAAGAACCGCTTGCGGTCCGGTGCGTCGAGCGCCTCGGCGGGGACCTCCGCCGGCAGTCCCAACTGCTCCGGTGTTGGCGGGCCCTGCACAACCGCCTGCCGTAGCCGCACCAACAAGTTCAACGCCGCCGTGTGCAGGTACAGCCGGAAGAAGTTCGCCAGGAACCGGTGGTCACTCAGCCGGTCGGCCGCCAGCTCGCTCTTCAGCTCCTTGTTCCGGTTCTCGCTCTCGCCACGCATCACGTATTCGTCGTACACCGCCTGCGGCAGCACGGCAGAGCCCGGGCGGTTGATCACCACCGCCCGGCGGTTGGTCCCCTGCGCGTGCGCCTCGACCTTGATGACGACCAGTTGCGGCGTCGGCCAGCTCTCGGCCTGGTAAATGACTGGCAGGAACGACCGTTGCTGCTGGCCGTGCGCCGGGTCGTCGAAGGCGTCGAGGTCGAGCGTGAGGTGGTGCGGCGGAGTGTCGAAGGACTGAATGAACAGGTCCACGAGCACGTCGCGGAGCCGCCAGAGATCGGGGATGGAGACGGCGTTCTCGAACCGCGAGAGGGTGGGCTGGCTGGCCAGATCGTGGTCCCCGGGAAGGCGGTCGGCGAGGAGCTTGAAGACGGGGTCGGTCCGCAAGGTGTCGTGGTCGTTCTGGTCCTCGTCGTCGGCGAGGATGCCGTAGACCCGCTGGCGGACCATGCTCAGCAGCGACTGCTGGGAGAGCCTGGGGTCGCGGGGGTCATGCAGCGCGGTGGCGAATTGCTCGGTGAGGCGGATGCGGTCGTCGAACTGGCGGACAGGCAGGAGCCCGGCATCGCTGGTCAGGGGCGCGGGCGAGACCTCGATCTCGACGGGTCGAGCGGGGAGGAAATCGAAGGACAACAGCGGGACGGACTGTACACTCATGAGGGGCCGCCGTGCTCGCTCGAACGTGTCTTGTGTCAACACGTTAGACGCTGCCGGGGGCCTCTCCGTTGGGGCCGGTCTGAATAATCTGGGTTAAAGGAGATGCTGCTCAAGCCTTAAAACCGGCATGAACGATAAATGGCCAAGACGCGAGCTGTCGGGCGGCTGGGCGAGCGCCCCATCGGCGATGACGGCGGTCGGTCCGAGACTTCGAATTCGAACCCTTTCGCGATGCGGGGCTACGAGATGCGGAGAGTTTGGACCGCTCCGATCGCTGTGCTCCTGGCAGTCGGTGTGACCGCGGGTCAAGAACCCGACCGCCCCGCATCCCCGACGGCCGAGGCCGCGACGACACGGCCCGGGCCGGGCGACCCCGAGGCGCCGGCCGGGTCGCAAGCCGGCTCGCTGCCCATCAGCTCGAACCCGGCGTCCGTCAATATCGTGACCGGCACCGGCGCCCTGGGACGACTCCTGGGCATCGACGAGGATTCCGGCGTCCAGTTCGGCGGCTTGTGGATCGGCGACGCCAGCGGCGTCCTGGTCGGCGGCCGAAACCCCGGAGACTGGGGCCTCAACAGCCTCACCATCTTCGACCTAAACCTGAACACCGACAAACTCTTCGGCTGGTCGGGCGGTTCGTTCGGCACCCAGTTCCTCCAGTTCAGCGGCCAGCCGACCAACATCCTGGCCGGTGCTTTTCCGGGCTTCGACTCGCTCGAGGTCACCCCGCCCCTGGTCCGGCAGGAGCTTTACCAGCTTTGGTATCGGCAGGCCCTGTTCAACGACAAGCTGATCGTCCGCATCGGCAAGATGGTCCCGACCTTCGACTTCAACAACGTCGTGAAGCCCGTGCCTGTCAGCGACCCCACCGCCGCGATCCCGGCCGTCTCGGGGCTGGTCTATACGCCGATCTTCGTCAACCCCACGATGCTGGGAGTCATTCCTGGCTACTACAACTCGGCCACCGGGATCACGACGACTCTCGCCCCGACCGAGTCGCTCTACTTCAATTACGGCGTCTACGACGGCAACCTCGCCAACCTCCGCCAGACCGGCCTCGAAGGCCCTCACTTCAACGGGTATTACTTCCATATCGGCGAGGTCGGTTATGCGTATCGGCTCGGCGCGCAGCGCAAGCCCGGCAACTTCGGCGTCGGCGTCTGGGGTCAGACGGGGAAGCTGGACTCGTTTCGGGGCGGGAAAGAGGACGGTGCCAACGGCGTGTATCTGTTCGGCTCACAGCGGCTCTGGTTCCGCAAGCCGGATCTCGACAGCAGCGGCGTCAGCGGCTTCTACCAGTTCGGCGCCAACAACTCCGATGCCCTGCTGGCGCGGCAATATGTGGGCTGCGGCTTGACCGCCTTCGGTCTGGTCCCTGGACGCCCCGCGGATACCTTCGGCGCCGGCCTGGCCTGGACCTGGATGACTCGGGGCGACCGGGCTGGCCACGTCTTCTTTCCCAGCGTGCCGGACGATGTCCCGCTGCAGCTCGCGCCTAGCCAGTTGATGATCCAGGCCTACTACCAGATGATGCTGACCGATGGGTTTTTCTTCCAGACAGCGCTGACGGAGATTCCCAACCCCGGCCAGAATGCGGCAATTCCCAGTGCGCTGGCCATCTCGTTCCGGCTGCTCGTCCTGTTCTGATGAGATGGAAGGCCGCCCGCCCGCATGAGGAACCGGAGACGGATATTGCCCCGCTCCGGCCACCTCGGAAAAGAACGGCGCGGACCGGTCCTCAATAGTCAACCTTGTCCTTGCGGGCCTGGTACTCCTTCCACACCTCGACGGCCTCCTCGCGCAGCAGGCTCTGCTCGGAAATCGCCCGGTCCTTGACCGGCTTGGCGAACTCGGCATAGATGAAATCGTCGTCGAAGTTGCCATACTTCTTCGAGTCGGCGACGACCGCGCCGTAGATGATCCCGTCCACCGCGGCCCAGTAGGCCGCGGCCAGGCACATCGGGCAGGGCTCCGACGAGGTATAGAGGATGCAGCCGTCAAGCTTGGGCTTCTTCAGCAGAGCGCAGGCCTGACGGATCGCGTGCATCTCGCCGTGCCAGGTTGGGTCGTTCTGGGCGACGACGTGGTTCATCCCGTCGGCGATCACCTTGCCGTCCTTGTCCACGATCACCGCGCCGAAGGCGCCGCCCGTCTTGTATTCCACGCCTGCCTTGCGGGAGTTGGCGATCGCCCGCCGCATGAACTCCTGATGCTTCTCCTTCGGGAACCGCGCCATGATCTCCTGGGCAGAAATCCTCGGCTTGTCGCTGGGGACCTGGATGACTCCCAGAGCCGTGCGAGGGCTCGCGAGCTGGAGCGTCCAGACGGTCCCGATGATCAGGACGAGGCCAAGGACCAGACCGAGCGTGACGCGGCCGGTGCGGGTGGCGAGAACCCTGCGATCTGCATTCATCGTGTGACCTCATGGGGGTCTGAAGACTGGGCGAGACACCAGATGAATTCGCCTCGAGAACGAGACGTAATCCACGACCATTGTTCTCTTCGGGGAATACAATACACCTTCTCAGGTCCATAAGAAGCCAGTAACGGAGAATCCTGCCTAGGCCTTCGGCAGGATGCTTCGGTCCTCGTTGTCGGCCGGAGGCCGACCTCTACTGCTGTTCGGGGCGGAGCGCATCTCGTCTCCGACGGGGGGAGCCTCGGTGGCTTCGAGCGGTCGGATCGGGCATGGGCCTCCCGGGAAGGAGTGTGCTGTCGACCGACGCCAGGAGAGCGCGACCCCTCCGACTGGCACCCGATGGCGGAGCCAACGACGGTCGGCCGGGCCGGGCCCGACGGGCATCGCCATGCGGGCAGGATCGGATCATGGTAGAGTAGGGACGCGAGGGGTTGAGGATGGGTCAATTCCGATGCTCCCGGGTTCCGGTGCCATGTCGGATCGAGTGCCACCCCCCGAGCTCGAGCCCAAGCCCGAGCAGGACGACGCCTCCCGGCTGGACCTGCATGAGCGGCTTCGGGCCTCGGGCATCCCGACGCTCTCGGTCCTGGCCGGGCCGCCGAGGCTGGCAGCCGCCCTGGTCCGCCGCTGGGCGAGGGGCCGGGGCCGCCCCGTCGTCCGGGTGGACCGCTCGGACCGCCAGGCGATGGCCTTGGCCTGGAGGGAAGGGATCGGCTGGGGTCGCGATCCGGTCGACCTCCTGGCCGATCGGCTGGCCCCCCGGCTCGGCCGGACAGCGGAAGGGCTGGCCGATCGGCTCCGGGGGATGACCCGGTTCGAACGCGAGGTGTTCGTGCGCGGCCTGCCCGACCCCGAGGGCCCCGACGACCCGATCCGGGCGGCCCGGGTCATTCTCGACGACGGGAACGAGCCCCGTTCGGATGACCCGATCGAGGCGATCCGGGCCGCCTCGGCCTTGCTGCCGATCCTCCCCGGGGAGGCCCTTCCGGTGGTGCTGGTCGTCTCGGATCGCTCCGGGACCGAGGAACTCGACGCGGAGGCGGCGGAGGCCGTCGCCCTGGTCGAGGCCGAGCCTCGGCTGACCCTTTGCTGGGCGGTCGCGCCCGGCCGGCTCGATCATCTGCTGACGGGGGCGGCGGCTGGCCGGGTCCGGGATGTCGTCCGAGCCGGAGTCATCCCGATCGCGTCGGCCGGCGTCGAGGAGATCGGCCGACTCCTGGAACGCTCTTGTCCCGGGGCGTCGGCCCGGTTGGCCGGGCCGATCCGACGCCTGGCGAGCGACGGCGCCCCGCCGACGCTCGTCGGTCGGTTCCTGGACGCCGTCTCGGGCCCGGGGCCCGGAGCCGGGCCGGCCGGGGCCGACGCCTCCCGCAGCGCGGCCGAACGCTTTCTCTTCGATCGGCTCGAGTCGCTCCCCGAGACCGCCGGGCTGTTCCGGCTGAATGCCCGACTGCCGATCCCCTGGGGAAGCCGGGCCGACATGGAGGTCGACCTCTCGGCCGCCTCGCTCGGGATCGCGCTGGAGATCGACGGCTACTTCCACTTCAATGACGCGGAGTCCTATCGCCGAGACCGGCGCAAGGACCTCGCCCTCCAGCAGCACGGCTACCTCGTCCTCCGCGTGCTGGCCGACGACGTGGTGCCCCGTCTGGAAGACACGCTCGACACGATCCTCGACGCGGTCGCTCGCCGCCGCGCCGCCTCCCCCGACCCGGAGGGCCCGACCCCGTGACGACGCCGCAAGCGTTCCCCCCTGTCGACCTGCTCGTCCTCGCCCGAGTCCTCGCCGGAGGTGAGAAGGGGGCCACGATTTCAACTCTGACGAAGGACGTCGGCGCCCTGCTGGAGCATCGCCTCGCCCGGCCCGCGATCCAGGACCGGATCACCCGATCGCTTGACGCGATGGCCGCCCGGGGGCTCGTCGAGCTTGCCCGGACGAAGAAGGGGACGATTTCAAAGGTCGTCCTCTCGGACGCCGGGCGGCGATCGGTGCTCGAGGCGCTCGGCTACGCCACCCGGCCCTCCCGGCTGACCTGGGATGCCCTGAAGAAGGGCCCGCTCGCCGCGATGGCGCTGGGGCTGCCGATCCCGAAGGGGGAGGAGCTGAAGAACTTCTCGACAGACCCCGGCTACAAGGCCGCCCTACTGCGATCGGTGCGGACGCTGCCGATCGACCGGGCGTTCCCCTCGAAGAAGCAGGCGGAGAACGCGCTGTTCTGGCGATTGCTGGGGATCGAGTCGGACAAGGAGTTCACGGTCGCGAACATCAAGAATGCCCTGCTCGGCCGAGAGCTGGGAGCGGCCGTTTCCAAGCCGGACCAGGGCATCACCTTGTTGCTGGCCCGGGCGGTTGGTGCTCGCCGGGCAGACGGCAAGGAGCTCCGCCTGGCCCCGCTGCGGGCCTGGATCGACCGGATCGAGGCCGCGGCCGGGGCGGGGAATGGAGCGGTCGAAGTCTCCCCAGCCCGACCACCCGAGGTCGAGCCCGATGGGGGCGAGGGGCCCACCCCGGTCGTCTCCCGGCCTCCGCTGCCGATCGAGGAGTTCGCCCGTCGCGTCTTACAGGCCGCCCGAGACTGCCCGACCGGCCGCTTCGGCGAGCACAAGGTCTTCATCGCTCACGTCCGACGGGCGCTGGCCTCCGATCCGGACTTCAATGGCATGGATGACGGAACGTTCAAGCGGCGACTTGCCCAGGCGAACAACGCCCGATTGCTCGACCTGACCCGGGCCGACCTGGTGCCGGCGATGGACCCGCGCGACGTCCGCGAGTCTGAGGTCGAGTATTACGGCGCCACCTTCCACTTCATCCGCATCTGATCCTGGATCGGCTGCGGCCCGGCCCACCTCGACCGAGAGGACTCGCACGCCATGGATCGCCCCGCCCTCCCCCAGGCTGACGGCTCCCGTGTTGCCGCCTTTTGCTCCGGCGTGTTGCCGGGCCTCTTCCACGCCGTCGCCTACCGCAACGACGTCTTCCGCCCCGACCCGTTTGACGTGGAGTCGATCCACGCCGAGGCCCGAGATCGGTTCCGGGACCTGGTCGGGCATGCCTCCGATCCGTCCCGGGGGTCGACCGGCCGCATCCAACTGCTGCTGGGAGAGGCCGGCAGCGGCAAGACCCACCTGATGCGAGCCTTCCGAGAAGCGCTGCACGGCGAGGGCCGGGGCTACTGCGGCTACCTGCAGATGACCTCGGCGACCGACCACTACGGCCGCTACCTGCTGCATAACCTGATCGACTCGCTGGAGCGGCCGTATCACGAGCGGCTCGACCCGAGGTCGAGCCTGCTCCGGCTGTCGACCGCCCTGGCCGAGAGCGTCCCCGGAGTCCCCGCCGAACTGCTCGACCGCATCCGAGATGGCGAGTCCGACCCGGGGGATCTGGCCGCCGCCGTGGACGAGTTGACCAATCGGATCGTCTTCGACGAACGCTTCGACCGCATCGACTCCGACCTGGTGACCGCGCTGCTCTACCTCCAGGCCGACAACCCCCGGGTCAAGTCCCGGGTCGCCCGCTACCTGCGCTGCGAGCCGCTCTCGGAGCGCGACCGCGCCCTGCTCGGTGGGCTCGACTCCCGCTCCTATGACGACGCGCCGCAGCGGCTGATCGTCAAGCTCGCCGAGCTCATGCTCGTCCTGCATGAGGCCCCGCTGGTGCTCTGCGTCGACCAGCTTGAGGACCTCTTCGACCTCGACCGGGCCGGCGTCCGCTTCCGCCGCTCCCTGGCCACGCTGAACGACCTGGTCGGCCGCATCCCGTCGCTGATCGTGGTCATCGCTTGCCTGGAAGACTACTTCATCCCGCTGAGGGAACATCTTACCAAGCCGATCATCGACCGAATCGAACGCGACCCCGATCCGATCCGGCTCAAGGGGCTGCGCGAACGAGATGAGGTTGTCGCCCTCATTTCGTCCCGGCTGCGTCACCTGTTCCAGGAATGCAACATTCGGTGCACAGAGTATCTGCCCACCGCTCCAATCCCTGACACGCTCATTGACCGCGTGACGGGTATGCGCACCCGGGATGTGCTGCAACAGTGTCAGGCATATCGCGAACGGTGCATGCTTGCCGGTGGGATCGTCCCCGACGACTCCGGGCCGTTGCCTCCTCCGCCCCCAGACGGGGATGTCCAGCATCTGGAGCAGGCCTGGAACGACCACCTTTCCTCCTTCTCGGACGTGCTCCCCGACGACGAGGAGGGGCTGGCGGAGTTGCTGGCCGGTGCGATCCGGCATTGCTCCGATGCGGTTGAGACGGGCCACGCCTTCGAAGCCAGCGTCAAGGGCTCGACGATCGCCGTCTCCTGCTCGGCGGCCGGCGAGGTCCTCTGGCGATTGCGAGTGGGCGTCTGCAACAAGTCGGCCAAGGGGGGCGGGCTTGCCAGGCAGGTCGAGCAGGTCGATCAACTCGCCGGGAAGGATCCGGCCGGCACGACGCCGGTCCTGGTGCGCTCCACCGCGTTCCCGGGGAACCCGGCGACGCAGATCGCCCGGCAGATTGGGGAGTTCCTCTCCCGAGGCGGCCGACGGGCGGTCGTCGAGGACGTCGAGTGGCGGGCGATGGCCGCCATGCCGTCCTTCCGTCGGAAGTACGCGGACTCTCCGGTGTTCACGGCCTGGCTTCGTCAGTCTCGGCCGATCAGCTCGCTCCCGTCCCTGCGGACGATCCTTGGGCTCGACGACCTGACGCCGGTCGCGCAGCGGGAGTCGACCGTTCCGGAGCCCACCGCGGGCGATCTCCTGCACAACGGGGCGGGATCCTCCCCGGGCCTCGCCGGGTCGGACGGTCCTTCGGGGAACGGGAGGCCCGCACCCGGCCCGCATCCGGTCGAGGAGCTCGGGGCCATCACCCTCGGCGTCACCGAGGGACGGCTCACTCGCCCGGTGACGCTCGACCCGGAGGTCCTGACCCGGCACGCCGCCTTTCTCGGCGGCACGGGCAGCGGCAAGACGACACTGGCGCTCAACGTCGTCGAGCAGCTTTTGCTGCGCGGGATTCCCACGATCCTCGTCGACCGCAAGGGAGACCTCTGCGGCTACGCCCGGCCCGAGATATGGTCGTCCCCGATCGACGACCCCGAGTTGAGCGCCCGCCGCGACCGGCTCCGCGAGCAGGTCGACCTGGCCATCTACACCCCGGGGGATCCCTCCGGCCGGCCGCTGACGATCGACGTCGCCCCCGCCGATCTGGCCGAGGCCTCCTCGACCGATCGCCTCACCGTTGCTCGTCAAGCCGCCACGGCGCTGGCCGGGATGATGGGCTACGGTGCCGGGAGCCGCCACCAGACCCGCCTTGTCATCCTCTCCTGCGCCATCAACGTGCTCGCCCAGGTCCAGCCGGGGACGCCGATCACGCTCGACCTCTTGGCGGACTTCGTCGCCGAGCATGACCCGGCACTGGTCAACGCGATTGGCAACCTCGACCCGAAGCAGATCCAGGGACTGACGCAGGACCTAGAGGTGCTCCGCCTTGGTCGGGGGGCCTTGCTTGGTTCGGTGGGGGAGCCGCTTCGAGCCGAGGCGCTTCTCGGGCTGGGGACCCATACGGTTCCGGGGAAGACCCGCCTGAGCGTCATCAGCACGAAGTTCCTCGGCGACCAGCGCGACCTGGAGTTCTGGGTGTCCCAGTTGCTCATCGAGCTGGGCCGCTGGGCGGCGCGCTCTCCCTCGAAGCGGCTGCAAGCGGTCGTCCTGTTCGACGAGGCCGACCTGTACCTGCCGGCGGTCCGCAAGCCGGCGACCAAGGAGCCGCTGGAGAACCTGCTGCGTCGGGGCCGGTCGGCTGGGCTCGGCGTGCTGCTGGCCTCGCAGAACCCCGGCGACTTCGACTACAAATGCCGGGACAACGTCCTGTGCTGGTTCCTCGGGCGCATCAGCCAGGACGTTTCGATCGCCAAGATGAAGCCGCTGCTCTCCGCCTGCCGTGGAGACATCGCCTCCCGGCTTGCCGGCCAGGAAACCGGCCAGTTCCAGTTCGGCCGCGAGGGGACGGTCGTCGCGCTGCGGGGAGCCCGCTCGGTGCTGGTCACCGAACAACTCCCCGAGGGGGAGATCCTCACCCTGGCCCGTCTCCCCGGCCCGCGATCCCCGACCGAGCCCGCCCCAGCCCGGCACTGAGATCGGCGCCGGGGCCCGGAACTCGC
Source organism: Tautonia sociabilis (assembly GCF_003977685.1). Classification (GTDB taxonomy): domain Bacteria; phylum Planctomycetota; class Planctomycetia; order Isosphaerales; family Isosphaeraceae; genus Tautonia; species Tautonia sociabilis. The sequence goes on along the minus strand of NZ_RYZH01000029.1, from coordinate 1,304 downwards.
CCTGGCCTCCTGCCCTCGGCGACCCTCCCCGCTTGCCTCGCGGACGATCACGAGGCCGACGGGCGAATCGGGGTGAGGAGCGCCTTGGGGACCCTCGGTCGTCTCGGCGCTGCCATCAACTGGCGAACCAGCGCCGGGCCTCCGCCTCGCTGGCCTCCCCTCCGGCGGGCGTGCGCAGACCCCCGTCGATCCTTACCACCCAGCCATCCTGAACCTGTCAGCACCAGGGGCGATCCGGGGTCCGGGCCATCGTTGCCTCGGGGACTCCGTATCGCGCTGTCCCGTGCCTCATCGTAAATCAGTGGAGCGGAAGGGGATCGAACCCTCAACCTCAGCATTGCGAACGCTGCGCTCTCCCAATTGAGCTACCGCCCCGATTCTGTAGGAATGACTGGTTATTGCGTTGCTCGGAAGGGCCTCCGCAGGACCTGAGGAATGGCCGTGGTGGCATGCCGGTTTGTGTCGGCCGGTGGGTGATTCCTGGACGAGGTCGGCATGGTTCGTGGAGTATACCGGCCGGGGATCGGTGATTGAAGAGCGCTTCGGAACTTCGATTGACGGGCTGGTTCCCGCCGCCCGTCTCCCCGGGTTGTCTTAAGTGGTCGCAAGGACGCAAGCCCGCGCCCGAGGAGCGGCAGTGGTGGGCTCGGGGCCGCCGGCCGCCGAGGGACGTTGAGTGCGGCAGGCCACGGTTTCGTCCCGGGCGATGAGGAGGTTCCCCCTCTGTCGTGGTGAGGGGGCTCCGCCTTGAGCTGTGCCGGCGAGCGGTGAAGCGACTTGACCTCGCCGCAGGGCCTCTGTCGATCGGTGCTGGAGAGCCCGATGCGGCGCTGGAGGCCTCAGACTACCGGATCCTGGAGAGCATTGAAACGACGCACGTCGTTGCGATGCAGAGTGCCGAAGAGAGGACTCGAACCTCCACGGGGTGTTATCCCCACTAGGACCTGAACCTAGCGCGTCTGCCAATTCCGCCACTTCGGCTGTGGGGGTCGTCGTTCGACGAGGAGGAAGAAGCCGCTCGTGAATGACGAGGCCTGATGGAGATGATGATACCGAGGTCGGGGGCGGGACGCAAGATCGAGGAGGCGAGATTGGAGTGAAGGGGATCAGCCGATCCACTCTCCGGTTTCGTTGGGGCGGGGGAAGCAGGGGGCGCCGAGGGCGAGCGCGCGGAGGTCGGCCGGGCTGAGGCGGCCGTCGCGGAGGGCGGAGCCGACGAGGACGGCGTCGACGCCGGCCCGGCAGAGGCGGTCGAGGTCGGGGGCGCCGGCGACGCCGCCGCCGGCGACGAGAAGGAGCATGGG
>NZ_RYZH01000028.1 GCF_003977685.1 Tautonia sociabilis | reverse complement strand
CCCCGCCTCTCGGCGCCAGCGTTCGAGGATCTGTTCATAGGCGGTTCGATCCTCCTCCGGCACGAGCACCTCCGCTGCCATCCCGTGCCTCAAGCCGTTGGCCCGGCTGCGTGCTTTTCCTTCGTCCGTCCTCGGCCCGGTCGATTGTTGCGCGTTCCGCCGGTTCGCCTCGATCCGCTTCTGCGAGATGCCGCCGCTCATGATGCTCCCCCCGAGGTGTGCCTCGACTGAGCAGGGAATGAGATGATACCCCTCGCTCCGGCCCGTCCGACGCACCGCGATCGCTCGGCGCGCACGGGCCCCTCAGCGACACCATCGGGGATTCCGTCGGCTCCAGTCTCATTTTCTCCCGACGCCGCCCGACTCAAGGGCCCGGACGGCCGAGAGCGTATCCAAATGTCCCCTGCCTACCTCTTGCAATCGCTCATGTGTGGCGGGTTGGCTGGGGTCGTGTCGACCTCGGCTCGAACGGCCTCCGACGCTGGGGTCGACACGACCCCAGCCACCTCGCCGGGGGGGGGAGGAGGGGTGCGGGATCAGCGAGGGGACGAGAGCTGGTCCCGCATCCAGGAGGCGCGGTTGGAGGTGATGCCGTCGACGCCGAGGGAGACGAAGCGGCGGGCGATCTCGGGGTCGTCGACGGTCCAGACGTAGAGGCGGAGGCCGGCGTCCTTGACCTTGCGGACGAGGTCGGCGTCGAAGGGGCCGCGGTAATTGAGGTCGAGGCCGTCGGCGTGGATGGAGCGGGCCTGGGCGATCAGCTCGTCGATGGTGGTGGTGTGGGCGCCGGTCTGGTCGTCGCGGCGGAAGCCGGAGAGCCAGTACATGGGGATCTCGGGGAGGGCCTGCTTGGCCTCGGCGATGGTGTCGGGGTTGAAGGCGATGACGGCGAGCTGGTCGGGGGTCTTGCCCGAGGAGCGGACGGCCCGGACGAGGGCGGGGACGGCCTCGGGGCCGACCTTGACCTCGATGAAGCAGCGGGAGCCGTCGGGGATGGTGGCCAGGGCGTCCTCCAGGGAGGGGAGGGGCTCGCCGGCGAACTTCGGGTCCTTCCAGGAGCCGGCGTCGAGGGAGCGGAGCCGGTCGAGGGGGGTGTCCTTGACGGCGAGGTCGACGCCGGTGGTGCGCTCGGTGGAGGCGTCGTGGATGCAGACGAGGCGGTCGTCGGCGGTGAGGTGGACGTCGAGCTCGATGGCGGGGACGCCCCGGGCCCAGGCGAGGTTGAAGGCGGCGAGGGTATTCTCGGGGGCGTCGAAGGATTCGCCGCGGTGGGCGATCCATTCGACGGGGGAAGCGGGAGCGTCGTCGGGCTCGGCGGGGAGCATGAGGGCGAGTCCGAGGAACAGGGGAGTCACGGGGGGCTCCTTGAGGGTGCGGAGTCGCGGGGGATCGGGAGGGTGAGTCCACGCGGGCCCATTGTGCGCGATCGGGCCGGGAGCGGGCAACGGCGGGCGGGAGCGGCGGGGGGGGGGGGGGGGTTTTTGGGGGGGGGGGGGGGGGTGTCAAGGCGTTCTAATTGGTCAAGCGTGCTCGGTTCGACCGACGATCTGGCCCATCCCAGCGGTCCGGAATCGGTCGGGGCGGGGAGTCGACCCCCCGGCGGGATGCCCGGGACACCTCGAAGCGGAACGGGAATCGAATGCTCAAGCGCATCATGCTCGCGATGGCGGCGGCCGGCCTGCTGGCGATGCCGGCGACGGCCCAGGAGCCGGGCGGCGACGCCCTGTCGGAGGCGGCCGAGGCGGTCAAGAAGGACCCGAACTCGGTCGAGACGCTCTCGGCGTATGTGAACGCGGCGATCCAGGCGATTTTGTCCGACCTGCGGTCGGACCCGGCGGCGGCCGAGGAGAAGATCGAGGGGATGCGGGCGCTGATCGGCGCGATCGAGCCGACCGGCGACCAGGCCAAGCAGATCAAGGCCCAGGCGATGCAGGTGGTTCCCCTGCTGGAGAGCCGGCTGGAGGCCGCCAAGATCACCCTCGAGCAGGCGATGGCCGCGGTGTCGGCCCACCCGGATGACACCGACGCGATCTCCTTGCTGCGGACGAAGCTCTCGACGGAGCTGGCCGAGACGGCCTACTCGGCCCCGGCGGAGGCGGCGAAGACCCTGGCGACCGCCCGAGACTTCCTGGCCGAGGCCAAGGCCAAGGCGACGCCGGCCAGCGCCCCGGCCTACGACCAGACCAGCCAGTTGCTCGACCAGATCGCCGAGGCGGTCGAGAGCAACCTCGCCCGGGAGAAGCTGGTGGGCCAGGACGCGGCCCCGCTGGCCGTCTCGGCCTGGGTCAACGGCGAGCCGCTGAGCGACTCGGACCTGCAAGGCAAGGTCGTGCTCCTGGACTTCTGGGCCGTCTGGTGCGGTCCCTGCATCGCGACCTTCCCGCACCTGATCGAGTGGAACGAGCGGTACGGCGACAAGGGGCTGGTGATCATCGGCCTGACGAACTACTACGAGTTCCAGTGGGACGACGAGGCCGGCCGGGCCGTACCCACGCCGGGGACCACCCCGGAGCAAGAGCGGGCGATGCTGGAGAAGTTCGCCGAGCACCACGGCCTGACCCACCGCTTCGCGATCCAGGACGGCGACGCGATGTCGGAGTTCTACCAGGTGTCGGGCATCCCGCAGGCGGTCGTCATCGACCAGCGGGGGAAGGTCCGGATGGTTCGGGTCGGCAGCGGAGAGGCGAACGCCAAGGCGATCGGCGACCTGATCGCGGAGCTGCTCGGCTCGCCGGAGACGGCGGAGCGGTGAGCGGACGCATCGGCGCCCGGGCCGCCGGAGCCTCGGCGGTCCGGGCCCGGTCTGGCCGCCGATCAGGAAATGCCGTATTCCTTGAGTTTGCGGTAGAGCGTGCGCTCGCCGATGCCGAGCAGGCGGGCGGCCTCCTCGCGGTTGCCTCCGGTGAGGCGGAGGGTTTCGGCGATGTAGTGCGCCTCGATCGCGTCCATCGGCTGGCCGACGAGTTGCGCACCGCCGGAGGCCTGGGGGGCGACCCCCGCCGAGGCAAGGACCTCTTCATCAGTGAGGTCGTCGAGCCCGAGTTCGCCGTTGGTGTCGATGACCAGGAGGCTCTCGACGACGTTGCGGAGCTGCCGGACGTTGCCGGGCCAGGAATAGGCCATCAGGGCCTTGCGCAGGTCGGGGGCGATGCCGGGGAGGGGCCGGCCGTATCGGGAGGAGAACTCTCGGACGAAGTGGTCGATCAGCAGGGGGATGTCCTCCCGACGCTCGCGCAAGGGGGGGAGCTTGATGCTGATGACCTTGATGCGGTGGTAGAGGTCGGTCCGGAACTTCCCCTCCTTGATCAGCTCCGGCAGGTCGCGGTTGGTGGCGGTGACGAGCCGGACGTTGACGTGGATCGGCTCGTTGGAGCCCATGCGGAGGATCTCGCCGCTCTCGATGACGCGGAGGAGCTTGACCTGCGTCTGGGGGGGCAGGTCGCCGACCTCGTCGAGGAAGAGGGTGCCGCCGTTGGCGTGCTCGATGAGCCCCTTGCGCTCGCGGTCGGCGCCGGTGAAGGCCCCCTTGACGTGGCCGAACAGCTCGGACTCGAGGATCGTGTCGGACAGGGCGGCGCAGTTGAGGGCGACGAAGGGCTTGCTCTTGCGCGGGCTGTTGTTGTGGATCGCCTTGGCGACCAGCTCCTTGCCGGTGCCGCTCTCGCCGAGGATGAGGACGGTGGCGGTGGTGGGAGCGACCTGGCGGAGCTTGTCGATGATGGCCTTCATCTGGGGGCTGTTGCCGACGACCCCCTCGAAGCCGAAGCGTTCCTGGAGCTGGCGGTGGAGCTCCAGGTTCTCCTGGGCCAGCCGTCGGGACTTGCTGGCCTTGGCGACGACGTCGCGCAGCTCGTTGATGTCGAGCGGCTTGGTCAGGTAGGTGGCGGCCCCCCCTTGCATGGCTCGGACGGCGGTCTGGATGGTGCCGTGGCCGGTGAGGATGACGACCTCGGCGTCGGGGAGTTCCTGCTTGGCTTTTTGCAGGACTTCGAGGCCGCCGACGGGCTCCATGACGAGGTCGGTGACGATGATGTCGAAGTGCTGCTCCTCGATGAGGCGGAGGGCCTCCCGGCCGCCGACGGCGACGGTGCAATCGTAGCCGACGCGGCGGAGGCTCTCGGCGACGGCCTCGGCGTGGGGCTCGTCGTCATCGACGACCAGGACGCGGATTTGGACCTCCATCAGCCGTCGCCTCCGGCGAGGGGCCGATCGGGCCGATCGGGCCGATCGGGCTGATCGGGGGGGGCGGCGGGCAGGAGGATGGAGAACTGGGTCCCCTTGCCGGGCTCGGAGTCGAGCGTGATGGAGCCGCCGTGGGCCAGGAGGATGCGTCGGGTCATGGGCAGGCCCAGGCCGGTGCCTCGGGGACGGGTGGAGAAGAACGGGTCGAAGATGCGGGGCTGGACCTCGGGAGGGATGCCGGAGCCGGTGTCGATCACGTCGAGCCGGGCGCCGCCGTCGGGCTGGCGGCGGGTGCGAAGGATTAGCTCGCCGCCGTCGGGCATGGCGAGCTGGGCGTTGCGGATGAGGTTCAGCAGGGCCTGCTTGAACGAATCGACGTGCAGGGCGATCGGCGGCAGGTCGGGATCGGCATGGAAGCGGGTCACGACGCCCTGGGCGAGGGACTGGGGCTCGCAGAAGTCTCGGACGTCCTCGACCACGGCGTTCAGATCGGTCGGGGCCAGGTGGAGGCCGCCGACTCGGACGAGGCGGAGGAAGTCCTCCAGCAGCGATTCGAGGCGGTGGGATTCCTTGCGGACCCGCTCGATTTTCTGCAGGGCGCGGCGTTCGCGGTCGGACTGGGGGTCGCGGAAGTCCTCGGCGAGGAGGTCGAGGGTCAACCGCATGGTGGACAGGGGGTTGCGGATCTCGTGGGCCAGCCCGCCGGCGAGCTGGGCGATCTCGGCGTACTGGTCGCGCAGGTGCTGGGCCTGTTCGGGGGGGAGGGCGGCCTCCGGATCGGTGCCGGGGGCCTCGGCCGGGGAGGTGGCGGCGGCGGCGGCGGCGACGGCGTCTTCCAGCTCGGCGGCGGGGGATCGGGCCATGGGGCGGGCTCCCCTCGGAGGGATCGGGGGGCGGGGCTCGGTCCGAGAGACGGCGGGGTCCGGGGGTCAGACCGGGGCCTGAGGGCCGGAGGAGACGACGGGGAGGGCCGGGATCGCGACGAACCCGGTCGCTCGGGCGTCCGATCGATCGGGCTTGGGGGCCTCCATCGGCGGACTCGCCCGTGCTTCCCTGCGATGGAGGTCCCGGGTTCCGCGCCGCGGCGATCCCGGCCGACCCCATCGCGAGGACAGGAGCTCCCGATCACGCCGCCAGAGGCCCCCGGAGTCTCGCTCACGCTCTCGATCGGACGGCGAGACGGGGGGAGCCCTCCCTGTGCTCAGCGGCGGTCGCGGTCGCGGTCGCGGGGAGGGGGCCCGCCGGGGCCTCGGCCGCCGCCGCCGGAGCGGGGTCCGCGGTCGCCGCCTCCGGAGCGGGGGCCGCGGTCGCCGCCCTCGCCAGCGGGGGGGCGGGGCTTGGACTCGACGGTGTCCGCGATGCCGCGCTCGGCCAGAGCCTGGCGGCGGGAGAGTTTGACGCGATCCTGTTCGTCGATGGCGATGACCTTCACGAGCATGGTGTCGCCGACTCGGCAGACGTCGGAAACGCTGTTGATGTAGCCGTCGGTCAGCTCGGAGATGTGGACCATGCCATCCTGGCCGGGCAGAAGCTCGACGAAGGCGCCGAAGTCCTTGACGGACATCACGCGACCCTCGTAGATCTTGCCGAGCTGGACGCCGGCGGTCATCCCCTCGATCCGGTCTCGGCACTCCTCGGCGCCGGCGGCGGAGGGGCTGGCGATGGTGACGATGCCGGTGTCCTCGACATCGATCTTGGTGCCGGTTTCCTCCTGGAGCCGGCGGATCGTCTTGCCGCCGGGTCCGATGAGCATGCCGATCTTCTGCGGGTCGATCTGGAGCTGGATGAGCCGGGGGGCGTTCATCGAGATCGAGTCGCGCGGGCGCTTGATGGCGCGAAGCATGGTGCGGAGGATCTCGACGCGGGCCTCTCGGGCCTGGTCGAGGGCGCCTCGGATGATCTCCTCGGAGAGGCCGACGTTCTTGACGTCGAGCTGGATGCCGGTGATCCCGTGCTGGGTGCCGGCGACCTTGAAGTCCATGTCGCCGAAGTGGTCCTCATCACCGATGATGTCGGTCAAGAGGATGTGGCGGTGGGACTTGGGGTCCTCGACCAGGCCGATGGAGATGCCGCCGACGGGGTCGGAGATTGGCACGCCGGCGTCCATCAGGCTGAGGGTGGCCCCGCAGACCGAGGCCATCGAGCTGGAGCCGTTGGATTCGAGGATGTCGCTGACGACTCGGATGGTGTAGGGGAAGCGCTGGGGGTCGGGCAGCACCGGGGCCACGGAGCGTTCGGCGAGCATGCCGTGGCCGATCTCTCGGCGGCCGGGGCCTCGGATGGGCCGGACCTCACCCACGGCGAAGCTGGGCATGTTGTAGTCGAGGTAGAACTTCTTGGAGTACTCCTCCATGATGCCGTCGACCTTCTGCTCGTCGGCCCCGGTGCCGAGCACCGTGGTGACGAGGGCCTGCGTCTCGCCGCGCTGGAAGATGGCGGAGCCGTGGGCGCAGGGCAGAAGGCTGACCTCGCAGGAGATGGGGCGGAGGTCCTTGGGGCCCCGGCCGTCGGAGCGGTAGCCGTCGAGGATCAGCTCGCGGACGACGCGCTCCTGGAGGGTGTAGAAGGCGGACTTGACCTGGAGCGGGGTGGGGGCGTCGGGGGAGGGCTCCTGGCCGGGGGAGGGCTCGGGGGCCATCTCGGCGACGACGCGCTCCTGGAGTTCCTTGGTGGCCGCGTTGCGCTCCTGCTTGAGCTTGATCTTCTTGACCTCGCGGAGGTCGGCGGCGTAGCGGCGGTAGAGTTCCTCGAGCAGGGGGTCGGGGGCGGGCTCGGGGTGGACCAGCGGGGGCAGGCCGATGGCCTCGCGCAGCTCCAGTTGCAGCGTGATCAGCTCCTGGTTGAGGCGGTGGGCTTCGAGGATGGCCTCGAGCATCTCCGGCTCAGGGAGTTCCTTGCCGAAGCCCTCGATCATCGTCACCTTCTCCCGGGTGGAGGCGACGACGAGGTCGAGGTCGGACTCGGCCATCTCGTCGGCGGTGGGGAAGGGGACGAGCGTGCCGTCGATCCGGCCGAGGCGGATGGCGCCGATGGGACCGAGGAAGGGGACGTCTGGGGCGATGGTCAGCGAGGCCGAGGCGCCGAGGATGGAGATGACGTCGGGATCGTTGACCCGGTCGGCGGAGATCGGGCCGGCCTGGATCTGGACCTCCATGCGGTAGTCGGCGGGGAAGAGGGGCCGCAGGGGGCGGTCGATCAGGCGGGAGGTGAGAATCTCCTTGGTGGAAGGACGCCCCTCGCGCTTGATGAAGCCGCCGGGGAACTTGCCCGCGGAGTAAACCTTCTCGCGGTAGTCGACGGTCATCGGGAAGAAGTCGAGCCCTTCCCGGCCGGCGGCGACGACGGTGGCGACGAGCGTCATGGTGTCGCCGAGGCGGACGACGACGGCGCCGGTGGCCTGCTTGGCCAGCTTGCCGGTTTCGATCGAGATGACCTTCCCGCCGAGGGCGCGCTCGACGACGGCGTACTTCTTGGTCGGATTCACGGGAGCGGAAGTGACGGACGTGGACATGCCCACCCTTACCTCATGTCGGCGAGGACGCCGGACGAGGGGGCGATGGCGAGGCGCCGGCCGGAGGGACCGGGCGGAAAGAGAGGGGAAGCGGCCGGGGCCGGATCGCGAGAGGAAATCGACGGAGGAGGCCCCGAGGGGGGCCGTCCCGGCGGCGAGCCGCCCCGGCGATCCGGGCCGGTCATCGACTCACTTGCGGAGGCCGAGCCGGCCGATCACTTCGAGGTAGCTCTTGCGGTCGGTCTGCTTCAGATACTTCAACAGGCCGGATCGCTTGGAAACCAGCATCAGCAGCCCTCGGCGGCTGGCGTGGTCCTTCTTGTGGATCTTGAAGTGCTCGGTCAGGTCGTTGATTCGGGCCGTCAGCAAGGCGATTTGCACCTCGGGCGAACCCGTATCGTTCTCCTCGCGCCGGAACGCGTCGATAATCTCCTGCTTCTTCTCTTTGGTGATCGCCATCGCACGCCCCGCAAGGCACCGGCCGATCTTCGTGGAGAGGCCGTAATTCGGAAACCCTTTACGCTACGAAGTATCAGAGCTTACGCGAGCGGGGCGGGGATCGCAATGCCAGTTGGAGGAAAATGGCGGTGGGGTGAATGGATGGAGTGTGGTGGTGGTGGGGGGGGTCAGGACGATGCTCGAGGTGATCGGGCGGACGCGGGAGCGGGGCGCTCTCGGGCCCGAACCCGGTGGTCGGCGGGCCTGGTCGGCGGGCGGAATCGGCCGGGGGGCCCTCGACGGGGATGCCTACCATGAGTTCAGAGTGATCGTCGAGGAATCGTCGGGGAAAGGGCCCGGGGGAGGAGGGGCATCTTGAGCGAGGGGCACTGGGTTTCCAGTAGGAGGCGGGAGGAGGAGATCCGATCGCGACGGGAGGCGGGAGGGACGATCGGCCGAGGGGCGGGGGCGATCGAACGGGGGCCGGACGCGGCGAGGCCGAGGCACCGGTCGGTCTGGGAACTGTACCGAGCGCTGTTCCTCCTGATGCGGGGGCACCGGGGAGCGGTGGCGTTCGCGCTGGGGACGCTGACGATCGGCACGCTGCTGCGGCTGATCCCCCCGGCGGCGACGAAGGTGGTGATCGACTACGTCCTGCTGGCGAGGCCGTTGCCGGAGTCGGTGCCGGGATGGGTGCCGATCCCGTCGTCGAGCCTGGGGAAGCTGGCCGGGGTGGTGGCGGTGGTCTTCGGGGTGTCGGTGCTCGGAGCGCTGCTGGGGGTCTGGGGGCGCTGGCGGGCGACGGTGGTGGCCAAGCAGTTGCAAGTGAGGGTGCGGAGGAGGGTGTTCGAGCATGCGTCTCGGCTGCCGCTGCACCGGATCTCCCAGTTGAAGTCGGGGGGGTTGTCGAGCCTGATCCGGGACGACGCCGGGGCTCCCGGCGAGATGGTCTTCAACATGGTGTACAACCCGTGGCGGGCGGTGACGCAGCTCGCCGGAGGGCTGGTGATCCTGGCCTGGGTGGACTGGCGGTTCCTGCTGGGGGCGATCGGGCTGGTCCCGATGGCGTACTGGGCGGACCGGCTCTGGAACGTGGTCCTGCGGCCGATCCACCGGAGGGCGAGGAGGCAGCGGCAGGAGATCGACGCCAAGAGCACTGAGACCTTCGGCGGCATGCGGGTGGTGCGCGCCTTCGGCCGGCAGAAGACCGAGGCGACCCGGTTCGTGCTGGAGAGCCACCTGCTGACCCGGCTGGAGATGCTCGGCTGGTACCGGGCCCGGGCGTTCGACCTGTTCTGGGACCTGCTCATGCCGACGGCCTCGGGGGCGCTGCTGCTCTACGGCGGCTGGCAGGTGCTGCGGGGGGAGCTCTCGCCGGGTGACCTGATGATGTTCCTGGTCTACCTGGCCATGCTGCTGGAGCCGATCGCCGTGCTGGCGGCGAACATGACGGCGCTGCAGAACAACCTGTCGGGGTTCGACCGCGTGCTCGACCTGCTGGCCGAGCCGGAGGAGCTGGCCTCGCACCCGGGGGCGATCCCGGTCCGCAAGCACCGCGTGGCGGGCCGGATCACCCTCGACGGGGTCCGGTTCGCGTACCCGGGGCACGACCAGGAGGTGATCCGGGGGATCGACCTGGACGTCGAGCCGGGGGAGACGATCGCCCTGGTGGGCAGGAGCGGCGCGGGGAAGACGACCCTCTGCAACCTGATCGCTCGGTTCTACGACCCGACGGCGGGGTCGATCCGGCTGGACGGCAGGGACCTGAGGGAGATCGACCTGCAATGCTACCGCCGGCTGCTGGGGATCGTGGAGCAGGACGTCTTCCTGTTCGATGGGACGGTGGCGGAGAACATCGCGTACTCGGATCGCCGGGCGTCCCGGGAGCAGATCGAGGAGGCGGCCCGGGCGGCGAACGCGGCGGCGTTCATCGAGGCGCTGCCCGACGGCTACGACACGCTGATCGGAGAGCGGGGCGTCCGCCTCAGCGGCGGGCAGCGGCAGCGCCTGGCGATCGCCCGGGCGATCCTGGCGGACCCGGTGATCTTCATCCTGGACGAGGCGACCAGCAACCTCGACTCCGAAAGCGAACGGCTGATCCAACGGGCGCTGGCGGACCTGATGCGCGACCGAACCTCGTTCGTGATCGCGCACCGCCTGAGCACAATCCGGGAAGCGGATCGGATCCTCGTGCTGGAGGGAGGAGAAGTGGTCGAGGCCGGAGGGCACGACGAGCTGATCGAACGGAGCGGATTGTATCGGGATATGGTGGAGTTGCAGCGGCTGGAGGAAGGGCTCTGAGGGAAGGTCGCTCGGGGCGGAGACGGAGGATGACCGTTTCGAGAGGGAGGGGAGGAGTCGAGAGGGGGTGCGGGCGAGCGGGAACGGAGAACAGAAACGAGAGAAAACAGAAACCAGAGAAAACAGAAACCAGAGAGAACCGACACCAGAGAGGAATGGAAGCGACGACCGGCCGACGGACGTCGCGACGATGGTTTCGGACGTCCTCGACTGGGGAGGGGGGACGGAACCGGAGGGCATGGCCGGCGACGCTGGCCTTGCCTCCCGTCCCTCGAGGAGGGAGGGGAGGCAAGGGGGAGCGGCCGTTAGTCGGGGGATTCCGAGATCGGGGGCCGGAGGGCGTGGAGGGTGGCGTAGAGGTCGAAGCGGAGGGGGGAGCCGTCGGCGTCGAGGAGGTCGGTGGCGAGCCAGAGCTGGTCGACGGGAGCCAGGTCGGGGACGCGGAGGAAGACGCCGCGGCCGTCGGGCAGGGGCTCGGCGGCGGTGATGGGGACGGGGTCGTGACCGATCCGGGAGGGGTCGGACGGGGAGTAGTGGAAGGAGCCGTAGGTGCCGGACCATCGGTAGTTCCAGCGCTCGGCTCGATAGCGGCGGGGATCGGCGGCGGTCTGGGGGTCGATGGGGACGGAGAAGGTGAGCTTCAGGCCGTCCTCGAACGCCTGGAAGGCGGAGGGCATGGCGACGGAACGCCCCGTAGCCCGAACGCGCTGGAAGCTGCCGTCGGCGACGGCACCGGTCTGCCAACCGTTGAGGCCGACGACATAGAGCTGGCCGTCGGCGGGGCTGAAGGCGGCCTCTGCCGATCCGGAGCGGAAGGTCAGGCCGGGGAACCGGACGGTGGCGGCCTGAGGAACGCCATCGACCTCGTCCTGGAGGACCGCGTGGAGGGTGCAGCGGCCCCAGGAGAGATGGAGCATGCCGCCTCGGTGGTAGTCTCCCCAGCGGTTGCTGGTGACCCAGACCTGGCCTCCGGACGAGTTGTCGGCCACCTTGGGGATGAAGCAGAGCGGGGGATCGGGCCGGAGGCCGTCGGGGGCCTCGGCGGCGGAGCCGAGGAAGCCGTAGAAGCCGCCCGATCGGATCAGGTCGATCTTGGAGGAGGGGACCCAGTTCCCCTCGTTGTCGGCCACGGTGATCTGGCCCTGGGGTCCGACGCCGAGGCCGTAGGGGTGGCGGAAGCCCCGGGCGACGACGTCGAGCCGGGAGCCGTCGGGGGAGACGCGGAGCAGGGCGCTGCCGTGGGGGCCGGCTCCGGATTTGAGGAAGTAGAAGTTGCCGTCGGGGTCGGTCTCCAGCCTCATGGCGAAGGCGTGGTCGACCCCCTGGATGATCAGGTCGTTGTTGAACGATTCGTAGAAATCGGCCTCGCCGTCGCCGTTGTCGTCGTGCAGCCGGGTGAGCTGGTCTCGGCCGAGGACGATGACCTTCCCCTCGACCACCTTCAGGCCGAGGGGCTGGTAGAGCCCGGTCGCGAAGCGCTGCCAGGAGGCGTGCCGGAGGTCGCCGTCGAGCCCCCGAACGATCCAGACGTCGCCGTGGGCGGTGGCGACGGCGGCGGAGCCGTCGGGGAAGAAGTCGAGGGCGGAGATGAACAGAAGGGCTCGGAAGGGGTTGTCGGTCGGAACGGCGATGGTGTCGATGATGAAGGGGGAGCGGCCGTCGTCGTCGCCGAGGGTGCCGCCGGGAACAATCGGCTGTCCCCATCGGCGGGGGCCGGGGAGGCGGAGCGTGTCGAACTCGGGGGGAGCGGGCCGGGATCGGGCCAGGGCCTCGAACGAGGAGAGCTGGTCGGCGGGCCCGGACCACAGGAGGACCGTGGCCGAGCAGTCTCCGGCGGAGAGGGGAAGGATCACGTCTCCCCCCCGGGCCTCCAGGAGGAGCGGCCCAGACCCAGCCCCGTTCCCGGTCCCGGTCCCGGACACAAGGGCGACGGCCTGAACGGCGCCGTCGTCTCCCGACGAGGAGGCGAGGACCAGGCCGTCCTCAACGGCGATCGAGACGGGCTCGGACAGCTCGGCCAGGGTGAGCCAGGCGGGGGCGTCGAGGCCTTCGATCCGGAGGTGCCGGGCGACGGCGACCAGCTCTTCGGCGCGTTCCTCGGCGCAGGTCTCCTCGACGACCCCGCCGAGCAGGTCGTAGCAGAGCAGGACCCGATCGCCGTGCAGGCGAAGGCCTCGGTAGTCGACCTCGGTGCGATCGAGGGGGAGGGCGTCGGCCGAGCCGTCGGCGGGGGGATGGCGCCAGGTCTTGGCCGGAGCGACGTAGGAGAGGAGCCGGCCCTCGAGGGTCGGCTTGCGGAGCAGCCCGAATCGCATCGGATCCCTCCTCCAGGAGGAGGGGGAAAGCGCGGCGACGACCGAGCAGCGCTCGAGGTCGAAGAGGGCGGCGGAGGAGCGCTCGGGGCCAAGGAAGAGGGTGAGCCCCTTCGGGCCGACCTGGCGGTTGGGGAGGAGGGTCGAGTGGGAGGCGAAGGGGCCGACGTCGGTCTGCTGCCAGCGGCCGTCGATCCAGTCGTCGTCGGTCATGAACTCGTAGTCGGCGTAGCGGTGCGGGTAGGGCAGGCCGCGCTGGTTGGTTTCGCCTCCGGGAGTCCAGCGGGCGAGGTAGTCGGCCTCGGACTCGTCGAAGCTCCAGAGGGCGATCGTCCGATCGTCGACGACCAGCGCCGACTCGGGGGGAGCGATGACGTCTCGGAGGCCGGAGGAGATGCGGACGTCGTCGATCATCGCGGCGTTCGGAGAGCGGTCCTCGATGCGGGTGCCGACGGCCAGGCCGCTCCGCTGGGAGGGGAAGGGGCGGGGGGCCACCGGAAGGTCGGCCCGGGTCTGGCCGTCGACGACGAGGCGAACGCGATCGGGCTCGACCAGCGCGGCGAGGTGGTGCCACCGGCCGTCTCCGATCGGCCCCTCGGCCGAGACGACCGGCGGAGTCATGCCGGGGGCCCGGAAGGCCAGAGCGGCCGAGCCGGGGAGGATGACCAGCTCCCAGTGGGTGCCGGAGGCCGGGGCCTCGTTCGAGAGCAGCACGGCGCCGGCGTCTCGGTCGAGCAGGCGGGCCCAGAGCTCGATCGAAACCGGCCGGGTGCCGAAGCGGTCGTCGGTGGGGGCGATGTAACCGCCTGCTCGGGCGTCGAGGGCCTGGCCGAACCGGCCATCGACGAGCCGGGGGGCGTCGTCGGCGAGGCAGGGGAGCGCCAGCAGGAGAGGCAGGAGGACGAGGGGGCTCGGCCGCATGGGGGCGTCCTCGGCAGGGGCGGGGGATCGGGATGCGGAGGAGGATCGCCTCGGAGGAGGCGCGGCGATCGCTCCCGATCATCGGCATCGCTGGTCGGGGCGATCGCTCGATCAATCGCGACCCGCATTATGCAACGGGACGGGTCGGATCGATAGGACCGGCCTCGGTCGACCTGACCGGCACTGGGCGTCGGTCGGCGGGCGGACGCGACGGGGCCGCTCGGCGAGGGATCCTGCCGCGGCGCTGCGGCGTTCCCCTGGAGAGCGGCGGCACTCGAACGGGAGGGGAGGGAGCGATCCGGCCGAGCCAGGGGAACGAACGGGTCGGGGCGCTCGGGCCGCCCCGACCGATCACCGATCTCGGAGCTTCCATCCGGCATCAGGAGGCGACGCGGCCCCGGCGGTAGCGACGCCCGGACCAGACGGCCCCCCCGAGGGCCAGGGTCCACATGACCCAGGTGGTGGGCTCCGGAGTGGCCATCGCCCCGGAGTGGCAGGCGCAGCCGTTGCCGTGCTCGGACTGCTGGAGCCCGACCAGAGCGAGGGCGTCCCAGCGCTCTTGGAAGTTCTTCGACGCGAGCAGGGCGACGGCGTCGGCGCTGAAGGCGAGGTCGTCCCGGGTGAGCAGATCCCAGCGAATGGTGCCCGAGTCGATCGTCTGGCCGCTCGCATCGTGGAAATCGACGCCAAAGGCGTGCATCAGCTCGTGGGAGATATTGTTGGCGACCGCGTTCTCGAGTGAGTCGACCGAGGTGATGGCCTTCGGGTCGAAGGCGTCGAGGAAGGTGAAGCCGTCGCCGCCGATGTCGGCGATGCCGATGGCCGAGGGGTTGTCCCGGGCCAGGGCTCCGGAGACGACACTCAGGGTGTGGGCGGCGGAGCCGGGTTCGGTGGTCAGGTCGACGTCCAGGCCGCTCTGGCGGAAGTTCTCCTCGACCTTGGCCAGGACGTCGGCCTCGAAACCCGACCGCTGCGCTTGGCTCGGGGTGCCGCCGAAGACCTGGCCAACCACCGGGCTTTCCTGCCAGGGACCGGGGGTGCCTGTGACGAGGTCGCTGGCGCCGGCGTAGAAGCCGTCGGTGAAGTTGAGGAAGGCGTCGGCCCGTTTCGAGACCGCCGGGGCAGCGAACGGCGACGACTCGGGAGGAGCCGACACCGGCGGCGAGGAAACCGGCGGAGCGCTCACCGGGGCCGGGGAGACGCTCGGGCTCGGAGCCGGGGCGGCCTCCGGAGCGCTGGCCGGCGAGGGGGAGACGACGGGAAGGCGGATCGGGTTGGCCGACCCCAGCATCGAGAAGAGGGAGCCGAGGACGAGCGGCTTGTACGGGACGACGCGCTCCGGCGCGGGGGAGGGGGCCGGGATCGTCTCCGGCGTCGGAGACGAGACGGCCGGGAGCACCGGGCCGGGGTCGATCGTCGGGGTCGGCGGCGCCACCGCCGCGATCAGCCGCACCGATCCCATCAGCAGCGGCTGCCGGGCGGACCAGTCGCCCTCGGAGGAGGAGCTCGACTCGACTCCGCCGAGGGGCGGGAGCGACCGCTCCTGGCGATCCCGGAGCCGCTGGTTCACCTGTTCCAGGGTGCTCCACGGGCCGACACCCTCAAGCGGCTGGGCCGAAGCCATGCTCACCGCCACGAAGGCGGACAGGAACGAGACGATGAGCAACGCGCTTCGGACCATCATCGTCGACCTCCATGTCTTGCGACGGCCGACCGCGCCTCCAGGCAGGTCGGCGAGCCGGAGCAGCCGTGCTCCCGGCCAATCTTGGGACTGGAACCGTGCGGCGGGCTTCGCGGAGGGAAGGGAGACGAGGGGACCATCAACCGAAGCAACCCTCGCGCCAAAGCTCTCTCCCTCGACGGCCCCGCCGGCCGCGGCGTCCGACGACATCGGCGAAACCCGATTATCGAGAATGACTTCGGAAAACCGAACGGATTCCGGTCTGCCGGGAATGCCGCGGCCCTCTCCTCCAATCATCGACCTGTCGTCCTGCCGGTTTTGACAATGGGATGGTAAAAACGGGATGGAGGGACCTGACGGCCGCCTCCCCCGCGTCGCGTCCCGGTTGCGCGCGGATTGAATCGAGCGGGAGGCGTGGGGACGCTTCCCGGGTGAGGCTCCTCGGCAGGGCCGGGGGGCGTGGGCCGAGCCCTGAGAGACGGGGACCGGCGGTTGGCTCGGCGGAGCGTCGTCGGGCGGGGCGATCGCCCGGACGGCGGGTTCGGGAGGCTCCTGGGGCCTCTTGGTTCGGGGACAAGGGGAGGGTCGGGATGCGTTGATGACGAGCCTCCCGAGGGCTTGACACGGGCCTGCCGGGTCGACTCTGTTGGGGCGGCTCGGGCGGCGTGCTTCCCGCCCGGATCCCTTCCGTTGCGACTCCCGAGGCCTCCGGCATGCTCTCCCGAACAAACCTCCCTCGATTGCGATGGCGCTGGCTGGCGCCGCTGGCTCTCCTGCTCCTGCCGAGGGGAGGGGCCCTGGGCTCCGAGGAGGAGGGACCGGCCGTCCCGGCCGACCCGCCCGCTCGGTGGTGGAAGGGGAACCTGCACACGCACTCCTTCTGGAGCGACGGCAACGACTTCCCGGAGATGATCGTCGACTGGTACCGGCAGCGCGGCTACCACTTCCTGGCGCTGTCGGACCACAACGTCCTGAGCCAGGGACCGCGCTGGATGGACCGGGCGGAGATCGACCGAAGGTCGGGAGGGAGGGCCTTCGATCGGTACGTCGCGCGGTTCGGCCGGTCCTGGGTCGAGACGAGGACGGTGGACGGGACCGATCAGGTGCGGCTCCGCCCGCTGTCGGAGTACCGGGCGCTGGTCGAGCAGGCCGACCGCTTCCTGCTGATCCAGGGGGAGGAGATCACCGATCGCTTCGAGCGGAAGCCGATCCACATGAACGCGAGCAACCTGGCCGAGCTGGTGCCGCCGCAGGGGGGCTCCTCGGTCGTGGAGGTGATCGAGAACAACCTGAAGGCGGTCCAGGAGCAGGCCGAGCGGCTGGGCATCCCGATCGTCACGCACCTGAACCACCCGAACTTCGGCTACGGCGTCACGGCCGAGGAGCTGGCCGAGGCGGTCCGGGAGCGGTTCTTCGAGGTCTACAACGGCCACCCCGGGGTGAACCACCAGGGAGACACACGGCACGCGCCGATCGAGCGGATGTGGGACATCGCCAACACTCTCCGCATCGCCGGGTTCCAGGCGGCCCCGCTCTTCGGCCTGGGGACCGACGACTCGCATAACTACTTCGGCACCGAGGGCTCCTCCCCCGGCCGGGGCTGGATCATGGTCCGGTCTCGACACCTGACCCCCGAGCGACTGATCGACGCGATCCAGGCCGGCGACTTCTACGCCTCCAGCGGCGTCACCCTCCGAGAGGTCCGATACGACGAGGCGGCCGGGGCGCTGGAGCTGGAGGTCGAGCCGGAGGAGGGAGCCTCGTACCGGATCGACTTCATCGGCACACTGAACGGGGCCGGAACGGCCTCGGAGCCGGTCCTCGACGACGAGGGGACGCCGATCGACGCGACCCGGCGGTACTCGGACGAGATCGGGAAGGTGCTCGCCTCGGCCGAGGGGACCTCGGCCCGATACGAGCTGACCGGCGATGAGCTGTACGTGAGGGCGGTCGTCACGTCGTCGCTGCCGCCGGAGAACCCGTCCTTCGCGGGCCAGAAGGCGCAGGCGTGGACGCAGCCGGTCGGCTGGTCGAAGTGGGTGGAGGCGGCCAACCCGGCGGCGGGGGTCGGCGGCGAAGGCGGGCGATGACGTTCGGGGGTCGGGGAGGTGTCTGGTCGCGCTCATCGTTGGCCCTCCCCGACCGGACGTTGGAGCTCGACCCTGATCGACGGCCATGCGGTCGACCGCCAATCGGGAAAGCGGGGCCGGGGGGGTGCTCCCCTGGACTCGAGGGCTCAGGTCGCCGTCCGGCCGTCCGCTCCGGGGGAATTGGCGTTCCCCTGGGAAAGGAAGGATCGGAAGCAGGCTCCGGTCAGGATCGGGACCGGGCGGCCAGCTCGGCGTCGCTGCGCTTCCGGGCGAGGACGAAGATCGTGTGCCGGTCCTTCCACGGAGAACCGAGCCAGGCGATCAGCTTCAGCATCGGAAAGCAGAGGACCGTCATCGGCAGGATGGCCGACCGGAAGACCGAGTGCTGGATGCGGGTGACGATCGTCGAGCCGAGGGTGCCGAAGCGGAGGTGGTCGACCGGTTCGAGGCCGCACTCCTCGACGAGCCGTTCGAGCTGGTCCAGGGTGTAGCCGTTGCGGACGTGCCAGCCGTCCTCGGTGCGGGTGACCCGGAGATGGTCGGCGTTGGCCTGGTAGTCCCGGTCGGGGGTGGTGATGTAGAGGAGGCCGTCGTCGTCGAGCAGCTCTCGGAGCTGGAGCAGGGCGGCTCGGTCGTCCCGGATGTGCTCGATGACGTCGAGCAGGAGGATCTGGTCGAAGGAGCCCCGAGCGGCCGGATCCCGGGCGAGCTCCTCGAGCCGCTGAACGCGGAACTCCATCGACTGGGCGATCGGGCCGAGGAAGTCGGCCATCTCCTGGCAGGAGCGGCGCTCCCAGTCGTGGATCGTGATACCGAGGACCGTCGAGCCGCGCCGGGCGGCCTCGAAGGCGAAGTAGGCGTTGCCGCAGCCGCAGTCGAGGGTGCGGATGGGGGCCTCGGCCGACCCGCGCTGGAGCATGGGAACGAGGGCGGCCTTGTCCCGGCTGACCCAGTTGATCCCGGGCCAGAGCCAGTACTTGAGCGTCAATCGGAGGCGGGAGGCCAGTCCCATCGGCCGGCGGCCGGAGCGGGCGGCCGGGCCGAAGGCGAGCGGTTCGGGGGCGATGCCAGCCATGGTGTCGACTCCTTCGACCTCGGGCGGTCCATCCGTGATGTCGGTGCGGATTCGGGTGCCGAACGGTATCAGATCGCCCCGAGGCGGGCAAGGCGAGCTGAGGCCGGAGCGATCGGCTCGTCAATCGGCTTCGATTCGTCTCGAGCCCGGGGGCGGCACCGCCGGAGCGCTGGCGGGCCCGACTCCGGGGGCCCCCCGGATCGAGGAACCGATCGCCCCGGGCGATCGAGGGGGGCGATCCGCCGTCGGCCGGCCCTCGACCCGGCCCGCCGAGGGCCAGCGACCGCCGGTCGCTCCCCGGTCGTCGACTCGGGAGAGGCCCCCGATCCAGGAGCCGATCGGGGCTGTCGGGTCATCGGGGCAAGGCCGGGAGAGGCCGGGAGAGCGACGGGAATCGCTGGCAGAGTTCCCCCGATCGTCGCGTCCGTCACGGTGATCGCAACGAGTGCTGCGAGCGCCTTGACATTGGTAATATAAGACCCTAAGAACTGAATCGTAACGACCGGCGAACGTCCGCCGGCCGGTCCCGCGATCCCTCCTCGAGAGGCCTCGAACCAGCGATGGCGACGACCAAGAAGGGCGACACCCCCAAGGCCACGAAGGCCCCCGCGGCGTCGAGCAAGGTGGACACTCAGGGCAACGCCAAGAACACCGCCGCCCCCGCCGAGGGAACGGGCCGGACCTCCCCCGCCAAGCCCTCGGCCAAGAAGGCCGCCCCCGTTAAGCTGACGGAGAATCAGGTCAAGTTCCTCCAGGCCATCCAGGCCGCCGGCGAGCCCGGCTACGAACCGAAGAACAAGAACGAGCAGCGCAGCATCGACGCGCTGGTCACGCGCAAGCTCGTGAAGCGGGGCACCAAGAACAAGGAGACGGGCAACTACCGCTACCTGCTCACCAAGGCGGGAACCAACCACCTGCCGAAGGCCTGACCGCCGGCCCTCGGGGGGGGTCGCGATCGCGTCTCGGGCCGGCCCCCTCGACGCCGAGGGGGCCGATCGGGATCAAGGTTCGATCGTCGGCTCGACCATCCCCCGGCGCTGGAGCCGCCGCGCGACCTCCCAGCAGAGGATGGCCCAGGACAGGCCCACGGCCCAGCCGGCAAGCACGTCGGTGGGGTAGTGGACCCCGAGGTAGACCCGGCTGACGCCGACCATCCCGGCGATCAGAGCGGCCACGGCGATGATGTAGAGCTTCAAGGCCGGGCGATCCACCAGCCGGGCCATCAGCGCGCCGAGCGTCAGGTAGGTGACCGCGGCCAGCAGGGAATGCCCGCTGGGGAAGCTCGCCTGAGAGGCGTGCATCAGGTGCGGGACGACATCCGGCCGGGGTCGGTCGTAAAGCCCCTTCAGCGCGGCGCTGAGCAACTGGCCGCCGACCGTGGCCACCAGCACCAGCACGGCCGCGTGATACTTGCGGTCCATCGCCAGGAAGCCGACCGAGGCGGCCGTCACCAGGCCGATGATCGCGACACCTCCCAGCGCGGTGAGGTCTCGGACGAGCTCCTCGACGACCGGCCCTCCCAGGGGATCGGCCGGGTCCTCCGGGTTGCGGAAGGCCAGGAGGATGCGCTCGTCGAGGGGGAGGGTGTCCCCCTCCTCGACCTCGTCGGCCAGTTCGAGGAAGATCCAGCCGCCGCCGACGACCGCGAGGATGGACACCAGCAGCAGGGCGTCGATGCCGCCCAAGGCTTTCTTCGCCTGCCCGATCAGGGCCGAGATCCGTCCGAACACCGCGGAGCTCCTCGAGGATCGCCATCAATCAAGCGCGTCGTGCGCTCCTCCGATTGGAACGGCCGGAGAGGACCGGGGCAAGCCGCTTGCCGGCATCCCGGGTCGACAGGATCGGCGGACGGGCGTATCGTCCCGGAGTCGGCAGGGAATCCGACGAGGCTCGAACTCAGGGAGGAGGCCCCCTTGAACAGGATCATCCGGACGCTGGCCGCCCTGGCCTCGGCCTGGCTCGTCTCCGGGGCCGCGAGCGGAGCGCCGCAACTCCTCGATGACCTCGCCCCGGCCGTCCAAGCGTTCCGAGAAGAGCGCGTCGGGGACCTGGATGGCGCCATCGCCGAGCTTCGGGAGCTGATCGCCGAGCGGGCCGAGGCAATCGAGGCGATCGAGGAAGACCTCCAGCGGGCGAGGCAGGAGCTTGTCGTGCTCGAAGCCCTCCGGGAGGTGGACCGGGCCGCTTCCCGGGGAGAGCGCTCCTCGGGGGCATCCGACTCCCTGCCGATCGCTCCGAGACTCCCGGGGGCCTTCGGGACGATCCAAGACGGGAGGCGTCCCGCCGCCTTCCCCGGGACGCTCGATGACGTCCGGCTCGCGACGGCCGTCTCGGGCCGGACGTACTGGACCGGGACGATCGCCGTCACCTCGGGCGAGGACGGCCGCCTCCGGATGGTACACCGGCTGAACGACGCTCCCGGGAACACGCACATCGCGTCGTATGAGGCGGATCGGCTCGTCATCCGGATCGGATCGGCCGAGGAAGCGCAGCTCCTCGCTCGGTGCCTGGAGGCGGATGGGAAGCCGGTCGTCTCCTTGCCAGGGGACGTCGGGCCGCACAGCCTGCCGGCCGCCGGGTCCGGCCTCGGCCCGGACGGAGACGCCGACCGCATCCGGGCGCTCGAAGCCGCCGTGGAACGCCTGACCTCGGCCGTCGGGAGGATCGAACAGCGGCTCTCCCCGGCCCCGATGCCGCCAAGGCTCGAGCCGGTCACGCCGACGTCGACGCCGACGCCGCTGACAACGACGGTCCAGCCACCGGCCGAGATCCCGCCGGCCCCGGCCGTGCCGGACTGATCGGGAGGACGGGGGTTCAGCCGAGCACCTCGCCCGGGGGCTGGTCGAGCCAGCCGGCGTCCAGGACGCCCCAGAACCCGATGAGGATCGCCTCGGCGGCGTCGTGGCGGAGGGAGGTCGGCCGGGGGGCGCCGGACCAGGAGATGACCCGTCGGGCGAGGGCGTCGGCCGCTCGCTTGGGGCGATCTCGGTCGCCGACGGCGCCGAGGGCCGATCGCCAGACCTCGGCGCCGATGACTCGGACGACCAGGCCGAGCCGTTCGGCCTCTCGCCGCCAGACCTCGGCGATCGGTCCTCCCCCTTCGAGCACGAGGAGATCGAGGCCGTCGATCGATCGGAGGAGCCCGAAGGCGCCTCTCCTGAGGGCGGATCGGTTGCCGAAGTGTTGCGAGCGATACCAGGCCAGCCGGCCTTCCCGGTTGAAGAGGGCGAGCCCGGTGCGGAGGCCCGTGTCGACCGCGAGCAGGGCCACGCAAGGTCACTCCGGATCGCGGTGGACCGTCTCCGGCGCGAAGGCCGGCACACAAACGGCCAGGTACTCGGCCCCCTCGGGGGTCGGGCAGCTGTAGCGGACCCACTCGCCGGCCCTGGTCGCGACGGCCTGGCCGGCGAGGACGTCGAGGATCCCGTCCCGGGATTCGACGCGGAGGGTGCCTCGGAGGACGACGGTGAACTCGTCGAACTCGGGGGTCTGGCCCGGCTCGACCCAGCCGGAGGGGCTGCGCATGAGAGCGACGCTGACCGCGGCGGTGCCGGTGTTCACGAGGCCGACGTACTCGTCGATCCGCTTCGGCGGGGCCCCGGCGGCCTCGATGCGGGAGGGCTGTTCGATGAGCGTGGGCATGGGGCGATCGGCTCCCGATCAGAAGTCGTCGTCGGGCTGCGGGTCGAAGGCGGCCCACCTCCTCGGCACGGGGGCGTCGAAGCGGCCGGTGGGGGCGGGGAAGCGGATGCCGACCTGCCAGAGCAGCTCGGGCTGGTGCTTGGCCAACAGGTACTTCATCACCACCTCGTCCGAGGGGGGCATGCCCGGGTCCTGGAAGACGACGCAGAGGCGGGCCTCGCCGGTCAGGGTGTCGGCCTTCCAGACCTCGATGAGGGCGTGAGGGCGTCGGGAGATGCGGTAGATGCGCTTCCCGATGCGGATGGTGATGCGGTCGTCTCGGCAGAACTCGTCGAACTCCCGGGGCTCGACCACGTCCCGGACGAGCTGGGCGGCGACGAGTTCCGGCACCCCCTGGGCGAAGGCGGCGGCATCGAGGGTCATCGCCTCGTCTTCTCGGGTGGGCTCGGGGGCGCTGCGGCCCTCGATCACGCGGAGGGCCTCGTGCTCGACGAGCTTGGCGTAGCCGGCCCGCAAGGCCGGGTTGGCCAGCACCAGCCGGGGGAACGAGCCGGCGACTCGGACGACCTCGTGGGCGAAGGCCTGAACCTCGCGCTGGAGCTTGACCATCCAGAAGCCGAGGTTCCGCTCGCGATCGCTGCGGGAGTAGCGGAAGACATGAGGGCCGACGTCGGGGACGGTGATCTCGAGCTCGGCTCCCGACCGTTGCTGGGCCTGGAGGATGGCGGCGTAGCTCGCCTCTCCCCGGACGAAGCGCTCGGCGGCCTCCTCCTGCAAGGCTCCCTGGATGCGGACCGTCCGGTAGGTCGGCCGGGCCTTGAGCACGACCTCATGCGCCATCCGGTCGGCCTGGGAACGGCCGTCGGCGGCCTCGATCTCCCAGCGGAGGTATCCGGTGCGAATCATGGCTCGGACACCGATTCTCCAGGGTTGAGCGCTGAGCGGGTCGAGTCCGAGACCGAAGGGCCGGGCGGCCAGGAGCGATCGAGCGGTTCGGGCCGAGGATCCTCGCCCGACGGGGGAGACCTGACCCTGACCCTGACCCTGACCCTGAGGACGAGAGCCGAATTCGTCCGCCCCCCCGGGCCAGAAGTCCCGCCGTCTCCAAAGGATCGGGAGCGGTTCGGTGCCACTCGGGACGATTCGCCCCCGCTCCGTCGCCCGAGGTTGTGAGTGGGGAGGCCATCGGGAGCCGGGCGTCGCCGGGGCCAGGCAGGAGGCCGGTGACGATCGGGGTCGGGGCGTCCACCGACCGGGTTCCCCGGGTTCAGCCCCCTTGAATCGCGGGGACGAGGAGGATCTCGGGGGCGGTGGCGTCAAATTCCCGGATCGGCCGGGTCTTGCCGGGGCCGTCGAGGCGGAAGGCGAGGCGGCCGGGAGTAAAGTGCTCGGCGAAGGCGCGCTGGGCCTCTCCGACGGTCTGGGGCTGGGCGACGTCCCACTCGGCGAGGCAGAGGTCGCCGTGGCCGGTCTTAAGCAGACGAAGCTTCGACATGGGGGTTCGCTCCATCCGGTGCGAGGGAGCCGATCGGGGCCGATGGGAGGCCGATCATCGGCCCGAGGCCCGCGGCGATCCCGGAGTCCGATCCGGTCGCCCGTATTGTAGCGATCGGGGAGGAGGCCCGCCACCATCGCTCGAGGAGGAGGCGATTCTCCCCGAACTCCGAAGCCGGGACGCTCCCCGGGAGGGCCGGCGAGGAGAAGGGCGGGGGCGATCCGAGGGGGCTCGTCGGCTCATCGAGCCGATTCGGCGCTGGGGGGGATTCCTGGTATCATCATCCGATCGGCACGTCGAGATCGATCACCCGATCCCTCGGCGCCGATCGTTGACCCGCTTGCCCTCCCGGGCCGATCGGGAGGGGATCACCTGATGGAGTTCCTCATGCCAGATGGCGCACTCGTCTTCGTCGATATCGACACCCAGCGCGACTTCCTCGCCCCGGGCGGCTCGCTCTACCTGGCCGATTCGCCCCGGATCCGCCCGAACCTGGCCCGGCTGACGACCTTCGCCCGGGACCACGACATCCCGGTGCTGGCCACCGCCTGCGCCCACGAGCCCGACGAGCCCGATCCCGAGCCGTTCCCCCCCCACTGCCTGGTCGACAGCAAGGGGGCCGAGCGGATCGAGGAGACCAGGTGGCCCGGGAGCCTCGTGCTGGCCCCCGACGGGACGTTCGAGCCCCCCCACGGCGGCAAGAAAACCCCCGCCCACCTGACGCTCCAGAAGCGGCGCTACGACCTGTTCTCCCACCCCGAGGCCGACCGAGTCGTCGCGTTCTATGCCCACGGGGAGCCGACCTTTGTGGTCTACGGCGTCGCGGTCGATTACTGCGTGGGCTGCGCGGTCCGGGGGCTGAGGGAGCGGGGGCACCGGGTCGCGATCGTCACCGACGCGATCGCGGCCGTCGATCCGGAGGCGATGCCGAAGCTGCTCGAGGAATTCGACGCGATGGGAGTCGAGCGGACGACCACGGACGCCGTGGTCGGCGCCGGAGGCTGAGCCAACGAGGGGACGGCCGGGGAACGGCGATGGGGCCCCCCGGCCGCTCGTGACCTTCCGCCCGGGGAGACGGCGGGGGTAGAATCGCCCTTGGTTCGCCGCTCCCTCGATTCGACACCCGCCCCCGGCCGACTCGCGACGGTGAGAGCACCCATGCGACCCGACAAGTATAAGCGTCGCCAGCAGGCCCCGAGGGCCGACGACCGGCTCCGACTCCAGATCGCCCAGGAGGCGGCTCGGCGGCTGTTGCCGAAGCTGGCGCCGGAGTCCGGCTCCTTCCCGCTGCGGGAGGCCAGCGAGGCCGAGTTCTACGCCGCCAAGCGGAAGGCCGCGGCGGTGCTCGGCCGTCGGGTGCGGCCGGGGGACCTGCCGTCGGATCACGAGGTCCGCCAGGCGGTCGTCTCGCTGGCCAGGGACCGCCAGGAATCGGATCGGGCGGGGGCCTCCCGGCCGGAGATCGCGCCGGAGCCCGAGCCGGATTCCCCTCCGCTCCGGCTCTCGGAGCTCCTCGACCGGTTTGAACTGTACCGGCTGCGTCTGGAACCGCTGGCGGAGGTGAAGCAGAGGGCCCGCTCCCACCCGGAGGGGGACGCCCTCTACCACAGCCTCCAGGTCTTCGAGCTGGCCCGAGCCGAACGGCCCTTCGACGAGGAATTCCTGCTGGCGGCCCTGCTGCACGACGTGGGCAAGGCGATCGACCCGACGGAC
Source organism: Tautonia sociabilis (assembly GCF_003977685.1). Classification (GTDB taxonomy): domain Bacteria; phylum Planctomycetota; class Planctomycetia; order Isosphaerales; family Isosphaeraceae; genus Tautonia; species Tautonia sociabilis. The sequence continues at coordinate 68,705 of NZ_RYZH01000028.1, read as the reverse complement.
CACATCGCCGCGGGGCTGGAGGCGCTCGACGGTTCGATCTCCGAGCGGACCCGATGGCTGATCGCCCATCACCGAGAGGCGAGGGCCGCGATCGACGCCGCCCCCGCCGGCCGGGCCCGGCGCGTGCCCGGACTGGACGCGAACCCGCAGGACCTGGAGGACCTGCTGCTGCTGGGTCGGATCGACCGCGAGGGTCGCGTTCCCGGCACGCCGGTCCCCTCGGTGGGAGAGGCGCTGGGCTACCTCCGGGGCCTGGAAGACGAAGCGTACCTCGACGGCCTCGGCCCCTGAGCCGAGCCCCCTCCCCGGGCGGCCCCCGGTCCGATCGACCCGCACTCCCGGCCGACCCGCCCGGCGACGACTTCCCGTGACCCTCCGTGATGGATCACGGATCCCCGAGGTTCCTCATGCACGACAAGCCCACCCTGTTCTTCGACATCGGCGGCGTGATCCTGACCAATGCGTGGGACACCGCGTGCCGCAAGCGGGCCGCCGAACGCTTCGGGTTCGATTACCAGGAATTCCAGACCCGTCACGAGATGTCCAAGACCGCCCTGGAGACCGGCCGGATCACCCTGGCCACCTACTTGCACCGGACGGTCTTCCACCGTCCCCGGCACTTCTCGATGGACGAGTTCCAGGAGTTCATGTACAGCCAGTCGCAGCCGCTGGAGGAGTCGTTGGAGTGGATCCGATCCCTGGCGGCGCGGGACAACTGCCACCTGTTCTCGCTCAACAACGAGTCGAGGGAGCTGCACGAGTATCGCGTGCGGACCTTCCGGCTGAACCGGATTTTCCGGGGGTTCCTCACCTCGTGCTACCTCGGCCGAGTGAAGCCGGACGACGAGATGTATTCGGCGGCGCTGGGAATCGCCTCCTGCTCCCGGACTCGGGCGATCTTCATCGACGACCGGGCGCTGAACGTCGAGGCGGCCGTCGCCGCGGGGTTCCAGGCGGTGCGGTTCACCGGAATCGAGCCGCTGCGGGAGTTCCTCCAGGAGCACGGGATCGACTCGTGAGTTCCCCCCGATCGGCTCCGGCGGCTTTCCCCGGGCCGATCAGCGGTGGAACAGCCGCCGATACACCCCCAGTAGCCTCCCCAGCCGGGGAGAGTACGGAAAGACCTGCGGCCTCGGGGAGCCGACCGACCGGGCCACGACCGTCCTCGGGGCGGTCAGCTCGAGCAGGCCCTCGGCCCCGTGCACCCGGCCGAAGCCGCTGGCCTTCACCCCGCCGGCCGGGGAGAACGCCAGGGCGAAGAATGCCGTCGCCTCGTTGATGCCGACCACGCCCACCTCCAGCCGATCGGCCACCCGACGGCAGGCCCTCCGGTCGCGCCCCCAGACGCTGGCTGAGAGGCCGTAGTTGCTGGCGTTGACCGCCTCGACCGCCTCATCGACGTCCCGCACCACCCGGACGAGGACGACCGGCCCGAAGCAACCCTCCAGCGCCCGCTCCGGGGCGGTTTCCCCCGGATCGGCCACCAGGAGGATCGGGCGACAGAACCCGCCGGGTCCGAGCGGCCCGCCGTCTCCGGCGCACATCCGGGCCCCGGCGTCGATCGCGGCGCGCACCTGCCTCCGGAAGGCCGCTCGGGCCTCCTCGGAGATCATCGGCCCCACATCCACGTCTTCCCGGCTCGGGTCGCCCACCCGGAGCCCCTGGACCAGCTGGGCGAACGATTCGATCCAGGGATCGAGGGGCTCGGTCCGTCGGCCGACGAGGTAGATCCGCTTGACCGCCATGCACGTCTGGCCGGCGCCGAGGAAGCTCGACCAGAGAAGAGCCCGCATCGTCGGCCCGTCCGGAGCGTCGGGCAGAACCACCGCGGCATCGAATCCCGACAGCTCGGCCACCGCCGGCACCCCTCGGCCGCCGAGGGCGGCGAGCACCCGACGGCCGTTCTCCAGCCCCCCGGTGAAGACCATCTTGTCCACTCCGGCCTCGACCAGCGCCGAGCCGATCTGCGGCCCCCCCTGGACGATCGAGACAAGCCCTTCCGGCAGCCCGGCCGCGGCGATCGTCTCCTGGAGCAGCGCGCCGCACCAGCTCGACCGCTCCGAGGGCTTCCAGACGACCGCGTTGCCGGCGGCGATCGCATGAGCGATGACCGGAGCATTCAGGAGGATCGGGTAGTTCCAGGCGCCGATCACCCCGATCACCCCCAGGGGCCTCCGCTCGACCCGGGCCCGGGGCATCAGGAGCCACCGCTGGGGCCCCGGAGCCTCGATCCGGGGGGAGAGGACCCGTCGGGCGTGTCGGATCGTCCAGCGCAGGGCGTCGAGGGTGGGCACGACCTCGGCGGCCATCGCCTCTGCCCGGGGCTTGCCGATCTCGGCCCGGACGGCGTCGGCCAGTTCATCGGCCCTCCGGGACAGCTCGGCGTGCCATCGGAGCAGGGCGAGCCGGCGATCCGACCAGGGACGATCGGCCCAGTCCCGCCGGGAGAGCCGGGCCCGGTTCACCTGGTCGGCCACCTCGGTGGGGCTCGAGGCCGGGATGCGGGCCAGCTCGTCCCCGGTGGCGGGGTTGCGGCAGATCAGGACGCCGGCAGGCTCGGCGGCCGTCGTCATCTCGGGGCTCCTCCGGGGGGGATTCCTCGGACTCCGGGGCTGCTTGATCGAATCGGGAATCGCTTCCGCGTCGATCGTCCTCGGGTCGAGGGCGCCGACCGATGGCGATGGGACGAATCGGACGATCCGGCCGCCTCGGGTTCCGGCCGGGGCCGGCGCTGCTCAGCGGGTCGCCTCCGCCCGGCCGGAGGCCGGGGAGGGAAGCCCCGAGCCGTCGGGGTCGCCGTAGGAGGTGCCCCGCCAGGTGACCCGGCCGGTCAGGCACATCCAGATCGCGCGCAGCAGGATGACGTCGGAGACGATGCCGGCCAGCGGATAGAAGATCGCGAAGGCCGCCGTCCGGGGAGCGTTCCAGGCGAACATCCGGTAGAGGACCGACTGCTTGAGGACCTGATGCGTCAGGCTCAGGCCCAGCAGCCACCAGGAGAACGGCCCGGTCTGCCCGAGGGCGAGCAGACCCAGCGCGGCGACCAGCGCCACATCTCCCGTCTGGCTGAAGATCAGCGGTTCGATGATCTTGCCGACCAGCGGCAGGACCCTCCGGTCGTGGGCGTCGTAGAGGATCCGGCTCCAGCCCCGGACAAGGCTTCCGAGCGAGGTATACATGCGCGTGGAGCTGATCTCGGGAGCGACGGCCGTCTTCACCGGCAGGCCCAGCCCCTTGACCAGACGAGCGAGGCCGATGTCTTCGACGAAGCGATCGCGCACCGCCCGGTGGCCGCCGACGGCCTCGTAGGCCGAGCGCTCGATCAGCAGGAACTGCCCGTTGGCGAAGGCCAGGGGCCGGCGGTCGTCGTTGGCGAGGAAGGTGGGGTAGGTCCGCATCAGGACGATGCCCGCCAGCGGGGTGACGACCTTCTCCCAGAAGGTTTCGCAGCGCATCTCGGGCAGGAGGCTGGCCAGCGCGGCGTTGGTGCGCCGGGCGTAGGCCATGACGATGGCGAGGCAGTCGGGGTGGTGCTGGGTGTCGGCGTCGAGGAACCAGAGCCAGTCGCCCCGGGCCTCGGCGGCGGCGACGTGCAGGGCGTGGGTCTTGCCGGTCCAGCCGGGGGGAAGCTCGGTCAGGCAGAGGACCCGGACCCGAGGGTCGGCCTCGGCGGCTCGGCGGGCGACGGCGGCGGTGCCGTCGGCGCTGCGGTCGTCAACGACAAGGATGTCGAGGTTCGGATAGGACTGGGAGCGGACGGACTCGAGGCAGCAGGGCAGCGCCTGCTCCTCGTCCTTGGCGGGGATGATGGCGGTGACGGCGGGGAGGCCGGGGCCGTTGAGCCGGGGGGAACGGAGGTCGAGCCAATCGAGCTTGCGAGCGATCAGGGAGATGACCAGGTGCCGGATCGGCCAGGCGGCCACCAGGGCGGCGTAGATCCAGAGGATCGCCTGCTGAGAGGGGGAGAGGCTCATGGGAGGGGGCGACTCGGGGGTCGGGGTTCGTCCGCGTCCCGGCAGCGGCGGTGGGGGAAGAGCGGGCGTCGGGGGGAGGGGGGCTCGTCGAAGCCGGCCAGCTCGTCGACCCGGGGCAGGGCCAGCAGGCCGAGCACCAGGGCCACCCCCCAGAACGGGGCGACGGCCGACAGCAGCGGCCGGACGGCCCACGCGTAGGTGAAGCCCAGGGGCAGGGCCGCCAGGCCGAGCAGGGCGCTGAGCGTGTGGGACCAGAAGAACCAGCGGGCCCTCCCCTCCGGACGCTCCAGGACCGCTCGGGCCGTGCCGGCGAGCCGGACCACCGAGCCGACGAACATCAGGGCCAGCAGGGCGAGGTGCGACCAGCGATAGGCGTCCTCGAACGGCCAGAGCGTCATGCCCGGCCCCCGAGTCCGCAGCGCCAGGCCGCTGGCGGCGATGAGCAGGCCATCCAGGGCGAGCACGGTCATCACCGAGGATCGGGTCCGGTCGAGCAGGGCGACGGAGGCCGGGTCCAGGTCGGAGCGTCGGGTCACTCGGGCACCTCGCCATCCCGGAGTGCGGGGCCGTCGATCAGGCGTCGGCGGAGATCCAGGACAAGTTGGACCTCGCCGACGGGCCGGCCCGTGGTCGAGGCGATGCGGTCGGCCGAGGCCCCGGTGTCGGCCAGCTCCCAGATCCGGCCGAACCGCCGGGAGAGGTCGGCCACGGCCGAGGCCCGGCGGGCCGATTCGGCCTGAGTGCCGACCCCCTGCCGGGAACCGGAAAGGTCGGGCACGGCGATGAGGATCGGCCCGGGGGGAGCCGGGCCGGGCGGGTCGACCCGCTCGGTCGATGCCGGTCGGCCCGGGGGAGACGACCGGGGGGAACGCGCTCGGGGACGATCGGCCGACTCGGCGGTCGCCCGGTCCGTCCGGGGCCGGCGCAGGGCCGACTCGATGGCGGCAAGCCGCCCCTCGAGGCGGTCGAACCGGGTCCCCGCCTCGATCGACGAGCGTCGAGCGGCCCGCCAGGACGCGGCGACCGCCCCCGAGCCGACGGCGGCGGCCGCCAGGACGATCAGGACGAGGGTCGGCCCGTCGGTGAGCAACGCGATCTCCTCGATCCCCGCCGGGTTCGGCCCCGATCCCGCCCGGGCCTCCCCGGATGCTCCGGCCTGTCCGTCAACGATCGGCCCGATCCCCCCGAAGCCGGCCGAGGACCCGAACGACGCCAACGAGCCTCGTGATCCTCGATTCCCGTCCGACCTCCGCGCCGATCTCGGCGAGGGCGACCGGCCGCGGGCCGCCGTGGAGGGGGCCGGTCTCGGGCACCATGCTACGCCGGGAGGCCACGCCCGGCAAGGCGACCCGTCGGCCGACCCGTCGGTCATCGGCCCGGCGTCATCCAGGACCACTCGGCCGGGAGGCCGGGACCGAGACGGCAGGTGGCCGGGGTTCGGGTGCCACAGGTCCCGGCTGCGGACCCCGGGCCCTCGTCGGCCCCGACTCGGGTGGAAGACACCCCGGAGCACCCATCCGAGGGGAGAGCCGCCGAACCGACGGGTGCGGAGGCGGAGGACCCCAGCCTCCCCGTCCCTCAGTCCTCGTGGTGAGGGTGCCCGTGGTCGTGGTGGTGGTGGTCGTGGTCGTGGTGGTGGTCGTGGTGGTGATGGTGGTCGTGGGCCTGGCTCTCGCCCCGGGATTCGGGGGAGGCGGCGGCCGGAGCGGCGCCGGCGGCGGCATGCGCTTCGAGGGCCAGGCGGTAGACCTCCCGGAGCGGGACGCCGCGCTCGGAGGCGACCCGGGCGCAGTCGTCGTACTCGGGGCTGAAGGTGGGGGGACGGTCGCCGAGCCAGCCGAGCTTGCCCTTGATGGGGCCGAGCGGGGTCATGACCTCCGCGGCCTTGCGGCGCATCTTGTGGCGACTGACCGGGTAGCGGCGGACGCCCAGGGTGGTCGTCTCTCGGAAGAGGATCGCCTCCAGCTCGCTCGCGATGGCCTCGGTGCAAAGGACCGAGATCATCACGCCGGGGCGGTTCTTCTTCATGTAGATGGGCGTGACGAAGGCGTCGAGCGCGCCGGCCTCCAGGAGCCGGGTCGTGGTGTAGCCGACGAGCTCGCCGGCCAGGTCGTCGAGGTTGGTTTCGAGGACCCAGACCCGGTCGGCGTCGGGGGACTCGGCGGCGGTGCCGACGAAGAGCCGGACGATGTTCGCCTGACCAGGAATCTCCCTGGTGCCGGCGCCGTGGCCGATCGCGTCGATGGTCATCGCCGGCAGGGGGCCGAACCGCTCGCAGATGGTGGAGACGATGGCGGCGCCGGTGGGGGTGGTCAGCTCCATCTCGACGGGGGAGTCGGCCAGCGGGACGCCCCGGAGCAGCTCGGCGGTGCCGGGGGCGGGCAGGGGCATCCGGCCGTGGGCGGCCATCACGGAACCCCGGCCGGGAGGGATGGGGCTGGCCTCGAAGCGATCGACGCCCAGCAGGTCGAGCCCGACGGCGGCCCCCACGATGTCGACAATCGAGTCGACGGCGCCGACCTCATGGAAGTGGACCTTGCGGACGTCCATGCCGTGGGCGTTCGCCTCGGCCTCGCCCAGCCGGGTGAAGATGCGCTTGGCCAGTTCGGCCTGGCGAGGGGGCAATTCGGCCCGGTCGATCATCGCCTCGATGTGGTGCAGGTGGCGGTGGGCGTGCTCCTCGGGAGCGACCACCCGGGCGTAGGAGGCCCGGAAGCCTCCTCGGCGGACGGTCTCGAACGTCAACTCGAACTCCAGGCCAAGCCGGCCGACGGCGCCGACGATGACCTGCGGGTCGACCCCGGCGTCGACCAGGGCGCCGAGGGTCATGTCGCCGGAGATGCCGCTGAAGCAGTCGAAGTAGGCGATGCGCACGGGTGAGCGTCCCTTTCCCGCCCGGCTCGGGCGTGCCTCGATTGTAGCCCGGCCCCCCGAGCGGGCAAGGCGTGAGCGGAGCAGCCACTCTCGGCACGGGCAGAGGACGGCTCGTCCCGGCCTCGGCAGGATTCCCTTGCCCGCCGAGGGGGAGGAACCCGATCCGGGGTTCTCCTTCCGAGGGACCGCTCTGAAGTGAAGCTCATCCGGAGCGGACCGGAGCACGATCGCTCTCAGAGAACGGCTCGCATCGCGGGACGGGACCACAAACGCCAGGAACCATCCTGATTTCTGGAAGAACTCGGACGTGTGGACTTGAATTGGTCCGAGCGCTGGCCGGTCGATCCGGTCGGCTCGCTTGGCTTGCGGCAGGAAAAGACCTGGCAGACGTCCTCCGGGCGGACCGGCCCGAAGAAGACGTCCACCTCGAACCCGGCGCGTCGGAGACGCTCGGGGAAGTCGGCGCCAATCTCGGTGAAGACGGGATAGCCCCAGTCGCCTCCAGGGTGGCAGACCATCGGGCCGAGGGGCTCGACCGAGCCATCGGGGAGCAGGGTGGCGCGTCGGAACGTCTCGGGGACGCCGGGGAGCATCGGCACGGTGAAGACGTGCCGCCCGCCGGGCCGAAGAACGCGCCGGATCTCGACGAGGGCGGCATCGAGGTCGGGAACGTGCTCGAGCGTCTCGGACGAGATCATCAGGTCGATCGAGGCGTCGTCGTAGGACAGCCGCTCCAAAGTCTCGCTCGGAACGCCATCAACAACCGAGCCCGGCGCGGCCCCCTCCCGGAACTCGCTGTAGCGCAGCCCGGGGAGCCGGAGCAGCTCCCGGTGGAGGCCCTCCACCTCGTTGACCTCGGCCACAACCAGCCGGCGGGCCTGGGGAGAGCGAACCCACTGCCGGATCGATCGGAGGGGAGGGCCCTCTCCGGAGGGGACGAGCCGCAGCAGGACCTCGGCGATGCGTCGCGCCCGGAGCTTGGCGCCGCAGAAGGAGCAATCGCTCGACTCCTTGCGCGCCCAGGCCTCGGCGACCTCGGCCGAGACGCCGGCCCGGCGTTCCAGCTCGGGGCGAATGACCCAGCGCCGGTAAAGGAATGGGCCCCATCGGCCGCAGACGGCACAGCGGCCGAAGCGCCGGTGCGCCAGCGCGCCGAGGAGTTCCCCGAGACGCCAGGCCAGGCGATGCCCGCCGTTCCAGGCGGGCAACAGCGCATGCTTCAACCATTGGGGAATCGGCGGCATCAACGGCCCCGGCTCGGGTCAATCGAAGCAGTCGCCGACGCTGGGCCGCCGAGCCAGCCAGTCCAGCCGGCCCGTCCGCCCGGGAATCGCCCGGCGACCGATCCCGGGCGCGATCGCGATTGCGAACGTGATCGCGCCCATCGTCCGGTCCCTTCCGACGCTCCGAGGAGTCGAAGTTCATTATGAACCATGTTCGCCAGGGCCGCCCGATCGCGTCGTCTCGTCGGCCTCTGGGAGTGCGGCCCGACAGCGGCCGATCGGCTCGCAAGCCACGGTCGGTCTCCGGAACCATCTCGGCAGGACCCGATCGGACGCTTCCGAAGCGGCAGGATTCCCGGGGTTGGGGTCGGTGAGACCCACCACTTCGAGACGGCAAGGCCCATTCCGGACGGAATCGTTGCCAGCCCGCCCTTGATCCGGCCCCCGGGAGTGAGGAGCGAGCCCGATCCGGATCCCGAACGGCCCGTCCGCGATGGCCGAGGCCGCCGGCCGAGCCCCAAGAGCCTTGCCGATCTCCGCATCGGAGCCCGGCCGACGCCAACCGAAAGGCGTCATCGCCCCCCCCTCGGCCAAGGGCTCGGGGAGCGGAGTCCGACGGCCGGCCGACCTTGATGGCGGGGCGGGGCTCGACTACGATAACTGAACTTACGAGTCGGCCCCGCTTTGCGTGAAGATCGCGCAAAGCCAACGCATCCCGAACGATACGGACGCGATACAGCGATGGCCTACGCGACCTCGGTGCAGCGGCGCAAGACCCGCGAGGTGGGGATCGACGACCACGTCGTCGGCGGGGACAACCCGATCTGGGTGCAGTCGATGACCACCACCGACACGGCCGACGCCGCGGCGACGCTGGACCAGATCCGGCGGCTGGAGGAGGCCGGCTGCGAGATCATCCGCGTGACCGTGCCCAAGAAGGAGGACGTGGAGGCCTGCAAGGCGATCCGGGATCACATCCGGATCCCGCTCATCGCCGACATCCACTACGACTACCGCATGGCCCTGGCCTGCCTGGAGGCCCGCACCCCCTCCGGGAGACGAGCGGTGGACAAGATCCGGATCAACCCGGGGAACATCGGCGGGGTCGAGCGGTTCAAGGAGGTCGTCCGCAAGGCGAAGGACGCCGGCGTCCCCATGCGGATCGGCGTCAACAGCGGCAGCCTCGAGGAAGACCTGATCGAGAAGTACGGCTTCCCCTGCCCCGAGGCGATGGTCGAGAGCGCCCTTCGGCACATCGAGATCGCCGAGTCCCTGGGTTACAACCAGATCATCGTCAGCCTCAAGGCCAGCCACGTGCCCACGGCCGTGGCGTGCTACTCGCTGTTCGCCGAGCAGAGCGACTACCCCACGCACGTCGGCATCACCGAGGCCGGCTCCCGAGAGTACGGGACGATCAAGAGCGCCGCCGGCATCGGGGCGATCCTGCTCAAGGGGATCGGCGACACGATCCGGGTCAGCCTGCTGGGAGACCCGGTGCCCGAGGTGAAGGCCGGGTTCGACATCCTCCGGGCCACCAGCCGCCGGATCAACGAGCCGGAGGTGGTCGCCTGCCCGACCTGCGGCCGGCTGGACATCGACCTGGAGCGAATCGTCGCCGAGGTCGAGCAGCGCATGAAGGGGCTGAAGAACCCGCTCCGCATCAGCATCCTGGGCTGCCTGGTCAACGGCTTCGGCGAGGCCAAGGAGGCCGACATCGGCATCGCCGCCGGCAGCGGCAAGGGCGTGATCTTCAAGCGAGGAGTGCCCATCCGCCACGTCAAGGAGGAGGACATGGTGGAGGCCCTCTGGGAGGAAGTCCAGCGGTTCGAGGAAGACACCCCCGCGCTGGAGTCGTACCTGAGGAAGCAGCAGCAGAAGCAGCGAACGGCCTCGCTGCCGGTGCTCGGCTGATCTCCCCGCGATCGGATCCGTCCGGGGAGAGCCGATCGGAACCAGGAGAGCGGCCAATCATGGGGGAGGAGCCCGGAGGACCTCGGCTGATCGTGGACGCGATGAACGTCATCGGCAGCCGGCCGGACGGCTGGTGGCGCGACCGGGAGGGAGCGAAGGCCCGGCTCGCGGCTCGGCTCGGCCGGCTGGCCCTCGAAGAGGACGGCCTGATCTCGGTCGTCTACGACGGCAAGCCGATCGCCGGCCTCCCCGAGGGACGATCGGGCCCAATCGAGGTGGTCTACGCCGACCGGCCCGGTCCGAACGCGGCGGATGATCGGATCGTGGAGCTGGTCGCCGATCGGCCGGAAGGGGTCGTCGTGGTGACCTCCGATCGCACCCTGGTCCGGAGGGTGGCCGAGCTGGGGGCCGAGTCCCGCGGGGCCTCGTGGCTCTGGTCCCGGCTCGATCGGCTCGATCGGGCCGGGAGCGAGGACCAAGGCGAGGGCAAAGCGACGGGATGAGCCGGCCGGGTCAGGCCAGGACGCGATCGGCCAGGCTCGGATCCTCGACGAGGGAGAGCAGCAGCGAGCGTTCCTTGTCTCGGGTTTCACCGATGGCGGTGACGTAGACGGCCGGGTCGTCCTTGACGGGGCACTCGTGCTCGCAGATGCCGCAGCCGATGCACTTCTCCGGGTCGATGAAGGGGCGCTTCAGTTCCTTGATGCCTCCCCAGCGGTTGGTGACCTCGACGTTCCGAGTGAAGATGGCCTTGGGGCTGGTCGGGCAGACCTCCTCGCAGACGACGCACTCGGTGTCCATCGCCCAGGGGAGGCAGCGCCCCCGGTTGTAGAAGGCGGTGCCGGTCTTGATCGGTCCCTGGGCCTCGAACGGGCCAACACCGAGCTTCTCGGCGATCGAGATCTCCCGGATGGCGCCCGTGGGGCAGACCTGACTGCACAGGGTGCAGTTCAGCTCGCACCAGCCCATCTTGGAGATCATGATCGGGGTCCAGAGCCCCTCGACGCCCGCCTCGAATAGCGCCGGCTGAAGGACGTTGGTGGGGCAGACCCGGATGCACTGGTCGCACTTGATGCAGCGCTGGAGGAACTCCTGCTCGGCGACCGAGCCGGGAGGCCGGATCACCCGGCGGTCGAAGTTCTTCTTCACGCCTCCGGAAAGGCGGGCCATCGGGAAGAAGAGGACGCCAAAGAGGCCGGCGAGCATGAGCGTGCGGCGGTCGAGCGCCGGGGCGGTGACCTCGCTGGCCTTGCGGGGGAGGAAGCGGAACTGCAGCGCGTCGTGAGGGCAGTCCTCGATGCAGTTGAAGCAGACGAAGCACTCGCTCTTGCGCAGGTCCCCCTGAGGGTCGGAGGCCCCCTCGCAGCTCTTCAGGCAGAGGTCGCAGTCGGTGCAGCGCACCGGGTCGCGGTCGATCCGCCAGAGGGAGAACCGGCTGAAGACGCCGAGCAAGGCCCCGAGCGGGCAGAGGGCCCGGCAGAAGAATCGCGGGATGAACCAGTTGGCGACCAGGAGGCCGAGGAAGATCAACCCGACGACCCAGGCGAACCAGTATTCTCGGGGTTCGGTGTAGACCCCCTCGGTCGCCTTGTCCACCGAGGGCAAGACGCTGGTGGTCATCGACCGGACGGTCAGCGCGATCGGATCAAGCAGGCCGATCTGGAGCGTGGCATTCTCGCGACGGGAGGCGTTGGCCGAGCGGCCCAGGCCGTCTCCGACCGCGGCGATCGTCTCCGGGAGCCCGGCCCGCAAAACGCCGATCCCCAGGCCGAGCACGATCACTCCCAGCGACGCTCCGACGACGGGAACCCTCCCCAGCCTCCGCGGGACGGGAAACCCCAGCCCCCGGAACACCGCGACGGCTCCCAGGCTCGCCAGGCCGAGCCCGACGATCCAGGAGGAAAGGCCGAACGCCTGGCCGAAGGTCGTCGGGGTCTGGCCGTCGGCGGCCCGGGAGAGGGCGGCCTCGTTGTACGACTCGGCGATCTTCTCCGGCGCGTTCCACAGCGTCGGGACGATCCAGAGGCTGGCCATGGCGATCATGCCGGCCAGAATGTAGTACTTCAGCGCATAAATGCGCCGGTATCGGTTGGCTTCGATCGCCTGCTTGGTACTCCGCCGACGACCGATGTTGCCGAACAGGTGGTGCAGGATGCCGAACGGGCACATCCAGTTGCACCAGACCCGGCCAAGCATCATGGTGATGCCCAGGATCACCAGGCCCCAGAACAGGTTGCGGTAGATCGTGTGCGTGGTCAGCGCCGTGGCGACGGCCACCAGCGGAGAGGCCTCCAGGAACCACGAAACCGGCCATCCCTTGAGGAACCGGAGGTCGGTGATCAGCAGGAAGAAGAGGAAGAGTCCGAGGGCAAGCGCCTCGTAGACGCGTCGGATCTTGACCATCGGTCCCTCCGAAGCCTGGGCCGGCGCGACCCGGGATGACTCGCGATCAGGACGAGCGATCGGGCGATTCTAACACGATCGAGCGGGAAGGTTGAACACGGGGGACGGGCGGTCAATCGAACCGGAGGCCCTCGCGGTCGAGGACGAGGACAAGGATGAGGACGGAGAGGACGTCCTCACCGGAGCGCGTCTCCGGGCGCTTGCGGCGCTCGACCGGGGAGGGGAGCCGGGGCGGTCGAGCTCGAAGAGGATCGCCTCGATCCCTTGGACCCGGCCCCGGCCCCGCGACTCCGAGGAGCAGAGGCGCTTGGCCCGCCTCGCCGCGTCAGGCCAGTCGGATTTCCCGGGTCCACTGCGGCCGCCAGTCCTGGGCGAGGCCGCGGTTGATGGCCTTGTCGAGGTAGAGGATCTCGTGTCGGCGCTTCTCCAGGAGCTTGGAGACGCACCAACTGTCCACGGCGACGTGGTCGGTGCCGACGACGATGGCGTCGGCCTGCTTGACGTCGTTGAGGCTGCCGCCGGTGGGGCCGTTGCGCATCAGGAGCTTGCGGCCGTCGGCGACGACGAGGGTCGGCTTCATCATCTTGGCGAAGTCGGAGATGATGCCGTGGATGTCCTGGTGGAACTGGTTGCGGGGGTTGCCGAGCAGGCCGTACCAGTTCTTCAGGCAGACGGTCGCCTTGCAGAGGTTGTGGTCCTTCACCGGGCTGACGCCGATGACCTTGGTGGCCTCCTTGAAGGGGGCGTAGAACATGCTCCAGGTGTCTCGGATCGTCTCGCCGCCGATGTAGAGCTGCTCGAAGGAGGAGGCCTTGGGGAGCATCAGGGTGGCGCCGGAGCGCTGGGCGGCCTCGCCGACCCGGGTCTTGAAGAAGCAGCTCTCGGGGTTGTTGATCGGGTTGTCGCAGACGATCACCTTGCGGGCTCCAGCGCCGAGGCAGAGCTTGACGATCGCCGAGACGGTGTCGGGCTGGGTGGTGGCGGCCAGGTCGGGGTTCTTGTCGAAGGCGACGTTGGGTTTGATGACGACGACGTCCCCCTTCTCGATGAAGGTTTCGACGCCTCCCATCTCCTCCAGCGCGGCCTTGACCATGCGGAGCGCCTGGTCCTCCCGGGCGGCGTACTCGGCGTCGGGAGTGTCGAAGGCCGAGCGGTCGGGAGGGGTGGCTCGGACGACGACGAGGCTCGGCCGGCTCGGCGCGAGGGTGACGGAGTAGTCCTTCAGTCGGACGGGGGGAGGGGGCTCGACCCCCTTCATGCCCCAGGGATCGGCGATGGCGAGGCCGACCCCGGCCGAGGCGCCGACGGCGGCGATCCCTCCGCCGACCTGCGTGAGGAACTGTCGCCTCGGGATCGGTTGCTCGGCGGGGTTGACGCCGCCGAGCCGTTCCAGGTTCTTCTGCTGGGTCCGGGTCAGCTTCTCGCCCATGGCGATGGCCTCGACGTTCGGGGGCGGGCGGCGGGGTCGGCAACGGAATCGCGATTGCGGCGGGAATGATGCCGGGTGGTTGGCGAGGGCCCGGGGAACAGGAGCCCGGGAGCAGGGGAGGCGCCTCGATCGGCCGGGAAGCGGGGTGGATGGACTCGCTCCGGGGCCAGGCGCCAGGCCCGACTAGTCCCCTTCCTCGGCGTCCGAGGCGGCCTTGGTGTCGGTTTCGGTTTCGGAATCGGTGTTGTCGAAGTGCGGGACCTCGGCGGGCAGGGAGCCGGCGAATCGCTCGGCGAAGGCGCGGGCGGCGTCGAGGTCGGTGGCGCCGTTGACGCCGCCGAAGACGTTGCCCCGGAGGAACAGCACGTCGATCAGGCCGAAGTTCTCGGCGACGTACATGGCATCGACCGATTCCGACTCGACCTCCTGGATCTTGGCGTCGAAGGCCTCGGCCTCGGCCCGGTAGAGATCGAAGACCTCCCGGGCGCGCTCGGGGGAGGCATACGGGCGGATGAAGGCCTGCCAGGAGCGGTCCCCCTCGGCGTAGCTGGCCATGAAGACGTGGGAGAGGAAGGAGTAGCCGAAGACGTCCTGGGCGACGTACTGCTCGTTCGAGCGGCCGGGGCCGTCGGGCAGCAGGGCGAAGAGGGCGGTGGGGTCGGCGGCCTCGGCCGGCTCCTCGGTCGAGGAGGGCGGGGGCTCGGAGCCATCCCTGCCGTCGGCCGCCGCGACAGCCGGGGAGGCCGAGGAGTCCGGCTCAGGGGCCGAGCCGGGGAGGATGTCGTTGGAGATCCGGCGGGCCAGGGCGAGGGCGAAGGCGCGGAACTCGTCGGATTCGGAGGTGGGGACGATCTGAACGTAGTACGACTTGGCGTGGAAGAAGACACTGGCGCCGGACGAGTAGCCGGCGGTCCCGAGCTGGAGGGGCTCGGCGTCCTCGGGCTTCTCGGTACCGTACTTGCCGAGGGCGTTCAGGGGGTTGGACAGCTCAAAAATGTAGAGTTGGACCTCGTTGGCCGGGTTCCCCTCGGGGTGGTAGAAGGTGTAGGCCATGCCGACGACGTCGTACTGAACGAAGGACTCGGCTCGGCCGTCGATCTTCTCGTAGAGGTTGTCGGCGTTGAAGGTTTCCAGCGATCGGCCGCCGGAATCGCCGACCTCCCAGCCTTGGGGAAGGTTGGTGAGGGGGAGCAGGGCGGCCAGGTCGCGCTGGGGGGCGGGGACCTGGGCGAGTTCGGCCTCGCGTTCGGCCGGGGTCAGGCCGGGGCCGACGGCGGGGGCCGGGGAGGCTCCCGGGGCCGAGGGCCAGTTGAAGCCGGGGGGAACGGCCATCGGGTAGGGAAAGGGGATCGCCGTCGCGGAGTCTCGAGCGAGCTCGATCGGCGGGGCGGTCTCGTCGAGCAACTGCTGAGGAGCGTCGACGCCGACGGCCTCTCGGATGGTCGCCAGGTTCTCGAGCACGCCGGGGAGCGCCTCGGCGGTGGGGGGGAAGGTCGCGGCGGCGGCCCGGAGGGGGATCATCGCCTCGTCGAGCTTCTTGACCCCTTCGACCAGAAGGCGGCGCTCCTCCTGGAGACGGGAGTACTCGCGCTCGGCGGCCTCGGCGAGCTCCTGGGCGCTGCGGTACTGCCGGCCCTGCTCGACGACCGACCAGGTGGTGTTCGGGTCGAAGGCGTAGCGGTCCTCGTCGAAGTACTGGCTCTTGACCAGCAGCGTGAGGACGATGCCCGGCACCCCCATGACCAGAGCCATGCCGCAGACGACCGACCACCACTCCGGGGGGCGGTAGGTCCGGCCGCGCCGGGTGAAGAGGTACTCGCGGCGGCCGAGCACGGCGAAGGCGACCGGTGTGCTCGCCAGCGCCAGCACGCAGGCCAGCGCGGCCAGCCCCCGCAGGGGATCGGACCAGAACCAGTCGAGCAGCACGGACCACCCCGACGAATCCTGTCCCATCCGCATCCCCCGGAGGAGGCTGAAGGTTGGCGTATGGTTGAACACTTGCCCCGAATTATAGCCGGGCGGAGCGGCCGGCTTCAACGGCGGGGCGAAGGCGCGAAGGCGGGCCAAGGCCGGCCGATCGCGGCGGGGCAGTGGAGGGGTCGATCGGCCCGAGAAGCTCCTCAGGAGAAGAGGGACTCGACAAAGGCGTCGGGGTCGAAGGGCTGCAGGTCGTCGATCCCCTCGCCGACGCCGACGAACTTGACGGGCAGGTCGGTCTGCTGCCGGACGGCGACGACGACTCCCCCCTTGGCCGTGCCGTCGAGCTTGGTCAGGATCACGCCGGAGCAGGCGATTGACTTCGAGAAGATCCGGGCCTGCTGGATGGCGTTCTGGCCGTTGGTGGCGTCGAGCACCAGCAGGGACTCGTGCGGGGCCCCCTCGATCTTCCGGGAGATGATGCCTCGGACCTTCTCCAGCTCCCGCATCAGGTGGGTCTGGGTGTGAAGGCGGCCGGCGGTGTCGACGATCAGGTAGTCGACCTTCCGGGCGAGGGCCCGGTCGCAGGCATCGTGGGCGACGGAGGCGGGGTCGGCTCCGGCGTTTCCCCGAACCATATCGGCGCCGGAGCGTTCCGCCCAGATGGCGAGCTGGTCGGCGGCGGCGGCTCGGAAGGTGTCGCAGGCGCCCAGGAGGATCGAGTTCCCCTGGTCCTTGAGCCGCTGGGCGAGCTTGGCGATGGAGGTGGTCTTGCCCGATCCGTTGACGCCGGCGATGAGGATGACCGTGGGGTTGGTCGGCGCCTTGGCCAGGGCGCCGGCCTGGGGATCCTGGAGCAGCGCCTTCATCTCGGCCTTGAGGAAGGCCAGCAGGTCCTCATCGGCGGTCTTATCGGCGTAGGCCTCCCGGACGCGGTCGATGAGGATCTGGGTGGCCTTCACGCCGACGTCGGCCCGGATGAGCTTGGCCTCCAGCTCGTCGAGGAAATCCTGATCCACCTTGCGGCCGAACCAGGAGCGGACGTCGAAGAGCCGGGCGGTCTTCGCCAGGCCGTGCTTGAAGCGGTCGAGCAGGTCTTTGAAGGCCATGATCGTCGGTTCGGGGTCGCGGGAAGAGAGAGCGTCGAGACTCGTCCCATTGTACGCGATCGGCCGACGCTCGTGCCCGGCCGGCTCAGGAGAGGGCGATCCCCCCTCCGGAGAGTTCCTCGCGGTAGCGGTCGTAATCCTCCTGGTCGAAGCAGCAGAAGATGACCTCCCGGGGCAGGTCGTGGCCGCGGAGGAACAGCCGGACGGCGTCCACGGCGATGGCGCAGGCCTCGTCCTTGGGGTAGCCGAACAGACCGGTGGCGATGCAGGGGAAGGCGATCGTCTCGATGCCGTGGTGCTCGGCGAGCGTCATCGCCTCGACGTAGCAGGAGCGGAGCAGGGCCTCCTCGCCGGACGAGCCTCCCCGGTAGCGCGGGCCGACGGCATGGATGACGTGGCGGGCGGGCAGGTTGTACCCCTGGGTGATGCGGGCCTGGCCGGTCGGGCAGCCGCCGAGGGTTTGGCACTCCTGCTTCAGCCCCGGCCCGGCGGCTCGGTGGATGGCGCCGTCGACCCCTCCGCCGCCGAGCAGCGACTCGTTCGCCGCGTTGACGATCGCCCCGACCGCCAGGGTGGTGATATCCCCCCGAACGACTCTCAAGCGGGAGGAGATGGGATCGGTCGCCATCGGGCAGCCCTCCGCGGTCGGTGGGATTCGGGTCGAGCGGGCCGGGCCGGCCGGGGCGTTATCGACTCGAGAGCCGGCGAAGCCGGTCGAGGTCGGCCGCCGGCGTGGTGATCGAGCCGACCCATCGGCCAGGGCGATCGGGAGCATGGAAGTCCGAGCCGGCGATCGGGACGAGGTCGAGCTGCTCGGCGACGAGCCGCCATCGCGAGGACCGGCGGCGGTCGAGGCTGGGGCCGTCGACTTCCAGCGCGCCGAGCCCCGCCTCGCGGTAGGAGCGGAGCCGCTCCATCGACAGATCATAAGGGGGGTGGGGCAGCCCCGCAACGCCCCCGGCGCGTCGGATCAGGGCGATCGCCTCGGCCACGGTCGGCCCGGCCTTGGGCACGGCGGCGGGGCCGTCGTCGCCGAGGAACCGGGAGAAGACCAGGCGATGGGTCGGCACCTGGCCGGTCCGGACAAGGTAATCGGCCAGGTGCTTGCGGCCGAGCGCCGCTCGGGGGAAGGCGCGCCGGAGGGCCTCGGGATCGACGATCAGGCCGAAGTCGGCCAGCCGATCGATCATCCGCTCCAGGCGGATCCGACGGGAGGCCCGAAGGGCGTCGGCAGCCGATCGCAGCTCGGGGTGATCGGGGTCGACGAAGTGGCCGAGGAGATGAACCTCCCTCCCCTCGTCCCGGGCGCTGAGCTCGATGCCGGGGACCAGCTCGATGCCGAGGCGGTCGGCCTCGGGGAGGGCCAGCGCCAGGGCGGAGAGGGTGTCGTGGTCGGTAATCGCGACGGCCGAGAGGCCGACGGCGGCGGCGGAGCGGACGACCTCGCCGGGGGAGAGGGTGCCGTCGGAGTGCGAGGTGTGGACGTGCAGGTCGGCCCCGCGGTCGGCCCGGTCGACCGGCCGGGGACGGGGCCGTCGGCGTCGGGTCATGGGGAGGGGGGGGCCGAGGGGCCGTCGACCGGGGAAGAGGCGTCGTCGGCCGGGGAGAAGGCCTCCTCCCCGGAGGCCTCTGGAGAGGAGGCGGCCCGGGATTCGGCGGCGGGGGCCTGGAGGCGGTCGAGGATGCCGTTGACGAAGCGGCTGGACTGGGCGGTGCTGTATCGCTTGGCGAGTTCCAGCGCCTCGTTGATGACGACCTTGGGGGGGACCTCGGGGCGGTGGAGCAGCTCGAAGGCGCCGAGGCGGAGGATGTTGCGGTCGATGGCCGCCATGCGCTCCAGCGACCAGTTCTCGGCGACCTGGCCGATGAGGGCGTCGAGCTGCTCTCGGTGAGAGCGGACGCCGGCGATCAGGGCGTCGGCGTAGCAGCGGAGGCCCTCGTCCCGGATCCGACGGGCGATGAAGTCGCGGACCTCGTCCGGGGCGCTGTCGGGATTCTGTTCGAGCTGGTAGAGGACCTGGAGCGCGATCTCTCGTCCTCGGGTGCGTCGGGTCATGATCGGCCGGGGTGCCTGGTCGAGGTTCGGTCGGGCGGTCGGCGAAAGACCGGGCGGGGGGCTCCGTCCGCCCCTCGTGCTCCTGGACCAATCTTAGTCAAACCTTCAGGCCGCCGGGAAGGGCGACCAATCGGGCCGGCCACCCCGGAGGGAGGCGACCCCTGGGAATCGGCCCCGGATCCTGTCATATTCGACGACAGCCGGGCCCGGCCAGGACCGGCCGACCCGCCTCCCGGACGCCGAGCGCGGCGAGCCGCCCGGCACGAACCAGGTCCCGCCAGGAGTCCGACCCCGCTATGATCGACCCCCGACTCGCCGCCCTGCTGCTGCTGTCGATCGCCCCGGCCCCGACCCCGGCCGAGCCCCAGGAGCAGGGCCAGCCCGCCGACCCGATCGCGGCGATCGACGCCGAGTTCGACCGCAAGTTCCGAGCGCTGGAGCGCGAGCGGCTGGAGCAACTGGCGGCGCTCGCCGAGCGGAGCGAGGGACCCGAGGCCATCCGGGCCTACGAAACCTACTTCCGCAGCGCCCTGGGCGCCGGCCTCTTCCAGGAGGCCGAGGAGCTGGCCCATCGGGTGCTCGAGGCCGGGGCCCCCTCCCCGGTGCTCCGCTACCTCGCCGAGGTGGCCAACGTGATGGCGGAGGCGGATCGGGGGGCCTTCGAGGAGTCGCTCACGAGCATCGTCCGCGCCGTGCAGGCCAGCGAACGAGAGGGGCAGGAGGACGCCCAGCTCGCTCGGATCGCCCTGCCCCCCGCGGCCCGGCTCTCGCTGCTGGATACCTACTACCAACGGCTCGTCCAGGCGGGGCAGTACGAGATCGCCCGCAAGGCCTTCGGGACGATCCGGCGGAATCTCCAGGACGGCAGCGAGCCGGAAATCGTCTCCTATCTGGAGAACCGGATCGCCCAGCTCGACATGGTCGGCCAGCCCGCTCCGGCGTTCGAGGGGGTCGACGTGGACGGCCGAGCGATCCGGTCGCAGGATCTCGCCGGTCAGCCGGTGCTGCTGGTCTTCTGGGCGACCTGGTATCAGCCGAACGCCGAGCAAATCGCCTGGATGAAGGAGGCCTACGGCTCGTACCGGGAGCGGGGGCTCCGGATCATCGGCGTGAACCTGGACGCCCTGGCCAATGGGGGACGCCCGCTGGAGGAGGTGCTCCCGGAGGTCCGCGAGTATGTGCTGCGACACAACGTCCCCTGGCCGAACATCGTCAACGTCCCGGGAGACGGGGACATCGCCCGGGCCTTCGGCATCAGCGAGATCCCGGCCAACGTGCTGATCGACGGCACGGGCCGGATCGCGGCGCTGGAGTTGGGGCCGGGGACGTTCGCGACCGAGGTCGAGAAGGTCCTCGGCGGCTCCTAAGGAGAAGCCAGCCCCGATCGATCGCGGGGAAGATCGCCCGGAAGGCGACCCTCCCCCTCGGTTCCTCCGGATCCGAGCGCTCCGACGAGATCGAATCGGATCGGGTCGAATCACGGAGGGGGAGGAGGGCCGCCGGTCCGGGAGGCGCCGCGTTCGGCGGCCTGGGCGAGGGCGTCGTAGAGCGAGAGCAGGAAGAGGTGGAAGGTGTCGGCGACGCGGGGGGTGGAGGTCTCCCGGACGAACTGGAGGGCCGGCTGACCGTAGTCGAGCAGGGCCTGGCGGGCCGAGGCAACGGTCGAGATCCGGGAGTACCCCATCGCCCGCTCCTCGTCGACGACCTCCTTGATGGCGGCGTCGGCCCGGTCGCGCTGGTCGGCCAGGTCGCCGGAGATGGGGGCGTCGGCCGGCCAGACGACCTGGCCGTTGTCGTTGACGAAGCTGGAGACGCTCAGGACCGGCCGGGGGACCGAGGGGGCCTCGGGAGCGCCGGGTTCGGCCGCATTGTCGACGGCCCCCGGCGCGGGTCGGGAGCCGGGGATCGGGGTGCCCCGGCCGCGACGGTCGACGTCGATGCCTTGCATCGACTGGACGTCGTACCGCTGCTGCAGGGCGACCTGCTGGCGGCGGTAGTCGAACCGGTCGGGGGTGGAGAGCGAGGTCCGGTTGAGGGCCTCCTGGTCCATCCCAGCCCGGGTGACGGCGATCCGGTCGAGGGTCGAGACGGAGGGGGGGGTGTAAGGATGCAGGAAGGCCCCGTATCCCCAGCCGTAGCCGCCGAAGCCGAACTGGGCGTCGGCCTCGCCGGCGGAGAGGAGCGCGAGGGCCACCGCGGCGAGGGCCGGGCCCCCGCACCGCCGGAGGGCTCGCCAGGGGGCCGGCCCGGGGGCGGTGCTCGGTGCGAGAGTCGTCATCGAAGCGGCCTCAGTCGGCGTCGTCCGCGATCCGTCGAGATGGTCCCCGGCTGCTCCGAGCGTCCCCGGGCGATCGGCGTCGGCCCGGCGGACGGCCGGCCCGATGTCGCCTCCAATCATAGGTCGCCTGGCTCGCGATCACAACGCCGGGGGCCGGCATCGGCCGGGGCTCGGGCTCCCCGCCGACGACCCCGAGGATGGCCGTCGGCGGGGCTCGCGATCGCTCCCGGAGGATGAGCCCGGTCGGCTCCGGGCTCAGGAGGAGGCCGGGGGGCCGTCGGGATCGCCGGCCAGCAGGGCGGCCGCCTCGGGATCGGGGGCGGGGCCCCGGCCGAAGAGGAGGTAGAGGACCGGCAGGGAGATCATCGTCAGCAGCGTGGCCGTCATCATGCCGAAGACGACAACGGTCGCCAGCGGGCGCTGGACCTCGGCGCCGAACCCGGAGGAGAGGGCCATCGGCAGGAAGCCGAGCGCGGCGACGGTGCCGGTCATCAGCACGGGCCGGAGCCGCTCGAGGGCCGCGTCCCGGATCGCGTCGGCCTTGGACATCCCCATCCTCATGCGCTGGTGGACGGCGTTGAGCAGGACCAGGCCCATGAGCATCGACGCCCCGTTGAGGGCGATAAAGCCGACGCCGGCCGAGATCGTGAAGGGCATCCCGCGGAACCAGAGCCCGAAGACCCCGCCGTTGGTGGCGAAGAACAGGCCGGTGAAGATGAGCAGGGCGTCCCGCAGCGAGTTGAACGTCAGGTACAGCAGGCTCATCGTCAAGAGCAGCGAGAGCGGCACGACCAGGTTCAGCCGGGATCGGGCCCGGATGAGGTTCTCGAACTGGCCTCCCCACTCGATGGCGTAACCGGCCGGCAGGGTGAACTCCCGCTCGATCGTACGCTGGGCCTCCTCGACGAACGAGCCGACGTCTCGGCCCCGGACGTTGGCCTGGACGATGATCCGGCGCTGGCCCCACTCCCGGGGGATGGCCGAGGG
Organism: Tautonia sociabilis; assembly: GCF_003977685.1. GTDB lineage: Bacteria > Planctomycetota > Planctomycetia > Isosphaerales > Isosphaeraceae > Tautonia > Tautonia sociabilis. Next base: position 46,544 of record NZ_RYZH01000028.1, on the reverse strand, counting down.
GCCGACGGAGTCCTCGAACCGGACGAGGCGGGTCAGAGGGAGCCGGGCGCCGGTGGCCGTCGGGATCAGGATCCCCTTCAGGGCGTCGGGGTTGTCTCGGTACGGCTCGGGAAGGCGGACGACCAGGGGGAAGCGGCGGCCCCCCTCCTCCTCGAAGATCTCGCCGACGGTCGTGCCGCCGATGGCGGCGATCGCGTCGAGGACCACCCGGGCGGGGACGCCGTGGCGGGAGACGGCCTCGCGGTCGACGACGATCCGAAGCACCGGCAGGCCGGTGATCTGCTCGACGCTGACGTCGGCGGCGCCGGGGATCCGCTCGATGACCCGGGCGATCTCGCCCGCCTTGGTCTGGAGCGTCTCCAGATCGTCGCCGAAGAGCTTGATGCCGAGGTCGGCCCGGATGCCGGCGATCATCTCGTTGATGCGCTGCTCGATCGGCTGGCTGAAGACCGCTTCCATCCCGGGAAGCCGCCCGACAACCTCGGCCATCTGGTTGACCAGGTCCTCCTGGTCGACGGCCCGAGTCCAGCCCTCCCGGGGCTTGAGGGTGACGAAGACGTCGCTCAGCTCCAGACCCATCGGGTCGGTGGCCACCTCGGCGGTGCCGGTTCGGGTCCAGATGTCGTCGATCTCGTCGGGGAACTCCTCCAGGAGGATTCGCTCCAGCTCGGTGCCGTAGCGCTGGGACTCCTCGAGGTTGACGCTCGCCAGGCGGACGGTGTTGAAGACGATGGACCCCTCGGCCAGCCGGGGGATGAACTCGGAGCCCAGCCCCAGGCCGACCCGGGCGGCGAGCAGGGTAAGCAGGATCAGAGCGCCGAGCGTGGGCAGCGGGTTGCGCAGGGCCAGCTCGAGCAGCGGACGGTAGAGGGTGTGGGCGATGCGGTCGATGATCGTCTCCTTCTCGGACATCCCCTTGCGGAGGGTGAACGAGGCGAGCACCGGCATCAGGGTCAGCGAGAGGGCCATCGAGCCGAGCAGCGCGAAGATGACGGTCAAGGCCATCGGCCGGAAGAGCTTCCCCTCGACCCCCTGGAGGGTGAGGATCGGCAGGGAGACGACCATGATGATCAGCTCGCCGAACATGGTCGGCTTGCGGACCTCGACGGCGGCCTCCCGAACGACTTCGAGCTTGGGGCGGTCGGTGCGGTCGTGCGAGAGGCGCCGGACGCAGTTCTCGATCATGACGACCGAGCTATCCACAACCAGGCCGAAGTCGATGGCGCCAAGGCTCATCAGGCTGCCGGCGATGCCCACGCGCTGCATCATCGAGACGGCGAAGAGCATCGAGAGCGGAATGGCGCTGGCGACGATCAGGCCCGCCCGGAGATTGCCCAGGAAGGCGAAGAGCACGGCGACGACGAGAATCGCCCCCTCGGACAGGTTCCGCTCGACGGTGTGCAAGACTCGGGAGATCAGGTCGGTGCGTCGGTAGACGACGTTGACCTCGACGCCGGGGGGGAGCAGCTGGCGGACGTCCTCCATTGCGGCCTCCAGCGCGTTGGTGACCTCTCGGGAGTTCTCCCCCATCCTCATGAAGGCCAGGCCGAGAACGACCTCCCCCTTGCCGTGGGCCGTGGTCCCGCCCCGACGGATGGCGTGCCCGATGGCGACGTCGGCCACGTCTCGGACCCGGATCGGCACGCCGTTGACGGCCGTGATGACCACATCGGAGATGTCCCGCTCGGTCCGGAGCAGGCCAACCCCCTGCACGAGGTGGACCTGCCCGGCCTGGTCGACCGGACCGCCCCCGACGTTGGTGTTGTTCTCCTGCAGGGCGAGCGTCAGGTCATCGAAGGTGAGGTGGTACTTGGCGAGCTTGTCGGGATCGACGCGGACCTCGTACTGCTTGGCCAGGCCGCCGAGGGTGTTGATCTCGGCCACGCCCGGCACCCGGATCAGTCGGGGGCGGACAACCCAGTCGTGCAGCGTCCGAAGCTCCGTCAGGTCGTAGACCTCGCTGGTCAGGTAGTAGTGGTAAATCTCCCCCAGCCCGGTGGCCACCGGCCCCATCTGAGGCTGGCCGATCCCGGGAGAGAGCTCGAGATTGGTCAGGCGCTCGGTGATCTGCTGGCGGGCGAAGTAGATGTCGGTGGCATCGCCGAAGATCGCCACCACCTGCGACAGACCGAACTTGGAAACCGAGCGGACCTCCTCCAGCCCCTTCAGGCCGCCCAGCGCCAACTCGACCGGATAGGTGACGAGCAGCTCGATCTGCTCCGGCGTCATCGACGGGGCGACGGTGTTGATCTGGACCTGATTGGGCGTCGTGTCGGGGAAGGCGTCCAGCGGCAGCCGAAGCGCCGAGTTCACCCCGACGAAGATCAGCAGCCCGGCCAGCAGCAGGATGACGACGCGGTTCTGGAGGCTGAAATTGATCAGCGCATTGAGCATCGGCGGACCCTCCGGCGATCGGTTCGGGACGGGACGGACCTCAATCGCCGACGAGTTCGTCGCGACGCAGCTCGGTCATCAGCAGGAAGGAGCCCGTGGTGACGACCTCCTCCCCCGCCTCGAGGCCCCAGGAGACCTCGACCGCCTCCGGGTCGGGCAGGTCCTTCGTTTCGACGCGCTGGGGGACGTAGGTGCCGTCGTCCCGGACGAGAAAGACCAGCCCGACCCCCGGCCCGAAGTCCTGGAGCGCGGCTCGGGGGATGACGACCGCCGCTCGGGGCTCGCCGACCTTAATCACTCCCCGGCCGAACTGGCCGGCCCGGAGGCAGCGGTCTCGGTTGTCCAGCGCGGCGAGCACGCGAACCGTCCGGGTGTTGGGGTTCACCGACGCCTCGACCCACTCAACCTCGCCGCTGGCCGTCACCTCGTCCAGCCCGGGAACGGTGAAGCTCACCCGGTGGCCCGGCCGCACCAACCGGAACTCGGACTCGGGCACGTCGATCCAGGCCCAGAGCGTGTCCAGGTCGGTCAGCTGGAACATCACCGTGTTCGGCTCCAGCGCTTCGCCGACGACGGCGTGCAGCTCGACCACCGTGCCCGAGATCGGGGCCACGACCTCCAGCAGGGAAGAGGTGTCCATCTCCTCGGCGATCCGATCGAGATCGTCATCGTCGAAGCCGAGGTTGCGGAGCGACTGCCGGGCGCCAAGCAGATCGGCCTCGGCCTTGCTGAGCGCGGCCTTCGCCTCAATCTCGTTCGCCTTGGGCAAGGCGTCTTTGGCCGCGAGGCCCTGGATCCGCGTGTAGGTCTTCTCGGCCAGGCCAACCGTCGACCGCAGCGCCAGGTAGTTCGCCTTGGCGAGACCGACCTCGGCCGAGTCAACCACGGCCATCGGCTGGCCGGGCTCGAAGTGGTCGCCGTGGTCGGCGAAGACCTCCCGAACAACGCAGCGCACTCGGGGAATGACCTCGGCGAAGAGGTGGGCGTCGTAGGCGGTCTCGGCGTTCCCCTCGACCCGGTCGACGACGATTCGCTCCTCGGCCCGGGCCGTCTTCAGACCGATGCGGGCCGCCACCTCGGGGGAAGACAGGCGGACGACCGGCAGCTCTCGCCGGAACTCGGCGCCGACCTTCCCCGGGTGGGCGTCGTACCAGCCGTCGTCAACGGTTTCCTCGACGGAGCGGGTGGCCGAAGGGGCCTCCTCCTGCTCGGCCGAGGGCGTCTCGTCCCCCCGGAGCATCGGGATCGGGATCAGTTCCGGGGCCACGATGACGACCCCGACGACGACCATCGCGGCGAGGACGCCGATCGTCGGCAGCCAGGACAGGAAACGGCGCATGGGGGTATCCCTCCGAGGGTGGGAGTGCTTGGGCGGGAATTGGGGAGGGTGATCGATCCGGGGGGGAACCGTTCGAGATGGATCCTCGACGGGACCGGCGTCTCCCGAGGGGGGAAACGCGGCCGAGGGAGCGCTCGGAGGGGAGATCAGCAGCGGAAGGACTGGAGCCGGGCGCGCACGATCCTCGCGTCACTCGGCTCCGGAGATCGAAGCGGAGGAGGGGCGGGGGGAAGATCGGTCAGACCGTCCCGCCCGATCGAGGAGACGAGGGCGAGCAGGTGATCCGGCGCGTCGATCGGGCTGCCGGAGCGATCGGGGGGCGGGCAGTCGGGGCAGGAGGGGGCGCTGGCGCCGTCGCACATGCAAGCGCCGGCCTCGGTGGCCAGATCGTCGGGATTGCCCAACTCGTCGCTGGGAACGCTGGCGGCCCCCCCCCAGGCGAACAGCGACAGCGTGGCCCGATCGTGGATGTTCTGGCCCGTCAGGCACGGGCAGCAGACGATCCGGAAAATCAGGTACAGGTGCAGCAGTCGCACCGCCACGCGGAGCATCGCTGGGGGGTCCTCGGGGACGATCGGGGCCGTTGGCGCGGAAGGCCCCTCTTACGCTACGATACCCGGCGCCGGGCCGGAGTCAAGCGTCGGCTGGGGGGGGACTTGTCCCGTCCCGAGGCGCCCCTTAGACTCGTCTCCGATCGCCGTCGAGGCCCGTGGTCGGGGCCCCGGCGAGCGACCCAACGCCCCCCTTCCACGCGGCGCGAGGCCCTGCGATGTCCGAGTTCTTCCCCGACGTCCCCAAGATTGTCTACGGCGGCCCGGACTCGAAGAACCCGCTCGAATTCAAACACTACAACCCGGACGAGCTGGTCGGCGGCAAGCCGATGAAGGACCACCTGCGGTTCTCCGTCGCTTACTGGCACACCTTCACCAACCCCCTGAGCGACCCCTTCGGCGCCGGCACGGCCCTCCGCCCCTGGGACGACGGCACCCCCACCGTCGAAAACGCCGTCCGCCGCGTCCGCGCCGCCTTCGAGTTCCTGGAGAAGCTGGGAACTCCCTTCTACTGCTTCCACGATCGCGACGTCGCCCCCGAGGGGAAGACCCTCAAGGAAACCAACGCCAACCTCGACGCCGTGGCCAAGGTCCTCAAGGAGGAGCAGCAGCGGACGGGGGTCCGATTGCTCTGGGGCACGGCCAACCTCTTCAGCAACCCCCGATACGTCCACGGCGCCAGCACCAGCCCCAACTTCGACGCCTTCGCCTTCGCCGGCGCCCAAGTGAAGAAGATGATGGAGGTGACCAAGGAGCTCGGCGGCCTGGGCTACACCTTCTGGGGAGGCCGGGAGGGCTACTCGACCCTCTGGAACACCGACCTGAAGCGCGAGCTCGACCACCTCGGCCGGTTCCTGAATATGGCCGTCGACTACAAGAAGGCGATCGGCTTCGACGGCCAGTTCTACATCGAGCCGAAGCCGATGGAACCGACCAAGCACCAGTACGACAGCGACACCGAGAGCTGTCTGAACTTCCTCCGCACCTACGACCTGCTCGGCCACTTCAAGCTGAACCTGGAAACCAACCACGCCACCCTCGCCGGCCACGAGATGCAGCACGAGCTCCGCATGGCCGCCGCCGCCGGCGTGCTCGGGTCGATGGACGCCAACACCGGCGACCCGATGCTCGGCTGGGACACCGACCAGTTCCCCACGAACATCTACCTGACGGCCACCTGCATGCTCGAGGTGCTCGACATGGGCGGCTGGACCACCGGCGGCATCAACTTCGACGCCAAGGTCCGCCGCGAAAGCTTCGAGCCCGTCGACCTGTTCCACGCCCACATCGGCGGCATGGACGCCTTCGCCCGGGGCCTGAAAATCGCCCACCGGATCCGGGAAGACGGCCGCCTGGCCCAGTTCGTCCGAGACCGCTACGCCAGCTGGGACGGCGAGCTCGGCCGGAAGGTCGAATCCGGCCGGGCGACCTTCGCCGACCTGGAAGCGTACATCCTGCCCAAGGGGGACGTGACGCCGAACGTCAGCGGCCGGCAGGAGATGCTCGAGAACCTGATCAACGAGTTCATCTGACCCCCGCGTCCCCCGATCCTTCGAGCCCGGCGGGGCCGGCGTCGCACCGGCTGCCGCCCCCCTCGGCCCGAGGGTCCGTGATCGTCGCCATCCGATCCGAAGCCAGCCGACCCACCGGGCCTCGACGGGTCCGTGCCGCCGAGGCCCGGTCCTCGATCATCGGGCCTCGGAACCGTCCGGCCGTCGGGCGAGGAGCCCCTCCGACTCTTCCTCCGACTCCGGCTCCGAGCCGGCGGCCCAGGACGCGGCCAGCTCGGCGGTGGGGCCGATCCCGACCGCGGAAACCCAGAGCGCGAACGGGCGTTGCTCTTCCTCGAACTGGGGGACGTGGGAGACGTCCGGCTCGACGCCGTCGCACCGCAGTTCCAGCCGGTGCATCCCCTCGGAGAGGGCCAGAGGGGGGGAGATCAGGGTCTGTTCCTCCCCTCCGGAGAACTCCCAGCGGGCCAGCAGGGCCTCCCCCTCCCGCAGCTCGACCACCTTCGTCGGCCTCCTCGACATCGCCCGGATCGCGAGCACGACCGGGCCGCCGGGTTGAGGGTTGTAGAGCGCAAGGCGGCTGACCGGGTCGATGATTCGCCCGACTCCCCTCCTCGACCAGATGTAGCCCCGCCAGCCCTCGGCGCAAAGCACCACCGGGGTCGAGGGGGGCGGCAGCCGGTCGACCTGGTAGACGGCCGCCTCCTCGTCCTCGAAGACCAGGGCGGGGGCGAGCCGGCGCTCGAGTGCGTCCAGCGTCACCGGAAGCTCCGGGTAATCCCCGGGGCGATGGTGGAGGACCAGGTAGTCGAACCCAAATGTCTTCAGATAGAGCCAGGAGAAGTCGTCGAACGGCGCCGGCCCGCTCACGCCGTGCACGTCGAAGCGGATCGACTCGGGATGCTCCAGGTAGTCCGGGATCGCGAGCCGGTGGGCGTGGAACGGAGACTGGTGGGAGAGCAGGTTCTCCTGGACCGGGTTCAGGTCGGCGGTGTATCCGGCGGACGTCCGCAGGCCGTGGATCGACTGCCAGTAGGTGCAGAGCGCGGGCAATCGCCAGGCGGCGTTGAAGTGGGGGGCCTCGAAGATCGAGGCCTCGGGCGCTCGATCCCGGATCCAGCGGTAGCAGGCGGGCATCTCCGGCATCGGGACGGTGCCGAAGGGGACCTGGGCCAGGTCGATCGTCGCCAGGGCCATCACGCCGACCCCCAGCACCGCCCGTCCCGCTCGGGAGGAGATTCGGGAGGCCAGTCGGAGCATCCCGGCCCCCGCGATCGTGGCCGCGACGGGAAGCGCGACGAACGCGAAGCGGCCGGGGACCCGGATCGGCTTGAGGATCTGGCCGTACTCCCGGAGCCAGTGCGCCGGCAGGGTCAGCTCCCTCCCGAGGACCGTCACCGACGCCCCGAGCGAGAGCACCAGGCAGGTCGTCAGCACGACCCACCAGTAAGAGGACCGTTCAAAACGAGCCCGGCCCAGCAGGGCCACGGCAAGGAGCCCCAGGGTCACCAGGCCGAGGTAGGTCGGGAAGACCATGATCCCGGACTCGGTGATCCAGCGCTCCGGCAGCAGGCCAGCGAGAAGCTTGGGAGGAAACGGCATCAGGTAGGAGAGGATCGGGGCCTTGTACAGGTTGAACTCGGCCGAGGAGCGGTCCATCGCGAAGCCATGCGTCATCGCCCAGATCTGGCTGGAGAAGAGCACCAGCAGCGCCGGCAGGGTCAGCCCGACAAACGCGGTCAGCCAGCAGACCCGAGGCGGCAGGAACCGCTCCCGATCCCGATTGCGACGAGCCCGGATCGCCGCCCAGGCGAGATAGATCGCCGCCGGGAAGACCGCGAAGACGCCGTAGTACGGAGCGCTCGAGGCGGTCAGCAGGTAGACGCCCGAGGAGCGGAGCAGCCGTCCCCAGGACGGTCGGTCGACGAAGCGAATCCAGCAGACGAGGAAGATGGGGAACCACCCCAGCGTGATCTGCTCGACCTGGCCGCTGGCGAAGTAGGTCATCGGGCCGCCGAGCATTCCGAGCAACCCGGCCAGGGCCGCCGCCCAGCCGTCCCGGAGGACGTACCACGCCAGGACGTACGTCCCGACGCCCGTGAGCACGAACCCGAGAAACCAGATGATGTTGTAGCAGAGGACGTCGTTGGAAAGGACCGACGACAGGCCCAGGTAGAGGAGGCTCTGGTACTGCAACGGCGGCAGGTAGCCGACCGGCGCCCCGACCGGGTGCTGGAGGCCGGGGGAGTGGAAGGGGAGCCTCCCCTCCAGGAGGCATTGCTTGTGCCACCGCATCGTCCAGAGGTGGACCAGCGGGTCGCTGAACTGCCCCGGCAACGCGGTGTGGACCGTCGTGATCGCCGGCCAGGTCCCGACGACCGCGAGGACGGCGTAGACGGCCGACATGCCGAGCAGTCGCCGGCCGCTCGGCCAGGCCGGGCGACCAGACGGCGGGGAATCGTCCGTGCGTTCCATTCCGATCGGGTCCCTCGGTCCTAACCTGGCCTGTGGAAACCAGTCCCCTGAAGCCGGCGGACGGGGGACGACGCACCTCACGCCGACGACTCCCGTCCCTAGCGGCAGCAAGCAGACCGCCGGGATCATCCTCCGAGTGATCGCCCGGGAGGGCCGGGACGAGGAGGTCAACCACCACCTCTACCCCCTCGGAGGAAGACGGCCAATGCCAATCCGCCGGTGAGGATCGTCGCGTCCCTCGGTCGACGCCCGGCCCCGAGGGAGGTCGAGCCCGGCACTCCGGGCCCTTCCTCCCGATCGGGATCGCCGGCAGACGCCTCATCCCGACAGGGGGCGACGGGCGTTGAACCGCTTGACTTCCTTGTAGGCGGGGCTGCCGATCCCTCCGGAGAGGCCCTCGACGCCCGGGGTCCGGCCCGGGCCGAGCCGCGGGCGATACGGCGCCCCCGGTGCGGCCGGCGGCACAACCGGCCCGTTTTCCAGCCGCACGCGCTTGGCGAAGAAGGCCGAGTCGGCCGAGGACGGATCGACCGCGGGATTCAGGCTGTTGTCGATCAGCCCCTCGACCTTGGCGTTGATGTACCCGGTCGGGATCACCAGGTCGTTGGGCGAGCCAAACACCCCCTGGAACGGCTGCACCGAGGCGGCGATGATCGAGTCGAAGAGGTCGCCGCCGACCCGGATGGTCATCGTGCCCCCCCCCTCGGCGGTGGGGCTGCCTCCGGCGGTCCCCGGAGTGTAGCCGGCCAGGATGTTGGTGTTGATCACGTCGCCGCCGAAGGCGAGCGAGCCCGCCGATCCCCCGACGACGACCGAGGAACCCACCGCCCCCCGGTTCGCCGAGAGCTGCTCGATCTGGCCGGCCTCGATCGACACAGTGTCCATCCCCAGGCCGAAGAGCGCGGTCCGAACCCCCTCGACGGCGGAAACCGACACCTTGTTCGTCTCGCCTCCAATAAAGAAATTCGTCAGACGCGCATTGTTCCCGGTCACCTGCACGCTCAGGTTCGTCGCGTCCCCCCCGATCCGGAACCGGCCAATCGCCCCGGTGGCCACCTGGCTGCCAACCACCTGGGGAGCCGACGAGACAATCGTGGTCCCCCCGGGGTTGTCCCCCTGGAAGACCCCCGAGTCTCCCAGATCAAGCGTCGGGTCGCCTTCGATGGCATTGGCCTGGAAGACGTTCAGTCGGCCGGCGACGTTGATGCTCACCGTGTCCTGGGTGGCCTGCTGGCCCTGGCCAGTCCCGGTGGCCGGCTGATTGGCGGTGATGATCCGGTCCACGATGATGCTCGTGCCCACCCGAGTCGGCAGCCCGAGCGAGATCGTGAAGCGATCAGACTGCCCATTCTGGTCCAGCCGCTGGCTCGGGTCGGTCCCGAAGAAGGCCGTGGTGTCGACGCCGCCGAAGTTCAGGGTCGCGACGCCGTCGGGAATGGAGATCGTGCCCTGGACCGTCTCCGTCCCCCCGGGGCTGGTGTCGCCCAGCCAGAAGTCGGGCATGTCGATGGCCAGGGCCCCCACGCCGATCCCCGGACCCGGCGGGTTGCTCGCCGGAGAGACCAGGTTCGCGAAGTAAACGCGGCCATCGCCGTTGGGCCCCTTGGTGACGGCACCAATCAGCCGGGTGGTGGCGGGGTTGGCCCCCTGGTACGTGATGGTGTCAATCAGGCCGGGCTGCCCCAACGGAACGGGGGTCACGCCATCGGAGCCGGGCTGGTTGATCACCTGCAGCGCCCCCGGCCCGGCCAGTCGCAGCGTCCAGGTGTCCCCGTCAACGTCCACCCCCCGCAGCACGGCGGAGAGCATCTGCCGGCCCTCCAGAGGCTCGGAACCCGGACGGCAGGACCGCGACCGACGGCGCTTCGACGTCGACATGGAGACAGTCTCCCTGCAAGGGGGCAATCACGCCCGGGTCGGGCCGGCCTCCCGGGCCAGCCGAGTCCCCGGGGCCCGTCCGGCCCCGCCGGCGGCGGCGGCGACCCGAGGCCCCCTCTCCGCCCGGACCAGCCACCGCGGCCGCCGTCCCGCCGCCAGTTGCGGCCGGGCCGGCCGTCGACCGCCCTCGGCGGCCTCCGACTTCCCCCCTTAGTGTCGGCCGGCCCGCCTCACCCCTTGAGGAAATCCGTCACGACCGGCACGATCGACGCATCCGCGTGCCGACAATCCACCCCGAACATTCCATGCTTGCCAACAACCATACAATAACGTGATAGGGGCGACGCCAGGAGGGCCCGCCAGGAGAGCCGACGCGCGCCGGGGATCGGGAGCGGGTCGGTCGGGAGGAGGAGTCGAGTCGATGAGCGCCAAGTCGCCGACGAGGAGGAGGCCGGCGGTTCAGATCACCGACGGCCGGGCCGCTCGGCTGCACCGGATGGCCCGCCTGCTCGACGAGGCCCCCCGGAGCCGGGAGGAACTCTTGCAAGCGTTGCGGATCGGCCTGCGGACGTTCTATCGCGAACTGGACCTCCTCCGACGCTGCGGCGTGAAGGTGCGGCTGGTGCGCAAGCAGTACCAGTTGCAGGGCTCGCTGGCCGAGGCGGAGGAGCGGCTTCCGTTCCCCGACCCGAGGCTGAGCTTCGTCGAGATGGCCGAGCTGGCCTCGTACGACGGCCCGGCGGCGAACCGGATGTCGGCCTTGCTCCGGAACGTGCTGGAGGCTTCCGGCGGCAAGACGCCGAGAACCGCCGGCCGGACTCGGGGGGGGACCGCCCCCCAGCGATCCTCCCCGGGAGGCGGCCGAACGCGGAGCCAGTCCAAGTCGAAGTGACCGGGGTGGGACTCGAACCCACGACCAGCGGATTAACCTACCCCATCGGCTTTCACCGACCCCGGTTCGCCCCGAGGGGGTGTTCCGGGTTGGAGTCTGGACTCTCCCTTCACCGTCGCAGGTGTGCCGCGTCGAGTCTCTGGGGCTGGGCCCGGCGATCCGCCGGCGCCCTTGCCTGCTGATGACCCAATCCCGCGCGCTTTTCGGGCCGTCACGTTTGCCGTCACCGGCTGCCGTTGTGGCGGCGCGGGCTCTCAGGGCGTCCCAGCATACTGCGGCATCCACTCCCCCGGTTCGGTTTCTTCCCGGAGGAGGCTCCAGGTGCGCGCCGTTGCCGGCGGCGTCGAAGTCCGCTGCTCTACCGACTGAGCTACCCGGTCAGGGGTGGTCGGGAAGGGGGATCGACGGCTCGACCCCCCGCTCCCCGACTGGTTCCAGGGTACGCGACCGAGGCCGTCACGTCCAGTGACCCACGCCCCCCGGAGATGGTTCTCCCATCGCTCCGAGGGAGGCGGCGGCGGCTGGGGATGATGGAGGCCGGTTAAACATCCTCCTTGTCGGCGGCCGGTGGGGGAGATACAGTCGGAAGGAAGACGACCCCGGTCGGACCGGCCCGACGACGGCCGACTGGGCCGCGCCAAGGAGACGGACCGATGCGAAGCTGGCAGGCCGCGACGACGATCGGACTGGTCCTTTCGGCCCTCGGGCTCGCGGTTCCCGCGGGCGCCGGCGAACCGGCCGATCGGGTCGAGGCCGAGGTGTTGCGGGTCGTCCCCGAGGCGGTTGTCCTGGTCGGGCCAGACTCGGTCCAGCAGCTCGCCGTGGAGGGAACCTCGGACGGCAAGGACCGGACACGCTCCGCCCGGTTCGTCGTGGGCGACGAATCGGTCGCGGTCGTCGACGAGTCCGGGATGATCGAGGCGAGGGGGGACGGCCGGACGACCGTGACGGTGGAGGTCGACGGCCAAGCCGTCGAGGTCCCGGTGGAGGTCCGCCGCATCGCCGACCCGCCCCCGATCCACTTTGCCAACCAGATCGTGCCGATCTTCACCAAGCTCGGATGCAATGGCGGCGGCTGCCACGGCAAATCAGGCGGTCAAAATGGGTTCCGGCTGAGCCTGCTCGGCTTCGAGCCGGAACTGGACTACGAGACGCTGGTCAAGGAAGGCCGAGGACGCCGCCTCTTCCCCGCCGCCCCGGAGCAGAGCCTGCTGCTGACCAAGGCGACCGCCGAGGTGCCCCACGGTGGAGGCAAGAAGCTGGAGCCGGGCTCTCACGAGTATCGTCTGATCCGGCGCTGGATCGCCGAGGGGATGCCCGTCGGAGACGCCGACGCCCCGACCGTCGCCCGGATCGAGGTCCACCCGCCCTCCCGGGTGCTCGAGCAGGGAACCGATCAGCAACTGGTAGTCACGGCCGTCTACACCGACGGGACGACCGAGGACGTGACCCGGTGGGCGCAGTACGAGTCGAACGTCTCGGAGGTCGCCGCCGTCGAGACGGGAGGGCGCGTCCGGACCGGGGAGCTGCCCGGCATGGCGGCCGTCATGGCCCGGTACCAGGGGAAGGTGTCCGTCTTCCGGGCGACCGTCCCCCGGGGGGGAGCTGCCCCCGACCTCACCGGATTCGAGCCGAACAACTTCGTTGATGAGCTGGCGATGGCCCAGTGGCGAGAGCTGGGGCTGGCGCCCTCGGACCTCTGCTCCGACGAGGAGTTCATCCGACGGGCGTCGCTCGACATCACCGGGACCTTGCCCTCGACCGCCGAGGTCGAGGCGTTCCTGGCCGACGACCGATCGGACAAGCGGGCCCGGCTGGTCGACGCCCTGCTCGACCGCCCGGAGTACGCCGAGACGTTCGCGATCAAGTGGGCCGACATCCTCCGCAACAAGCGGGCGGGGAACGCGAGGTATCAGCGCTCGACCTATCGGTTCTACGACTGGATCCGCCGGCAGCTCGACCAGAATACCCCGTTCGACGAGTTCACCCGCCAGATCCTCGCCGCCAACGGCTCTCCGGAGACGACGCCGGCGACCGTCTGGTACCGCGACCTGAAGCAGCCGGACCAGTTCGTCGACGACTCGGCCCAGGTCTTCCTGGGAATGCGGCTCCAGTGCGCCAAGTGCCACCACCACCCGTTCGAGACCTGGAGCCAGGACGACTACTACGGCTTCGCCGCCTTCTTCGGACGAATCGGGCGGAAGCAATCGCTGGCCGCGCAGCAAGCGGGGCGCGACGAGCTGGTGATCTTCACCAAGCGGAGCGGCCGAGTGCCCAACCCGAAGACCGGGCAGCCGATGGAACCCCGGGCCCTGGGAGAGCCGGAGCCGGCCGCCGTTTCGCCGCTGGAGGACCCCCGGGAGGCCCTGGTCGACTGGCTGGCGGCGCCGGAGAATCGCTTCTTCGCCCCGGCGGTGGTCAACCGCTACTGGGCCCACTTCTTCGGCCGGGGGCTGGTCGAGCCGATCGACGACCTCCGGGAGACGAACCCGCCGACCAACCCGGCCCTGATGCAGGCCCTCAGCGACGACTTCATCGCCAGCGGTTACGACCTGAAACACCTGATCCGCACGCTCTGCACCAGCCGGCTCTACAGCCTCTCCAGCCTGCCGAACGAGACGAACCGGGACGACACCCAGGGGTTCTCGCGGTTCTACCCGAAGCGGATGAGCGCCGAGGTCCTGCTCGACGCGATCTCCAGCGTCACCGGGGTGCCCAACCGGTTCGAGGGGCTCCCGGTCGGCTTCCGGGCGATCTCCCTGCCGGACGAGGCGGTGACGTCCGACTTCCTGGACACCTTCGGCCGGCCGAGGAGGGAAACCGCCTGCGAGTGCGAGCGGGTGGCGGACGCGAGCCTGAGCCAGAGCCTGATGCTGCTGAACTCCGTCGAGATCCAGTCGCGGCTGTCCGACGACTCGGGCCGGGCCGCCGCCCTGGCGAACGACCCGAGGCCGATCGAGGAAAAAGTGGACGAGCTGTTCCGGCTGGCCTTCGGTCGGCTCCCCTCCGACAGCGAGCGGGCGACGGCGGTCTTCCACGTCGAATCGCGGCCCGACCGGGTCAAGGAGGCCTTCGAGGACATCCTCTGGGCCCTGGTCAACGCGAAGGAATTCCAGTTTATTGACTGACGACGCCGGAGGGTCCGGCTCCCGGTCGATCCCATTCCCGATCCGCCCTCCTCAACCCGGGGAACGTCGTCTCATGCTCCGCCTCGGCACGGTCACGTACAACATCGCCAAGGACTGGGACCTCGACACGATCTTCGAGACGCTCCCCAAACTCGGCTTCGAGGGGGTGGAGCTGCGCACCACCCACGCCCACGGCGTCGAGGTCGACCTGACCGAGAAGCAGCGGGAGGAGGTCCACCGGCGGTTCGACGATTCCCCGCTCGTCCTGGTCGGCCTCGGCAGCGCCTTCGAGTACCACTCCAGCGACCCGGCCGAGGTCCGCCGCAATATCGAGGGGACCAAGGAGTACATCCGCCTGGCTCACGACGTGGGAGCCCCCGGCGTGAAGGTCCGGCCCAACGGCATCCCCGACGGGGCCGACCCGGCGGCGACCTTCCGCCAGATCGGCGACGCCCTGATCGAGGTCGGCGAGTTCGGCGAGGGGTTCGGCGTCGAGATCCGGGTCGAGGTGCACGGGAGCCAGACCGCCGAGTTCCCGGCCTTCGCGACGATCATGCGGCACGCCAACCACCCGAACGTGACGGTCTGCTGGAACTCCAACCCGACCGACCTGATCGACGGCTCGATCGAGCCGGCCTTCCGAATGGTCGGCGACCGGATCGGCATGGTCCACATCAACGAGCTGCACAGCGGCTACCCGTACAAGACCCTCTTCCGGCTCCTCCAGCAATCCGGCTACGAGGGCTTCACCCTCGCCGAGATCCAGGGCAACCCCGATCCCGAGCGGCTGCTCCGCTACTACCGGGCCCTCTGGGAGGAGCTCCAGCCCGACGAGGGCTGATCCCCCGGACCACCACGGCCCCGGACCGGACCGGACCGGACCGGACCGGACCGACCCAAGATCGAGTCGGTGCGCTCCCGGTGCGCTGCCGCCAGATTGGGAAACCGCTTTCGCCGCCTCCAGTTACGGCGACCCGTTTGGGTTCGTTCCGCGCGACGGCGCGACTCGCTCCGTCTCCCTTCCCCGGGGCCGCCTCGGACGCCGAGGACGCCTCGGGGAGCGGGTCGGTTCCCCGACCGGTGCGCTGACGACGGGTCCGCGACTTCTCGCCCCATCTTTTTTGAGAGATGGGAGTTCCATCAATCCCCACGAGCCCGCAATGGGTTCGTTCCGCAACGGTGCGCGAGCGTTCCCGTCCGGATCGGGGCCAGCGCGGATCGGCACGATCTGATGGCGAGATTCGATTGTCAAAGAGACGGGAGACGAACCGGAACATTTGACCACCGGCGAGGATCGGCCCCAGGGTGTCGACGGACGGGGGCCGCGGTGCCAGCGGATCGCTGCCTAATCGATAAGATCGAAGCGCCGGGCCTTGCCAGTCAGGACGGGAGGCGAGATTCCCGATGCGGAGGGGGGGCGGCCGCGGTGAGACTCCAGGATCGGACGCGATGCCGAGCCGGGTCGAGCCATCGCCAGTCACCCTGAGGCGCCGTCGACCGGTCGATCCGAATCAGTCCGATCGTCCGACGTCCCATTTCCCCACGGTCGGCGCCTTCGGTCCGAACTTCCCGGGCCGGTCGGCGAGAATGCGGCGGCTGAGCCCGTCGAGGAGGACGAGGATCAAGACAGGAGCGACGAACAAGAAGGAGATCATCATCGCGAAGGCCGCGACGCCTTGCCATCGGCCGCCGTCGGACGGAGCGAGACCGGGGAGGATTAGGACGCAGGCCGGCAGGAGAACGGTGCAGGTGAAGCCGACCAGCAGCATGCCGAGCATCAGGGTCCTGGCCTGGTTGATCCCCTCGCCGAGCCAGACGCGCATCCCCGATCGCAGCGCCTTGATCAGTCCGGCCGCGGTCAGGGCGGCCGACGCGATGAACCCGGCGAGACTCAGGAGCGACGCCACGAGGAATTCCGGGGGAGGTTCATCCCCCTCCCAGCCGGTGGCTCCGGCCAGGGCCAGGGTGACGAACATCAGCGCGAAGGAGGTCACGCCGATCCTCCAGCCCCCCCATGCTTCGCGGAACAGGGCGCAAATCTCGCCGCCCGCCGGGTCGGGAATCGCCCTCCGCAACCGCCGGGCCGCTCGGAACTCCCCGATCGACGCGGCCACGCTCGCCATCGCGACCGCCAGCGAAGGAGAGAGCAGCCAGCAGAGCACAACGATCGGGACGGCCTTCCGCCACCAGCCCAGGCGACTCGCCGTCGCGGTCGGCTCGCCCTCGGGGAACAGCTCCCAGACCGGATCGCCCGCCAGTCGATCGTCGTGTTCATCCATCGCAGGAACGCTCCAGGCTCCTCATTCTCCGAGGCTTCGTTCCGACGCTTGTTGGATCACTCCCGACGAGTCATGGTGGTCCTGGCGGCCGAGCACTCGTCGGGCGGGCGTTGATGGGTCGGGGACACGCGAATGGACAGGGGGCTCCCCTCCGGGCCAAGCGGGATCGTCGCACCCAGCAGCACCCTGCGCCGGCTCAGAGCCGGTAGACCGGCCCGTAACGCTCCCGGAGGGATCGGACGAGGGGGGAGGGGTCGGGGGGGGAGCCGGTGGCGCGCTGGATGAGGAGGGCGGGGCAGTGGCGGCGGGCGTGGCGGTGGATGTGGTCTCGGAGCCAGTGGAGCAAGGGGAGGGCGTCTCCCCGGGAGAGGGACTGGTCGAGGTCGCCGAGGGTGGCGGTGGCGCGGTCGAACAGCTGGGCGGCGTAGAGGTTGCCGAGGGTGTAGGTCGGAAAGTAGCCGATCAGGCCGGCGGACCAGTGGACGTCCTGGAGGCAGCCGGAGGAGGCGTCGGGGGGGACGACGCCGAGGTCGTGGCGGTAGCGTTCGTCCCAGGCCGAGGGGAGGTCGGCGGGGGGGAGGTCGCCGGAGAGCAGGGCGCGTTCGAGGTCGAACCGGATGATGATGTGAAGGTTGTACGTCACCTCGTCGGCCTGGGTGCGGATCAACGAGGGCTCGACGCGGTTGATGGCGCGGTGGAAGGCGTCGAACTCGGCGTGGCCGAGGGGGTCTCGGAAGAGGCGGCGAGCGATGGGGAACCAGTGAGTCCAGAAGGGTCGGCCCCGGCCGACGAGGTTCTCCCAGAGGCGGGACTGCGACTCGTGGATGCCGAGCGAGACGGACGCCCCCATCGGGGTGCCGAAGCGGTCGGGGTCGAGCCCCTGCTCATAGAGGCCGTGGCCGACCTCGTGGAGGACGCCGAAGAAGGACTCCTCGAAGTCGTCCGGCCGGTATCGGGTGGTAATCCGGCAGTCTCCCGGGGCGATGCCGGAGCAGAAGGGGTGGGCGGACGTGTCGAGCCGTCCTCGATCGAAGTCGAACCCGATCGAGGAGGCGACCAGCTCGCCCAGGATCTTCTGGCGGTCGACGGGAAAGGTCCCCTTGAGGACGGCGGGATCGGGGCGGTCGGTCGCTCCGGCGATGGCCTCGACGAGGGGGACGAGATCGGCTCGGAGGGCGTCGAAGAGCCGGGAGAGCTGGGAGGCGGTGGCGCCGGGCTCGTACTCGTCGAGCAGGGCGTCGTAGGGGTCGCCGCTGGGGGCTCCCACGCAGTCGGCCTCCTGGCGCTTGAGGGAGAGGACGCGACCGAGCCAGGGGAGGAAGCGGCCGAAGTCGCGGGCCTTGCGGGCGGCGACCCATTCGTGCTGGGCCCGGGAAGTGACCCGGGCCAGCTCCTCGACCAGCGAACGAGGAAGCTTGGTCTTCCGGTCGAACGATCGGCGCAGCTCTCGGACGTTGACGGCCTCGGGGGATTCGGGGTCGGCGACGAGGTCGGAGCCCTCGACGATCGCGAGCAGCTCGCCGACCCGGGGATCGGCGGCTCGGTCATGCTCCAGGCCGGCGAGGAGGCCGAGCTGCTCGCTCCGGAACGAGGAGCCCGAGGGGGGCATCATCGTCTGCTCGTCCCAGGAGAGCAGCGCGGAGCAGGAGGAGAGCGTCGACCATTCTCGGGAGCGTCGGATCAACTCGTCGTAGGAGGCCCTGGGGTCCACGGGAGGGCTCCGAACCGGGGGCAAGGGACGGTGTGTCGAGATCGTCCCCAGTGTAACCGGAGGGAGGCCCCCGAGGCGCCGGGGGAGATCGAATCGCCGGAGAGCAGCCGCGGCGGCCGGTCGCGCCGTCGGCCGGGCCGAGAACCGAGCGATCCTCGTGCAACGGTTCCTGGCGAGGCGCTGCCGGCCCCCCTGGGACGAGGAGCGTCGTCCGATCGATCGAGGGGAGGTGCGGGGCGGCCTGGGGTCCGGGCGACCGGCGTCGGGAGGCGGAGGACCGGCTCGGGTCCGTCCTGAACCACTCGGAGCTCTTGTTCCGACAGGGAGCGGTCCCCGGGCCGAGGCCCGGGAGCGCGCTCGGCTCCTGAGCGGAATCGGCCCGGAAACCAGGACTGAGTCTCAATACGAGTCGGAACTGATCACCTCGCCCCCTCGGATCGTGCCGAGGCCGCGCCAGACGAGGCCGTTGACGGTCTCCTGGATGAACCGGACGGAGCCGTCGCCGAAGAGGGCGTTGACGCCGCCGGGGTGCCAGGAGCGGCTGGTGACGGCGGCGAAGGTGGGGCCGCCGCGTGCCTCGCGCTGGCCGTTGATGTCCAGGTCGAACTGACCGTCGGCCGACCGGATGGCTCGATTCGGCCGCCAGGCGGTGGTGAAGCCGGACTGGTGCACGTGGCCGTCGACCCACTCGGTATGGCCGCTGGAGTGGAGTGAGCCGCACGAGCCGCCGTACTCGGGAACGAGGGTCAGGGGGTCGGCATCGGGAGGGTAGGAGCCGGCGGGCTGGTTGACGTGGGCCAGGCCGCCGCAGTCCCGGTAGTAGTGCTGATAGGTCTTGACCTCGGAGGCCACGAGGGTCTGGGTCAGGCCGTCTCGGAAGTCGGCCGGCCGCCGGCTGCGGTTGACGACGAAGGCGGCGCGGTTGTCGGGGCCGCCGAAGCCTCCCCAGACGTACCAGTCCCCCATCGAGAAGCCGTAATTGGTGATGCCCGCCAGGCCGAAGCCGTGAGTGGCAACCTCGGTGTTGACCTCGCTCGGGCAGAGAAAGACCTCCAGCATCTGGGCCGAGACGGTCACGTTCTGAGGGTGGCTGTACGAGGTGGCGAAGTTGATCGCGTCGAACATCGGCCCCTGCTCCAGGAAGGGCAGGATCCGGCCGTGGACGCTCCAGCCGCCGAACCAGGAAACGGTGGTCCCCGATCCGGAGACGACCAGTGCCGGCGGGTACGCCCCGTGGGCCGACTCGTAGCTGTGCAGGCCCAGCCCCAATTGCTTCAAGTTGTTCGCGCAGGACATCCGCCGAGCCGCCTCCCGGGCCGACTGGACCGCCGGCAGCAGCAGGGCGATCAGGATGCCGATGATGGCGATCACCACCAGGAGCTCGATCAACGTGAAGCCGCGACGACGGGGGGAAAACGAGAACACGACGGCCTCCGGAGGCTCGGAAGATTGAGACTCGATCTCAGTCGCGGGACCGATCGTGCCCAAGCCGGGGGCCGATTGTCAAGGGGCGCGACGCCGGGCTCGAGCGGGCCGGGGAGCCGACCCGAGCGGCCGGGCCGGGGGGATCGGCCGCTCGGGAACGGCGGGGGGGGCTCAGGGGACCTGAATCGTCGGGCTGGCGGGGAGGAGGCGGCGGCCGGGGGACTCGGCCACCTGGAGCTGCTCGAAGAGGCGGCGGCGGATGAGGCGGAGCAGTTCGTCGATGGCCTCGGGGGAGGGGTCGGAGAGGGGGATGGCGCCTCCGGCCCGCTTGTCGTGCCCGCCGGCGGTGCCGAGGCCGTCGACGACGGCGCGGAGGACCTCGCCGCTGTTGGTGCCGAGGGAGTCGGTGCGAAGGGAGAGCCGGATCTGGTCTTGGAACCGTCCGATCGCGACGACCCAGTGGGCCTGGTCGCAGCGGATGAAGAAGTCGGCCAGCTCGGCGATGATGTCGGGCTGGGGGACCTGGCCGCACCAGCAGACCAGCAGCGGGCCGTAGAGGAAGGCGTTGGCCAGGGCGTGCTGGGCGGTGGCGAAGTAACTGACCGGCAGGCGGGGGTTTCGGATGCGGGCCATCAGGTCTTTGTCGGCCCGAGGGAAGAGCCAGACGAGGGCGCCGTCGTCGGCGGGGCCGGCCTCCCGGGGGTAGCCGATGCTCTCGGACTCGATTCCGTAGAACAGTGCGGTCGCCAGGCGGGGGGTGAGGGGGACCGACTGCTCCATCAGGTAGCCGGCGACCATGGTGGAGGTGGCGCCCATGTCGGGTCGGATGTCGAGGAACGCGACTCCGTCCAGGTTCCCTCCGGTCTGGTGGTGGTCGAGCACGGCGACCGGGGTAATCGACTCGCTGGCTCGTCGGCCGGTGTGAGGCTGGGAGTCGACCATCACCAGCGCCACGCCGTCTCCCCGGGGGGCATCCTCGATGGGGACCAGTGGGATCTCCAGCAGCTCGACCATGGCTCGGTTCTCGGCCCGGGCGAGCATGCCGTCGAGCGTCAGGGTGACCTCGAGCCGAGGGCGGCGGTGCTCCAGCACGGCCCGGATCCCGAGCATGGAGGCGAGGGCGTCGGGGTCGGGGTTGATGTGAGAGGCGAGCACGACGCGATCGAAGGGGGCCATCGCCTCGAGGAAGCGATCGGATCGGCGACTTGGGGAAACGGCGGGGCGGCGGTTCGTTTCGGTCTTCATCATGGGATCGCCCCCGGGACGCCGGGGGGCCGTCGCACGGTCGTCCTCGGCGGTCGACGCTGCCAACGGCCCGGCATCATTTAGTTTACGACGCGGATTCGGGGGGCTTCCAGGCCGGACCGAGGCCCCTCGGGCTCGGGCTCCCGGAGGGGAGCGACCGCGGGGGAGCCGGCCGCCGTCCTTGCCGATCGCCACCGCTGCTGCTCCTGCCGCCAGCGATCGACGCTGCGTCTGGCCCGCTCGGCGGGGGACGGCTCCGAGACGCCGGGGCCGGTCGGATCCGGCCGGCAGGCGTGGGCGACGACGAGCACGGCGCTCGAGAGGAGCATCAGGGCATTGATGCGGACACTCCTCCGGTGGAGCCGGTCGAACCGGCTTGATTGCTCGGGTCCGGCGTCCCTCGCGGCGTTGATCCGGGGGGTCAGCACGTTGCCGCAATAGAGGTTGCCCAGAACCCCGCCGAGGAGCAGCACAATCTGTGCCAGCGCCCCGGGTCCTCGGAACTCGGGATAGACGAGCACCCCCGAGGTGAAGGCGGCCAGCGCGATCGTCGCCGAGGTCGCCCCCCAGGCGTAGTACCTGGGGAAAAGCGTCCGGACGAATCGGGCGGCCTGTGCCGCCTCGAGCACCTGGAAGATGATCGGCGCGACTCCGAAGGAGAAGAACAGCAGGGCGCCGAGCCAGGCGGCCAGAGCCAGCAGGAAGATGGCATCGAAGAGAGTCAGCAGCGTCCGCGCATCCATTGGGGGAATCGGTGGGCCAGAGGGCTCGAATCGGGTCCGAGGGCTTCGACCGCCGGGGGTATCGTCTCGGATCACGCCCCGGTGCTGGGCCGGGGGGGGCAGACGCCGGCGCCAAGGCCGCCGTCGACGCCCCAGACCTGCCCCGTGATCCAGTCGGCCTGGGGGCTGAGGAGGAAGGCGGCGACGGCGGCGGGCTCGGTGGGCGAGCCGATCCGGCCGAGCGGATGCATGGTGGCGCTGAAGCGGCGCGAGGCCTCGTTCTTGAGCAAGGGCTCGGTCAGGCCGGTTTCGGTCATCCCCGGGGCGACCGCGTTGAACCGGATCTTGGACCGAGCATAGGAGATGGCGGCCGATCGGACCAGGCCCTCGATGCCGGCCTTGGCGGCGGAGATGCCCTCGTGGTTGTTGATCCCCTGCCGGACGGCCACGGTGCTGAAGAGGACGATCGCGCCGGAATTCCGCGACCGCATCGGTTTCAACGCGGCCTTGACGGCGTTGAAGGCGGTGCGAAGGTTGATGTGCAGGGCGGCGTCGAACTCGTCGAGGCTGAGCAGGTGGAGCGGCTTGATGACCACGGAGCCGATGCAATGGGCCAGGCCGTCGAGGCGGCCGAAGGTTTCGACGGCGTTCGCGACGGCCCGTTCCAGGTCGGCGGGGTTGCCGGCGTCTCCGACCTCGGGCCGGGCGACCGGATCGCCGCCGAGTTCCGAGGCCAGCGCTCGGAGGGGCTCCTCGTGGCGGGCGAAGAGGACGACGCGGTCGCCGCGATCGACCAGCATTCGTGCCAGGTGGGACCCGATCCCTCCGGTTGCTCCGTTGATGAGGATGGTCTGGGGGTCGGCCATGGTCGCGTCCCTCCGGGTTCTGAATACACGCCGGGCCCAGGTTGCGTCGATGTCAAGGATGGTGGTGTTGTAGGCCGGCTCCGGGGTCGGTCAACCTGATCGGCCGGCCGGCCGAGTGGCGTCTTTTGGTGAGACGAGTCCCATGCAACTCCGCGTCCGTCGCCTGCACGATCGCGCGATCCTGCCGTCCCGGCACACCCCGAGGGATGCGGGGCTGGACCTCTTCGCCCTCGACGACCTGGTGGTGCGGCCGGGGGAGATCCTCAAGGTCCGCACCGGGATCGCGATCCAGCCGGCATCGCCCCCGTCGGGATCGGAGGCGATCGTCTCGCTGGTCTGGGACAAGAGCGGGCGGGCCGCCTCCGGGCTGAAGACGATGGGAGGGGTCATCGACGAGCCCTACACCGGGGAATTGCTGGTGGTCGTCACCAACTTGAACCTTGGGCCGGTGCTCCGGGCGCTGGCCTCGGGCCCCCAGGAGGGGGTCGAGCGGGCGATGGAGGAGGCCAGCGTCCGCATCCCCTACGGGAAGGCGGTCGCCCAGTTGCTGATCCAGTCGGTGAGGCTGGCGGAACCGGTCGAGGTGGCGGAACTCGACCAGACCGACCGGGGGGACCGGGGATTCGGGTCGAGCGATCGCCTCTGACGATCGGGTTGCCTTGCCCGGCCTTGCGCTCGATCTTTGCCCAAGCGCCGAGAACCCCTTGTCGGATCGGGTCCCACTCGGCAGAATGGTGTACAAAATGCAATCGGAAGCCCGAACCGGGCGGCCGCGCCCTCGAACCGGAGAGGTGGGCGACGATCGTGATCACGCAGATCCGGGGCATCTTGAGGTCGGTGGCGGAGGAGTCGTTGATCCTCGGCGTGGAGCCGTTCTTCGACCTGGAGGTGCTCATCCCCGAGTACGCCCGGCGCCAGCTCCAGGCGAAGGTGGGCGAGCCGGTGGTGCTGCACACGGTGTTCGACATCGAGGGGAACCAGATGTCGGGGAGGATGCGGCCGAGGCTGATCGGCTTCCTCTCTCCGGTGGACCGGGAGTTCTTCGAGGTCTTCTGCTCGGTCGATGGCGTCGGGGTGCGCAAGGCGCTTCGGGCGATGGTCCGGCCGGTTCGGGAGCTGGCGAGGATGATCCAGGACTCGGACCTCCGGACGCTGGCCACGTTCCCGGGGATCGGCGAGGCGACGGCGGAGCGAATCGTCGCCAAGCTGCGCCGGAAGGTGAGCAAGTTCGCGTTGATGGTCGGCCCGGGGACCGAGGACCACGCCGCCGGCTCCCACGAAGCGAACGGCGAGCCCGCCAACGCCGAGCCGGACGTGATCCGGGACACCTACCACGCGCTGCTGTCGGTCGGGCACTCCGAGGCGCAGGCCAGGCAACTGATCGACCAGGCTCTCTCGGGCAAGAAGAAGTACAAGACCGTCGACGCGATGCTGATGGCGATTTACCAGAACGAGGCCCCCGGGAAGTGAGTCGGGAGAGGCCCCGGGCGCGAGTCCGAGTCGAGGAGGGGGGACCGCGATGAGCGCGAGAGAGCCGATCATCACGGGAGGAGGCGGCCCGGCGCCCGGCGACGACGATCGCCGGAGGGGGCACGACGTCCACGACGACCGGCTCCACAAGCCGGCCGACGCGATGGACGAGAAGCTCCGCCCGCAACGCCTGGACGAGGTGATCGGCCAGCGGGCCGTGGCCGAACGGCTCTCGATCGCGCTGGAGGCCTCCCGGAAGCGGGGAGAACCGCTGCCCCACATCCTCTTCGACGGCCCCCCGGGCCTGGGGAAGACGACCTTCGCCACGGTCCTGCATAACGAGCTGGGGGTCGAGCTGGCGATGACCAGCGGCCCGGCGCTGGCCAAGAACGCCGACATCTTGCCGTACCTGACCAACGCCTCGCCCGGGTCGATCCTGTTCATCGACGAGATCCACCGGCTGCCCCGGGTGGTCGAGGAGTTCATCTACCCGGTGATGGAGGACTTCCGGGTCGACATCGTCCTCGGCGAGGGGATGAACGCCAGGACGGTGAACCTGCCGCTGAAGAAGTTCACCATCATCGGAGCCACGACCCGGAGCGGGATGCTCTCGGGCCCGCTCCGAGACCGATTCCACCTGCACGAGCACCTGGAGTTCTACGAGGTCGAGGAACTGGCGAAGATCGTGGCGATCAACGCGGGGAAGCTCCGCACGACGATCACCGAGGATGCCTCGCAGGAGCTGGCCCGGCGGAGCCGGGGAACCCCTCGCCTGGCCAACGCCCGGCTGCGCTGGGTCCGGGATTACGCCGTCGCCCGGGCCGACGGGCACATCACCCGGACCATCGCGGTCGACGCGCTCGACATGCAGGAGGTGGACATCGAGGGGCTCGACCGCCAGGACCGCCGCTACATCGAGACGATCATCCGAGTCTTCCGGGGAGGGCCGACCGGGGTGGAGGCCCTGGCGGCGACAATGAACGTGGCGGTCGACACGCTGACCGACGAGGTCGAGCCGTATTTGCTCCGGCGCGAGTTCATCGTCCGCACCCCCCGGGGCCGTCGAGCCACCGAGTCGGCCTACCGGCATCTCGGGCTCGAACCTCCGGAGCCCGAGCCGACCTTCGACCTTTCGGACCAGCCCCGCCTCTTCGACTGATCGATGCGATCGGGAGCAGGCCCCGTTATTTCCCCCCGTTTTCTTAACTCACCCATCCCCGACCGCGGAAGGGTCCTTCCAGAAACGGGCCGACGAGGGCCCCGGGGCAATGGCCAACGAGCCGCTTGGTCGCGGGGTGAGACCGAAGCATTCGGTACGAGGCAGAAGACCTGATCGTCACGACGGGGAGCGACGGCGCGTACCTCGGACAACCACATCCATGCAACTCCGATTCAGCGCATGAACGGGGGGATGGCGATGGAGGTTCGGTTCTCGTTTGATCGGGTGGCCGAGACGGTTGGCCTCATCGCCCGGCATCCGGACTACCCGGGGAAGGACCGGGTGATCGCGTCGTGCTTCGAGGAGGTGGAGGAACTGGCGAAGGCCGGTCGGATCACCGCCGAGCAGAGGGAGACGCTCCGGGAGATTCTCGGGGTGGGAGGGAGGAGCTCCTGCTGAGGGGGTTGGGTGCCGGGGAGGGCCCGGGGGGCCGATCGTCGCTGTCGCTGGGCAGGAGGCGACCGCCCGGCAGGAGGGCGGGCCGATCCGGGGGTCGGCGGATCGGCGGGCGGCGGCTTCCCAGGAGCCGGCCGCTTGGCGATGATGGAGGACCCGGGGACGCCCCCCGGTCGATGGGGAAGGAGGCGGAGCCGCGATGAGCGATCGGATCCTGAGCGGCGATCAGGCGAAGGGGCATACGCGGGTCTTCGCGCTGCTGAACAGCGATGTGCAGGTCCGGCCGGCGACCGTGATGGTCAGCAAGGTGACGGTGCGGGACGGCTCGTCCACGAACATCCTGATGGGGACGGTCCAGGCGGCGGTCGCCAACGGGGTGCTCGACGCCGTTCGGGCCGGCGACATCCCCTGGGAGAAGGTCAACGACCTGGGGATCATGGACTCCGTCGGGCTGGGTCCGGCCGTGACGACGGTCGACCGGCTCGACCCCGAGGCCCTGTTCCGGATCCACCGAGAGGCCACGGCGAAGGTCATGGGCAAGGCGATGCGCCTCGAGCCGACGATCGACTGGCTGCGGGTGGACCAGGAGAAGGGGGAACATCACGACCACCGGCTTGGGCGCGACGGCCAGTTGTAACCACTGATTCCGCAGGAGGATTCGCCGGAGGAGGGGTCGGTGTCGATGGCGAAGACGAATGCCGTCCGCCTGCTGGAGCGGCAGGGGATCGGCTTCGAGTTGAGGGCCTATGAGGTTGACCCGGACGACCTGTCGGCCGAGTCGGTCGCCCGGAAGGTTGGCCTGCCTCCGGAGCAGGTGTTCAAGACGCTGGTCGCCCGGGGAGAGACGCACGGGATCTGGCTGGCGGTCGTTCCTGGGGACTGCGAGCTTGATCCGAAGGCGATGGCCCGAGTCACCGGGGACAAGAAGGTGGACACGGTCCCGCTCCGGGAGGTCGAGCCGCTGACCGGCTACGTCCGGGGAGGGGTAACCGCCCTCGGCTGCAAGAAGCCGTACCCGGTGGTGCTGGACGAGACGGCGGAGCTGTTCGAGGTGATCTCGATCTCCGCCGGAGCCCGGGGGCTCCAGATCCTCCTGTCGCCGGCCGACTACATCCGGGCGGTCGGAGCCCGGGTGGCGGCGATCTCGAGGGCGAAGCGGTAGCCGCCAGGCTCGGGAGCCTTCGGCCGAGGGAGCCGCCTGGCCTTCGATTGGGGGAGGAGCGGCCCCCCCCTGGGTTTCGGGCCTGGGGGACGGACGGTCCGAGA
The DNA here is from genome assembly GCF_003977685.1 of Tautonia sociabilis. Lineage (GTDB taxonomy): Bacteria > Planctomycetota > Planctomycetia > Isosphaerales > Isosphaeraceae > Tautonia > Tautonia sociabilis. The sequence goes on along the minus strand of NZ_RYZH01000028.1, from coordinate 19,777 downwards.
GGGAATCCGCCCACATCGCGACGCTCTCGGCCGGTCGGCCGGGAACGCGCCCGACTCGAGACCGAGGAGAGGCATGACCCCTGACGAGTTCCGGTCGGCCGGACACCGGCTGATCGACTGGATCGCGGACTACCGGGAGACGATCGGTCGGCATCCGGTGATGGCTCGGACCGAACCGGGGAGCATCCGGGAGCAGCTCCCGGCGGCTCCCCCGGAATCCCCGGAGGACCTGGAGGCGTTGATCGGCGACCTGGAGCGGATCCTCCTGCCGGGGATCACCCACTGGCAGCATCCCGGGTTCTTCGGCTACTTCCCGGCGGTGGCCTCGCCGAGCAGCGTGCTCGGCGACCTGCTCAGCACGGGGCTGGGGGTGATCGGGCTGTCCTGGCAGGCGTCGCCGGCGCTGACCGAGCTGGAGGAGGTTGTCCTCGACTGGATGAGGCAGGCGGTCGGGCTTTCGGAGCAGTGGCGGGGGGTGATCCAGGACTCGGCGTCGACGAGCACCCTGGTGGCCCTGATCTGCGCCCGGGAACGGTCGAGCGCGTTTGGGCTCTCCCGGGGGGGGTTGCAGGGGGTGTCGTCTCCGCTGGTGGTGTACGCCTCGGAACAGGCGCACAGCTCGGTGGAGAAGGCGGCGCTGCTGGCCGGGTTCGGCAAGGAGCACGTGCGATCGCTCCCGGTCGACTCGGAGTTCGCCCTCGACCCCGAGGCCCTCTGCCGGGCGATCCGAGCCGACCGGGCCGCGGGGAAGACCCCGTGCGCCGTGGTGGCGACCACCGGGACGACCGCCTCGACCGCGATCGACCCGGTGGGACGGATCGCCGAGGAGATCGCCGGGCAGGGGCTCTGGCTGCACGTCGACGCCGCGATGGCCGGCTCGGCGATGATCCTGCCCGAATGCCGACACCTCTGGGAGGGGGTCGAGCGGGCCGACTCGGTCGTCCTGAACGCCCACAAATGGCTGGGAGCGGCGTTCGACTGCTCGCTGTACTACGTCCGGGACCCCCAGCACCTGGTCCGGGTGATGTCGACCAACCCGAGCTACCTCCGATCGGCGGCCGACGACCGGACGGTCAATTACCGGGACTGGGGCATCCCGCTCGGCCGACGCTTCCGGGCGCTGAAGCTCTGGGCCTTGCTGCGGATGGAGGGGCTGGAACGGCTCCGATCGAGGCTCCGGCGCGACCTGGAGCTTGCCCGGTGGCTCGCCGATCAGGCGAGATCGACGCCCGGCTGGCGCGTCGTGGCGCCGGTCCCCCTCCAGACGGTCTGCCTCCGGCACGAGCCGCCGGGCCTCGACGCAGAGGAGCTGGACCGGCACACCCTGGCCTGGGTCGACCGGGTCAACCGGTCCGGGGAGGCGTTGCTCACCCCGGCGATCCTCGAGGGGAGGTGGATGGCCCGCGTCTCGATCGGCGCCGAGGCCACCGACCGGGGGCGGGTGGAATCGCTCTGGGAACGGCTGCGCCGGGAGGCCGAGGGATGAGCTCGCGCTCGATTTGGGGATCGCGAGCAGTGGCGAGGGGGGCGAAATCGGGCTAGGATCGGCCCATCGCCGCCCCCAGGACCGGGAGATTGCTGAGATGGCCCCTTCGCTCGACTCCGTTCTTGTGCTCGTCCTCTCGCTCTGCCTCGCTCCGGTCGAGGCGAGGGGGGAAGGTCCCGAACCCGCCCCTCCCCCCGAAGACGGGAAGGAGATCACTCGCCTCGACCTCTCGGACCAGGACGGCCGCCGGGTGGTGGTCGATCGCGAGGAGGGGCAGTACCTCGGCCATCCGACCACCGTGCTGCTGGAAGACGGCCGGACGATGATCGCCGTCTACCCGAAGGGGCACGGCCGGGGCCCGATCGTCATGAAGCGGAGCGTCGATGGCGGCCTGACCTGGAGCGATCGCCTGCCGACGCCGGAGAACTGGGCCTCGTCGCAGGAGACTCCCACCATTCACCGCGTCATCGACGCCGAGGGGAAGCGGCGCTTGATCCTGTTCTCCGGCCTGTATCCGATCCGCATGGCCGTCTCCGAGGATGACGGGGAGTCGTGGTCCCCCCTGGAGCCGATCGGGGACTTCGGCGGGATCGTGGCGATGTCGAGCGTGGAACGCCTGGCGGACGGGTCGTACCTGGCCCTCTTCCACGACGACGGCCGGTTCTTGACCGGAAGCGGTCGGGCCTGCCGGTTCCGAGTCTTCGCCACGAGATCGGCCGACGGCGGCCTGACCTGGGGGCCTCCCGAGGTGATCGCCGAGCACCCCGAGGCCCACCTCTGCGAGCCGGGCCTGATCCGATCCCCGGACGGGAGGCGGATCGCCGTCCTCCTCCGAGAGAACAGCCGGCGCTTCCCCTCGTTCGTCATCGTCTCCGACGACGAGGGGAAGACCTGGTCCGAGCCCCGGGAGGTGTCGCTGGCGCTGACCGGCGACCGTCACGTCGGGAAGTACGCCCCCGACGGCCGCCTGTTCATCTCGTTCCGGGACACGGCGCCGGGAAGCCCGACCCTCGGGGACTGGGTCGCCTGGGTGGGCACCTTCGACGACATCATCCAGGGCCGGTCGGGGCAGTACCGCGTCCGGCTCATGGACAACACGAAGGGGGTCGATTGCGCCTACCCCGGGGTCGAGGTCCTGCCGGACGGAACCATCGTGACGACGACCTATGGGCACTGGGACGAGGGGGAGCCCCCGTACATCGTCAGCATCCGGCTTTCTCTCTCCGAGCTGGACGCGATGGCCGACCGGGAGGGCGCCTCCCCTCAGGGAGAGTCGGCGCCGGAATCGCCGACCGACCGATAAGAGCGCTCGAGAGGAGTCTTCGACCCGAGGCGATCTCGGGGCGGAGAGGTCGACCGGGGGCTCGTCCGCCGCTGGGGAGGCCCCGGGGGGGCTTATCGGATCGCGTCGACCGCCCCCCGGAAGATCCGGAGGCCGTCCCCCTCGGGCCTCGGGTGGAGCCGGGTCCACCTCGGGTGCTGGATGAACTCGATGAACCGCTCCGGGTGCGGCATCAGGCCGAAGATGCGGCCGGTTGGGTCGACGACGCCGGCGACACCTCGGGGGGCGCCATTGGGGTTGGCCGGATACGACTCGGTGGGGAGGCCGTGCTCGTCGGCGTACCGGAGGGCGAGCTGACCGGATCGGTCGAGCGCCTCGAGGGCGTCGGCGCTCTCGGCCACGAACTTCCCCTCGCCGTGGGCGACGGGCAACTCCATCGGGGCGTCGTCGGGGAGGAACGGGGATCGGGCGCCGGGGGAACGGACGAGGCGGACCCAGCGGCACTCGAACCGGCCGGAGTCGTTCTGGGTGATCGTGGCCCGGCTCGGGCCGGGGAGCAGGCCGGCCTTCACGAGCACCTGGAAGCCGTTGCAGATGCCGAGGATCAGGCCTCCTCGGTCGTGGAACCGCCGGAGCGCCTCGTCCAGCGCCCCGAGCCGGGTGGCGAGGATCCGGCCGGCGCCGAGGTCGTCGCCGTAGCTGAAGCCTCCCGGGAGGGTCAGGATGCCGAAGGCGTCGAGGGACTTGGGGCGTTCGAGCAGGCGGTCGACGTGGACTGTCTCGGCCTCGGCGCCGGCGCGCTCCCAGGCGGCGACCGTCTCCTCGTCGCAGTTGGTGCCGGGGGCCCGGAGGACGATCGCTCGGGGGGTGCTCATGTCCGTGTCGTCGGCGAGGGGCGAGGATGGGAAATCGGCGGGTCGAGACTCAACCGAAGGGCGGGCAGGGCGCGCCGGTCGACCCCGGCAAGCTCCCGGACCCTGGGGGAGCGATGAGGTCCGGTGCTCCCCCCGAGTCGGAGGCCGAGGGGAGGGGGCGGGAGCAACCCCGAGCGGACGACGACCACGATCGGCGGGGCTCAGTCCTCGTCGGAGCCGAGGTCGGTACGGCCGTTCGACGGGGTCTGGCCGAGAATGCGGTCGCGGCCCGGGGCCGCTCTCTAGTAGTCGGACGAGGCGTCGTAATCGGGGTTGGCGCGATAGGACAGGTCGTGGCGGAGCAGGTCGGCCTCGTAGATCTGCACGACGAAGTCGGCGGCGATCTTCAGGCGGGAGCTGGCTCCCTTGAGCGAGTCGTCCCGGGAACCGCGCCGAAACTCGACGACGCCAACGTGCTTGGACCGGTTCTTGACGTAGTTGATGCCGGGGATGCCGTCGGCGTCTCCGGAGATGAGCAGGGCGATGTCGTAGGTGTCCTGGAGGGCCACCATGTCGACGGCCATGCTCGTGTCGAGCCCCTTCTCCGTGAGGTTGTGGTGCAGCAGGTCGACCTTCCAGTGCCCCTCCTGGCGGATCTCGACGAAGTCGGTGGCCGACTGGACGCCGTGATAGAAGCGCTTCTTGCGCTCCAGGGCGCGGCGCTTGCCCTCGTACCAGTCTCGGGTCTCGGCGAAGCAGAGGGCCCAGGCCTCGTCGAGTCGGCGTTCGGGGGGGACGTCGGGCTGCTTGCGGATGACGTCCTCGATGTAGCTGTCCCGAAGGCGGGGGTTGAGCTCGAAGCGGTTGCGCAGCCGGTTCTCGGCCTTGGAGTCGTTGAGGTCCCACTCGTCCATCTTACCGACGACGTACCAGTAGATCCGGGCGTGCTGGGCCGAGGCCCAGGGGGCGCCCTCGGCGAAGGTGCGGCCCCAGTGGCTGACGCTCTGCTCAAAAATGTAGCGATAGAACGAGCCGTAGTCGTCGACGCGGAGGTTCAGGTGCTTCAGGACGCCGTCGAGATTCGAGCCGTCGACGAAGGTGACGAAGCGCTGCATCGGCGCGATCCTTCCGGGCGGGTCACCGGTTCAGAGGAGGATGGATGACAGGATCAAAACCATGATCATTGATCGGACGGAGCCAGCGTGCCCGGAGTTCGGACACGGTCGCATCAATCAAGGTCGTCTCCTGGAGCCCCCGGACGACCAGTCGGGGAGGACCGGCGCCGGGGTCGGAGACCGAACCGAGCCGGCCCACGGGAAGGCCAGCGAAGAGATCCAGCACGTCGGACACGTCGGCGGGCCGAACCTCGATCAGGAATCGGGACGGGGACTCGGAGAAGAGCAGCACCGGGTCGATCGCGGCGGAGTCGGGGCAGGGGACGTCTCGGAGGGAAACCTCGGCCCCGAGTCCTCCGGCCAGGCACATCTCCGCGACCGAGACGGCAAGGCCCCCCTCGCTGAGGTCGTGGCAGGAGCGGATCAGGCCCCGAGCGATCGCGGAGAAGAGCGCCCGGAAGGTGGCCAGGCCGGTCGGGGGATCCACCTTCGGCACGAGGCCTCCGGAGAGGCCGAGGATCTTCAGGTAGGAGGACCCTCCCAGCTCTTCCCTCGTCTGGCCGACCAGGAGCAGCGTATTGCCGGGCTCCTTCAGGTCCATCGTGACGCATCGGCGGGCGTCGGGGACCTGGCCGATGGCGGAGATCAGCAGGGTCGGCGGGATCGCCAGGCTCTTCCCCTCGTGGGAGTATTCGTTGTAGAGGCTGTCTTTGCCGGAGATGAAGGGGGTCCGGTAGGAGAGGGCCAGGTCGTGGCAGCCCTGGGCGGCCAGGACGAGCGAGCCGAGCGTCTCGGGACGCTCGGGATTGCCCCAGCAGAAGTTATCGAGCAGGGCGATCCGATCGGGGTCGGCACCCACGGCGACCACGTTGCGAATGGCCTCGTCGATGACGTTGCCGGCCATGGCGTAGGGGTCGAGGTCGCCGTACCGGGGATTCAGCCCGCAGCCGACGGCGAGCCCCCGGTTCGACCCCCGGACGGGGAGAACCACGGCGGCGTCCCCCGGCCCCTCCTCCCGAGGACCGACCAGCGGCTTGAGGACCGTGCGGCCCTGGACCTCGTGGTCGTACTGGCGGATGATCCACTCCTTGGAGCAGACGTCCCAGTCGTGCAGCAGGGCAAGCAGGTCGGGGGTGTAGTCGTCGCGATCGGGCAGGGGGACGGGCCGTTCCGGGGGAGGGGAGAAGGTGGCCTTGCGGACAACCTTCGGCCGCCCCTCGTGGAGGAACCGCATCGAGAGGTCGCCGACGACCTGGCCGTGATAGCGGAGCGTCAGGCGGCCGGTGTCGACGAATCGGCCGAGGTCGGTCGCCTCGACCCCCTCGGAGGCGCAGAGCGCGACCAGTTCCTCGAGGTGCTCGGGGGGGACGGCCAGCACCATCCGCTCCTGGGCCTCGGAAATCCAGATCTCGGTATACGAGAGCCCTTCGTATTTGAGCGGGGCCTTCTCCAGGTCGACCTCGGCCCCGAGGGCGGCCCCCATCTCGCCGACGGCGGAGCTAAAGCCGCCGGCTCCGCAGTCGGTGACGGCTCGATAGAGGCCGAGGTCCCGGGCTCGGAGCAGCGCATCGAGGACCATCTTCTCGGTGATCGCGTTGCCGATCTGGACGGCGCCGCCGGAGAGTTCCTCGCTCTCGCCGGTCAGCTCGGCGGAGCTGAACGTGGCGCCGTGGATGCCGTCCCGACCGGTCCTCCCGCCCAGGGCGACGATCCGGTCCCCCGGCTCGACCGACTTGAACGCCTTCCCCCGGGGGAGGACCCCGACCGTGCCGCAGAAGACCAGAGGGTTGGCCAGGTAGCGCTCATCGGCGACGACGGCGCCGTTGACGGTCGGGATGCCCATGCGGTTCCCGTAGTCTCGGACGCCGGCCACCACGCCCTTGAGGACGCGTCGAGGGTGGAGAACGCCGCCGGGGAGGGCCTCGGCGGGGAAGTCGGGGGGGGCGACGCAGAAGACGTCGGTGTTGCAGATGGGCTTGGCGCCGAGCCCGGTGCCCATCGGGTCCCGGATCACGCCGCCGATGCCGGTGTTGGCGCCGCCGTACGGGTCGATGGCGGAGGGGTGGTTATGGGTCTCGACCTTGAAGCAGACGTCGTGGTCGTCGTCGAACCGGATGACCCCGGCGTTGTCCTCGAAGACCGAGACCAGCCAGTCGAGGCCGTCGGCCTCGAGGTCCTTGGTGGCCTTGAAGATCGTCTGCTTCAGGAGGTTGTCGATGATCTCGCCGTCGAACTCGACCCGGCCGCGGAGGGTCTTGTGCGAGCAGTGCTCGCTCCAGGTCTGGGCGATGGTTTCCAGCTCGGCGTCGGTGGGGTCTCGGCCGAGGTCGAGGAAGTGGTCTCGGATGGTCCTCATCTCGTCGATTGAGAGCGAGAGCTGCCCCTCTCGGCTGGTCCGCATCAGCGCGGCATCATCCATGGACCGCAGGGGGATCTCGATGCGACGAAAGGCGTAGGGCCTCCCCTGGCCGAGGTGGTCGAGGGCCAGTTCGCCGACGACCGCGACCTCGACGGCGTCGTTGGCCAGCACTCGACGGATGAGCGCCGGCAGGGCGTCGGCCGGGCCTTCGAGGGTGTAGGAGCGGACGGACCGGACCTCGGCGACGGCCAGCCCCAGGCCTCGGAGGACGGCCCGGGCGCTCTCGGCCACCGGGTCGGTGACGCCGGGGCGGGGGAGCACGTGCACGATCGAGGAATCGCCTCCGTTCCGGGCCCGGGCCCGGGCCCCGCCCTCGGCCCGGCAGGGCGCGATCGTGAACGTCTCGACGATTGGGTCGGCGAGCACCTGCTCGGCGGCCCGACGCAAGTCGGATTCGTCGAGGTCACCCTCGATGAGGAACCCCCGGGCGGATCGGACGGACCAGGGGCCGGGAAGGCCGAGATCGGCGGCCTCGGCGGCCACCCGGTGCCCTTCCGAGTCGGAGAGGCCAGGGGCCGGATCGATTTGGAGATGCCAGAGCATGAAAGCGTTCGATTTCGGTGTCCGACTCGGAGGGCGTTCTTGACGATTCCAGCGGGCGTTGTGTCCAGGAGGGCGAGCGACTCCGGCCCGATCCGGAGGGGGAGCGAGCCGTCTCGAGGAGGGACAGCCAAAGCGCGGTGGGGGTCAGTTGGCCGTTCGATGACAGGTCATCAGGAGGAGTATCTTGAATCGGGACGCTCCGCGTCAAGACGGTGCCTCGTCCGACCGGCATCAACAACGACGGCCCGCTCACCCCGATGAGCGGTGAGCGGGCCATTCACGTTCCGATGCGGTTCAGTACGGGGTCCGACCGCGACGATCGGATCGTTGCTTGCTTACTTGGACGGCGTTTCAGCGGGGGGGAGGATCACGGTGTCAATCACGTGGATCACGCCGTTGGAGCAGGCGATGTCGGTCTGGACCACCTTGGCCTGATCGACGCGCACCGTGTTTCCGGAGACGCTGATCGTGACCTTCGGGCCGGCGGCGGTGGCGACCTTCTCCCCGTCGAGCTTGACCACGTCGGCGGCCAGGACGTTCCCCGGAACGACGTGGTATTTCAAAATCGTCGCCAGCTTCTCCTTGTTCTCCGGCTTCAACAGATCGTCGAGCGTCCCCTCGGGCAGCTTCGCAAACGCCTCATTGGTCGGGGCGAAGACGGTGAATGGCCCCTCGCTGGAGAGCACCTCGACGAGGTCCGCCGCCTTGACCGCGGCGACCAACGTGCTGAAGGCGTCGTTGCCGGCCGCGGTCTCGACGATCGTCTTCTCTTGGCCGAAGACCGGAGCGCTGAGCGAAAGGGCGAACGCAAGAGCGGCGAATGTGCGCATAAGTCGATCTCCTTGGTCGCAGCCTATCGGATGCGCAAATCGTTCGTTCCGATCGAAGCCCCCCCCGAAGCGAGTTCTTCGATCGGCCGTCGGTGTTGTAGGCCGGTCCGCTCGTTCGTCGAGAGAAACACAGCAAAAAATTCCACAAGCGCCGCGCATCAGGCCCTGGCGGCTGTGCGATCCTCGAACCCGCTTCGCTCGTTGAGGTCGGTGGGAGGGAGCACGAGCGATGACGCGAGGCGGAAGAGAAGAGCCAACCGCCGGGGGTGCCGCGCGGCGGAACGCGATCGACGGGAACGCCGATGCGGGTGGCTCGGGCCCTCCGGGCGCGGCGAACCGCCGGGGGAGGACCGCCTCGCGATCTCCGTTCCGGTCGCGGCGAGGAGACACGGGGGTACGGGATCGATGAGGGGATCCCCATCGAGCCGGGAGGATGGAAGGGATCGAGAGCCGAGAGGGCAGCGCCTCGGCGAGCGCGAGGGAGAACTCTCCGAGGCGGCTTGCCCGCGGGTTGTCGGTTCGAGCGCGATGGAGCCAGATTGGATGGAAGCGGGAAGCCGATCGGTGCTCAGGAAACGGTTCCGGCGCCGATGGTCGTCCCGCCGCGCGCCGCGGCGACCGGGCTCACTTGGAACGGGGAGCGCGACTTCGGGCGGGCTTGGCCTCGCCATCGCCCGAGGGCGAGGAGCGTCGGCGACCGGTGGCGGCAGCGGCCTCGGAAGCTACTTTGGCGTCGGAGGCGGACCTGGCGGCGGGGGCGGCTTTGGCAGCGGCCAGCCGAGTCTGGCCCGTCGGACACAGTTTGACGACCACACACGCGACGCAACGCGGATCGTTCGCAACGCAGGTATCGTGGGCGAGTTCTTCGAGCAGGCCGAGGACCTGAGGACCGCGGGCCTTGGGCACGGCGCGCTCCAGGGAGCCCCGGATCGCCTCGGCGGGAGTCCCCTCGTCGGCGAAGCCGAGGCGGGTCAGGACCCGGGCGATCGGTTCATCGACCGGCATCGCGTGGCCGCCGAGCGCCTGCTGGACGACGGTGGCGAGCACGAAGTCGGACCTCAGCGCCTCGAATTCCTGGAGGGACTTGATCGACTCCTTGAGCGGCTTCTTGCCCAGGTGGTCGAGGTCGAACTTGTAGGTCCGGGTGAACAGCTGCCGGAGGAACTTTCGGATGCGTTGCGCCTTGCCCTCGGGGTCGGGCAGTCCGGAGAGGGTGTCTCGAATCTCCTCGACGGAGCTGACGCGGAGTTCGTTCCAGTCGAAGAAGGTGTCTCGGAAGCGGCTCATCGCCTGGTTGGCCTGCTCCCGGGTGGTGCCCTCATGGCAGATCCCGAAGAGGACCGCTTCCAGCACCGACATCTTCGCCTCGCTCGGGCCGAGCTGATAGTGCTTGGCCAGCGGGGGTTGAATCTTGTCGAGCAATTGCGACTTGCTGGGTGCGGCCATGAGTGTCTTGGGGTCCGGAGCGAGATCGGGTCGAAGAGTCGGGAGCCGGGGGATCACTCGGCGGGAAGGCGATCGGCCCCGGGGGATTCGGTGTCGGTGTCGGTGTCGACCGCAAGGTGAACATCCACATCACCGTCGGCCGAGGGTGAGGGGACGGGCTCGGAGGAGTCCTCGACGGAGGGTTGGACGCCCGCTTCGGTCGGGTCGGGCTCTCCCCGGGCGCGGCGGTCGGCGGCGAGGGTTTCGTCGATGAGTCGGGACATGGCGACCGACCGCTTGACGCCCTGGTCGAGCTTGAAGGAGAGCAAGGGGGTGTATCGGGTCTTCAACCGGGAGGCGAGCCGGGACTGAAGGAAGCCGGCGGCGGACTGGAGGCCTCGGAGGGCGAGCTTTTGTTTCCCCTCGTCCCCCATGACCGAGACGAAGACGGTGGCGTGCTTCAGGTCGGCGGCGACCTCGGCGTTCAGGACGGTGACGCCCTGGACGCGGGGATCGGCGACCTCGAAGAGCACGGCTGAGGAGACCACCTCGCGGACGGCCTCGTTCAGGCGCTCGATGCGGTGCGAGGGCATGGGGAGGGGCCTCGGGCGGTCGTTGCGATGCGGATGCGTCGGATGCGGCGGCGGTGCTCAGGCCGGCCCGGGACGACTCGACCCCTCCCCGCGCCGGAAGGGGGGCGGGGGGAGGGGCCGGGGGTCGGGGGCGGGGGAGGTCAGAGGGTACGGCGGATGACCTCGACGCGGTAGGCCTCGATGACGTCGTCGACCTTGATGTCGTCGAACTTGGCGATCTTGATGCCGCACTCGAAGTTCTCGCGAACCTCTCGGACGTCGTCCTTGAAGCGGCGGAGGGCCTCGATGGCACCCTTGTAGATCTCTCGACCTTCCCGGATGATCCGGGCCTGGGCGTTGCGCTCGATGACCCCTTGGGTCACGAAGCAGCCGGCGACGGTGCCCGCGCCGCCCCGGGAGATCTTGAAGACCTGGCGGACGACCGCGCGGCCGAGGTGGACCTCCTTGATCTCCGGTTCGAGCCGGCCCTCGATGGCCTGCTTGATCTCGTCGGAGACCTGGTAGATGATGTCGTATCGACGGATATCGATCTGCTTTTCCTCGGCGAGGCTGACGGCCCGGTCCTCGGGGGCGACGCGGAAGCCGATGACGATCGCCTCGCTGGCGTCGGCCAGCATGACGTCGCTCTCGGTGATCCCGCCGACGCCGCGGTGGAGGATGCGGACGGGGACCTCGTCGTTCTCGAGCTTGTCGATCTCCTTGATCAACGCCTCGAGCGAGCCCTGGACGTCGGCCTTGAGGATGACGTTGAGGCTCTTGACCTTTTGCTCGGCCATCTTGCTGTAGAGGTTCTCCAGCGTGATGGCCTTGGTCTCGCCGAGGCTGGCGCCCCGGGAGCGGGTCCGGCGGGTTTCGGCGACCTCTCGGGCCTGGCTGATGTCCTCGAGCACGGCGAACTTCTCGCCGGCGGTGGGGACGGCGTCCAGGCCGGAGATCTCGACGGGGGTGGAGGGGCCGGCCTCCTGGATCGAGCGGCCCTGGTCGTCGAAGAGGGCTCGGACGCGGCCGAACCCCTCGCCGCAGACGATGGCGTCGCCGACGCGGAGGGTGCCGTCCTGAACGAGCACGGTGGCGATGACGCCGCGCCCCTCGGAGATCTCGGCCTCCAGGCAGGTGCCGGTGGCGGGGCGGTCGGGGTTGGCCTTGTACTCGTAGACCTCGGCGATGGTGGCCAGGGTCGCCAGCAGGTCGTCGACGCCCTGGCCGGAGACGGCCGAGGTGCGGACGACCGGCACGTCGCCGCCGTATTCCTCGGGGATGAGTCCCTCGGCGCTCAGCTCGCCGAGGATGCGGTTGACGTTCCCCTCGGCGCCGGGCAGGTCGATCTTGTTCAGGGCGACGACGATCTGGACGCCGGCGGCCTTGGCGTGGGCGATCGCCTCCTTGGTTTGGGGCATGACGCCGTCATCGGCGGCGACGACCACCACGGCGATGTCGGTGACGTTCGCCCCTCGGGCCCGCATGGCCGTGAAGGCCTCGTGGCCGGGGGTGTCGACGAAGGTCACTCGGCGGCCGTCCTGCTCGACCTGGTAGGCGCCGATGTGCTGGGTGATGCCCCCGGTCTCGCTGGCCACGACGTTGGCCTTGCGGATGTAGTCCAGCAGCGAGGTCTTGCCGTGGTCGACGTGGCCGAGGATGGTGACGATCGGAGGGCGGGGCTGGAGGTGTTCGGGGGCGGTTTCCTCGGCCCGGGCGTCCTCGAGGAGCCGATCGAACTGATCCTCGGCGGTTTCTTCCCGGACGATCGCCAGTTCGACACCGAATTCCAGAGCCAGCTCGATGGCGGCGTCCTCGTCGAGTGTGGTGTTGATGGTCACCAGCTGGCCGGTGAGGTCCATCATCCGGCGCATGAGCTGGTTGGCCTTGATGCCGATGGCCTCGGAGAGGGAGCGGAGGGTGATAGGCGGCTCGATCTCGGCGGAGGTCTTTCGGGGGGTGACGGCGGCTCCTCGGCTCTTATGCCGCTTCGGGCCGCGGCGGCGCCCGCCGTCCTCGTCGGAGTCAAGCAGCGCGGCGGCGGGGACCGGGGAGGCGACGCGGTCCTTGGCGCGTTCCTGTCGGGCCTTGCGGCGGCCGGCGCGGTCGGTGGCGCCGCCGAAGCGGCCGCCAACGCCGCCCCCCTTCCCCTTGCGTTCCTCGTCTTCGAAGTCGGCTCCCTTGCCCCGGGCGTGGCCGCCGGGGACGGAGCCGCGGGGGGTCGGGCCGGTGGGCAGTCCGACCGGAGGGACCGCCGGGCCCCCTTCGGGCCGAGGGCCCCGGGCTGCTTCCCGACCGGGAGGGGGAGGAGCGGTGGGCAGTTGCCCGCGCCGCATCATCTCCAGCATCTCTTCCCGGGTGAAGCGGCGCTGGGGCTGGACGTGGCCGCCGGGGGCCGGGCCGCCGGGCCGGGGGCCTTCCGGGCGCTTGGGGGGGCCGCCGGGAGAGGCCACGGGGGGCAGGGGACGGCCGCCGCCGCCGGAGGCGACCGGAGGAAGCGGGCGGCCGCCGGGGCGGCGTCCCTCGCCTCCGCCCTCGCCGGGACGACGGGGAGGGCCCGCCGGGGCGGGTCGCCCCGAGGAGACTGGGCGGGTGCCGGCTGGGCCGATGTAGTCGCCCCGCTCCAGCGGCCGGTGCCCCTGCTGGGGAGGGGAGCCGCCGGGCCGGGGTCGGGGGGGCTCGCCCATCCCGCCACCGGCCAGACCGGTCGGGTGTGATCCGGCGGGACGGGAGCCGGAACCGGTTCGGGTGTGTCCGGCCAGGGGGCCGGCCTGCCGAGGAGCCTGGGTCGGGGGGGTCTGCGACATGGGGGGGGAGGGCCTGGGGGCGGGGCCGGCCGGAGGTTGGGACAACGAGGGCCCTGGACGGGCCTCGGTCCCGGTCGGCGTGGGAGGCTCCGCGGCGGGGGGAGTCTGAGACGGCCGGGAGGACGGAGGGGCCGGGGCGCTCGCGTTCGCGGCAGCCTCCGCGGTCCGGGGAGAGGCGGCGGTCGGGCTGATGGCGAGGGCCTCCGCGGTCGGGGTCTTCGGGGCCGATTCCGATTCCGATGCGGTTGTGGGTGCGGGGGTCGGTGTGGGAGGCGTGCCGGCGGCTGCTCGGGGAGCCGCCGCGGGCTGATCGGCGTGCATGCGCCGCCGGATCTCGTCGGCCGTTTCCTCGTCGACTCCGGCCACGGCGCTGGGCTTAACGTCCAGTCCCCATTCTTGGATCCGATCGATCAGGTCTTTGGCCTTGTCCAGCCCGAGTTCCTTCGCCAGCTCATGGACACGTAGTTTCGCGGACAACGGCTCCTCCTCCAGGCTTGGCACGCTCCCTGACGATCGGGGCGGCCCGGTCGGTATTGTGGTCTCGACCGACCGCTCGTGCCAGGCCAATTTCCCGGTCCTCCCGCCCGCAACGCGGCCGGGTTGGCCCGGTGCGAAGCTCAGGAGGGGGGGGCGGCGGGGGCGTCGCGATCGGCGCGCGGCGGTCGTAGGGGGACCGTCGCGGGGGTCATGGCTGATTGGGATCCATCTCGGTAGGCTCCGGAGAGTCCGGCCCCGGGGTCTCGGCCTCGGCGGTCGAGGGGGCGTCGGTCGGGGGGGGCGGGGGGGCCGTTCGATCCCCTGCCTCGGCGGTGGCCTTGGTCGGGGGCCGGTGGTCGGCCCGATCGGTCAGGATGGTGCTGGGGCGGATTCCCGTCTCGTCCTGCAGGTCGTCCTCGGGGTTCTCCTCGTCGACCGGGGGATGCGTCACCTCGTGCCCCCGGTGTTCGAGGTGGCCGGCCTCGTCGGCCAGGTCCAGGTCATGCGACCCGTAGGCCGCCTCCTCGCCGTCGGGCTCCAGGTCCGGGGAAACCTCCTCCAGGGAGGGCTCCTCCGCCTCGCCCAATTCGGATTCGACACCGGCTTCCCGGGTCGGGTCGCGCTCCGGCTCCTCCTCGAGGGGGGACGGGAGCTGGTCGGTGGCGATTCCCTCGGCGCCCGACTCCTCGGGGGTGGGGGCCTCGGACTCGGGGGCCGGAGCAGCGGCGGCGGGACGGCCTCCCTTGCGGCGCGGCAGCTCTTCCTGCTCGGCCTGCTCGGCCAGTTGCTCGGCCTGGGAGACGAGGGACCGTGCGAGTTCTTCGTCCAAACCCTCGATGGTGTTCACCAGGTCGTCGATCTCCATGATCGACAGGTCGTCGTAGCTGAGGATGCCCTGCTCGACAAGGCGGTTGGCCAGGTCGGTGTCACACCCCTCCAGCGCGGAGAACTGGCCGACGGCCTTGTCGATCAGCTCGTCGAGCTCCTCGCCGGTCATGATCTCGATGTCCCAGCCGACGAGCTTCGACGCCAGCCGGACGTTCTGACCGCGGCGGCCAATGGCCAGGGAGAGCTGGTCGTCTCGGACCAGGACGATGGCGCGACCAAGCAGGTTGCAGAGCAGCACCTCCTCGATCTCGGCCGGCTGCAAGGCGTTGGGGATGAGCACCTGCAGCGCGTCGTTCCAGCGGACGATGTCGATGCGCTCGCCGCCCAGCTCGTCGACGATGTTCTTGATGCGGGTCCCCCGAACGCCGACGCAGGCGCCGACGGCGTCGACCTTCTGGTCGAGCGAGCTGACGGCCACCTTCGAGCGATAGCCGGCCTCCCGAGCCAGGGCCCGGATCTGGATCGTCTGGTCGGCGATCTCGGGGATCTCCAACTCGAAGAGGCGGCGGACGAAATCGGGGTGGGTGCGGCTGAGGATGATCTTCACGCGCTGCCCGACCTTGCGCACGTCCAGCACAATGGCGCGGACCCGCTCGCCGGGATGGTGGCTCTCGCCGGGGATCGACTCGCTGCGGGGGAGCAGGGCGTCGGTCTTCCCCAGATTGACGGTGACGGCCCCCCCCTCGAAGCGCTGGATGGTGCCGGTGACCATCTCGCCGCGAAGAACGTCGAACTCGTCGAAGAGCGTGTCGCGCTCGGCCTCCCGGATCTTCTGGATGATGACCTGCTTGGCGGTCTGGGCGGCGATCCGGCCGAAATCCGGCGGCTCGACCGATTCCCCGTCCTTGAGGGTGGCGATCCTCCCCGTCTCGGGATCGATCGTGACCTGGATGTCGTTGGCGTCGGGATAGTGCTTCCGGGCGGCGGTCGCCAGCGCCGACTGCAAGCCCTCGAAGAGGACTTCCTTGGGGATGTTCTTCTCTCGGTGGATACTATCCACGATCCGGACCAGATCGACGCTCATCCAACTCCTCCGACGCGAGTGGCGGGACCGGCCTCGCGGCGGCGTCCCGACCCTCCGGTGCGCGACGATGGGGGCTCTCCGACGGGCCCGACCACCGCGGTGCAACCGGACGCCGCGATCGCAGCGTCGTTGGACCTCGACCGATCCGGGCCCTCCGGTGACGATCGACCGGAGGGGATCATCGTCGCCGAAGACTCGCGACGGCGAGCGAATCCGGAGCCGGAAGGACGCCCCAACCCGGAGCCGAGGCGCATCGCACCAACCTCGACCCACTTGCTTACTCTATCGACGTCCTCCGCCGGCTGTCAAGCGGCCGGAAGGACCCTGCTCCGGCGGCCGTCCGCGCTCCCCAGGAGAGGGACCGGGATCGTCCCCGGGTCGCCTGGTCAGCCACGAGAGCCATCGCAAGAATACAGACTGCGCACCATGAGAGGACTGGAGCGAATGGGCCGAATCGCCGGCCGTCGCGTCGCGGAGGGCCGGGAGTCGATTCCGTGATCAGGCGTTTACGAGCCGATCGAGTGATCGCCGGTCGAGCTCGACGAACCGGGAGGGGAGGAGGACGATGGGGGGGGCCTCCCGGACGCACCCGGGATTCCAGGATCCGGGAGATCCTGCCTGAGTGGAGAGAGCGGCTCGGGGGAGCGCCCTCGAGGGCTCGGGCGGAGGTCGGAGCGGATCGCAGTCACGATGGTTCGAGAGGAGCGGGGGAGTGGCAGTCGAGGAACCAACCGTCGGCCCGGATCGAGCGGCCCGACTGGTCGATACACACGCTCATCTGGACGATCCGAGGCTCTCGAAGGAGCTCGACGCCGTGCTGGCTCGGGCGATCGACGCGGGGGTCGTGCAGGTTGTGGCGATCGGCACGACGGCCGATTCGAGCCGGGAGGTCGTCCGGCTCTCGGGGTCGAGGAGGGGGGTGTTCTCGGCGGTGGGGATCCAGCCGAACCACGTCGCCGAGGCGAGGCCGGGGGACTGGGAGCAGGTGGTATCGCTCGTCGGGGAGCCCGGGGTCGTGGCGGTTGGGGAGACGGGCCTGGATCGCTACTGGGACCACACCCCGTTTCCCCAGCAGCAGGAGGAGTTCGATCGTCACCTTGCGCTGGCGGCCGATCGGGGGTTGCCCGTTGTGATCCATTGCCGGCAGTGCGAGGAGGAGATCATCGCCCAGCTCGAACGGCTCGGCCGGCCGATCTCGGGGGTGTTGCACTCGTTCACCGGGACGTGGGACGATGCCCAGGCGTTCCTCGCACTGGGGCTGCACCTGTCGATCGCGGGGATGATCACCTTCCGGAACCCGACGCTCGATCCGCTGCGGCAGGTCGCTGCTCGGATCCCTCTGGACCGGCTCCTTGTCGAGACCGATAGCCCGTACTTGAGCCCGCATCCGTTCCGGGGGAAGACCAACGAGCCCTCCCGGGTGGCCGTGACCTGCGCCCGGATCGCCGAGCTGCGCGGCCTGGAGTTCGAGACGCTGGCGGAGGCGACGACCCGGAATGCTCGGGGCCTCTTCCGGCTGGACGCCGAGGAGGTGCTCAACCGAGGGACTCCGGCCCGGGATTGACCCGCTCGGGGCGGGATCCGGGTCCGGTCGAGCCTGGCGGCGGGGCTCCGAGGGGAGGAGCGGGGGCGAGTGGAGGTGGATCGGATTCGCCCCGCTCCGGGCCCTCGAGGCCTCGGCCCGTTCTCCGATCGGCGCCGATCAGTGATCGTCGCCGAGGACGATCTCGGTCAGTTGCTCGGCGGTTGACTCATGAAAGCTGAGGCCGCGGCGGTGCAGCTCATGGTGCAGGCGGAGGGCGATGCGGTGCAGCTCGGGGGAGTCGATGCGCCAGGCGATGTCGGCCAGCTCGGCGGGAGAAACCTCGCCGAGGCTGCGGTCGCGGCGTTCGAGCTCGGATTCGAGCCGGAGCACGGTTTCGAGCAGCTCGGCGTGGGTCTGCTCCGAGCCGCCGAGGACGAGACATTGCTCGCCGTTGATGATCCGCCGGGTCGCGTCGACGTCGTCGAGGCCCAGCCCAACCAGCATGGCCCGGAGCCGTCGCCGGGGCCGGGGCTCCGAGGGGTGCGTCGTCATCAAGGGTTGGCCTTTCGCGAGTGGGGAGTCGGTCTCGGTCCGACGCGGCGGCTCGGATCGGGCCGGTGGGCCCCGGCCGCCACGGCTTTCATATCGGCTCCCCGACGGCGACGGGCCAGCGCCCAAGGGGGGGAATCGGCCCCCCCGGCCGGCCCAAGGCGGACCCCTCCTCACGCCTCTTACGACCCGCCCAGCAGTTCCCGGACGGTTGCCTTGGCGACCCGGTAGGCGTGGCGGACCGTCATGGCCCTCGCCTCGATCTGCTCCTCGTTGAACAGCCGCCCCTCGCTGGGGGGCAGGCCGGCCAGGGCGATCGTCAGGGGCATCAGATCCAGAAACTGGCGATACTTCTGCTGGATGTCGCCGCTGGCGGGGGTCTGGTCGGCCATCGCTCTCGCACTCCCGAAGGCCAGGAAGAGGTATCCTCGCCGGGGGCCGGCCCGGATGGGGGTGAGGCCCGGCCGAACCGCCCGAAGGGATCGTTCGTACCCAGAGAAAAAGCCTATCGGCGGCGCGGGGCGCCCCGCAAGAGCCGCCCGGGAAGGTCCCATCGTCCCATCGATCGGACTTGACCGGGGCCGCCTCTGGAAGTACGGTGGAAAGATCGCGAAAATCTGTACCATCAGGGCGTCACCGTACGCCTGATCCTTCCTCTTCCCTCGACCATCCCCCACGAGGAGGTCCTGTTTGATCCAGCGAGCCGCCGAGGAGCCGGAACCCGGCTTCTCCGACCTGGGGCTGAGCCCCGAGATGCTCGATTCCCTGCGCCGCGCCCGCTACGTCACCCCCTCTCCCATCCAGGCCGCCGTCATCCCCGAGGCCCTGGACGGCAATGATGTGATCGGCCAGGCCAAGACCGGCACCGGCAAGACCGCCGCCTTCGGCATCCCGCTGATCGAGATGCTGGAGGAGCGCGGCAAGGGGCCTCAGGCCCTGATCCTCGCTCCGACCCGCGAACTCGCCCAGCAGATCGTTGCCGAGCTGGAGAAGCTGGCGATCAACCACGACGTGGCGATTTGCGCCGTCTATGGCGGGCAGCCGATCGACAAGCAGCTTCGGGCGTTGCAGCGCGGCGTCGACATCGTCGTCGGCACCCCAGGTCGCGTCATCGACCACATCCGACGCGGCAGCCTGTACCTCGGCGACGTGGTCCACGTCGTCCTGGACGAGGCCGACCGCATGCTCGACATCGGGTTCCGGCCCGACATCGAGAAAATCCTCCGACGGGTCCCCGACCCGCACCAGACGCTGCTCCTGTCGGCCACCATCGATCCGGAGATCCGGCGCCTGGCCGACACGTACATGTTCGAGCCGGTGGAGCTGCTCCTCTCCAAGGACGAGCCCTCGGCCGAAACCGTCAACCAGTTCTACGTCACCGTCGACCAGGACCGGAAGACCGAGCTGCTGCTGCACCTGCTTCGCAAGGAGAAGCCGACGCAGTGCATCGTCTTCACCCGCACCAAACGCGGGGCCGATCGCCTGGCCGCTCGCATCAATCGCGTCGTCAAGGGCGTGGCCACCATCCACGGCGACCTGCCCCAGACCGCCCGAGACAAGGTGATGAAGGCGTTCCGGAGCGGCGAGATCCCCGTGCTGGTGGCCACCGACGTGGTCGGCCGGGGCATCGACGTCACCGGCATCAGCCACGTGATCAACTACGACATCCCAGAAGACCCGGAGAACTACGTCCACCGGATCGGCCGTACCGGCCGGATGGGACGCAACGGCGTCGCCTACCTGTTCGTCACCCCCGAGCAGGGCGAACCGCTGACCAACATCGAACTGCTGATGAACCGCACCATCCCCCCCTTGCCGCTGGACGACTTCGTCGCCCACGATCCCGAGGCGAAGGCCCGCAAGAAGGAAGGGGCCTTCCGAGAGCTGTTTAGCTATCTGTGATGGGATCCGGGCGACTCCCCTCGCCCGATCGGCGACCGACCCCGGTCGCACCCGAGCCGGAGGCGAATCGATCGGCGGGCCG